>JANNOG010000097.1:0-1589 GCA_031398915.1 Micrococcales bacterium | reverse complement strand
CCGCTGACTTCGTCGTCGATTACATCCGCTGCTGGCAGCGCAAGGACTTGGCGACCAAGGAAGACGGCTTCACCGGTGCCGAAGCCGTGCCGTATAAGCCCAAGGACAACTAAGACGGTTTGCAGTCCGCTTCTGCACTCGACACCGCCGTTGTTTATAAGTCTCCTGAGGAATCCGGGCCGCCCGAATCAGTGGGCGATCCCGAGATTTCCCCTGAGGGCTTTGTAATGACGGCGGTGTCGTAGCGCGCGGGTTTCAACCGGGAACCGTGTAATACGCGTCAGGATTGATTCCCACGCGCGTTCGGCGATTGTTCGGTTGCGCGACTGCCCGTCGGTTGGCACAGTGGACCGATGCAGATCATCCCCCACGATGCCGCCGACCGGTTTCGGCTCGAAGAACTCGTTTGTTGCGAGTCCAACGCCAAGCAACGCGACCGCTACCGCGCGGTGCTGCTGGCGATGGACGGCAAGCTCGAAGGCGATCAGATCGCCGCTTACCTGGGCCGCTCGCCGCGGTTCGTGGACGAGTGGCTGGCCCGCTACCGCCGCGGCGGGATCGACGCCCTGACGCCACGCAAGCAGCCGGGACGGCGGCCCAAGCTCTCGGCGGAGCAGGAACAACAGCTGCGGGTCCGGCTCGATGCCGGTCCACGCGACTCTGACGGCGTGTGCACGCTGCGTGGCCGTGACATCTGCCGCATCATCGAGGCCGAGTTCGGCGTCGTCCACACGCTGGGCGGGATCTACGACGTGCTGCGGCGGATCGGTTACTCCTCACTGCTGCCACGCCCACGGCACCGCAAGAACGACCCGCAGGCGATGAAGCAGTTCACCGACCAGCACGCCCCCTTTTTGCGCAGCAGGTGAGCCAGGCCCACCCCGGCAAACGCATTCGCTGGTTCGTGCAGGACGAAGCCCGCATCGGCCAGCAGGGCACCCTCACCCGCGTCTGGGCCCGCACCGGCTCACGTCCCGTGGCCGTGCGGCAGACCGAGTACGAGTGGGTCTACCTCTGGGCCGCGGTCGAGCCGGCGACGGGCGAGTCGGTGGCGATGATCACGCCGACGGTCAACACCAGCCTGATGAACCAGTTCCTCGCCGGCCTGGGCGGCACGCTGGCGGCTGATGAACACGCGGTGCTGGTGCTGGACAACGCCGGCTGGCACGTGGCCAGGGCATTGGCCGTGCCCGACAACATCACTCTGCTGCTGTTACCCCCGTACTCGCCGGAACTAAACCCGGTGGAACGGCTTTGGCACTGGCTGCGGAGTCATCAGCTGTCCAATCGGGTGTACGCCGACTACGACCACCTGCTCCGCGAGACCGATCGGGCATGGCTGACGCTGGAAAGACAGGCCCTTGCCCGCGTCTGCGCATGCCCATGGATCGAGCGCGCAGTTCAAACCTGATCCGTCTGCCAGATCACGCAGGATTCAATCACGATCCGTATGCTTCATCGTGCACCGTCCGTCGGCGCGATTGTGGCGCTTCCGCAAGGCCCGCGGCGGTGGGCGTTAGCAAGCCCCGCCACGATCTCTACCGCCCATTGTGCCGGAGATCTCTCGAACTCGCGGAGTCAACCTTTTG
>JANNOG010000095.1:0-4559 GCA_031398915.1 Micrococcales bacterium | reverse complement strand
CAAACTTCCAACCAGACCCAGAGCCCAATCAAGTCTTCTCAGTTGTCTGCTATCCGGGCCGCCGCCCCCCCGACCCAGAGTGATCATGGACGATTCGGGGGTGAAGGCCGTCCCCAACGGCCAGATCGTCCATGATCACGCGAGGGGGGCGCCACGTTCGTGCAGCGCAGCCCGTACTCGTCGAGTCGCGTTGTCAGGGGAATTCAGAACGTCATGACTGGTCATGACTCGGACGATCCACCCGAGTTCCTGCATCAACTCGACTCGCGCGACATCATGTCGCCGGCGCCAGGTCGGGTCCGGCCCTCTCGTTTCGAAGTGGTGGCTCCCGTCGTATTCGACGGCGACGCGCCACTGTGGCCAGGACAGGTCGGGACGATGAATCGTGGTCCCCCATGTGTCGTAAATCGGTTCATTGACGCTGGGCCGCGGAAGTCCGGCGTCGAGAAGCAATAGCCGCAGGAGGGTCTCCATCGGCGAGTCCACGCCGGTACTGGCCAACCGGATCGCCTCTCGCAGGACCACGGCACCACGGCGACCTGCCCACGCCTGGACGCGCAGTTCCAGTGCGTCCGGGCAGGTCAGGGGCGCTCGGCGAAAAGGGCCGGACAGCATGGCGTCAGCGATGACTGTGAGGTCGTTACGGGTGCAGGAGGTCGCCAGATCACACAGGGTCCGCTCCGGCGACGTGACCCGAAGGCCACGAACGACGACGACATCTGCGACATCCCACAACGCGTCGTGACCACGAACCCCCTTCCCGGCGGGCACCGACACCCCCCGCGGGACGGACACATCAAGCACGTCGTCACCGGACTCGGCGGCGACTCGTGGTCGACGTGTCGCACCCGGCGGCAGGCCGTAAAGGCGAAGGGCTGTGTGATGAGAGAACGCGGCGCGGTCGTTGATGATCAGGGCCAATGCGGCGCAGCGGGTGGCCACGTCTCGCGGGCTATCGGGCGGTAGTCGAACCCCGGTGAACGGCATGTGAAGGCGGGCGGCACGCAGGACGTCGGGGGTCACTCCCAATCCACGTGCCCGGCGAACACTGAACGGGCCGGAGGTGAGCTCGGTGGGCAACGGCTGCATCGGACGACCGTGGCGCAGGGAGGCTTGACGACGCTGCGGTTGTCCACAGGGGTGGGTGGCCGGGACCACCAACGTGTCGTGATCATGGCCTGTCAGGGCCTTCTGGCGGCCTCAACCCCCCGAGGCGCCCATGATCACGCGTTTGGGGGCGGAGCTGGGGGGTTGGGGAGGGGTGCGGGGCTGGAGAGGGTGTGGTCGCAACGGGGTGTGTTGGCCCGGCATTGCGGACGTGGACCCGGATGGCCCGTACCCGCACCGCCAACTCGGTGAGGGTGACCCGTCGGGGTTCGCCCACGGCCAGCACGCCGACGACCGGAAGGTCGCTTCCTGCCTCGGCCAACACGTCACGACAGAGGTCTCGGTCGCCGGCCACCACCACCCCGGCAACGCCTGCCATGGCCTCGGGGTCGCGGGTGATCCGCTGCAGTGCGCCCGCGGCACCGTCGGCGAGCTTGGCGGCCTGATTGCCGCGTCGGCGCGCGTAACGACTCTGTGAGGTCCCCCCGGCGGCCGTGCGCGCCTGGACGTAGCCTCTGCCGGCTTTGCCGACCCGCTCGCCACCCCCGTCGGCCACGCCCACCGCCCAGCCGCCGCGCCGCACGGCCACCAGTAGCACCGGCGGAGTGGCCGTGGCTCGAGCTGCGAGCGACGCCGCCGCGCGCCACGCCCCTGTGTCGACCTCTGCGGTCGGGCTCGTCACGAGGAGTTCGAGCCGGGCGGACGACCCGTCGGCAGCGGCCAGGGCGAAACCCGAGGGCAGGGGTGTCACCTCGGCCTGGCCGTGGGAGTCGACGAAACGTTCGACCCAGCGGGTGAGCCGCTCGGGAGGAACCTCGACGAATTTCTCCTCGCCGAGGTGATCCGGTGGCGTCACACGTTGAAGGACAGTGCCCGCAGCTGCTCGCGCCCTTCGTCGGTGATCTTGTCGGGACCCCACGGTGGCATCCATACCCAGTTGATCGTCATACCGGACACCAGGGGCTTGAGTGCCTGTTGCGCCTGCTCCTCGATGACGTCGGTCAACGGGCAGGCTGCCGAGGTCAGCGTCATGTCGATCACGGCATGCCGTTGCGGGTCGATGTGTACGCCGTAGACGAGGCCGAGGTCGACCACGTTGATGCCCAACTCGGGGTCGACGACGTCGCGCAGGGCCTCCTCGATGTCGGCCACATCGGGGAGCGCTCCTTGGGGTTCGACGGTCATGTCAGGCTCCGATCCCAGCGGCCATCTCAGCGGCTGATGTGGTGGCAGCGAGGTACCGGTCGTACCCCTCGTCCTCAAGGCGTTGCGCCAACTCCGGACCACCGGCGTCGACGATCCGGCCGTCGACGAACACGTGGACGAAGTCCGGTTCGATGTACTTGAGGATCCGGGTGTAGTGGGTGATCAGCAGCACGCCCAGTGCGCCGTCCGCCTTGGCCGAGTTGACCCCGTCACTGACCACGCGAAGCGCATCCACGTCCAACCCCGAGTCGGTCTCGTCGAGGATGGCGATCCGCGGGCGCAGGATCCTCAGCTGCAGGATCTCGTGACGCTTCTTCTCACCGCCGGAAAAGCCCTCGTTGACGTTGCGTGCCGCGAAAGCAGGGTCCATCCGGAGGTCTTCCATCGCGGACTTGACGTCCTTCACCCAGTGCCGCAACGCGGGGGCCTGTCCCGACACTGCCGTCTTGGCGGTGCGCAGGAAGTTCGAGACCGTCACGCCGGGCACCTCGACGGGGTACTGCATGGCCAGGAAGAGTCCCGCCCGTGCCCGCTCGTCCACGCTCATCGCCAGAACGTCGGCGCCGTCCAGCGTGATCGTCCCCTGGGTGACGGTGTACTTGGGATGTCCGGCGATCGAGTAGGCCAGCGTCGACTTGCCGGATCCGTTGGGGCCCATGATCGCGTGGGTCTCACCGGAGCGAACGGTCAGGTCCACGCCCCGCAGGATCGGCGTGGCCTCACCGTCGGCCGTCGTGGCGACGTGCAGGTCGCGGATCTCGAGGGTGCTCATGCACTGCTCCGTTCGAAGGTGAGGTCCGCCGTACTCAACCGGCGGTCGATGGTGGTGGTCAGGCGCTCTTGCACCTCGGGCAATCCGATCCGAGCGATGACGTCGGCGAAGAAGCCCTGCGCGACGAGACGGCGGGCCTGGACCGGGTCGATCCCGCGGGCCTGGAGATAGAACAGCTGCTCGTCGTCGAAGCGACCCGTCGCGCTGGCGTGACCCGCCCCCTCGATCTGACCGGTCTCGATCTCCAGATTGGGGACGGAATCGGCACGTGCGCCAGGGCTGAGGATGAGGTTGCGGTTCAGCTCGTAGGTGTCGGTTCCCTCGGCGGCGGCCCGGATGAGGACGTCACCGACCCATACGGTGCGAGCTGTGGCGCCCAGCAGGGCACCCTTGTACATCACGTTGGAACGACACCGCGGCTGCGAGTGGTCGACGAAGAGGCGGTGTTCGAGGTGCTGGTCGTCCCCGGCGAAGTACAGGCCGGACAGCCAGGCATCGCCACCCGGGCCGGCGTACTCGACCGTCTCGACGATCCGCACCACCGCGCCCCCCAGGCTGACGTGCGTGGACTCGATGGTGGCGTCCCGACCGACTCGGATGCCCACGTGCCCGGCATGGAGTGCGTCGTCGTCCCAGGTGTGCAGGCCGATCAGGCGCAGCCGGGCCCCGTCGCCGACCAGCACGCTGATCTCTTCGGCGAGAGTGGCCGAGCCGGTGTGCTCGATGACGACGGTCGCGCTGGCGTGAGCTGCGACGTCCACCACCAGGTGGGCGTGTACCGACTGGCCGGTGCCGCTCAGCCGGATGACGGCCGGGCGATCGACCACGGTGTCGGCTGCGACCCGCAGCACGATCGCACCGCCCGACTGGGACACCGCGAGGGCCGACGGGCGGTCCACGGGCAGCGGCACCGACGCCAGCAGTGGGTCGTCAGCACCCACCCGGTCGAGAGTCACGCCATCGGGTAGGTCCGTCTGCCACACCAGCTGGGCGTCGCTCGGCTGCCCCGCCAAGAGGTCCTCGAGGCGACTCAGTGGGCTGAACTTCCAGTCCTCCTCGCGCCCGGACGGTAGGCCGTAGGCGCTCGGGTCGGCTGAGCGCAGGTTGTCCGCACGGCTCGACTTGGGTGCGGTCGTCTCGATCGCGTCACGCACCGCCTCCGTGCCGGACTGTCGGGTGAGCTCGGGGGCCACGGTCATCCGACGGCGCCTTCCATCTGTAGTTCGATCAGCTTGTTGAGTTCGAGGGCGTACTCCATCGGCAGCTCACGGGCGATCGGCTCGATGAAGCCGCGCACGATCATGGCCATCGCCTCGTCCTCGGGCATGCCACGTGACATCAGGTAGAACAGCTGGTCCTCGCTGACCTTGGACACCGTCGCCTCGTGACCCAGCGAGACGTCGTCCTCGCGGACGTCGACATAGAGTACGTGTCGGAACGGCTGATCGTGTCGACGAGCAGCGCGTCACATCGC
>JANNOG010000040.1:0-23626 GCA_031398915.1 Micrococcales bacterium | reverse complement strand
CAGTCGCCCGAGGGGCAGTTTCGCGCTGTACACGCACCGGTCTGTCTGAATGGCGTTTGATCTCCTGCTTTTGAACAGGTTCGGCGCTCTTCAATTCCGGCATCTGCTGCAGATCAATAAACACGGGTTCCATTGGCGGCTGTTTGGGCTCAGGCAGATAGAGCACCAGTGCAAACACCCCAATATGGAGTAGGAGTGAAAAAACAAGCAGGTAGAGAAACGGTTTTTCGATTGTGTTGTCAGATTTCAATGGTTGTTATCCGAAAAAACTGGAGCGCAGCGTTAAGAGCAATGTGCTGTCAGGCTCAGATCGGGCTTTAAGCAGGCCTTTCCTGCGTTATTTTTTGCGCTTCGCCATCCGCGAGGGCGGCCGCACCGTCGGTGCAGGCCGGGTCGTCAAGATCCTGAAGTGACGTCCGATCTGGCTGGTCACCACTACCGGTGACCAGCCAGATCCCGTCGGCAGCGTGCACCACCTGCTGAACGGACCGGATTGGCCTGTCAGCCCTCCGTCTGGCATTCTGTACCGGTTGCCCGCCGGGCGTTGTCGTCCAGGGCCCCTCCGTTCTTCCCGTGTCAGCAGCGCAGAGGTCTGTTCCTGGACCCGACACACCCGACCGCGTGGGTCGGACACACATGATCGTTCCTCGATTCACGACAGAGAGAAGGCAGCGGTATGGCGGGCCAAAAGATCCGCATCCGGCTCAAGGCCTACGACCACGAGGTCATCGACTCGTCGGCGCGAAAGATCGTCGAGACGGTGACCCGGACTGGGGCGAGCGTCGCCGGCCCCGTGCCGCTGCCGACCGAGAAGAACATCTACTGCGTGATTCGCAGCCCCCACAAGTACAAGGACAGCCGCGAACACTTCGAGATGCGCACCCACAAGCGGCTCATCGACATTCTCGACCCGACGCCCAAGACGGTCGACTCGCTGATGCGACTCGACCTGCCTGCCGGCGTCGACATCGAGATCAAACTCTGAGGACGCGACCGTGACCAACGACAGGCAGGTGCGTGCCCTCCTCGGGTACAAGGTCGGCATGACCCAGGTGTGGGACGAGAAGAACCGTCTCGTCCCGGTCACCGTCGTGGCCGCCGCCGGAAACGTCGTCACAGACGTCAAGGCCACCGAGGCATACGGGTACTCCGCCATCCAGCTCGCCTTCGGGCAGATCGACCCCCGCAAGGTCAATCAGCCGATGACCGGCCACTTCGCGCGTGCCGGCGTGCCACCCCGGCGTCACCTCGTCGAGGTCCGGACCGTCGACGCGGCCGACTTCAGCCTCGGCCAGGAGATCGCACTCGACACGTTCACCGTCGGTGACGTGGTCGACGTGGTCGGCACCACCAAGGGCAAGGGCACCGCGGGCGTCATGAAGCGCCACGGGTTCAAGGGCCTCGGCGCCGGCCACGGTGTCCAGCGCAAGCACCGTTCGCCCGGGTCGATCGGCGCCTGCGCCACGCCGGGACGTGTCTTCAAGGGTGTCCGGATGGCCGGTCGGATGGGTGTCGCCCGGCAGACCACGCAGAACCTGCGGATCCAGGCAGTCGACATCGAGCGTGGCTACCTGCTGATCGCCGGTGCGGTCCCAGGACCCAGGAACGGCGTCGTGCTGGTCAAGACCGCCAGCAAGTCACTACCCGTGACGGTGACCGCGTGAGCGCCGACACCCAGACCGCAGGATCGGACACCCAGTTGTCCATCACGATCCGTGGCGGCGACACCACGGTCGACCTGCCTGCCGACGTGTTCGGCACGCAGACCAACGTGCCCCTGATCCACCAGGTCGTGGTGGCCCAGCTGGCGGCCGCCCGCCAGGGCACGCACTCGACCAAGAACCGTGGCGAGGTGCGCGGTGGTGGCAAGAAGCCCTACCGCCAGAAGGGAACCGGTCGTGCCCGTCAGGGCTCGACCCGCGCACCGCAGTTCGCTGGTGGTGGTGTCGTCCACGGCCCGACCCCCCGCAGCTATGTGCAGCGCACTCCCAAGAAGATGAAGTCGGCAGCGTTGCGCGGAGCCCTGTCCGACCGGGCCCGCCATGGCCGGATCCACGTCCTGACATCGATCATCGACGGCGACGTCCCCTCGACCAAGGCGGCAGCGGCTGCTCTCGAAGGCATCTCGGCTCGGCGCAACCTGCTGCTGGTCGTGTCACGATCCGAGGACGCCGCGATGAAGAGCGTACGCAACCTCAAGGATCTCCACGTGTTGTGGCCCGACCAGCTCAACCCCTACGACGTGCTGTGCAGCGACGAGATCGTCTTCACCAAGGTCGCCCTGGACGAGTTCGTGGCTCGGGCGTCCATTCCGGTGGGCCGGGGTCGCACCGCCGTCGCCGAGCCCGAGTCAGTGGAGGAGTCGGCATGAGCGAGCAGCCGGACGTCATCGGTCGTGAGCGGTTCAACGTCGGCAAGAACCCGCGCGACGTGCTGATCTCTCCGGTGGTCAGCGAGAAGTCGTACAGCCTGCACGAGGAGGGCAAGTACACGTTTCTCGTCGACCCCCGGGCGAACAAGACCGAGATCAAGATTGCCGTCGAGAAGATCTTCGGCGTCAAGGTCAAGCGCAACGGGGTCAACGTGATGAACCGGCCCGGCAAGGTCCGCCGCACCAAGAGCGGGGTCGGGCGACGCAAGGCCACCAAGCGCGCCATCGTGACCCTCGCCGAGGGTTCGATCGACATCTTCACCGGACCGGGGAACTGACCATGGGCATCCGCAAGTACTCCCCGACGACTCCCGGGCGACGGGGCTCCTCGGTCGCCGACTTCGTCGAGATCACCCGTTCCGAGCCGGAGAAGTCGTTGCTCCGTCCGTTGACCCGCAAGGGCGGGCGCAACAGCTCGGGCCGGGTCACCACTCGGCACCAGGGTGGTGGCCACAAGCGCCAGTACCGCCTCGTCGACTTCCGCCGTCACGACAAGGACGGCGTGACAGCCAAGGTGGCTCACATCGAGTACGACCCCAACCGGACCGCGCGGATCGCGTTGCTGCACTACATCGACGGTGAGAAGCGCTACATCCTGGCTCCCAACAAGCTCAAGCAGGGCGACATCATCGAGAACGGCCCGACGGCCGACATCAAGCCCGGCAACAGCCTCCCGCTGCGGAACATCCCGGTCGGCACGGTCATCCACGCGGTCGAGCTCCGTCCGGGTGGCGGGGCCAAGATCGCCCGCTCCGCCGGGACGAGTGTCCGCCTCGTGGCTCGCGAGGGCGGAAACGCCCAGTTGCGCATGCCCTCTGGCGAGATTCGCAACGTCGACGTGCGGTGCCGCGCCACTGTGGGCGAGGTCGGCAACGCCGAGCAGTCCAACATCAACTGGGGTAAGGCCGGCCGGATGCGGTGGAAGGGCAAGCGCCCGACCGTCCGCGGCGTCGCCATGAACCCGATCGACCACCCGCACGGCGGTGGTGAGGGCAAGACCTCCGGTGGGCGTCACCCGGTGAGTCCCTGGGGCCAGGCCGAGGGCCGCACCCGACGTCCGAACAAAGAATCCGACCGTCAGATCGTCCGCCGCCGCACCGCCGGCAAGAAGCGCTGAGAGAGGGGTCCGCCGATGCCACGCAGTCTGAAGAAGGGGCCGTTCGTCGATGACCACCTCATGAAGAAGGTGGACGTACAGAACGGTCTGGGCACGAAGAACGTCATCAAGACGTGGTCGCGCCGCTCGATGATCGTTCCCGACATGCTCGGTCACACCATTGCCGTCCACGACGGCCGCAAGCACGTCCCGGTCTTCGTCACCGAGGCGATGGTGGGTCACAAGCTGGGCGAGTTCGCTCCCACCCGAACGTTCCGTGGCCATGAGAAGGACGACCGGAAGGGACGACGTCGCTGATGGAAGCCCGTGCTCAAGCGCGCTACGTGCGCGTCACCCCGATGAAGGCCCGCCGGGTAGTCGATCTGGTCCGTGGCAAGCAGGCCACGACCGCCGTCGAGATCCTGCGTTTCGCCCCGCAGGCCGCGAGCGAGCCCGTTCGCAAGGTCGTCGAAAGTGCGATCGCCAACGCGCGATTCGCCGCCAACGAGCTCAACGAGCGATTCGACGAGGGCTCGCTGGTGGTGTCGACGGCGTTCGTCGACGAGGGACCCACGCTCAAGCGGTTCCAGCCCCGTGCCCAGGGCCGCGCGTTCCGCATCCGCAAGCGGACCAGCCACATCACGGTCGTCGTCTCGGCACCCGAGCGCGAATCCACCGCGCCTGCCGGTTCGTCGACCAACACAAGGAAGGCTCGCTGATGGGTCAGAAAGTCAGCCCTCACGGCTTCCGCCTGGGCATCACGACCGAGCACCGTTCGCGCTGGTTCGCGGACTCGACGGCCAAGGGCCAGCGGTACCGCGACTACGTGAACGAAGACGTCCAGATCCGTCGCCTGATGTCGAAGGGGATGGACCGGGCCGGGATCAGCCGGGTCGAGATCGAACGCACCCGCGACCGGGTCCGCGTCGACCTGCACACCGCCCGGCCGGGCATCGTGATCGGTCGCCGTGGCGCCGAGGCGGATCGGCTGCGCAGCGAGTTGGAGAAGCTGACCGGTAAGCAGGTACAGCTCAACATCCTCGAGGTGAAGAATCCGGAGGCGGACGCCCAGCTGGTCGCCCTCGGCATCGCCGAACAGTTGTCCAGCCGGGTGTCGTTCCGGCGCGCAATGCGTAAGGGCATGCAATCGGCTCAGCGCGCCGGCGCCCAGGGAATCCGTGTCCAGTGTTCGGGCCGCCTCGGTGGCGCCGAGATGAGCCGGTCCGAGTTCTACCGCGAGGGCCGGGTACCCCTGCACACCCTGCGCGCCCAGATCGATTACGGGTTCCAGGAGGCACGAACCACGTTCGGTCGGATCGGCGTCAAGGTCTGGCTGTATCACGGTGACAAGACGGCCCGGGAGCTGGCGCAGGAGCAGGCGTCGGCAGCACCGCGCCCGCGCAGCGACCGTGATCGTGGCCCGCGTGACGGTGGTCGCGACGGTGGCGGCGCCAGGACCCCGCGCCGACGTGACCCGGCCGCCCCCGTCGCCGGCACGGCCGACGCCGCCGCAGTTGCGGCAGTGGACGCGGCAGCCGCTACGGCCGCAGGAGCACCATCCACGACCTCACCAGGTTCGGAGGGCTGACACATGCTGATTCCCCGTCGCGTCAAACACCGCAAGCAGCATCACCCCGCCCGGCGCGGGGCGGCCACCGGCGGCACCGCGGTGACCTTCGGCGACTACGGCCTGCAGGCGTTGGAGCACGGCTACATCACCAACCGGCAGATCGAGTCGGCCCGTATCGCCATCACGCGTCACATTCGACGTGGCGGCAAGGTCTGGATCAACATCTACCCGGACCGTCCCATCACGAAGAAGCCCGCGGAGACGCGCATGGGTTCCGGTAAGGGATCTCCGGAGTGGTGGATCGCCAACGTCAAGCCCGGTCGAGTGATGTTCGAGCTGGCGTTCCCGAACGAGAAGATCGCGCGCGACGCCCTCACTCGTGCCATGCACAAGCTGCCGATGAAGTGCCGGATCATCGTGCGTGAGGGAGGCGAGTCCTGATGTCCATCGGAAGCGCCGACCTGTTCCCGGCCAACCTGCGGACCTTCGACGACGACCGGTTGATCGAAGAGTTGCGCAAGGCCAAGGAGGAGCTGTTCAACCTCCGGTTCGCCTCGGCGACCGGTCAGTTGGAGAGCCACGGGCGACTCAAGGCCGTCCGCCGCGACATTTCTCGGATCTACACGATCATGCGCGAGCGCGAGCTCGGGATCAGCACACAGGAGGTGGGTTCGTGAGCGATATCCAAACCACCGACGACATCGACTCCTCGGGAGAGGCGCGCGGGTATCGCAAGACCCGCCGCGGTCTCGTGGTGAGCGACAAGATGACCAAGACGGTCGTCGTCACGGTCGAGGACCGGGTCAAGCACCCGCTCTACGGCAAGGTGCTGCGTCGTACCAGCCGGATCAAGGCACACGACGAGAACAACACGGCCGGAGTGGGCGACCTCGTCCTCATCATGGAGACCCGCCCGCTGTCGGCCAACAAGCGCTGGCGCGTCGTGGACATCCTGGAGAGGGCAAAGTGAGGCTCCGATGATTCAGCAGGAATCGCGACTTCGCGTCGCCGACAACACCGGAGCGAAAGAGATCCTCTGTATCCGGGTACTGGGCGGCTCCGGCCGACGGTATGCCGGAATCGGAGACATCATCGTCGCGACCGTCAAGGACGCCATTCCCGGCGGCAACGTCAAGTCCGGGGACGTCGTCAAGGCTGTCGTCGTGCGCACCGTCAAGGAACGTCGCCGGCCCGACGGCTCGTACATCAAGTTCGACGAGAACGCCGCGGTCATCATCAAGCCGGACGGCGACCCTCGCGGTACGCGCATCTTCGGCCCGGTCGGGCGCGAGCTGCGCGACAAGAAGTTCATGAAGATCATCTCGCTGGCCCCGGAGGTGCTCTGAGATGGCAGTCGTCAGGCAACAGGCCAAGCCCACCAAGCCGATCCGGATGCGCTTCAAGAAGGGTGACCTGGTGCAGATCATCGCCGGCACCCGGGCATCCCGCGGTGGCGACCGCGGCAAGACGGGTCGGATCATCGCCATCCACTCCGAGACCAACCGGGTGACGGTCGAGGGCGTCAATCGCGTCACGAAGCACGTGAAGCCCGGTCAGACCGCGTCGGGCGCCAACCGCGCCGGGGGACTGATCCACACCGAGGCACCGATCCACGCCAGCAACGTGGCGTTGGTCGACCCCAAGACCAAGAAGCCGACCCGCGTCGGTATCCGGCTGGACACCGTCGAGCGAGGTGGACGCGAGCGGATCGTGCGGGTACGGGTGGCGCGTCGTTCGGGCGAGGACATCTCATGACGACCGTGACCGAATCGACGGATGCGACGCCCGCGGCAAAGGGCTCGGCGGACCACGCCCGCGACATGCCCCGGATGAAGCAGCGCTACCGGGACGAGATCATGCAGGCGATGCGGGACGAGTACTCCTACGGCAACGTGATGCAGATTCCCGGCCTGGTCAAGATCGTCGTCAACATGGGGGTCGGTGAGGCGGCTCGCGACTCGAAGCTCATCGACGGCGCGATCAAGGACCTCGGCGCGATCACCGGTCAGAAGCCTCAGGTGACCCGGGCACGCAAGTCCATCGCCCAGTTCAAGCTGCGTGAGGGCATGCCGATCGGGGCGCACGTCACGCTGCGCGGCGACCGCATGTGGGAGTTCCTCGACAGGCTGCTGGCCGTCGCCCTGCCTCGCATCCGGGACTTCCGCGGTCTGTCTCCCAAGCAGTTCGACGGGCGCGGCAACTACACCTTCGGGCTGAACGAGCAGTCGATGTTCCACGAGATCGACCAGGACCGGATCGACCGGGTCCGCGGTATGGACATCACGGTCGTCACCACTGCCACCAACGACGACGAGGGCCGGAGCCTGCTGCGCAAGCTCGGCTTCCCCTTCAAGGAGAACTGAGGACATGGCCAAGACCGCCCTCAAGGAGAAGGCCAAGCGCAAGCCGAAGTTCACGGTGCGCGGCTACACCCGCTGTCAACGTTGCGGGCGCCCGCACTCGGTGTACCGGAAGTTCGGCCTGTGCCGAATCTGCCTGCGCGAGATGGCCCACCGCGGCGAGCTGCCCGGTGTGACGAAGAGCAGTTGGTGATCACATGACCATGACAGATCCCATCGCCGACATGTTGACGCGACTGCGCAACGCCAATTCGGCGTATCACGACAACGTGTCCATGCCCTACAGCAAGCTCAAGCAGAACATCGCCGAGATCCTCAAGCAAGAGGGATACATCGCGGCATTCACCGTGGCAGACGCCGAGGTCGGCAAGACCCTCGACATCTCGCTGAAGTTCGGTCCCTCGCGTGAACGGTCGATCGCAGGGATACGCCGGGTCAGCAAGCCCGGGCTACGGGTGTACGCGAAGTCGACCAACCTTCCTCGCGTGCTCGGTGGCCTGGGTATCGCGATCCTGTCGACGTCGTCGGGGCTGTTGACCGACCGTCAGGCAGCCAAGCAGGGCGTGGGTGGGGAAGTCCTCGCCTACGTCTGGTGAGAGGAGTAGCTGGATGTCACGCATCGGACGCCTACCCGTCCCTATTCCTGGCGGGGTGAGCATCGACCTCGACGGTCGCGACGTGATGGTCAAGGGGCCCAAGGGTTCGCTGAGCCTGACTGTCGCCGAGCCGATCACGGTGTCAACCGACGACGGTCACCTGACCGTCGCGCGACCCAACGACGAACGCGTCTCCAAGTCGCTGCACGGCCTCACCCGTACCCTCATCGCCAACATGGTGACCGGCGTCAGCGCCGGGTACGAGCGCAAGCTGGAGATCCACGGCACCGGTTACCGCGTCGCCGCCAAGGGGTCGAACCTCGAATTCGCCCTCGGCTTCTCGCACCCCGTCACCGTGGTCCCACCACGGGGGATCTCGTTCGTCGTCGAGAACCAGACCCGTTTCTCGGTGCAGGGCATCGACAAACAGCAGGTCGGCGAGGTCGCCGCCAATATCCGCAAGATTCGCCCGCCTGAGCCGTACAAGGGCAAGGGCGTGCGCTACGAAGGCGAAGTCGTTCGTCGCAAGGCCGGAAAGGCTGGGAAGAAGTAATGCCCACCGTTGTCGATCGCGCGTCACGTCACGGTGGACGGAGCCGGATCGCCGCACGATCCCGTCGTCACGCCCGGGTCCGCAAGCGGGTCTTCGGCACCACCGTGCGGCCACGAATGGTGGTCACTCGCTCGCTGCGCCATATGAGCGTCCAGGTCGTCGACGACTCGTCGGGCCGGACCCTGGCATCGGCGTCGACCCTCGAAGCCGACCTCCGCGGGTCGGACTCGGACAAGACCGCCAAGGCTCGCCGGGTCGGCGAGCTCGTCGCCGAGCGGGCTCTCGCCGCCGGTGTCGACGCCGTCGTCTTCGACCGATCCGGAAACCGTTACCACGGTCGCATCGCGGCCGTCGCCGATGGCGCCCGTGACAAGGGGCTGCAGCTGTGAGGAGCACCGAGGACATGATCACCACATCCAGTGACCTGGCCGTCCCGACGGGCAGGGTCGTCTGATGCCTCCGGTACAGCGACGAGGCCCCGGGGGCAGCCCGGCAGGCGGCGGCACCGGTCCGGACGCCGGCCGTGGCGGTGGCGAGGGCGGTCGTGACGGCCGTCGCGGTGGTCGCGACCGCGGCTCCGACAACCGTCGTGGCGATGCCGCCGAGCGCAGCCAGTACGTCGAACGAGTCGTGACCATCAACCGGGTCGCCAAGGTCGTCAAGGGTGGCCGGCGGTTCTCCTTCACCGCATTGGTCATCGTCGGCGACGGTGAGGGCACCGTGGGCGTCGGATACGGCAAGGCCAAAGAGGTGCCCGCGGCGATCAGCAAGGGCGTCGAGGATGCCAAGAAGAACTTCTTCAAGGTGGCCCGATTCGGCTCGACCATTCCCCACCCGGTCCAGGGTGAGGACGCCGCTGGCGTCGTCCTGTTGCGCCCGGCAGCCCCGGGTACCGGCGTCATCGCCGGCGGCCCGGTGCGCGCCGTGCTGGAGTGCGCCGGAATCCACGACGTGCTGAGCAAGTCGCTCGGCTCGTCCAACGCGATCAACATCGTGCACGCGTCTATCGCCGCGCTCAAGAAGCTCGAGCAGCCCGAAGCCGTGGCTGCCCGACGCGGACTGCCCCTCGAGCACGTGGCGCCGCGGGCACTGTTGCGCGCCCGCGCTGCGGCGGCGGCCACCTCATGAGCACGGCGGCTGCATCCAAGCGACTCAAGGTGACCCAGATCCGCAGCACGATCGGTGGCACCCACCCGCAGCGCGAGACGATCCGCTCCCTCGGTCTCAAGCGCATCGGGGACGTCGTCGTCAAAGAAGACCGCCCGGAGATCCGGGGCATGGTCAACACCGTGGCGCACCTCGTCACGGTCGAGGAGGTGGAGTGATGGCCAAGACCACGACCGGCGTCGCACGAGAAGGTCGCGACGAGCACGTCCTCAAGGTCCACCACCTGCGTCCTGCGCCGGGCGCCCGCACGGCCAAGACCCGGGTGGGTCGCGGCGAGGGCAGCAAGGGCAAGACGGCAGGGCGGGGCACCAAGGGAACGAAGGCTCGCTACCAGGTGCCCGCGACCTTCGAGGGTGGCCAGACGCCGATGCACATGCGCCTGCCCAAGCTTCGCGGGTTCACCAACCGGTTCCGTACCGAGTACCAGGTCGTCAACCTCGATCGTCTCGCCGAGCTGTACCCGGACGGCGGTGTCGTGACTCCGGCCGATCTGGTCGCCCGGGGCGCAGTCCGCAAGGGCGAGCTGGTCAAGGTGTTGGGCGATGGTGACATCGAGGTCAAGCTCCAGATCTCGGCACACAAGTTCTCCGCCAGCGCTCGGCAGAAGATCTCCGATGCCGGAGGCACGATCACCGAGCTGTGACCCGGGCCCACCGGCCCCTCCGACGTGGAACGATCACGCGGCCGGGTCGGAGTCCGGTGTTACTGTCCCCATGAGCACTGTCCACTTCGTCGGACGGTGTCACCACCCAGTAGGTGAGGCCACGCCTCGCCCGGGCCCCACCGGGGCTGTGACAGGAGGTAGTCGTGGTCAGCCTGGGCGCGTTCGTTCGTGCGTTCCGGACCCCGGATCTGCGCAACAAGATCCTGTTCACACTCGGCATATTGGCGGTGTTCCGCCTGGGGTCCTTCATTCCGACGCCGGGCGTCGACTTCTCCAACGTTCGCCAGTGCGTCGCGCAGGCCGAGACCTCCGGCCTTTTCGGGCTCCTCAACCTGTTCAGCGGTGGGGCGCTCCTCCAACTGTCGATCTTCGCGCTCGGGATCATGCCGTACATCACGGCCAGCATCATCGTGCAGCTGTTGACCGTGGTGATTCCCCGCTTCGAAGAATTGAAGAAGGAGGGGCAGTCCGGCACCGCGAAGCTCACCCAGTACACGCGCTACCTGACGATCGCCCTGGCGATCCTCCAGTCGACGACCTTCGTGTCATTGGCTCGCAACAACACGATCTTCGGCGGCATCGACTGCCCGCCCGTCGTCCCTGACGACCGCCTGATCATCATCCTGCAGATGATCGTCACCATGACTGCCGGCACCGGCCTGGTCATGTGGCTGGGCGAGCTCATCACCTCGCGCGGCGTCGGCAACGGCATGTCCCTGTTGATCTTCACCTCGATCGCCGCGACGTTCCCCAGCTCGCTGTGGGCCATCGGACAGCAGCGCAGCATCGAGACCATGCTGATCGTCATCGGGATCGGGCTGGTGGTCGTGGCCCTCGTCGTCCTGGTCGAACAGAGCCAGCGACGAATACCCGTGCAGTACGCGAAGCGGATGGTGGGGCTGCGCACCTACGGGGGCACCAGTACCTACATCCCCATGAAGATCAATCAGGCTGGCGTCATCCCGGTCATTTTCGCCTCGTCGATGCTGTATCTCCCGGCACTGATCGCCCAGTTCGACCAGACAGCTCCGTGGGCCGTGTGGATCCAGAACAACCTGACCCAGGGCGATGGTCCGCTCTACATCCTGTTGTATTTCGGCCTCATCATCTTCTTCACGTACTTCTATGTCGCGATCACCTTCAACCCGGAGGAGGTGGCCGAGAACATGCGGAAGTACGGCGGCTTCATCCCGGGTATCAGGGCCGGACGGCCGACGGCGGAGTACCTCGACTACGTATTGTCCCGTTTGACGTTCCCAGGGTCGATTTATCTCGGCCTCGTCGCGCTCATCCCACTGATCGCGCTGATCCTGATCGACGCCAACCAGAACTTCCCGTTCGGCGGCACCAGCATCCTCATCATCGTCGGCGTCGGCCTCGAGACGGTGAAGCAGATCCAGTCGCAGCTCCAGCAACGGAACTACGAAGGGTTCCTCCGCTGATGCGCCTGGTCTTGCTGGGGCCACCCGGGGCGGGCAAGGGAACACAGGCGAAGCGACTTGCCGAGAGGCTGGACATCCCGGCCATCTCGACCGGGGACATCTTCCGGACGAACGTGGCCGAGGGCACCGAACTCGGGCTGGCCGCCAAGCAGTACATGGACTCGGGCGAGTACGTGCCCGACGCGGTGACGAACGCCATGGTCGGGGATCGGCTGGCGGCCGACGACGCTCGGCAGGGGTTCCTGCTGGACGGGTACCCGCGAACCGCAGAGCAGGTGCACACCCTCGACAAGATCCTGGCGGAGATCGGCGCCGTGCTGGACCACGTGGTCGAGATATCGGTTCCGCGATCCCTCTTGATCGAACGCCTCGCCCACCGTGCCGACGAAGAGGGCCGAAGCGACGACACGGTCGACGTCATCGCACACCGGATGGACGTGTACGTGGCCCAGACGGCGCCCCTGGTCGACGTGTACTCGACGCGGGGCCAACTCGTCTCCGTCGACGGTGTGGGCGACGTCGACGTCGTCACCGAGCGGATGCTCGTCGCACTGACCGACCACAGGTGAGTCGCCGCCGGCCAGTCGGCAGACCAGGGATCCACCACAAGTCGGTGGCCGAGATCCGGGTCATGCGCCGAGCCGGTGTGGTCGTTCACGCGGCGCTGACCGCGGTCCGCGCCACGGTCGGGCCTGGGGTCGACACCGGCGAACTCGACCGGGTCGCCGCCGACGTGATCCGCACGGCCGGCGCGACCCCGTCCTTCCTCGGTTACGGCTCCCCACCGTTCCCTGCGGTGATCTGCGTATCCGTCAACGACGAGGTCGTGCACGGCACCCCGGGGCGTCAGACCCTGGTCGCCGGGGACGTGCTCAGCGTCGACTGCGGCGCCATCGTCGACGGTTGGCACGGCGACGCCGCGTTCAGCATGATCGTGCCCGGCGTGGCAGCCGTGGACCGCCCGCGCGACGCGGTGATGCTGGCCGTGACCGAACAGGCCATGTGGGCGGGGATCTCGGCATTGGCACCCGGTGGGCGGCTGGGGGCTGTGGGCAGCGCCATCGACGATTATCTGAGCGACCATCCGGACGGCCCGTGGGGAATCGTCGAGGGCTATACCGGTCACGGCATCGGCACCGAGATGCACGAGTCGCCCGAGGTACTCAATCACCGGACGCGCGAACGAGGAATGAAGGTCCGGCCGGGACTGTGTGTCGCGGTCGAGCCGATGGTGACTGCCGGTGACGCCGATACCCGCGTGCTGGACGACCAGTGGACCGTTGCGACTGTGGACGGCGGTCGGGCCGCCCACTTCGAGCACACCGTTGCCGTACTGGACGACGGCCTCTGGGTGTTGACCGCGCCTGACGGCGGTGCGGCCGAACTGTCCCGTCGTCACATCCCGGTCTCGGCGTACGCCGAGGGGTGATCCCGGTCGTGGGTGTTGCCGCCGGCCCGTGGCCGTACGGACAGGACCCAACCCGCAGCGCGGACCTGCGCTGCCCGGTCGACGGACCGCCCGGGAGTCGGTCCTTCTCGATGCCATTGCCGCCACCAGGGGTCGGCCGTGGTTCGACATCGACGGGCGGATTTCCGTGCGGCGTCGCAGTGACGTACCCTTCGAGGCCGGCGCACAAGCCTTCGTCTGACTCCACCCCCGCGGCTGGTCTGGGTGGCTCGGGCGCGTCACCAGTGCGTCGAAGTGATCATGTTCCCCACCGGGGAGCACCGAGCGATAGCGGAGGATATGGCCAAGAAGGACGGGGTCATCGAGATCGAAGGATCCGTGGTCGAAGCACTGCCGAACGCGATGTTCCGCGTGGAGCTGAGCAATGGCCACAAGGTTCTCGCTCATATCTCGGGCAAGATGCGCCAGCACTACATCCGAATCCTCCCCGAGGACCGGGTCGTGGTGGAACTCAGCCCGTACGACCTGTCCCGCGGCCGCATCGTCTACCGCTACAAGTGAACGAATCAGACCTGGAGACACGGCGATGAAGGTCAAGCCCAGCGTCAAGAAGATCTGCGAGAACTGCAAGGTGATCCGCCGTCACGGTCGGGTCATGGTCATCTGCAGCACGAACCTGCGCCACAAGCAGCGACAGGGCTGACCGCCCACACGTCGCCGCACCATCGCGTCACCCGCCCCCGTGGTGTGTCAGGACGAGATCCTGATCACGACGGACGACACCCTCGGCTCGGAGGCTGGGGACCGCGCCCTGTGCGTGGACAGGTGACGCTCCAGACCTCCGAAGACACGAAAGGCACGGCCAATGGCACGTCTCGTCGGTGTCGACCTACCCCGCGACAAGCGGGTCGAGATCGCCCTCACCTACATCTTCGGCGTCGGGCACACCCGCTCGGTCGCCGCCCTCACGGCGGCGGGGATCAATCCCGACACTCGCGTTCGGGACCTCACCGAGGACGAACTCGTCGCCCTGCGCGATCACATCGAGGCCAACTACCTGGTCGAGGGTGACCTGCGACGCGAGGTCGCGTCCGACATTCGCCGCAAGGTCGAGATCGGCTGCTACGAGGGGCTGCGGCACCGTCGCCACCTGCCCGTCCGTGGCCAGCGGACCAAGACCAACGCCCGCACGCGCAAGGGCCCGAAGAAGACCGTCGCCGGCAAGAAGAAGCCGGGCAAGAAGTGACGCTCGCCCGCTTCACCGCTGCACCAGTGCCCACGTCTGCACTCATGTCTGCGCCCACGGCGCACGGAAGCATCTAGGAGACCAGCCGAATGCCCCCCAAGTCCCGTACGGCCGTGGCCAGGAAGCCACGCAAGAAAGAGCGAAAGAACGTGAGTGTGGGCGTCGCCCACATCAAGTCGACCTTCAACAACACGATCGTGTCGATCACGGACCCGTCCGGTGCGGTCATCGCCTGGGCGTCATCCGGTCAGGTGGGTTACAAGGGCTCGCGTAAGTCCACCCCCTTCGCTGCACAGCTCGCCGCCGAGGCTGCCGCTCGTCGTGCGCAGGAGCACGGCATGCGCAAGGTCGACGTCCTGGTCAAGGGTCCAGGTTCCGGCCGAGAGACGGCGATCCGTTCGTTGACCGCCGCAGGGCTGGAGGTCGGGTCCATCTCCGACGTCACCCCTCAGCCGCACAACGGCTGCCGCCCGCCCAAGCGCCGGCGCGTCTGAGGACCGGGACGAGAGGGAGAAGACAACCATGGCTCGTTACACCGGACCCGACTGCAAGCGTTGCCGTCGCGAGAAGACCAAACTGTTCCTCAAGGGCAGCAAGTGCGACTCGCCGAAGTGCCCGATCGAGATTCGCCCCTATCCCCCCGGCGAGCACGGCCGGGCTCGGACGAAGGAGAGCGAATACCTGCTCCAGATGCGCGAGAAGCAGAAGATGGCTCGCATCTACGGCGTGCTGGAGAAGCAGTTCCGCAACTACTACGAGGAAGCCAGCAAGGGCTCGGGGAAGACGGGCGACAACCTGCTCGCCATTCTCGAATCTCGACTGGACAACGTCGTGTACCGCGCCGGATACGCCAAGAGTCGTGACATGGCCCGACAGCTGGTGCGTCACGGTCACTTGACGGTGAACGGTCACAAGGTGGACATCCCCAGCTACCGCGTCTCGGCCAACGACATCATCGTCGTGCGTGCCAAGAGCGTCGAGATGACACCGTTCGTGGTCGCCCGTGCCGAAGCAGGTGAGCGGACCGTCCCGGCGTGGATCTCGGCGATGCCCGACAAGATGCAGATCCTCGTCCACGGCCTCCCGCAGCGTGCGGCGATCGACACCCAGGTGCAAGAGCAGCTGGTCGTCGAGCTCTACTCGAAGTAGCCACACACCCCCGGCCGGTCGGGTCATCGGCCGGGGGAGCAGCACCGCTTCGTCGGCAGACCGAGCCCGTCGAGGTGGACCCGTCGCAGGGCGTCAAATAGCGGGCCCCTGCGGGAAGGAAACGTCACCATGCTCATTGCACAGCGCCCCGGCTTGACCGAGGAGATCCTGAACGACCTTCGTTCGCGGTTCGTCATCGAGCCACTCGAACCAGGCTTCGGATACACCATCGGCAACAGCCTTCGCCGCACCCTTCTCTCGTCCATCCCCGGCGCCGCAGTCACCAGTCTGCGAATCGACGGCGTGTTGCACGAGTTCTCGACGATCCCAGGGGTGAAAGAGGACGTCACCGACATCATCCTCAACCTCAAAGAACTGGTCGTCTCCAGCGAGTTCGACGAGCCGGTCGTCATGTACCTGCGCAAGCAGGGCCCGGGGCTGGTGACGGCGGGCGATATCGCTCCGCCCACCGGTGTCATCGTGCACAACCCCGAGTTGGTGATCGCCACCCTCAACGACAAGGGCCGGATCGAGATCGAGTTCACGGTCGAGCGTGGTCGCGGTTATGTCTCGGCAGCCCAGAACAAGGCCGGAGACGCCGAGATCGGTCGCATCCCGGTCGACTCGATCTACTCGCCGGTGCGCCGGGTGACTTACCGCGTCGAGGCCACTCGTGTCGAGCAGCGAACCGACTTCGATCGCCTGGTCGTCGACGTCGAGACCAAGGCGTCGATCCTCCCCCGCGACGCGATGGCCAGTGCCGGCAAGACCCTGGTCGAGTTGTTCGGCCTGGCCCGCGAGCTGAACGTGGACGCCGAGGGCATCGACATCGGGCCGTCGCCGAACGATGCGGCCCTGGCTGCCGACCTCGCGCTGCCGATCGAAGACCTCGACCTCACGGTGCGCTCGTACAACTGCCTCAAGCGCGAGGGTATTCACAGCGTCGGAGAGCTGGTGGGCCGCAGCGAGGCCGACCTGTTGGATATCCGCAACTTCGGGGCCAAGTCCATCGACGAGGTCAAGGTCAAGCTCGCCACGTTGGGCCTGGCCCTCAAGGACAGCCCACCCGGATTCGACCCGAGCGCGGTAATCGCGTCATTCAGTGATGGCGTGGCATTCTCCGACGGGTACGACGACGACACTTCGGCCGTCGAGGACGAACAGCTGTGAACCGCCTGACAGGAGACGAGTGACATGCCCACGCCCACCAAGGGTCCGCGCCTCGGCGGAGGCCCGGCGCACGAGCGGCTCATGCTCGCCAACCTGGCGACATCGCTGTTCGAGCACCGTCGCATCACGACGACCGAGGCCAAGGCCAAGCGGCTACGTCCGCTTGCCGAGCGCATGATCACCTTCGCCAAGCGGGGCGATCTGGCGGCTCGTCGCCGGGTGATGACGGTCATCAAGGACAAGAGCGTCGTCCACGTCCTGTTCACCGAGATCGGTCCGCTGATGGCGGATCGCCCAGGCGGCTACACCCGGATCACCAAGATCGGACCCCGCAAGGGCGACAACGCGCCGATGGCCGTCATCGAGCTGGTCCTCGAACCGCTCAGCGCCAAGCAGGCGACGGTCAAGGAGGCCGAGGCGGCCACGAAGCGTTCGGCGTCGAAGACCGCAGCTGAGGACGCCGCAGCTGAGGACGCCGCAGCTGAGGACGCCGCAGCTGAGGATGCCGCAGCTGAGGATGCCGCAGCTGAGGACACCGCAGCTGAGGACACCGCAGGTGAGGACACCGCAGCTGAGGATGCGCCGTATGGGCCGGACTCGGCGACGGCAGGCACCGATGGCGAGGCGCCCGAGGGGTTCACCATCAAGGGCAACCGCGACTCGATGAAGTATCACCTGCCTGACGGTCAGTGGTACGCGTCCACGATCGCGGAGGTGTGGTTCCGTACCGAGGCCGCGGCCGAGGCAGCCGGTTTCGTCAAGGCCGGAACCTCAGTCAGCTGATCCAGTGGTCCGGCTGCGCCTGGACGTCGACTACGACGGCACTCGGTTCCACGGCTGGGCCGCCCAACCCGGGCAGCGAACGGTAGAGGGTGAGTTGTCCAGTGCCATCGGCGTTGCCCTTCGGGTGGCGTCGGTGGCACTCGTCGTTGCCGGGCGGACCGATGCGGGAGTGCACGCACACGGGCAGGTCTGCCACGTGGACGTCGCGTCCTGGGACACACCGAGTCCGGATGATCTGTCGCGGCTGCAGCGTCGGCTGCGCGGTCTGCTGCCCGGTGATGTGCGCGTGTCGCGGGTGTCGATCGCGCCGCTCGGTTTCGATGCGCGCTTCTCGGCAATCCGCCGCCACTACCGATACCTGCTGTGTGACGACCCAGCGGGTGTGCCGGCATTGCGACGCGACACCGTTGCCTTTCATCCGCGCCCACTCAGTGTTGCGGCAATGGCCGAGGCGTCGCAGAGCCTGCTGGGGTTGGCGGACTTCGCCGCCTTCTGCAAGCGCCGCGACGTACCAGCCGGGATGGCCAGTACGGTCCGCACCCTGCTGCGCTTCGACTGGGAGCGTGACGTCGACGGCATGGTCGCCGCCACACTCAGCGCCGATGCCTTCTGCCACTCGATGGTGCGGGCACTGGTCGGATGCCTGGTGGTCGTGGGAGACGGCCGACGTCCAGCCGAGTGGCCGAGGTCCGTACTCGAGCTGGGGCGACGGGACCCGGCCGTGACCGTGGCTGCCGCACACGGCCTCGCCCTTCTCGGCGTGGATTACGCCGACGATGCCCAGCTGGCCGAGCGGGCTCGCGAGGCGCGCGCCGTCCGTGGCCTCACGCCACCAGTCGGATAGCCGACGTCCCGAAACCGTGCCACTGTCGAGTCATGTCTGCTGAATCGGATCGCGCACTCGACGACGCCGTCTTCGACTACGACGGCACAGACGACAAGGACGGTGGTGAGGGCCTTGATCTAGAGCTCGCACTGGGCGAAACCGGCGAAGACGACGTCGCCGCGGACGGCTACACGGCAGAGTCACGCGCCGGTGTCTGGGGCGGCGACTCGGGTGGCCTCGGTGTTCAGCGCGGTCCTGAGGATGCCGCGATCCATCGAATCGATCCCGACGAACCCGAGGACGTCGCACTCGACGAGGGTTCGACCAACTAGCGCGGCGACAGGTCCGCCAGCGTGGCGCGGGCCGTCGCCAACGTCGGGCCCCATGCCGTGACGGTGCGACCCCCGGCGGCCGGGAAGCACACGACGGCTCCGCAGTCGTCGTCGCCGGTCACCTCGACCGGTTCGGATGCCGGCGACGGCCAGCTGACGCTGGTGATGACCACGCGCCCCGGACCGATCAGGTCGTCCAGCGACTGATGCGCCACCGCGCCCAGGTCGGTCGCCAGCCGCACGTCGCTGGCCCATCGACCCGACGCCTCACCGTGGCGGCCACCGATCACCGTCTCGACGACGTGGACCGACGAGGACGCCGCGGCCTCGATGCGAGTGGTCAGGCTGAGGTGTGCCCCCGATGTCACGATCACCGGTTCGAGGTCGACGTCCACGAATCCGCCGGTGGCGACCCGGATGGTCAAGGCGATCGTGGCCGGTGACAAGGCGTCGCCGGGGTGCCGGCGACCGGGCAGCGCGACCGTGGCCGCCGCACTTCGGAGCCGCAGCGCCGCACCCGACGCGACGTCGAGGGTGATGCCGATCGTGTCGCCGTCGAGCGGGCCGGCCGCGGTACCGACCAGGTGAACGGTCGTCCACCGGCCGACTGCTGTGGCGCGAACAGCCAGCGAGCCGTCGCCGAAGCTGCGGCGTAGTCGGGTGTTACCCGTCTCGTCGGCGACGGCGAACACCTCGACTGCTGTATGCATCAGCTGTGTGCCTCTCGACTCATGCTGCCTGGTGTACGCCCCGGTGATGATCGAGCTCGTGATCGATCCAGGTGACGACGTCCGCCGCGGCGGGATCGTCGCGCACCGACATGAGCACGACGGGGCGTGGTCCGCGTACCCGTCGGGCATCGTCGACCATCACGCCCAGGTCCGCGCCGACCATCGCGGCCAGGTCCGACTTGTTGATGACGAGCAGGTCGGACGATGTCACCCCGGGCCCGCCCTTCCGTGGCACCTTGTCACCGCCCGCGACGTCGACGACGAAGATCTGGACATCCACCAGGCCGCGACTGAACGAGGCCGTGAGGTTGTCCCCACCGGACTCGACCAGCACCAGGTCCAGCGGTGGGCACCTGTCGATGAGGTCTTCGATGGCGTCGAGGTTGGCGCTGATGTCGTCGCGGATCGCGGTGTGGGGACAACATCCGGTCTGCACAGCGGTGATTCGCTCGTCGGGAAGGACGGCGTTACGGCGCAGGAAGTCGGCATCCTCTGTGGTGTAGATGTCGTTGGTCACCACGGCGATCGAGAGCCGGGTGCCGAGCGTCCGGCACAGTGCCGCGACCAGGGCGGTCTTGCCCGACCCGACCGGACCGCCGATGCCCACCCGCAGTGGAGTTCCCGCGCCGCGCCCCTCGGCGAGATGTTCGTGCGGGTCCGGTCCGTGCTGGGCTCCCATGGTGTCTCCGTTCGTGGTGAGGCGGGTGGGTGGTGAGGCGGGTCGGTGGTGAGGGGGACTACCGATGGATCACGACGCAAAGAGGCGGGCGTCCCGGCCGGCGTGACGCGCGGCCAGGGCATCCAGTAGCGGATCGGACATGGCGGGTAGGTCGGCCCACGGGCCTGCCGCGGCGGCCACCGCGGCCGATGCACAGGCGTCGATATCCGGGCCGAGGCCGATGGTCAGAGCGGCAACGCCGACCGGGTCGAGCGCGAGGAGCCGCTGGGCGGCACTGGCGGGTCCAGTCACGGCACCGTATGCCGCGATCAGGGCTGCCCCGTGACGATCGACCCGACCCGCTCGCGATGCAGCGCCCAGGGCGATGGCGTGATGCGGGCGGTTGCCCAGGTCGGCCCACGACAGCGCCGAATGAGGTGCTGCCCAGGCGGCTCTGGCGGTTCGCAGCAACCCTCGGCCCTGCGCCCGCGATGCCGTCCGCAACGGGGCAGACACGATCCTGGCGTCGACCTCGTCTGCGAGGGCGTCGACAGCGCCGGCGTCGACCCCCCACGCGGTCGCGGTCAGTGCGGCGTGGACCAGCGCGGACGTCTGGAGCCGCCGGGCGAGGAAGGAGGCCAGCGTGGCCTCGTCGGTGACCCGACCGTCACCCACCGCCTGCTCGATACCACCCGAGTGGACATGGCCACCCGTGGGTAGTCGCTGGTCGGCCAGCGAGAGCAGCGTGGACATGGCAGTGGCGCTCATCGACTAGAACATGAAGTAGCGCTGCGCCATGGGCAACGACTCGGCAGGTCGTTCTGACCAGACCTCGCCGTCGATCCGCACGGTGAACGTGTTGGGGTCCACCTCTATCCGGGGGAGCGCGTCGTTCTCCGGCATGTCGGCCTTGCCGCGCTGTCGGACGTCGCCCACCGGTACAAGGCGGCGACGCACTGCGACCCGGTCGGCGAGCCCGCTCTCGATCGCGGCCGGAGAAACGAAATGCACGCTCAACTGAGGCGCGACGGAGGCTGCCGCGCCGAACATGGGCCGAGGCAGGACAGGTTGAGGGGTCGGGATGGACGCGTTGGCATCCCCCATCTGCGCCCAGGCGATCAGGCCGCCCTTGAGGACGAGGTCAGGCTTGACGCCGAAGAACGCTGGACTCCACAGCACGAGGTCGGCCAGCTTGCCCGGCTCGACCGAGCCGACCTCGGCGTCCAGGCCGTGCGCCACCGCGGGACAGATCGTGTACTTGGCCACGTAGCGCCGGGCTCGAAGGTTGTCGTCACCGGCCGGACCCGAGGGGTCACCGGGCAGCGCTCCGCGTCGACCCTTCATGACGTGCGCCGTCTGCCAGGTCCGCATGATCACCTCGCCCGCCCGGCCCATGGCCTGAGAGTCCGAGCCGATCATCGAGATCGCTCCCAGGTCGTGCAGCAGGTCCTCGGCGGCGATGGTGCTGGGCCTGATCCTGCTCTCGGCGAATGCCAAGTCCTCGGCGATGCTGGGGCTGAGGTGATGGCAGACCATCAGCATGTCCAGGTGTTCGGCAAGGGTGTTGACAGTGTGTGGCCGGGTCGGGTTGGTCGAGGAGGGCAGCACGTTCGAGTGCGAGGCGACGGTGATGATGTCGGGCGCGTGCCCGCCGCCGGCCCCTCGGTGTGATAGGCGTGGATCGCCCGACCGGCGATGGCCGCCAACGTGGTCTCGACGTAGCCGGCCTCGTTCAGCGTGTCGGTGTGGATGGCGACCTGCACTCCTGAGGCGTCGGCAACCCGCAGGCAGGCATCGATTGCCGCCGGCGTCGTGCCCCAGTCCTCGTGCAACTTGAACCCGGCGGCACCGGCCCGTAGCTGTTCCCACATGCTCTCGGTGCTGACCGTGTTGCCCTTCCCCAGCAGGGCGATGTTGACCGGCCACCCGTCCAACGCCTCCAGCATGCGCGCCAGGTTCCACGCGCCGGGCGTCACCGTGGTGGCCCGGGTGCCCTCGGCGGGCCCGGTACCACCGCCGACCAGCGTGGTGACCCCGCTCGCCAGGGACTCCTCGATGATCTGTGGACAGATCAGGTGGACATGGCTGTCGACGCCGCCGGCAGTGAGAATCCGCCCCTGACCGGCGATGATCTCGGTGCCGGGGCCGATGACCAGGTCGGGGTGGACGCCGTCCATGGTGTCGGGATTGCCCGCCTTGCCCAGGGCGACGATCCGGCCGTCGCGAATGCCCACGTCGGCCTTGACGACACCCCAGTGGTCCAGCACGACGACCCCGGTGACGACCAGGTCGGGCGCCCCCTCCGCGCGGGTGGCACGGCCCTGACCCATCGACTCGCGGATGACCTTGCCGCCACCGAAGACCGCCTCGTCGCCGGCCAGGTCGTCGCCGCCGCTGAGGTCCTCGGTCACCCTGATCAGGAGGTCGGTGTCGGCCAGTCGGATTCGGTCGCCGGTCGTGGGGCCGAACAGCTGGGCATAGCGCTCTCGAGTGATCCGCACGACGGTCTCCTGGCTCGTAGTGGTCCGCTAGTCCAGCGCGCCCGGCGCCGGAAACGACAATCCCGGCACGATTCGCTCGCCACCGAGAGCGACCAGGGTGACCCTGGCCTCGATGCCCGGTTCGAATCGCACGGCCGTCCCGGCCGCGACGTCCAGGCGCATGCCGTGCGCCGCCGCGCGGTCGAACCGAAGTGCGGCGTTGACCTGAGCGAAGTGGAAGTGGGAGCCGACCTGAATCGGCCGATCACCGGTGTTGACGACGTCGCACTCGACTCGGGTACGCCCGGGTGTCAGTTCGATGTCACCGGGAGCGGCCAGGATCTCGCCCGGCGTCATGGGATCGGCTGGTGGATCGTCACGAGCTTGGTCCCGTCGGGAAAGGTCGCCTCGACCTGCACGTCACTCAACATCTCGGCGATTCCCGGCATGACGTCGGCGCGCGCCAGGACCTCTCGACCTGCCTGCATGAGGTCCGCGACGCTGCGCCCGTCACGCGCCCCCTCGAGGACGAACGAGGTCAGGATCGCCACAGACTCGGGGTGGTTGAGCAGGAGCCCGCGCTGGCGTCGCCGCAGGGCCAGATCCGCCGCATACGAGACGAGCAGTCGCTCCTGCTCATGGGGGGTCAGTCGCACGCTGACACGATAGGACTCCCGTGTGAGTCCTGTGTTGCGGTGAACCGTCGTCGATGTTTCCGCTGCGCTTTGACCTCCCGATTGAGCCCGCGTAGTCTGTGGCGTCGTTGCGTCGCAACTTGGCGACGCCGTCCCACCGGCACGGCTCTCGTGGCTGCTGGTGGACCCACTACCGAGACTTTGAGGACGACGCGTGCGCACCTTCAACCCCAAACCGGGAAGTGTCGAACGACAGTGGCATGTCATCGACGCCACCGACGTCGTCCTCGGTCGCCTGGCCAGTCAGACCGCCCGGTTGCTTCGCGGCA
>JANNOG010000003.1:0-17786 GCA_031398915.1 Micrococcales bacterium | reverse complement strand
GTTCGGGTGTGGCGGGTTCGGGTGTGGCGGGTTCTGGTGTGGCGGGTTCGGGTGAGGCGGGTTCGGGTGTGTCGGGTTCGGGTGTGGCGGGTTCGGGTGTGGCGGGTGCGGGTGTGGCGGGTTCGGGTGTGGCGGGTTCTGCTACTGCCTGGCCATCCTCGTTCGCGGGGACCGCATCGTTAATCACGCGCCGAGCAGTTGCCGGCGTATCGCGGCCGCGTTCGAGAAGATCCGGATGCCCAGGACGACGACGACCCCGGTCGACAGTTGCGCCCCCACGCCCAATTGATCGCCCAGCAGGACGACCAGGGCCGCGACCAACACATTGAAGACCAACGAGACGACGAACACCCGGTCATCGAAGATGCCCTCGAGAACGGCGCGGAATCCACCGAAGAGAGCATCGAGGGCAGCCACCACCGCGATCGGGAGGTAGGGCTGCAACACGGCTGGGACGGTCGGTTGCAGGACGAAGCCCGCGATGAGGCCGAGTACCAGACCGAGAACCGCGATCATTCGCCTGCTCCCCTGTCGGTGTGGTCCGCCGGCGAGACCGGCCGGGCATGGCGCAATAGTGCGGAGGAACTGGCAGGAAGCTCGAGCGCCTCGTCCTGGTCCACCGACACCTGAATACCGTAGTTGCTGCGTAACAGCGACACGGTGGATCCAGTCACCCCGGCGGTGAGTTCGCCCTCCAGCGCCTCGGGGTCACCGATGGCGTCGATGACGTACGGACGCGCGAGAGGCCGATAGTCGACCAGGATCGCGGTGCCGGCGCCTCGGATCGCGCTCAGCGTCGTGAGTCGTTGGCCGTTGACGGCGATGGCTTCGGCTCCCCCGGCCCAGAGCCCGTTGACCACCTGTTGCACGTCGACATCCAGCACTCGCTTGGTCTTGTCCTCGTCGGCGAACAGGTCGTCACCGGCGTCCGGTGAGTCGTCCAGCGTGACGCGCAGCCCCGGGCCCGTCACGGCCACGGCACCCGATGCCAAGCTCAGTCGAACGACGTCGGCGGCCAGTTCGTCGTCGTCGCCAGACAGGGCAGCCGCCTGCAGGTCGTCGATCCGGGCCCGTTGAATCGCATTGCCGGCAGCCAACTCGTCGGCCGCTGCGGTCCGCCCCTCGATCTCCGCCTCGAGAACTCGACGTCCTGATGTCGCACTCGGCACGGAACGCAGTTGATTGGCGGCGGCCCCGACCGCGATTCCGGTCAGGACCAGGCACACCAGAATGGCGACGCCGGTCAGTCGGCGCCGCGGCGGACGCCCGGGACCGGCCAGCAGATAGCCGGGATCGAGTGGGCGTGAGGTGATGTCGGACAGCAGCCGATCGGCGGGCGGAAAACCCCTGGCCGCGGGCCGGTCGCTGGTCATGACGGCGGCGCCCGGCGGGTGGCTGCCACGCCCGCGCGCATCCGATGACCCTGGAGCAGGTAGCCGGCACCCGCCCACCAGTACAACCCGGCACCCCACAGCAGGACTGCCCACGCCAGCGGCAGCACCCACGACTGCGACCCCTCCAACGCCGTCGCCAGCAGCAATAGGGGGAAGCCGCAGAACAGCACGAATGTCGCGACCTTTCCGAGGTCGTGGACTGGCAGGGGGGCCAGGCCCGAACGCCGTAGTGCCACCAGGTTGAGCGCCAACACCACGTCGCGCACGACGAGTACGGCGACCAGGGGCCACGGAAACAGGTCACGCCACGCCAGGGTGAACAGCGCCACGATCACGTAGGCCCGGTCGGCCACCGGATCGAGCATCACCCCGAGGCGGGTGACCTGACCGAGCGCTCGCGCGAGATACCCGTCGACGAAGTCACTGGCACTGGCGGCCACCAGCACGACGAGGGCGGCAACGTCGTCACCGATCACGACGAGGTAGCCGAACACGGGGACGGCCAACAGCCTGGCAAAGCTGATCAGGTTGGGGACGGTGAGGATCCGGTCCTCGCCGGTCCGAGGGGACCGGGCAACGGTCGAGGTCATCACGCCCCCGATCACCAGATGACGACCGTGCCGGTGCATGGCCTCGTCGTGTCGGGACGGCGGGATTCGAACCCACGACCCCTTGACCCCCAGTCAAGTGCGCTACCAAGCTGCGCTACGTCCCGGTCACCCGGATCACTCCGGAGTGGTCGACACCGTACCCCAGGTTGGTCGTGGCCGAGGTGGGTGGCGCCGCCCCCGAGACTCAGCGGCGGCGCCGTTCGCGAGGCCGAACGTTGATCCGAACCGGTGTGCCGCTGAATCCGAAGGTTTCCCGCAGCCGGCGCTCGACGAACCTGCGGTAGCCGGCCTCCAGGAATCCGGTGGTGAACAGGACGAATGTGGGCGGGCGACTCGACGCCTGGGTGGCATACAGGATGCGGGGCTGCTTGCCGCCACGCACCGGGTGTGGGTGCGCGCCCGCGATCTCCGACATCAGGGCGTTGAGCCGGGCGGTCGGCACCCTGCTGTCCCACGAGGTGAGCGCCTCGTCGAGGGCGGGCACCAAACGCGCCAGATGGCGTCCGGTGAGCGCCGACAGGTTGACCCGAGGGGCCCATGCGGCATGCCCCAGGTCCACCTCGATTTCGCGCTCGAGGTAGCGCCGTCGCTCGAGGTCTATCTGGTCCCACTTGTTGACGACCAACACCATCGCGCGCCCGGCGTCGACGGCCATCGACACGACACGAACGTCCTGTTCGGCCAGCGGTGCCGAGCCGTCGACGATCACGACCGCCACCTCGCATCGCTCGATGGCCGCCTGCGTCCGTAGGCCCGCGAAGAAGTCCGCGCCGTCGATCTGCCGATGCTTTCGCCGGAGTCCCGCGGTGTCGACGAACAACCACGAGCGGCCGTCGATGGCCACCACCTCGTCGACCGGATCGCGAGTCGTGCCGGCCACCTCGTCGACGATCACCCGTTCGGCCCGGGCGAGCGAGTTGAGCAGGCTGGACTTGCCGACGTTGGGTCGCCCGACGATCGCCACGCGACGCAGGCCGGCGTCTCGGTCGGGCCTCGGGGGCGCTGCCAGCGCGGCGTCCAGGACGGCATCGAGCAGGTCACCCGTGCCGCGACCGTGCATCGCCGAGACCGGGAAGGGGTTGCCGAGACCGAGGGACCACAGCGTGGCCGCGTCGGTCTCACCCCGAGCGTCGTCGACCTTGTTCGCTGCCAGCACGACGGGGGTGCCTGCCCGGCGAAGCACCTTCACCAGGTCGTCGTCAGCCGTGGTGGCGCCCACCGTGGCGTCCACCACGAAGATCACCGCGTCGGCCAGGGAGACGGCGGTTTCGGCCTGCGCGGTCACCCGCGCGGCGATGCCCGAGGCTCGGTCGTCCCAGCCGCCGGTGTCCACCAGCGTGAACGGGTGTCCACTCCACTCGGCGGGGTAGGTGACGCGATCCCGCGTGACACCCGGGACGTCCTGCACCACCGCCTCGCGGCGGCCCAGGATCCGGTTCACCAGGGTGGACTTGCCGACGTTCGGGCGACCGATGACGGCCACGACCGGGCCGGTGGGAATGCCGGGCCGGTCCTGCCCAGTGTCGAACTCGTCGGTCTCGAACTCGTCGGTCTCGAATTCCTCGGTCTCGAATTCCTCGGTCTCGGACTCGTCGGTCTCGGACTCGTCGGTCTCGAACTCGTCGGTCTCGGACTCGTCGGTCTCGGACTCAGCGCCCGTCGTGGACTCGTTCGGCGGGTCGCTCATGTCCACATCAGTCATCGTCATGCCTTCCTGAGTCTGCGGGCAGGGCGATTCCCGTATCGCGAGCGGCGGCGCTGACGTGATCGGCCAGCCGGATGCGGACCTGCTCGGCGGCGTCACTGACAGCCTGGCGGCCCGTCACTCCGGCCGGGCGTTCGACCGTGAAGGATTCGCCGTACACCACGCGAATTCGGCGCCGTAATCGCGGCAATGAGCCCGCCTCTTGCCCGCTTCTGCGAGTTCCGAGAACGGCGACCGGCAGTACGGGTGCACCGGTCTGCAGTGCCAACCAGGCGATGCCCGTCCGGACGGCCGTCACGTCTCCGCGACCGCGGGCGCCCTCCGGGAACACCCCCACGACGCGCCCCTCGCGCAAGCCCTGGACCGCGGCCGCCATGGCCGCGCGGTCCGGGCCGCCCCGGTCGATGGGAATCTGTCCGATCTGGCGAAGTACCCAACCGAAGACGCCGCGATACATCTCGATCTTGACGAGGAAATGCACGTGCCGGGGGAAGCAGCTGTAGACGATCGGTCCATCGATGATGTTGACGTGGTTGATCGCCAGGACCAGCGGTCCCGAGCGAGGAATCGCCGCTCCGGATGTCCGGGTCGGCCACAGCACGCGCGACACCACGAATGCGATCACCGCCGCCCACCAGGTACCCGGCGTGGACAGAATGCGACGCGAGGCGTCGTCCGTCACAGCCGGCGTCGCAGGGACCGAGGTCACGTGCGGCTGCCGGCGACGCCGATGCCCGCCTCCCACCGAACGGCGGCCGCGATCTCGGTCAATACCCGGGCCACGGTTTCTTCGAGGTCGAGGTCGGACGAATCCAGGGCAATGACACCGTGGGCCGGTCGGTGGAAATCCACCACCAGGGAGTCGCGATCATCTCGCCCGACCACCTCGGCGGCGGTGACCTGGGACAGATGCGCCGTGACGTCGCCGTGCAGCTGACGCGCCCGGCGCGAGATGCGCGATGCCGGGTCGGCCGTCAGCAGGATGCGCACGTCCGCGTCAGGAGCGACGACCGTGGTGATGTCGCGACCCTCCGCGATGCACCCCGCCGGGTCGGCGCTCATGAGGTCCCGCTGACGCCTGACCAGCTCCTGACGGACCCCTGGGTTGGCCGCCACGTCCGACACGGCCATCGACACCCGACTCGTGCGGATGGTCGTCGTTACGTCGTGGCCGTCCACCAGGACTCGCGCAACGTCCGGAGCGAGCGACATGACGAGATCCATGGCTATCGCGCGGTCGACGACGCGGGCGGTGTCGTCCAGATCGATTGCGTGATCCAGACAGCTCCAGCACACAGCGCGGTACATCGCACCCGTATCGAGATAGGAGATGCCGAGTCGCCGGGCCACCTCCCGACAGACGGACGACTTGCCGGAACCCGACGGACCGTCCACCGCCACTGTGAGGCGCCGTCGCTCGACCGACCCGTCCTCCGGAGCCGATTGCGAGATGGTGTGCACTGGATCGAGCGTAGCGTCCCCGCCGCTCGACCTGCCCTGCCACGTCATTCGACGACGACCCAACCACCCTCGGTCAACGAGGCGGCCAGCACGTCGTGAACGGCAGGCAACACCGATATGTCCACCACGCCGGTAGGTCGGCCGAGCGAATGCTCTATCCGGATGTCTTCGAGGTTGACCCCGGCTGCCCCCACCTCGGTGAGCAACCGGGATATCTCGCCGGGGCGGTCCGAAACACGAACGGCGACGGTGGAGAAGACCGTCGCAGCCATGCCGTGCTTGGTGGGGATCCGACTGCGGCCCTCGTTGCCTGCTGCGATCACCCGGGCCAACACTGCCCGAGCCCCCAGGTCGACGGCTGGTGTGCTGCTCAGGGCCGTGAGCGCACCCAACAGGTCGTCGATGTCGGCGCGCATCGCGACCAGTGCCCGGCGGACCGGGTCAGCGTTCGCGGCGAGGATCTGCGCCCACAGCACAGGGTCGCTGTCGGCGATGCGGGTGACGTCTCGCAGGCCCTGGCCGGACAGCGACACGGCGGCGTCCTCGGCGGCTCGCAACCGCCCCGCCACCAGGCTCGCGGCCACCTGCGGCAGATGCGAGGTGACGGCGACCGCCTCGTCGTGGGCGCTCGCGTCGATCTCGATCACCGTAGCGCCGAGCGTCGCCGCCACGGCCGACACGTGCCGGACCGCGCCCGGATCGGTGTCACGCGACGGCGTGATCACCCACGGTCGACCCTCGAATAGGTCGGCCCGCGCTGCCAGCGGTCCCGAGCGCTCCCGTCCCGCCATGGGGTGACCGCCCACGAACCGCTGAGCCCCACTCGCGTCCGTCAGACCCGCCACGATGGGTGCCTTGACGCTGGCGACGTCGGTGACCGGACTGTGCGGGAACTCGTCCAGGACCCGACGGACCTCAGCGATCGTGACGTCGGGCGGGGTGGCCACGACTACGAGTCCAGGGGCCAGCCGCCGGCCGTCGCTGGGTACGCGCCCGGCGCCCACGTCGCGGGCCAGCGCCAGCACGGTGGGCGACGTGTCACGCAACACCACGTCGCAGCCGCGCAGCGACAGCCCCAGACCGATGCTGGCACCGATGAGCCCGGCCCCGACGATCAGGACCTGGTTGTCGTCAGTCGACACGTGACGGCGTATCCGCGGGTTCGTGATGGGGGTCGCGGTCGGTGACAAGGGTGGACGTCGCTCCGAGATAGACATGTCGGACGTCGCTGCGGGGCCGGTCACCCTCGGCGAACACCACCAGCCTGACGGTGCGGGGCAGGCCCCACTCCACGTCCATCTCGACGGCGCACAGCCGTGGCACGTCGCCCAGGCCGGCGGGGCCCGCAGCTGCGGCCGGGAAGGCGCTCACGATGTCAGGCGTGGCTGTGAACAGCAAGAACACCACGTCGGCGGGCTCCAGCCGGTTGTCGGCCAGTACCGCGATCAGTAGGTCCCGGGTGGCGTCGACGACCGAGACGGCGTCGTCGGTGTCGACCTGGGTTGCTCCCCGGATCGCGCGCAGTGTCACAGCGGGCCACGGTAGCGATATCCATGACCCGGTGATCCATGACCCGGTGATCCATCGCTCACAGGTCGACAGCCGCGTGGAGCCGCCCCACCTCGTCGCGATTGAGGGACCGGACTCCACCCGGACGGAGGTCACCGAGCAGGATCGGGCCGAACCGGACCCGGACGAGGCGCCGAACCGGGTGGCCCACCTCGGCGAGCAACCGGCGCACCAGCCGGTTGCGGCCCTCGTGCAGCACCACCTCCACGAGAGCGCGTCCCGGTGCCGAGTCGACCACGGCGAAGCTGTCCACCGAGGCGGGTCCGTCGTCGAGTTCGACCCCGGCACGTAGTCGCTTGCCGAGATCCCGAGGAATCGGTCCGGGCACCTCCGCAAGGTAGGCCTTCGCCACGCCGAAACTGGGGTGGGTGAGGCGATGCGACAGGGTGCCGTCGTTCGTCACCAGGATCAGGCCCTCGGTGTCGACGTCCAATCGTCCGACGTGGAACAGCCCCGAACTCCCCAGCGGCAGCAGATCCGACAGCGCGGGCCGACCCTGATCGTCGTTCATGGTCGACACGACGCCGCGCGGCTTGTTGATCGCCAGATAGGACAGGTTGGGATCCACCTGTACCCGCAGCCCGTCGACGTGGATGACGGCGCCGGTGCCCACCCGCGTGCCCAGTTCGGTCACGGTGCGACCGTCGACGCTCACCCGACCAGCAGAGATCAGCGACTCGGCCTGGCGTCGTGAAGCGACACCTCCGCGCGCCAGGACCTTCTGGAGCCGCTCACCGTCCGGGTCGTGCACCTCGTCCGGGACGGGTCCGTCGCGCCGCCCGCTCATCGACTGCGGCCGTCCATCGGATCGTCGGCGTCGATGACGTCGGCGAGGTCGGGCAGATACGGGGCCAGCGGCGGTAGGTCGGTGACGCTCGCGATACCGAGTCGCTCGTAGAGCAGCGTTCCGGCCCCGAACAGTACGGCACCTGTCGCGGGATCGGTGCCCACCTCGACCACCAGCGCCCTGGACTGCAAGGTCTTGAGGACCGCGTCGGAACTGACGCCACGGATGGACGAGATGGTCTGACGCGTGACCGGCTGGCGGTAGGCGACGATGGCCAACGTCTCCAGGGCCGCCCTGGACAGTCGTGGCGGCGTGGCATCCACGACAAAGCGCTCGACGACTCCGACGAAGTCCTGACGTGAGTACAGCCGCCAACCGCCCACCGTCCGGCGCAGCTCGAATCCTCGGTGGTGCTCGTCGTACTCGTCGGCGTGTCGCTGCCGCGCCGCGCCGACGTCCGATGCCGACCGCACGACTGCGTTCGCGAGTTCGCGTTCGCTGACCGGCTCGTCGGTGACCATGAGGATCGCCTCCAGCGCGGCGGACAGCCCGCCCGGTAGACGCCCGACATCCGCCCCTTCGGTGGGGCCTCCCTCTGGAAGGTCGATATCAAGGAGGTCCGTCATGACGGCGTACCGGTGGTGACTGGCGCCGCCGTGAATCGGACGACGATCTCACCCAATGGTGTGTCCTGGAGAAATGTGACCATGGCCTCACGGTAGAGCTCCAAGAGGGCAAGGAATCGCGCCACCACCACTCCCGAGTGGTCGGCGTCCGACATCAGGTCGCTGTAGGTCACCTCCGACACACCGCGCAGCCGCTCTTCCACCACCCGTCGCTGGTCGACGAGACTGACGAGGGGTGCGTGCAGATGCGCGGTCGACACCGCGGTCGCCGGCTTCGGCGCGAGGGCCAGCGCAGCCAGGCGGGCCAGGTCGTCGGCGCTCGTCGTCCAGACGAGTTCGGGGACGAGGCCGTCGAGGGCCGGATCCACCCCGCGGTGACGGCCGTGGGCGCCGGCGCGACCGCGCAGGAGTTGGTCGATGTCGTCGGCGGCCGTCCGGAACGCCCGGTACTGCAGCAGTCTCACGAACAACAGGTCACGTGCCTCCAGGACGGCGAGGTCCGCCTCGTCCTCGACACCCGCGCCGGGCAGCAGTCGAGCGGCCTTGAGGTCCAACAGGGTGGCCGCCACGACCACGAAGGCCGTGGCCTCGTCGAGATCCAGCGACGACGCGCCGGCCAGGTGGGCGATGAACTCGTCGGTCACCGCGGCCAGCGACACCTCCGTGACGTCGAGGCGATGCTGGGCGATGAGGCTGAGCAACAGGTCGAAGGGGCCGGTGAAGTTGTCGAGATGGACCTCGAAGCTGCTGCCGTCGGCACCCGGGTCGCCGCTCAGGTGCGTGGCCCGGTCACCAGCGCCATGTCACGCGACGTGACCGCGGGCGATGATCTCGCGGGCCAACCGCCGGTACGCGATCGTGCCGGTGTGTCCGGGCGCGAACTCGGTCATCGGCTGACCAGCCGCCGTGGAGTCGGGAAACTTCACCGTTCTGGAGATCATGGTGTCGTACAGCTGCTCACCGAATTCCTCGTGCAGGCGGGCGACCACCTCACGGCTGTGGAGGGTCCGTGGGTCGTACATGGTCGCCAGGACTCCGTCGACGGTCAGATCGAAGTTGAGCCGATCCGTGATCTTCTCGATCGTCTGCATGAGCAACACGACCCCACGGAGTGCGAAGTACTCGCACTCGACCGGAATCAGCACCCCGTGCGCCGCCGTCAGGGCGTTGACCGTAAGCAGGCCCAGTGAGGGCTGACAGTCGATGAGGACCGCGTCGTAGTCGTGCAGCACCGGTCGCAGCAGCCGACCGAGAATGGTCTCGCGCGCCACCTCCGACACCAGGTGGACCTCGGCAGCGGACAGGTGGATATCCGTGGGAAGGACGTCGATGTTGGGCAGCGAATGCTCGGTGATCGCCTCGCGGACGTCACCCCGGTCCACCAGAAGCTGGTAAAGGGTCGGCCGACTCGGATCAGGCCGCACCCCCAGGCCCGCCGTCAATGCGCCCTGAGGGTCGAAGTCCACCAGCAGTACTCGTCGACCGTATTCGGCCAGGGCGGCCCCGACGTTGACTGTGGTGGTGGTCTTCCCGACGCCACCCTTCTGATTGCAGACCGCGATCACCCGCGCCGGACCGTGCTGGCCCAGGGGTGCCGGCTCGGCGAAATCACGGCTTCCCCGAAGCCGGGCGTCGCCCGCGGCCACCTCCGCGATGTGGGTGATGCTCACGGGACCGTCGAACAGCGGGTCGTCCACCCCCCGGGTCGAGCCCATGCTCGCCTGGACAGCAGACGACCCCACCTCGAGGGTGTCGGGCACGGACCGCAACGCCGGTTCCACACTGCGACCCTAATCCGCGTCCGCGCCTGCGCCAACGAGGCGCGCTGCGACCCGCGCCCTGGGATGGCTCGACGCATAGACCTCGCGCAGCGTGGTGATCGTGACCAGGGTGTACAACTGCGTGCTGGCCAACGACACGTGGCCGAGCAGTTCCTGGACGACCCGCACGTCGGCGCCCCCCTCGATGAGGTGCGTCGCGAACGAGTGCCGCAGGACGTGGGGTGACACATCGGCGGCGACTCCTGCGACGGTTGCGGCCGCGGACACCACGGCGAAGCCGCTCTGCCGGGTCAGGCGGCGACCCTGGGCGTTGAGGAACAGCGCAGCGGACTGACGTGTGACGTGTCGGTCGGGGGCGGGACGCCCGCCCCGGGCCAGCGCCGGTCGGGACCTGACCAGGTACGCGGTCAGTGCTCGGCAGGCATGAGTCCCCACGGGAACGTAACGCTGCTTGACGCCCTTGCCGGTGACCAGGACGAGGCCCGGCCCAGGGGGTTCGGCTTCGAGAGCCGGCCGTACGTCGTCGACGTCCAGGGCGCAGACCTCCGAGATCCGCGTCCCCGTCGCATAGAGGAACTCCAGCAGAGCCCGGTCGCGCAGGCCGGTCACGGTGTCGTCGGCAGGGGCTGCGAGCAGGCGCTCGACATCGCCGATCGACAACGCGCGCGGCAGTCTGCGCGGGCGGGCCGGTGTCGGCTGGTCGCCGCTGACGTCGGCGGCGAGCCCGTTGGCCGCCCAGAAGCGGTGCCAACCCCGCACGGCCGCCAGAGTTCGCGCCGTCGAGGCTGCCGACAGTCCCGGTCCATCGGGTGGACGACGTTGCACCGACGCGCTGAAGGATGCGACGTCACCGGACGTCACGTCAGCAGGTGCAGCTCGGCCACCGATCAGGAGATGGTCGACGTACCGCCGCAGATCCCGACGGTAGGCAGCGAGGGTGTGCGGTGACCGCCCTCGTTCCACGGCGAGGTGGTCCAGGTAGGCGTCCAATTGCTCGAGCCAGGCCTGCCCCGCCTCGGTGCTCATCCCAGCAGGGCCGCCGCGTCGGCAGCAGGCATCGAGTGCGCGGCAGCCACCGGGTGACTGAACAACTGGCCATCGTGGGTTGTCAGGCCCGCCGCCAGGACCCGATCGCGACGCAGCGCATCGAGCCAGCCCAGGTCGGCGAGCCGGGTGACGTACGGCATCGTGACGTTGGTCAGGGCGTGGGTGGACGTGTGCGGGACCGCTCCGGGCATGTTCGCCACGCAGTAGAACACCGACCCGTGCACCGCGAACGTCGGGTCGGCGTGGGTCGTGGGGCGTGAATCGGCGAAGCAGCCACCCTGGTCGATCGAGATGTCCACCAACACGCTGCCGGGCCGCATCCGCGACACCATCTCGTTGCTGACCACGGTCGGCGCCTTGGCGCCGGGAACGAGGATCGCCCCGATGACCAGGTCGGCGTTGGTGACGGCGTTGTCGACCTCGAGAGCATTGGAGACCACCGTCGAGATCCGACCCTGATAGACCCGGTCTGCGCCGCGCAGCCGCTCGACGTTGAGGTCGAGGAGGGTGACATTGGCGTGCATCCCGACCGCCGTGGCCGTGGCGTTGAGACCCGCCGCCCCGGCGCCGATCACCACGACGTCTGCTGGGCGCACCCCCGACACCCCACCCATCAGGACCCCGCGCCCACCGGCCGCCCGCATCAGGGTGTGGGCGCCCACCAGGGGGGCGAGCCGACCGGCGACCTCACTCATCGGGTAGAGCAGTGGCAGTCCCCCGTCGACCGTCTGGACCGTTTCGTAGGCCACCGACGTCACCTGTCGTTCGACCAGCGCCTCGGTCAGCGGCCGGTCGGCAGCCAGATGCAGATAGGTGAAGAGGACGAGTCCGGGCCGCATGTGCGGATACTCGGCGGCGACGGGCTCTTTGACTTTGACGATCAACCCTGAGCTGGCCCAGACCTTGTCGGCGCTGTCGACGATCTCGGCACCGGCGCCCGCGTAGTCGGCGTCGGGAATGTTCGATCCCTCACCGGCGCCGGTTTCGAGAAGCACCCGGTGACCCCGGCTCACCAGCTCATGGACGCCCGCCGGGGTCATGGCGACTCGGTACTCGGTGTTCTTGATCTCGCGCGGGACTCCGACGACGGTGCTCATGCCCGCACCTTTCCAGAGTCTCGCGACCCCGCCGTCACGACACCCTGAACGGTGATCGAGGGCCACCTGTCGATGTCCGGCGGTGTCCATGTCGAGGCGTCGGCACTCACCTGGTCACCACTGCGGATGTCGCGGATCTCGCCCACCAGCGGCTGTCGTGCGGCGACGTGCTCGGTCTCGGATGGGTCGCTCTGATCGGCGCCGCAGAACCAGACGAACGGGATGCCGAGGCGGTCGGCGTGGCGGATCTGCTTGCCGTACTTCGCTGCCGACGGCGCCGTGTCAGCGGGCACCCCCCGGGCGCGCAGGGCGCGAGCGACCTGATCGCTGATCGGTCGCGACGCCTCGCTGTCGACTGCGACGAGGACGCACGTGGCGACGTCACGACTGGCCTGCACGCCGGACCGGAACACCCGGGACAGCAGCCGCGTGACTCCGATGCTGAGGCCGACACCGGGGTAGGTGACCCCGTTGGCGGTGGCCAGGTCGTCGTAGCGGCCTCCGGAACAGATCGACCCCAGGTCGTCGTGACCGACCAGGGTCGTCTCGTACACCGTGCCGGTGTAGTAGTCGAGACCCCGCGCAATCGACAGGTCGGCCTCCACGGCGCCCGGGGCCGCCTCGGCGGCGGCGTCCAGAAGCGCCCGGACCCGTGCCACGCCATCGCTGAACATCTCGGTCGCCGCGCCGTGACGTCGAGCGAGGGCGATCGCGTCGTCGATGGCGCGTGGTCCGCGTAGCGCCGCATAGGCCAGGCAGGCCTGCGACTGGGCGGCGGCCACCCCCCCGGCCTCCAGCAGCTGCGCCACTGCGGCCGGGCCGATCTTTGCCAGCTTGTCGATGGCACCCAGGGCGCCTGCGGTGTCCTCGATTCCGAGGCCGCTCAGGTAGCCCTCGGTGAGCCGGCGGTTGCTCGTTCGGACCACGACATCCCCGACGTCCAGTCGCCGCAGCGCTTCGATGATCACCAGCGGTAGGTCGACGTCGTAGTGATCGGGGAGGACGTCGGCGGCCACCACGTCGATATCGGCCTGGACGAATTCGCGAAAGCGACCGTCCTGGGGTCGCTCGCCCCGCCATACCGGCTGAATCTGGTATCGCTTGAATGGAAACGTGAGCCGACCGGCGTTCTCGCCGACGTAGCGCGCGAACGGGACGGTCAGGTCGAAGTGCAGGCCCAGCCGATCGTCAGCGGCGGCATCGACCTGGGCAGCGTCGTCGTGCAACCGGCTGAGGACGTAGACCTCCTTGTCGGTCTCGCCCTTGCGAAGCAATTGGCTCAGTGGTTCGACCGCTCGGGTGGACAGCGCCGAGAACCCGTGCAGTTCGAAGGTGTCCCGAAGCCGGTCGAGCATCCGGATCTCCACCCACCGTTGGGCCGGGGACCACTCGGGAAAGCCTGACAGACTCTGCCCGCCCCGCACCCCGTTCACGGCTTCACTCCGGCAAGGGCGGCGAGAATGTGCGGGTTACGGGCGCGCTCGACACCTATCGTCGTGGTCGACCCGTGGCCGGGCATGACCGGCGTGTCGTCGGGGTAAGCGGCCAACAGCGCCAGGAGTGATTCGGTCATCGCGGTCGGGTCCCCGCCGGGTAGATCGGTGCGGCCGATGGTTCCAGCGAACAGCAGGTCCCCGGTGAACACCGTGACCTGCGACCCTTCAGCCTCCCCGTCGGCCAACGAGAACACCACGGACCCCTCGGTGTGGCCCGGGGTGTGCTGAACTCGAAGCGCCATGTCGGCGACCCTGATCTCGCCGACGACACCCGTCGCCTCGATGACGTCGGCAGGCCGGCGCCACGTCGCCTCGGTGGGGAATTGCTGGGCCAGCATGTCGACCATCCGTGGGTCGACTGTGGCCAGCGGGTCGACGAGTCGATGGGCATCCGCCGTGTGGATGTGAACCGCCGGAGGTGGGTCGGCGGTCGCGCATACCGGAACGACCGACCACACGTGATCGAGATGACCGTGAGTCAGCAGGATCGCCGCAGGGCGAAGGTGTTGCCCGGCGAGGACGTCTCGGAGGCCGTCGACGATGCCGAAACCCGGGTCGATGACGACGCAATCATGATCTGGACCTGGCGCGACCACCCAACAGTTGGTTCCGAACGCGGTCGCGAGCACCTGCCTGATGAGCACCGCAACACCTTAGGCGCGACCTCGTCCGGGTTCCGAAGGCAGCGATGATCGGTTGGGGTGCCTATGCTTCGTCCCCGGCGAGGGGCAGCCTGCGCCTGACCGGAGGATCCCAGTGGTGAGCAAGCAGGAACGTGAGAGGGCCCGTCGCCGGTACGAGAAGTACCAGGCCCGGGTGGCAGAGCGCGAGGCGGCTGCTGGGCGACGCCGTCGATGGATCGCCGTCGCGACAGCGGGGGCGGTCGTGGCGGTCGCCGTGGCGGTTGCGATCGTCGTGTTCGTCGGCCGTGACGACCCCGTCAGCGTGATCGCAGACCCGGCGGCGGTGCCGAGCGGCGACGCGGTTGCGCCGTCCGCCGACCTCTCGGCTGCGCCGGTAGCGAATCCGTGTCCGGCGACCGGGCCCCCGCCGCGCACCGATGCACTCACCTTTCCCGCAGTGTCCGAACCCGTCGACGGACGATTCACGGTGACATTGGCGACCACGTGCGGGGACATCTCCATGGATCTCGACGGTTCGGTGGCGCCCCAGGCCGTCGGGAACATGGTCTTCCTGGCGCGCGAGGGATTCTTCGACGCGACACCGTGCCACCGGTTGACCACGTCGTCCATCTTCGTCCTGCAGTGCGGCGACCCGACCGGCACCGGCACCGGTGGACCCGGCTTCGACTGGGGCCCGATCGAAAATGCCCCCGATGACGATGTCTATCCAGCGGGCACCGTGGCGATGGCCCGGCGTTCGGGCGATGCGGGCAGTATGGGCAGCCAGTTTTTCCTGGTGTATCAGGACTCGACCATCCCCAGTGACGAGGCCGGCGGGTACACCGTGATGGGGTCGATCACCGAGGGGTTGGACATCGTCCAGCAGGTCGCCGCCGGCGGTCTGGGCGCTGACGGGACCGCCCCGGCCATCTCGATCGGCATCCAGTCCGTGAGCGTCGAGGAGGCGTCATGACCGAGTCAAGCACCACTGAATTGGCCCCTGAGAACCTGGAGCCGGGATCCGTCCCGGAGCCGGCTGATGTGGTCGAGCCTGCGGAGCCGGCTGATGTGGTCGAGCCTGTGGACCCGGCTGAGGTGGTCGAGCCTGCGGACGTGGCGGAGCCGGCTGATGTGGTCGAGCCTGCGGACGTGGCGGAGCCGGCTGATGTGGTCGAGCCTGCGGACCCGGCTGATGTGGTCGAGCCTGCGGACCCGGCTGATGTGGTCGAGCCCGTGGACATGGCGGAGCCAGCCGCCGGAGTTGAGCAGGCCGGTGTCCCGGAGGCCCGAGGTGTGACCCCTGCGGCGTTGCCTGCCCGCCCACGCGTGGAGCAGGCGACGCTCACGGCGTCGACCGAAGCGAGTGACCTGCTACGCGGGGCCGTCACCTTCGGCCGGGTCGATGCCGACGGCACGGTCTACGTCCGCACGGCTGCGGGAGACCGGTTGGTCGGCGAATTCCCCGACACGGCACCGAACGAGGCGCTGGTCTACTACGTCCGCAAGTTCGAGGAACTGGTCGGCCAGGTCGACCTGTTCGCTCAACGGTTACGCGGCCCCGGCATGTCGGCCAAGGATGCCCGGGCCGGGCTCGCGAAGTTGCAAGAGGTCGCGAGCGAGCCGAAGGCCGTCGGCGATCTGGAGGGTCTGACCCAGTGGGTCGCGCGCCTCAAGGTGGACGTGGATCGTCGCGCCCGTGCCGCCGATGCCGAGCGGGCAGCTGCCAAGGCCAAGGGCCTTGCCGAGCGTGAGGCGCTGGTCGCGGAGGCCGAGGCATTAGCGGCAACGCCGGTCGACAAGATGCATTTCAAGTCGGCCATGGACCGGTTGCGCGAGATCGTGGACGAGTGGAAGACGCGGCAGAAGGACGGTCCTCGCCTCGACAAGCCCGCCGAGGATCAGCTGTGGCGGCGACTGTCTGCGGCCAGGGCGATCGTGGACAAGGCGCGCCGCCAGCACGCGGCGCAGACTGCCGAGCTGCGACTCACGACGCGCACCGCCAAGGAGGCGATCATCGCCGAGGCTCAGGCGTTGTCCACCTCGACCGATTGGCGGAACACATCGGATGCCTTCCGCGCCCTCATGGATCGCTGGAAGGGTGCTGGTCGACTCCAGCGCGCTGAGGACGACGAACTGTGGGCGAAGTTCCGAGATGCTCAGGAGAGTTTCCACTCCGCTCGTTCTGCAGCACTGTCCGCCCAGGACGAGGAGTACCGGGCGAACCTGGTGGTCAAAGAGGCATTACTGGTAGAGGCCAAGGCGTTGTTGCCCGTCACGAACCTGGACAGCGCCAAACGCCGGCTCCGCGACATCCAGGATCGGTGGGACTCGACGGGCCGGGTTCCGCGATCCGACCTCGACCGGGTCGAGCGGGAGTTGCAGCAGGTGGCCGACAGCGTGCGGGCCAAGGATCAGTCTCGGTGGACTGCGACCAACCCAGAGGCACTGGCGCGGGCCGTCGACGTCGTGCGACAGCTCGAGACGGGCGTAGCGGCCCTTGGCAAGGACTTGGCCAAGGCCGAGTCTGCCGGGGACGCCAAGGCGGCCGAGCGAGCACGTGCCGCCCTCGACGCACGCACCGCATGGTTGGACCAGGCGCGGACAGCGCTGGCTGACCTGGGCGGCTGAGACCACCCACCCCGGGTGGCTAGGACGTCACCCGGTACACGTCGAATACGCCCTCGACTCGCCGGACGGTGTTGAGCAGGTGATCGAGGTGCTGGGTGTCACCCATCTCGAAAGTGAACTTGCTGAGCGCCACGCGATTCTCACCGGTCGACACCGAGGCGCTGAGAATGTTGACGTGTTGATCGGACAGCGCCTTGGTGACGTCTGACAGCAGCCGGCTCCGGTCGAGGGCCTCGACCTGGATCTGGACGAGGAACACGCTGGAGGCGGTGGGGGCCCAACTGACATCGATGAAGCGATCGGGCTCGCGCCGTAGGGACTCGACGTTTCCGCAGTCGCTACGGTGGACGGAGACTCCTTGACCGCGCGTGATGAAACCCACGATGTCGTCACCGGGCACCGGAGTGCAGCACCGAGCCAGTTTGGCCCAGACATCCGGATCACCCTTGACCAAGACCCCGGCGTCACTGATCCGGGGTCTGGTTCCGCCGCGCATCGGACTGGAGACCTCGGCCAGTTCCTCCTCGGTGCCGGCCTCGCCGCCCAGCGATGCGACAAGCTTGGCGACCACGGACTGGGCCGAGACATGTTGGTCACCGACGGCCGCATAGAGGGCCGAGATGTCGGGGTAGCGCAACTCCATGGCCAGCGCCAGTAGAGCCTCGTGAGTGAGGAGTCGTTGGACCGGGAGGTTCTGCTTGCGCAGAATCCTGGCGATGGTCTCCCGGCCGTTGTCGATTGCTTCTTCTCGACGTTCCTTGGAGAACCACTGGCGAATCTTGTTCTTGGCCCGAGGTGACTCGACGAAGCTCAGCCAGTCGCGACTCGGACCCGCCCCCTCGGCCTTGGACGTGAATATCTCGACGACGTCGCCATTCTCGAGGGTGCGCTCGAGTGGGATCAGGCGGCCGTTGACCCGTGCGCCCATGCACCGGTGGCCGACCTCGGTGTGCACGGCGTA
>JANNOG010000037.1:0-28350 GCA_031398915.1 Micrococcales bacterium | reverse complement strand
CCGCACGGTCCGGATGTCGGCCACCTCGGCAGCGACCGCCTCGGCTTCCCACGCGTCCACGACATCGGCCAAGAACCCGTCCCCTCGGGGGGATGCCTCGGTCAGCTCCTCGTCGCCGCGATCGCCGTAGTACCCGACGGCCGACCCCGACACCAGGACGCGAGGCGGGTTGGCCATCGCTGCCAAGGCGGCGACCAGCGTGCGGGTGCCGTCGACTCGCGAGTTGAGGATGAGCGCCTTGTAGGCAGGTGTCCACCGCTTGTCGCCGACTCCGGCACCCGCCAGGTGGACCACCGCGTCGACACCGTCGAGCGCGCCCGCGGCGATACCCGACGCGTCACCCGTGGTCGGATCCCATTGGACCTCGGCCGGACCCTTCGACGACTTACGGACCAGACGGATCACCGTGTGGCCCTCGCTGATCAAGCGTGGCACCAGGGCCGAGCCGATCAGTCCGGACGCCCCCGTGACGGCGATCCGCATCCGAGAGATCAGCGCCCCAGGTCGGCGTCGAACGCGCCGGCCTCGAGGCGTGACTTGACGGTGACCAAGAAGCGGGCAGCGTCCGCGCCGTCCACGATCCGGTGGTCGTAGCTCAGCGCCAGGTACACCATCGACCGCACGGCGATGCCCTCGGCCCGGTCGCTGTCGGTCACCACGACCGGCCGCTTGACCACCGACCCGGTGCCGAGGATCGCGACCTCGGGTTGATTGATGATCGGGGTGTCGAACAGCGCGCCTCGACTGCCGGTGTTCGTCAACGTGAACGTCGAGCCGCTCAGATCATCGGGGCCCACCTTGCGGCTGCGCGTCCGCTCGGCAAGGTCGCTGATTCGCCGCGCCAGGCCGGCCAGATTCAGGTCGCCGGCGTCTTTGATGACCGGCACCATGAGGCCCCGCTCGGTGTCGACCGCGATGCCGAGGTTCTCCGTCGGGTGATACGTGATCGACTCACCGTCGGTGCTGGCATTGACGATCGGGTGGGCTTTCAGAGCCTCGACCGCGGCCAGGGCGAAGAACGGTAGGAACGACAACTTGACGCCCTCGCGGACCTCGAAATCAGCCTTGGCAGCAGCCCGCAGCCTCGCGATACGCGTGACGTCGACCTCCACGACGGTGGTGAGTTGCGCCGACGTCCTCAACGACTCGACCATCCGCGAGGCGATCACCTTGCGCGTCCGGTTCATCGCCTCGGTCGTGCCTCGCTTGCTGCTCGTGTCGGCGCCGGTCGCAGCGCCTTGGGCGGCAGGGGACGCGGCGACGGGTGCGGCCGGGGTGGGCGCTACTGGCGCGGCGGCAGAGGCGGTGGCTGCGGCCTTGAGCGCCTCGCCGGCGGCCACCACGTCCTGGCGCCGGATGCGTCCGCCCACTCCGCTGCCGCTCACCTGGGCGAGATCGACACCCAGGTCAGTGGCCAGTTTGCGGACGATCGGCGTGACGTATGCCGTCGATGCCGGCTCGGTTCGAGTGTGGGTGGGCGCCGGTTCGTGCGCGACGGATGCTGGGGCGGCAGGTGCGAGAGCGGCGGGTGCCGACGCGGCGGCTGCAGCCGCTGGAGCGGTAGGTGCGGGGGCTGCGGCCGCGGGGGTGGCGGGTGCTGGGATGGCCACCGGTGCTACGGAGGCTGCCGGCTCGGGGGAGGCTGCCGGCCCGGGGGAGGCGGGGGCTTGCGCGGCCGCCGTGCCGATCCGGGCCAGAACGCCGCCGACCGGAACCACGGCGTCCTCACCGGCGACTATCTCCAGCACTGTTCCTGCGACCGCCGACGGGATCTCGGTGTCCACCTTGTCGGTGGAGACCTCGAGGATCGGTTGATCGGTGGCGACCACGTCACCCACGCTCACCAGCCACCGGGTGACCGTGCCCTCGGTGACGGATTCACCGAGCACCGGCATGACGATGTCGACGCTCGACGATCCCGCAGCCGGGTCCGAGGTCCCAGCGGGTGCCTCGGGTGCGTGCGCCTCCGCCGCGGGCGGGGCAGCGTCACTCACCGCTGCCGCCGGCTCGACTACGCCGTCACCGATGATCACCAGTTCGGCACCGACGTCGGCCGTCTCGTCCTCGGCGACGATGATCCGCTCGATCACTCCGGCGACCGGTGACGGGATCTCGGTGTCCACCTTGTCCGTGGTGATCTCGACCAGGGGTTCGTCGACCTCGACCCGATCACCCACCTGCTTGAGCCAGCGCGAGATCGTTCCCTCGGTCACGCTCTCGCCCAGCTGCGGCATCTGCACCGATCGAGCCATCAGTCGTCCTCCATGTGTGCCCAGCAGTTCGAATTCAGTCGACGTTCAGTTGTGAGTGCGGGGGTGCGTGACCAGTGTCAGTCGTGGATGTGGAGCGGCTTACCGGCGAGCGCGAGGTGAGCCTCACCCATCGCCTCGTTCTGCGTCGGATGTGCGTGGACCAGCGCGGCGACGTCCTCGGGGAACGCCTCCCAGTTGACGATCAGCTGCGCCTCGCCGACCTGTTCGCCCATGCGCGAGCCGATGGCGTGGATTCCGACGACGGGTCCGTCCTTCTCGCGCACCAGCTTGACGAACCCTGTCGTGTCGAGGATTCGACTCTTGCCGTTGGCAGCCAGGGTGAATTCGGTGACGGCGACTCGGTCCTCGCCATAGGTCTCGCGAGCCTGGGCCTCCGTGAGCCCGACGGACGCCACCTCGGGCTCGGAGTACGTGACACGGGGCACCCCCGAATCGGGCACCGTGACCGGTCGCAGGCCGGCGATCTCCTCGGCCACGAACATGCCGTGCTGGAAGCCTCGATGAGCCAACTGCAGGCCGGGCACGATGTCGCCGACCGCGTACACGCCGGGGACCGAGGTCGCGAGGCGATCGTCGGTGACGACCAGGCCGCGCTCGATCGTGATCCCTGCCTCCTCGTAGCCGAGGCCCGACGTGTTCGCGCCCCGCCCGACGGCGACGAGCAACAGGTCGGCGCGAAGCTGGGTGCCGTCCTCGATCGACACCGTGACTCCGGTGTCGTCCTGCACGGCGCCGGCGAACCGCGAGCCGGTGAGCGCCTTGATTCCCCGCTTGCGGTACGCGCGCTCGAACGCCGTCGACACCGAGGTGTCCTCGGCGGCGACGAGCCGGGGCAGCGCCTCGACGATGGTGACGTCGGCACCGAACGACCGCCATACGCTGGCGAACTCGACGCCGATCACACCGCCACCCAGGACGATCACGCTGGTCGGAATCCAGTCGAGCTGAAGCGCCTCCTCGCTGGTCACGATCCGACCGCCGATATCGAGGCCGGGCAACGACCGGGCGTAGGAACCCGTGCCGAGGACGAGTGACCGACCGGTCAGTCTGCGATCACCCACGGCGATCGTGGTGCGGTCGATCATGCGGCCGTCGCCGGCCACCACGGTGATGCCGCGCGACTCGACCAGACCCTTGAGGCCCTTGAACATCCGGTTCACCACGCCGTCGCGGTAGGTGTTGACCGCGGCGATGTCCACACCCTCGAAGGTCGCCCGGACACCGAAGCGAGATGCCTCCCGAGTGGTGTCGGCGACCTCGGCCGCGTGCAACAGCGCCTTCGTGGGGATGCAGCCACGGTGCAGGCAGGTGCCGCCGAGCTTGTCGCGTTCGACGAGGGCGACCTGCAGCCCCAACTCGGCTGCCCGCAGGGCGCATGCGTAACCGCCGCTGCCACCACCGAGGACGACAATGTCGTACTGATCTGCTGCGACGTCGACTCCAGTGGCGGGTGTACTCACCGGTGAGGTACTCCTTCGAGGTCCTGGCGGGGGGCGAGCGGTTGATGCCGCCCACGTGACGCCCAGTCAACCACCGGCGACCTCATCGGCCACCCCGTGGCGGGTCCAAGCCGATGTGACACTCGTGACGTGCGGGCTATTCCGGTGTCCGCCAGCTCTCCAGCAGGCGGATGAGGGTGCCTGCGGGTACCCCCGTCCCACCCTTGGGGGTGACGTCGTCGGCACCGCCGTCGTTGAAGGCCGGGCCGGCGATGTCCAGGTGCGCCCACGGGATGGGTCCGCCGGTGCCCTCACCGATGAACTCACGCAGGAACAGCCCCGCGACGATCATGCCGCCGTCACGTTTCGTCGCGATGTTCGCGATGTCTGCGACCGTGGAGTCCAATCCGGAGCGCAGGCCAGGGGTCAGTGGCATTCGCCAGGTCGGCTCGCCCGCGACTGCCGCAGCTACCGTCAGCTGCTCCAGCAGATCGTCGTGGTTTCCGAGCAGGCCGCTGGTACGTGGCCCCAGGGCTGCCACGGCGGCACCGGTCAGGGTCGCGACGTCGATGATCGCGTCCGGCTTGGTCTCGGAGGCAGCGACCAGCGCGTCGGCGAGGACGAGGCGACCCTCGGCGTCGGTGTTGAGCACCTCGACGGTGGTCCCACCACGGATCCGGATGACGTCGCTGGGACGTTGCGCCGCGCCAGACGGCATGTTCTCCGCGAGGGCCAGGTACCCACTCACCCGGATTCCCAGGCCCAATCCCGACACCGCGGCAAGGGTGCCCAGCACCGCGGCGGCCCCGGCCATGTCCGCCTTCATCGCAGGCATCGCGGCGGGTGGCTTCAGCGACAGACCGCCCGAGTCGAAGGTGATTCCCTTGCCGACGAGCGCGATATGTCCTCGTGATCGACGCGGGCGGTACTCACACACCACCAGGCGGGGCCCTCGAACCGATCCCGCGCCCACGGCGATGAGCCCGCCGTACCCGCCTGCGCTCAGCGCTGCCTCGTCCAGGACGGTGACCTCGAAGCCCGCGGCGGCCCCCACCTCTCGCGCCACATTCGCGAACACCTCCGGGTACAACTCCAGAGGTGAGGTGTTGACCAGGTCGCGGGCGAGGAACAGGGCGGCGGCGGTGTGGCGCGCCGCTGCGGCGGCGGCATCGAGCTGTGGCCGCGTGACACCAGCGGCACGGGCGGCTGTGGTGTCGACGCTGATCTGAGCCAGGGGTTCTTTGGCCGTCGATCGGTATCGGGTGAAGGTGTAGGCACCGAGCAGGGCACCCTCCACGCTCGCCCGGACCGATTCGACGTCGGCTGACGGCAGCACCAGTTCGGTGTGAGCGACCCCCGTCACGCCGGTCAGTGCACGGGTGGCGGCCCCCGCGGCGCGGCGGAGGACATCCGGGGTGTGCGGTGCACTGCCCACACCTACCAGCAGGACGAGGTCGCAGCGCAGGCCGGCCACCGCGGGCAGGCGCACACAGTCACCCAGCGACGCGGTGAAGCGGACCTGTGCGGCGGCGGCCTCCAGCGCCCGGACGACGCCGGCCGGGAAGGCGGCGGGCGTTGCGACGCGCGGCGGGTCGGCGGCGACCATCGCAGCCACGGTGACGTCGACCCCGCTGGACCGCTTGTTCGTCAGACTGACGTCGGGAAGGATCGGATGCCCGGTCACTGCTGGTGTGGCGTCGGCGACCATGAGGGCAGAGCTTAGGGGTCGGGCGTCGCGCCCGTCTCGGCGGACGTGACCGACGCCAGCAGTGCGGCGGCCGTGCGCACCATGGCCACGGCGACCATTCCGCCCAGGCCCGAACCCGAGGCACCCACCCACAACCGGGCGACCGCGATCTCGTCCCACACCTGGGCAGCCACCGGCTCGTCGAGGCCGTCGATGGCCAACCACCAGTGACGAGAACTCGGCGAGATGCGCTGGGCCAGTAGGGCGGCGGCAGCTGCCAATGGGCCGTCGATGACGACGGGGACCCGCCGGGCCGCTGCCTCGACCAGGATCCCGACCGCCACGGCGGCGTCGAGGCTGCCGAAGTGGGTGAGATGGGTGACCGCCGGTGACGCCGGTGTCACGCCGGCCAGCCGGGCACGTCGCAGCCCGTCGCGTAACGCGCCCGCCTTGCGCATCCAGGCGAGGTCGTCGATTCCGCTGCCACGCCCCACCAACGACACGAACCCCCTACCCAGCGCCGATGCTGCCAGTGCGGCTGCCGTCGTGCTGGACCCCACGCCCAGGCAGCTGAGCACCAACACGTCGTGTCCTGCGGACGTGGCCGCTGCCACCAGCGAGATCCCCTGCCCGAAGGCAGCGTCGACCTGATCGGCCCGCAGCGCCGGTTCGCGGTCGAAGGCTCGGCTGCCGGGACCCTCGGGCCCGGCGACGTCGACGGCCACGACCTCGACAGTGATGCCCAACGCGTCCGCAGTCCCTCGGACCGGGCCGTCGGGTGCGCCCACCCGCGCCACGGCCTCGGCGGTCCAGCCGAGCGGGTGGGCAGAGACGCCCCGCACGGCGATGCCGTGGTCCCCGCCCAACACGATCGCGTGGGGGGATTTCGGCAGCGGCGCCGGAGAGGAGCCGGCTACTCCCGACCACCAGACGGCGGTTTCGGCCAGGTCGCCCATCTCGCCAGGTGTGACCCACAGGTCGAGCAGACGCCGTCGAGCGTCGTACTCGGCTGCGCGGCTCGGCAGCCGGACGGTTCTCGACCGCTCGCGCAGGGCTGATCCGGGCGTCGACACCGACCGCGGATGCTGGTCCGATTCGAGTACGTCCGTCATCGTCGGTGGGCCCCAGCCGTCCTACGAGGGCCCCCCGCGACGGCCCGCAGTAGCGTCGCGCCATGGCGAGCGATGCACCCATCCCCCCGTTGGAGCCCACCTCGGTATGGACCTGGCGATACGCGGACACCGAGGGCCGGGCATCGACGGCAGACGTTCGGGGCGCGGCATCGGAGTCGCCCCGGTTCTCGTCCCAGGCAGACGCGGAGTCGTGGGTGGGCGAGTTCTGGCGCGACCTGTTGAGCGGGGGAGTGGACGCGGTCACCCTGGAGGTCGACGGGCGTGCCGTCTACGGACCGATGAGTCTGCATCCGGGCACCGACTGAGGCCCGCGTCACCGTGGTGGTTGCCCGTGCCGGACCTGGGGGTGGGGCCGGCGCATCCGCCGCATCTGGAAGCCGCGCATCACGGCGTACATCCCGAGACCGTTCTCGCTGGCCGCCGCGTCCCCGAGCGTGGCCCGAACCTTCGACTTCACCGACCGGAACAACAGGAACGAGTCCATCAGCAGGACGCCGAGGATCAGGTAGAGGCCAACCGCCGACCCGATCTGGACCGCGGTGTACGGGAGCGCGCTCAGCAGCAGGACGACGAGGGCGATAGGCAGGAAGTACTCGCCGATGTTGCGCCGTGAGTCGACGAGGTCCCGGACGAGTTTCCGCACCGGGCCCTTGTCGCGCAGCGGAAGATATCGTTGATCCTCGGTGCGATGCGCGTCGGTGGTCTGTTGCCAGGCGAGGCGGCGCTCCTCTTTGGAGCGTGTCGCGACCGGCCGCTTGTCGCGCCCGCCGCCGACCACGGGCCGTCTGTTACCCGCCTCGACCGCCGCCCGCTTCGGTGTGGGTCGCCCCTTGCCGTCTGGCTTGACGGCGACCGACGCCGGATCTTCAGTGACCACCACTGGGTCTTTGCGCCGCCCGAACATGCTGGTGAGGGTAGCGTCGTCGAGGTGACGACACTGGACACGGCCACCGTGGGCGCGGTCAAGGGTGCGGTGCGTGAGGCGCTGCCGGCCGCTCGGACGCTGCTGACGGGCCTGGTCCGGATTCCGTCGATCAGTGCAGGACCTCCCGATGCGGTGTCGCGTTGCGCCGCGGAGACGGCCGCCGCGTTCGCCGGTATTGCGGGGATGAGTGTCGACGTGCTCGACGTGGGGGGGCGCCCCGGCCGTGGTGGCCCGGCGCAACGGCGCACCCGCAGCCGCGACGGTCCTGCTGTACGCCCACCATGACGTGCAGCCCACCGGTGACCTGAGCCTGTGGTCGCACCCGCCCTTCGACCCGGTCGAACGCGAGGGTCGGCTGTACGGCCGCGGGGCCGCTGACGACAAGGCCGGGATCGGCGCTCACTTCGCTGCCACGTCGGCTCACGTGGCGAGGCACGGGGTGGACGCGGGCGTCAACGTGGTGGTGTTCGTCGAAGGTGAGGAGGAGATCGGCTCGCCGACCCTGACTCGATTCCTCGACACCTACGGCGAACGGCTACGGGCCGACGTGGTGGTCGTGGCCGACTCCACGAACGCCGCGGTGGGCGTGCCGGCGCTGACGACGACGCTGCGCGGGATCGCCGCGGTCGACGTGAGCGTGAGCGCCCTCGATCACGCCGTCCACTCGGGGATCTACGGGGGTGTCGCCCCGGATCCGGTCGCCGCCCTGCTGGTCGCCCTAGCGTCGCTGTGGGATTCCGCCGGCTCGGTTGCCGTGCAGGGCATACCCGCAGCCACGCCGCAGGCCGTGGGCGCCGCTGCCCGGCAGCGCCCGTGGCGTGAGGCCGACGTTCGTGCCGAGGCAGGTGTCGTGGCCGGCGGCCTGGTGGGGCGCGGTTCGGTTACGGACCGCGTCTGGCTGGGACCGGCTGTCGCGGTGATCGGGCTCGACCTCCCGCAGGTAGCGCAGGCGTCGAACACCCTCTACCCGCAGGCCCGAGCCCGGGTGTCCATGCGAGTGCCGCCCGGAGCCGACGTTGAGCACGCGGTGGCCGCCCTCGGCGAGCACCTGGGACGCGCGGTGCCGTGGGGCCTCGATGTGGTTGTCACGCTCGTCGAGTCCGGTGCCGGATTCGCCGCGGACACCGAGGCACCTGCCTACGAGGCGGCCAGGTGGGCGCTGTCCCAGGCGTGGGGCGTGGCACCGGTGGACCTCGGGATCGGCGGCTCGATCCCTTTCATCGCCGACCTGGCGGCGAGGTTTCCCGACGCGACCGTGCTGGTGACCGGGGTCGAGGACCCGGACTCGCGGGCTCACGGGGTGGACGAGTCACTGCACCTGGGTGAGTGGGAGCGGGCCTGCGTCGCAGAGGCGCTGCTACTGGAGGCGCTGTTGCCCGATGCCTCAGTCAGTAGCGGTCTCGCCGGGTAGCGACAACATCCGATCCAGCGCCACCCGCGCCCAATGGGCGATGTCCGGGTCGACGACTATGCGATTGACCACGGTCCCGGCGGCCAACGACTCCATCGCCCACACCAGGTGCGGCAGGTCGATGCGATTCATCGTGGAGCAGTAGCAGACGCTCTTGTCCAGGAAGTGGATCTGCTGCTCGGGGTGACGCGCCGCCAGTCGCTTCACCAGGTTCAACTCGGTACCGACCGCCCACGACGTGCCGGGGGCGCCGGCCGCGATCGCCTTGATGATCGCCTCGGTGGAGCCGACCACGTCCGCCTTCTCGACCACCTCGTACTGGCACTCGGGGTGAACGATGATCGTGATGTCCGGAACCCGCTCGCGGTAGCCGTCGACCGCCGCCGGGGTGAACCGGCCGTGGACGCTGCAGTGGCCCCGCCACAAGATCATCCGTGCGTCGCGCAGCTGGTCGTCGCTCAGCCCGCCACCGGGGCGGTGCGGGTCGAAGACGACGCAGTCGTCGAGGGACAACCCGAGCTCTCGGACCGCGGTATTGCGACCGAGGTGCTGATCGGGCAGGAACAGCACCTTCCCGGTCCCGTCGATGCCGCCGACCTGATCGAAGGCCCATCTCAGGGCGGTTCGTGCGTTGCTCGACGTGCACACGGTCCCCTCGTGCCGGCCGGTGAACGCCTTGATCGCGGCAGAGGAGTTCATGTACGTCACCGGCACGGTCGACGCCGCCACACCCGCGTCGACCAGGTCGTCCCAGGCTGCTTCGACCTGGGGGATCGCCGCCATGTCGGCCATCGAGCACCCGGCTGCCAGGTCGGGAAGGATCACCTGCTGTGTCGGTGCCGTGAGGACGTCGGCGCTCTCGGCCATGAAGTGCACCCCACAGAAGACGATGAACTCGGCGTCGGGGCGGGCGGCTGCGTCGCGGGCCAACTTGAACGAGTCGCCCATCACGTCGGCGAACTGGATGACCTCGTCGCGCTGGTAGTGATGGCCCAGCACGAATGCCCGGTCCCCGAGCGCCTCGCGGGCCGCCCGGCCGCGGGTGACCAGGTCGGGGTCGGACGGGGCAGGTAGGTCGCCGGGACATTCGACGCCTCGCTCGCTCCCGAGGTCGCGGCTACGGCCCAGCAGCAGCATGGTCTCGGGGACCGTCACGGGTCGGGGGGCGCGAGAACTCGGCGTGACCGTGCTCGTCATGACTCCAGTGTCGACCTGGTTCCCGACCGCCATGGCACCGGGTCGGCAGGGGCCTGGCACCCTCGGCGGATGCGTGTCGTCGTCGCCCCCGACTGTTTCAGTGGCACGTTGACCGCGGTCGAGGCGGCCGACGCGATAGCGACCGGATGGCGCTCACACGCCCCTGACGACGAGCTGCTCCGAATCCCGCTGGCCGACGGTGGACCGGGGTTCGTCGACGTACTGCACGCCCGCCTGGGCGGGCGACTGGTGCCTGCGGTCGTCACCGGACCGATGGGGGATTCGGTTCCGGCGGCGGTGCTGGTGGTGGACGACGACCGCTCGGGGTCGCCCACCGGGTACGTGGAATCGGCCCTGGCGTGCGGGCTCCATCTGATTCCGCTCGACCGGCGGGACCCGGCTGCGATGACGTCGGCCGGCGTGGCCGACCTCCTGGTCGCCGCGGTGGGCGCGGGCGCGCGGCGGCTGGTGATCGGTCTGGGCGGATCGGGCGTCAACGACGGTGGCGCCGGACTGTTGCATGCCCTCGGTGGGCTGGGTGCGGCACGGGACAGGTTGGTCGGCGTCGATGTGGTGATCGCCAGTGACATCGACTCACCCCTGCTCGGTCCGACGGGTGCCAGCCTGGGGTTCGCCCGGCAGAAGGGTGCCGAGGTCGCCGAACTCCCTCGCCTGGAGGCGGCGATGTCCGCCTGGGCCTCCACGGTCGTGGCCCAGGCCGAGGCCGTCGGGGTCGGGCACGCCGACCGCCTACCCGCAGCTGCCGGCGCCGGTGCCGCGGGCGGGATCGGGTTCGCCCTGTTGGCGCTGGGTGCCCATCGCGAGCCCGGCGCGCAGGTGGTCGCCGACGCGGTCGGCCTGGAGGACATCGCCGCCTCCGCTGACGTCCTGGTGACCGGTGAGGGCAGCTTCGACTGGCAGAGTCTGCGCGGCAAGGTCGTCACCGCGGTCGCCAGGACGGGGCAGCGCACCGGGCGTCCGGTGGTGGTGATCGCGGGCCAGGTACTCGTGGGTCGTCGCGAGTTCTCGACGGCGGGGATCGATGCGGCATACGCCGTTGTCGACGGACGGGTGACCGTTGCCGAGGCACTGCGCGACGCCGCGGTCACGTTGACTGCGCGGGCGCGGCGGGTGGCTGCCACGTGGTCGCACCCGCGGGCCGAGGAGGCCACGTAGTCTGGGGAACAGGCGGGGCCGAATGTGGCGTTGGTGCTCGTGAGACCGGACCGATGGAGGAACCATGACAGAGACCGCAGTTGACACCCAGAGCTCAGTCGACACCGAGACGGCGACACCCACCCACGGGGTCGCCCTGACGGATGTCGCCAAAGACAAGGTGCGTGCCCTGCTGGCCCAGGAGGGCCGTGACGACCTTCGACTGCGGATCCAGGTCCAGCCCGGTGGCTGTTCGGGGCTGATCTACCAGCTGTACTTCGACGACCGCACCATCGACGGTGACGCCGTGAAGGCGTTCGACGACGTCGCCCTCGTGGTCGACCGGATGAGCGTCCCCTACCTCGACGGGGCCACCATCGACTTCGCGGACACGATCGAGAAGCAGGGCTTCAGCATCGACAACCCCAACGCGGGCGGATCCTGCGCCTGTGGGGACTCGTTCCACTAAGCCGTCACACGACGGTTCGAGGCCAGCTCCGACAGGTCTGCCGGAGGTTGTGAAGCGGTCTCGTCACCCACGTGGTGGACAACTCCGGATTAATCGCCCCGGCGCCGTTGCTCTGCGTTACTTTCGTGGGACTGATGGGTGAGGTTGCCCGGATCAGCTGGACCAGAGGACGCCGAGGCGCCACTCTCTGTTGTGTGAGTCGCCGCGATCAGACCCTGCGCCTGCACACGGCACTCGCCACCCGGGTGCACCGCGCACCCGCCGGGGAGGACCTGGTAGCCATCGGTGGTCGCCTCGACCGCGGGCATCTGCTGGCCGGGTTCGTCTCCGGCGCCTTTCCCATGGGCCTCGGGCCACGAGGGTCGGGTCCGATCGGGTGGTTCTCACCCGATCCACGCGGTGTCTTACGCCCCAGTGCAGTCCGTGAGTCCAGTTCGATGAGGCGCGAGCGCCGCGGATTCCATGTGACCGTCGATACGGCCTTCGCCCAGGTCGTGGCGGGTTGCGCAGATCCCTCGCGGCCGGGCCGGTGGATCACCACGGGCTACGCCAGGGCCTACCGGGACCTGTTCGACGCAGGAATGGCGCACTCGGTGGAGGTGTGGCGCGACGGCGCCTTGGCCGGCGGGCTGTTCGGGATAGCCATCGGCGGGCTGTTCGCCGCCGAGAGCAAGTTCCACCACGTCACCGGAGCCAGCAAGGCCGCCGTCGTCGCTCTCGCCCGGCTGTGCGACGCCGACGGTGATCCCCGCCGGGTGATCGACGTTCAGTGGCGCACCGACCACCTCGCCACCTTGGGTGTCACTGAGGTGGACCGCTCGACCTACCTGGGCATCCTGGGGGAGGCACTGGCAGCGCCGGTTCCGGCGGCCTTCGCCGGAGGTGCCCACTCGGTCGGGACCGCAGCCGATGCGGCGACGACCTCCCCGGGCATCGCGGCTCTCATCCAGGTCTCGGCCTAGTCCGGCTGTCCTGACGTCGATCGCCCGGCGCCGAGTTCGACGGTGACGACGATGTCGCGACCCGCATCCGGTGGTCGTGGGGTGCGAATCGAGACCACCCGGTGACCCCTCAGCCGTGCCCAGGCGGGCAGGTCGGTTGCGGCGGCCGGGTCGTCTGCGAGAACCACGAGCCGGGTTCCGGCGGACAGCGTCCGTGCGACGCGGGCGGCGCGCAGGACCGGTTCGGGGCACAGCGTCCCCCTGGCATCGATCACGAGGTCGTCGATCACAGGTCGGACACGCCGGTCTGTCGTCGCAGGCGCTCGATGACCTCCGGTAACAGCACGCAGAACCGATCGATCTCGGCGTCGGTGACCGTTCTCGGCAGCACCAGACGCACGTTCCCATGGGTGAGGCCGCCCATCGCAGCCAGGACGTGACTGGGCTCCAGAGTGTCCGACGTGCACGCCGACCCTGACCCCACGGCGATGCCCGCCGTGTCGAACGCGTCGACCACCAACTCGCCCGGTAGGTACAGCACCGAGAAGGTGACGATGTGGGGCGCTCGGTCGTCCGGGTCGCCGTACACGACCACGTCGGGCACGTCCGCCGCCGCTCGGCGCACCCGATCGATCGAGGCACTGAGGCGAGCAGCCACTAGCCGGTCCGCCTCGATCGCCTGCAGGCTGGCGGCGGCGGCCACGGCAGCGGGGATGTCCACCTCACCGGCGGCCTCACCCGGCAGCCGACGTGCGCTCTCCGCCTCGCCCGCCTCGTGTGGCCGCCAGCGCACCGCGCTCCGCTTGACCAGGAGGCCCACGCCGGCGACCGACCCCCATGCCCGAGGTGAACCGATCAGTACGTCGACGTCGCAGAGGTGCTGTCCCCACCCCAGCGTGGCCGCCGCGTCGACGACCAGGGGAACTCCACGCTCGCGGGTGACGGCGAGGATGCCCTCGATGGGTTGGTAGGTGCCGACCTCGCCGTTTCCGCTCTGCACGGCGACGACCGCCGTTCCCGCCGGCGCGTCGTCGATCGCCCGGGCGACCGTGGCGGCGTGGACCCGACCGAGCGCGTCGGCCTCGACCACCGCGACCCGACCACCGTGGCTCTCGTGCCAGGTGGCCGCATGGAGGACGGCACTGTGCTCCACCGCGCCGACGACGACGGTTGTCGCGCGGCGCCTGGCCGCCGCCAGGCCGAGCACGCCGGCCTGCGCCGCTGCGGGGTGATGCGGCGGGAAGAACACCTCGTCGGCGCGGTATCCGAGGGTGGCGGCAAGGCTCTCGCGGGCGCCGTCCAGAAGTCGCCGCGCCGTGCGAGCCTCGGCATGCAGGCGGCGCGGATCGGCCCAGCCGGAACCGACGGCGTCCGACCAGGCGGCGATGGCTGCTGGGTGGACCGGGGCGGCGCCGCCGACGTCGAGCATCGATCGGTGCCCGGCCACGGTGTCAACGTACGTGCCGAGGGTCGCCACGGGGGCAGCGGACCCGCCCGCTAACCTGCCCTTGTGGGAACGAGTAGGGGATTGGGTGCCGTGCCGAGTCGCGTTATGCGGCGTCTCGCGGCGGCCGCCATGACGCTTGTTGTGGCGGGCGTGGTGGCGTCGTGTTCACAGCAATCCGTCGAGCGTGGGTTCCTGCCGGAGGCGAGCACGGACGCGACGGACCAGACCGGGCGGATCACGGCGCTGTGGAATGGGTCGTGGATTGCGGCTCTGGCGATCGGCGTCCTGGTGTGGGGTCTCACGTTGTGGGTGGTGGTCGCGTACCGCCGCCGCCGCAGTGACGAGCCCGCACCGCCGCAGATCCGGTATCACGTCCCACTGGAAATCATGTACACGGCTGTACCGCTGGTCATGGTGTCGGTGCTGTTCTACTTCACCGCCCGTGACCAGGCGGCGATCCTCAGCCTGGATGACGGCGACGCACCTGCTCAACACACGGTCGAGGTCATCGGCAAGCAATGGTCCTGGGATTTCAACTACGTCGAGGAAGACGTGTACGTCACGGGGCGACAGGCTCAGCTCCAGGCGCCCGGGGTGGACGAGCGGATTCCGCAACTGTGGTTACCGGTCGACGAGCGGGTCGAGTTCCATCTGTTCGCCCGCGATGTCAACCACTCGTTCTTCGTTCCGGCCTGGCTGTTCAAGATGGACACGATCCCGGGCCGGGAGAACCAGTTCCGGGTCACCCCCACCCGCGAGGGCACATTCGTCGGGCGATGCGCGGAACTGTGTGGCGAGAACCACGCAGAAATGCTCTTCACCGTCAAGGTGGTGAGTCGAGACGAGTTCGATCGACACATCGAGGATCTGGCGGCGGCCGGGCAGACCGGCCAGCTGTCGGTGGATCTCGGGCGTTCCGACGTGATTCCTGGAGCCGTCGGTGGCGAGGTCACCGGCCGTGGCAACGAGAAGGGCAGCGAGTGATGGCAGCAGACGCAGCAATGCCAGGACGTTTCACCCGAACCGCTGGGGACACGTTGCTGCCTGACGTGACGAGCAGCCGGGTGGGCGGCGCCCGAACCGACGACTTCCTCGTCATCCGTCCCAACAATCGTGGCAAGGTCATCGCCGACTGGTTGACGACGACCGATCACAAGAAGATCGGTTACCTCTACCTGATCTCGTCGTTCGTGTTCTTCCTCATCGCCGGTGTCATGGCGTTGGTCATCCGGGCAGAACTGTTCAACCCCGGTCGCCAGATCCTGCCCAGTAACGAGGCGTACAACCAGCTGTTCACCATGCACGGCACGATCATGCTCCTGCTGTTCGCGACACCCCTGTTCGCCGGATTCGCCAACGTCCTGGTCCCGCTCCAGATAGGTGCACCGGACGTCGCATTCCCGCGACTCAATGCCTTCGCGTACTGGCTATACCTGTTCGGCGGCCTCATAGCCGTGTCGGGGTTCCTGCTGCCGGGCGGTGCCGCCGCATTCGGTTGGACCGCGTACACCACGCTGTCGACGGAGAACTACTCGCCCGGACTGGGCGGGGACTTCTGGGTGTTCGGCCTGGCCCTGGGCGGCTTCGGGACGATCCTGGGTGCGGTCAACTTCGTGACCACGATCGTGTGCATGCGAGCACCCGGTATGACCATGTTCCGGATGCCCATCTTCACCTGGAACACCTTGATCACCAGCGTGCTGGTGTTGATGGCCTTCCCGATCCTCGCGGCCGCCCTGCTGGTGCTCGGTTCCGACCGGCAACTCGGATCAGTGGTGTTCGCCGCCGAGAACGGGGGAGCGATCCTCTGGCAGCACCTGTTCTGGTTCTTCGGTCACCCCGAGGTGTACATCATCGCGCTGCCGTTCTTCGGAATAGTGAGCGAGATCTTCCCGGTGTTCAGCCGCAAGCCACTGTTCGGGTACAAGGGCATCGTTTTCGCGACCATCGCCATCGCCGGCCTGTCGGTGGGTGTGTGGGGTCACCACATGTACGTGACGGGCGCGGTCCTCCTTCCCTTCTTCGCGTTCCTCACCATGCTGATCGCGGTGCCCACCGGGGTGAAGTTCTTCAACTGGATCGGCACGATGTGGCGCGGCTCGGTCACGTTCGAAACCCCCATGTTGTGGGCGATCGGCTTCTTGATCACCTTCCTGTTCGGCGGCCTCACCGGGGTCATCCTCGCCGCCCCGGCTCTGGACTTCCACCTGTCTGACACATACTTCGTGGTGGCTCACTTCCACTACGTCGTCTTCGGGACCGTCGTCTTCGCGATGTTCGCCGGGTTCTACTTCTGGTGGCCGAAGATGACGGGCAAGATGCTGGACGAACGGCTCGGCAAGATTCACTTCTGGATGACGTTCGTCGGTTTCCACACCACCTTCCTGGTTCAGCACTGGCTGGGTGTGGACGGCATGCCCAGGCGGTACGTGGACTACCGGATCGGGGACGGGTTCACCACTCTGAACGAGGTGTCGACGTACGGGGCGTTCCTGCTGGGCGCCGCGACGCTGCCGTTCCTCTGGAACGTCTACATCACGGCGACCCGAGCGCCCAAGGTCACCGTGGATGATCCCTGGGGCTGGGGCGCCTCCCTGGAATGGGCCACCAGCTGTCCGCCGCCTCGCCACAACTTCACCTCGCTGCCACGGATACGTTCGGAGCGACCGGCCTTCGACCTTCACCACCCCGAAGTGGCAGCCGGGCAACGCGTCCAAGCCGACAGCAATGTCCTCGACCAGTTGTACGGCGGCGCCGACGTCGGCGACGGCAGGAAGGTGCCCCGATGAAGATCGAGACCTGGGTGTTCGGGTCCGGGACGTTCTTCTTCGTTCCCCTTGCCTTCGTGTACGGACTGCTCAACGCCTGGGAGGAGCCGGTAGGGTTCGCCGCCCTCCTGCTGACCGGTGGGTTGTCGCTCATGGTCGGGCTGTACTTCTTCCTGGTCGGCCAGCGGATCGACGCCCGACCGGAGGACGATCGCTCGGCGGAGGTCGCCGACGGTGCCGGCGAACTCGGTTTCTTCAACCCACGCAGCGTGTGGCCGATCGGCGCAGCCGGTGGTGCGGCCCTGCTGTTCCTCGGGATGGCAGTCGGGCCGTGGTTGTTCGCCATCGGGGCCATCGTGTTCGGCCTCATGGTGATCGGCCTGGTCTTCGAGCACTACGTCGGCGACTTCCAGCACTAGCCCCGGGCGTCAGCTCCTCGGTCGGCCCTCTCGGGCCACGACGCGCAGGTGGCTAGGCTCGCGCGGATGACTGCCACCGCTGACACCGCGAGCACCGTGCCCGCTCCTGCAACCGGCCTGACGTTCCGGTCCGATGTCGACGTCGAACTGGTCAAGGCAAGTGCCCGGGACAGTGACGTCCTGTTCGCCGCCCGGGTGTCGACGAAGGGGGAGGCCAGCCTCGCCGACGTCGACGCCGACCCCGAGTCTTCGATCGGCCTGATCCGCTATCTGATGAGAGATCGTCACGGCAGCCCGTTCGAGCACGCGGTCATGACGTTCTACGTGAGCGCCCCGATCTTCGTGTTCCGCGAGTTCATGCGTCATCGGATCGCGTCCTACAACGAGGAGTCCGGGCGGTACCGGCAGTTGCGACCGGTGTTCTACGTCCCGGGACCTGACCGGGCCCTGCAGCAACAGGGCAAGCCGGGCGCCTACCAGTTCGTGCCCGGCACCCCGGAACAACATCAGCTGGTGGGGGACTCCATCAGGCGGGTGTGTGTCGACGCCTACGCTGCGTACGAGAACATGCTGGGTGCCGGGGTCGCCCGAGAGGTGGCGCGAATGGTGCTACCCGTCACCATCTACTCCTCCATGTACGTGACGATCAACGCCCGATCGCTGATGAACGTGTTGTCGTTGCGCACCACCAGCCCGGAGTCCGCCTATCCCTCGTATCCGCAGCGCGAGATCGAGATGGTCGCCGAGCGGATGGAGGCGTCGTGGGCAGGGCTCATGCCACTGACTCACGGGGCGTTCGTCGCCGCTGGCCGCGTCTCGCCCTGAAGTACCCTCCGGCCATGCCTGTGCGTCCGTTCGGGGCCCTTCTCACCGCCATGGTGACGCCCATGCACGCCGATGGGTCCGTCGATCTTGCGGCGGCCGCCGCGTTGGCCGAATACCTGGTGGACCAGGGCAACGACGGCCTCGTGGTCAGTGGCACCACCGGCGAGGCGCCGACGACCAGCGACGTCGAGAAGGACATGCTGCTGCGCACCGTCATCGATGCCGTGGGATCGAGGGCCCGCGTCGTCGCCGGGGTCGGAACCAACGACACCGCACACAGCATCGAATTGGCAAGAGCCGCCGAGAAGGCCGGTGCCCACGGGCTGCTGCTGGTCGCGCCCTACTACTCGCGTCCCACCCAGGCAGGACTGATCGCCCATGTGATGGCGATCGCCGATGCCACGGGTGTGCCGGTCATGCTCTACGACATCCCGGCGCGCAGCGCGGTCGAGTTCACCACCGACACCCTCATCACCCTCGCCGGGCACCCTCGGGTGATTGCCGTCAAGGATGCGAAGGGCGACCTCGCGGCGGCGACCAGAGTGCTGTGCCGCGTCGATCTGGCCTGGTACTCGGGCGACGACGCATCGACGCTCCCCCAACTGGCGATCGGCGGGGCCGGCCTGGTGGGCGTGACCACGCACGTCGCGTCCGTGGCGTACCGGCAGCTCTTCGACGCCTTCGACCGGGGCGACCTCGCCTCGGCGATACGTATCCATCGCCGGCTCCAGCCCACTGTCGACGCCGTCATGACTCGCCTGCCGGGTGCGGTCGCGGCCAAGGCCGCACTGCATGCCCTGGGACGGCTGCCGTCGGCCATGGTCCGCCTACCTCTGGTTCCGGCCACGACGTCTGAGGTGGCCGACTTGATGCCCGACATCGAGGCGGTGAGTGGCTTTACCCACCGTTCCTGACCGGCGTGGACTGCCCGGTCTCGACGAGATGAGGCCCTACCGTGGCCGACATGCCCAACTCGTCGTCGCCGCGCGCGACCGGGGCCACACCCCGCGCTCGGTCAGGCACGCGAAGGACCCCGGTGGCCTCGCGAACGACATCGACCGCGCGGGCACGCGCATCGAAGGGGTCGCCCGGCTCGTCGGCTGCCGGCCGGACCCGTCGTAGTCGGCGCTCGGCGCATACCCGCGCCAGCAACTCCGAATGGGGGGTCGTGTGGCGGGTGCTCGCTGCGATCGCGTTGGCTCCGGCCCGGGCTATCGGGATGGCCGTCCGGTCGGTACACCGGCACACCACTGACCTCGACCCGGCGCAGCGCCGCGACGGGTGGGCGCTGCTGGTCGTCGCCGTCGCCGTGGTGTTCATGGCGGCCGAGTGGCTGCCGCTGGAGGGCGCAGTTCTGGACGGTGTCCGAGCCACGCTGGCCATCACCCTCGGCCAGATGGCGGTCGTCATGCCGGTCGTGGTCGCGGGACTCGCGGTCCGGCTGTTCCGTCATCCCGAGGCCGTCGGGTCGAACGGTCGAATCGCCGTCGGCCTCAGCCTGGTGATCTCGGCTGCCGCCGGGTTGTGCCACCTCGCGGCGGGGCTTCCGAGTCCGTCCCTCGACGACGTGGCAAGAGGCGGCGGATTCGTCGGATTCCTGATCGCCGACCCGGTGGAGGCCGCTGTCTCCGTCTGGCTGACGGCCCCGCTGCTGATTGCGCTGGCAGGCGCCGGTGTGCTGGTGACGACTGCGACCCCGATCCACGCCGTGGCCCAGCGGATCAGGTCCGCGACGGCGCGGGCCAGGGGTGGCGAGCACGATCTGCTCGTCGGCGATCACCCGCTCGACAGTGAGGGGGGGGACCAGCCCTTTGAACAGGCTGCAGTGGTCCAACCCGACCCCACCGGCCGATTCGACCTACGGGCCGAACGCGAACCCTTCGACATCTCATCCGCGTCGTCCGCCGACACCGGACCCGCCGACACCGGACCTGCAGATGCCTCACTGGACGAGGCATCGCCTTCCGGCGACACGGCTCCCGGTCTCGGTGTCACGACACCCGTGGGCGGCGACGCGCCCGCTGCGTCGGTGGCCGTCCCGAGGGCGACCGCGACCGCGGCCGGTTCGCCGGAGCCCGCGCGGATCGGCGAACAGCTCACCCTGGGTCAGGGGGAGTACTCGCTGCCGGATTCGGCTCTGTTGGTGGCGGGGCCACCTCACCGAGAGCGGACGGCGGCCAACGATCACGTCGTGGCGGCCCTCACCGACGTCCTCAAGCAGTTCAAGGTCGACGCCACGGTCACCGGATTCACCCGAGGGCCCACCGTCACCCGCTACGAGGTCGAGGTCGGTGCCGGAGTCAAGGTCGAGCGGGTCATCGCTCTGGGCCGGAACATCGCGTACGCCGTGGCCAGCGCCGATGTTCGAATGCTGTCTCCGATACCTGGAAAGTCGGCGATCGGGGTCGAGATTCCCAACACCGACCGTGAGACGGTCAGCCTGGGGGACGTACTGCGCTCGGAGGTGGCTCGCACCAACGAGCACCCACTGGCGATAGGCGTCGGCAAGGACGTGGAGGGCGGCTACGTCATCGCCAATCTGGCGAAGATGCCGCACCTGCTGGTCGCCGGTGCCACTGGTGCCGGCAAGTCGTCCTTCATCAACAGCATGATCACGTCCATCCTGATGCGGTCCACGCCGGACGATGTCCGCATGGTCCTGGTCGACCCGAAGCGGGTGGAGCTGACGGCGTACGAGGGAGTCGGCCACCTCATCACGCCGATCATCACCAACCCGAAGCGGGCAGCCGAGGCGCTGCAGTGGGTGGTCGGCGAGATGGACCGCCGCTACGACGACCTCGCCGCGTTCGGGTACCGCCACGTCGACGACTTCAACCGTGCCGTCCGCACCGGAGGACTGACCGCGCCACCGGGCTCGGAGCGGACCATGACCGCCTATCCCTACCTGCTGGTCATCGTCGACGAACTCGCCGACCTCATGATGGTGGCGCCTCGCGACGTCGAGGACTCGGTGGTTCGGATCACGCAGTTGGCCCGAGCGGCCGGCATCCACCTGGTGTTGGCGACGCAGCGCCCCAGCGTGGACGTCGTCACCGGCCTGATCAAGGCGAACGTACCCAGCCGACTGGCGTTCGCCACCAGTTCGCTGGCGGATTCTCGAGTGGTCCTCGACCAGCCCGGTGCCGAGAAGCTCATCGGCCAGGGCGACGCGCTGTTCCTGCCGATGGGGACCAGCAAGCCGATGCGGGTGCAAGGCGCCTGGGTCGGCGAGGGCGAGGTGGCAGGCGTGGTGGCCCACGTGCGTTCTCAGGTCGCCCCGAGCTTCCGGCCCGACATCGTCGCCGTCGTCGAACGACGTGAGATCGATGCGGATATCGGCGACGACCTCGAGCTGCTGTTGGCTGCCGCCGAGCAGATCGTCACCACCCAGTTCGGGTCGACGTCCATGCTGCAACGCAAGCTTCGCGTCGGATTCGCCAAGGCCGGGCGCCTGATGGACCTGTTGGAGTCACGGGGTGTCGTCGGACCCAGCGAGGGCAGCAAGGCGCGAGACGTCCTGGTCACCAAGGACGAGTTGGCAGGCATGCTGTCGCAGTTGCGTGGTGAGTCCCCGCCCGGCGCAGTAGCGTCCGCCACTAGCCCAGATCAGATCGATCTCGACGAGTCGCACGACGCATGGGAGTTGACCGGACGTGATTGATCCCTTCACCACTGACGAGCCACTGATACCCGGCCCCGTCACACACGGCGCGCCCGACGGGCCGACCGCAGAGGTCGACGAGGCACCGCGGCCGCGTCCGGGACCGGGGGGGTCAGCCGGGGCGGCGACTGCGCCCACGCCGAACGGGCACGCCTTCCCGCTGCTGTCGGTCCCCGAGAGCAGCGAACCCCTGGACGTCCTGGTGTGGGACGCCCCCAACATCGACGCGACCCTGGCGCAGGTCATCGATGCCAAACCATCGGCGTCCAATCGACCGCGCTATGACGCCATCGCCGCGTGGTTCGTCAACAGCGCGAAGGGTCACGACGTCGAGGGCGCGGTATTCGCCAACATCCCCCCGGGATTCGCGATGCAGATGCGTGGCTGGGTGGAGGCCGTCCGCAGCTTCGGGTTCGCCGTGTTCGCCAAGCCCAAGCTGATCGACGGCGACGACATCGACGACGCGATGCTCGCCCACATCGCCAGTCGCGCGGCGACGGGACGGCTCCGCCGGGTGGTGGTGGCCAGTGGTGACGGGCGGAACTTCCTGGGTCCGCTGCAGGAACTGGCGCGCACCGGGGTCGACATCGTCGTGCTGTCGTTCTTCGAGGTGGCCGGCTACGCCCAGGAGTCCGAGTTCATCACGTTCATCGACCTGGAGGAGGTCCCCGGGGCCTTCCTCGCACCGCTCGACCGGGTACGCCTGGACTCGCTTCCCCCCGAGGGTGCGTGGTTGCGGCCGACCAAGGCGCTGCGTGAGGTGGCCGCGTCGAATTGACGCCTACTCTGAGCGGGTGACCGCGCCCGTCGTACCCCCTTCCCAGCGGGGCACGGTGGCCATCGTCAGCCTGGGTTGCTCGCGCAACGACGTCGACAGTGAAGAGATCGCGGGTCGATTGCACGCTGACGGGTGGCAACTGGTCCCGGATGCGGCGGACGCCGATGTTGCGGTGGTCAACACCTGTGGGTTCATCGCCCACGCCAAGCAGGACAGCATCGACACCCTGCTCGAGGCCGCCGAACTCAAATCCGACCCCAGCGCCGCGACACGCGCGGTCGTGGCGGTGGGTTGCATGGCCGAGCGTTACGGGGCCCAACTGGCGGTGGAACTGCCCGAGGCGGACGCGATCCTGGGCTTCGACAGCTACCCGCAGCTGTCGTCCCACCTCAGTGACGTACTGCTGGGGCGGGCGCCGGAGAGCCACGTGCCGGTCGATCGCCGCACCCTGCTGCCGATCGCTCCGGTTGAGCGTCATGAGTCGCTGAAGGGCGGGCCTGCGTCGGGCCCGCCCCAGTACCGTTCCCGACTGGATGGGCGGCCCTGGGCGCCACTCAAGCTGGCCGGCGGGTGCGATCGCAGGTGCACCTTCTGTGCCATACCCGCGTTTCGGGGGTCCTTCGTCTCGCGACCGGCCGACGAGGTACTGGCGGAGGCTCGCTGGCTCGCCGACACCGGTGTCCGTGAACTGTTGTGCGTCAGCGAGAACACCACGTCGTACGGCAAGGACCTCGGTGACCTCCGGCTACTGGAGCGGCTGCTGCCCCGACTGGCCGGAGTCGACGGCATCGACCGGGTTCGATTGTCCTACCTGCAGCCCGCCGAGCTACGGCCCGGCCTGCTGACTGCGATCGCGGACACGCCCGGCGTTGCTCCGTACTTCGACCTGTCGTTCCAACACGCCGCGCCGGCCCTGTTGCGCCGGATGCGCCGTTTCGGTGGCGCCGACGACTTCCTCGACCTTCTGGCCAGGATCCGGGGCATCACACCCACCGCCGGTGTCCGTTCGAACGTGATCGTCGGGTTCCCCGGCGAGACCGAGGCCGATGTCCGCGTGCTGTGCGACTTCCTCGTCGAGGCCCGTCTCGACGCTGTCGGGGTGTTCGGGTACTCCGACGAGGACGGCACCGAGGCGACGGCGTTCGCGGGGCATGTCGACGACGCGGAGATCGAGTCCCGTCGAGTGCACGTCAGCGACCTCGTGGACGAACTCATGGCTCAGCGCGCCGAGGATCGCGTCGGCGAGAACGTCGAGGTCCTCGTCGAATCGATCGACGTTGACGGGTTGTCGAATGGTCGTGCGGCTCATCAGGGTCCTGACGTCGACGGCACAGTGACCGTCCACCCCGGCCCGAAATCGGCCATGCCCGCCGCCGTCGGGCAGTTAGTCCGGGCCGTCGTGTCCGACAGCGACGGGGTCGACCTGGTGGCGAGAGCTACATGACATCGGGGGCCCCGGTCGTCAGCAATCGGATCGTCACGGTCTCGAATGCACTGACCGGGTTGCGCCTCCTGCTGGTACCGGTCGTGCTGGGCGTGCTGCTGATCGGGGACGAGCCCGGGACCAATCGTCGACTGATCGCCCTGGCCGTGTTCATCGCGGCGGCGGTCACGGACCGTCTGGACGGCGCCTTGGCGCGCAGCCGTGGCGAGATCACCAGGTTCGGCGTGGTTGCCGATCCCATCGCCGACAAGGTCCTGATCATCGCCGTGTTCGCTGCCTTGGCGCAGCTGGGGGAGCTGTCGTGGTGGGTCGTGGGCGTGGTCTGCACCCGCGAGGTGGTCGCCACGGCAGTCAGATTCGCCGTGGTCCGCCGGGGCGTGATCGCCGCAGCGGCCAGCGGCAAGGCGAAGACCGTCGTCCAGATCGTGACAGCGTCCGTGTTGCTGGTACCCGGATCTCTCGTGACGACCCTGATGGGTGAAGCCGCGGGCGCGACGTTCGTCACAGCGCTCGTGGCCGTCATGTTGATCCTGACGATCGCCAGCGGTGCCGAGGTGGTGATCCGCGCATGGCGCGTGGGGCGCAGCCGCTGACGTCACCAGACCTCAGCCACAGCCTGGCCACCCGACTGGTCGGTGACGCGCGAACGGCCGGCATGAGCCTTGCGGTGGCGGAGTCGCTGACCGGAGGTGCCGTGTCGGCCGCACTGGTCGGCGTCGTGGGGGCATCCGACGTCTTTCGCGGCGGAGTCGTTGCCTACGGCGGCGAGGTCAAGCACGACGTACTCGGCGTGGCGGCCGACCTGCTCGCCGAACGCGGTGCAGTCGACCCCGACGTCGCGCTCGCCATGGCGGCGGGTGTCCGCCGGCTGATGCATGCCGACGTTGCGGTGGCCACGACGGGCGTCGCGGGCCCCGGCCCACACCGCGGCATCCCGGCGGGATTGGTCTACATCGCCGTCGACGGGTCGACCGGGATCCACGTCAGGGCATTGCGACTGTCCGGTGACCGGGCCACCGTGCGTTCGGCGGCCGTGGAGTCCGCTTTGCGGATGATGCTGTCGGTCGTGGCGCCTGAGGAAGGAGTGCCGCCATTCGGGAACCGTGGGCGCTCGGGCGGCGTTGCTTCGAGTATCGGAGGCACCCCTGGGTGAGATCGATGGATAGGCCCAGTACCGTTGTAAGGACATCGCTGTCACGAGTCACCACTCGCCCGGGACACATCGTCCGGTCGGAAGGAGGGAACGTGGTACTTCTCCGCGAAGAACTCGGCGACGTCCTGCGGGGCGCGCGCCAACGTCAAGGCCGCACTCTGCGCGACGTGTCATCGGCAGCCCGCGTCTCCCTCGGGTACCTGAGCGAAGTCGAACGGGGTCAGAAGGAGGCGTCGTCGGAGCTGCTGGCCAGCATCTGCGACGCGCTCGACGTGCCGATGTCGAGTGTGCTGCGATCCGTCAGTGACCGGATTGCGGCTGCCGAGGCACTGGTGGCCCACGTCGAGTTGGCTGTGGACCGTCGACCGGTCGGCAAGACTGTCATCCCGGCACCCATTCACCGGTTGCGCGGGTCCGTCCCGTCCGCTTAGGCGCTGCGCTCCGGTTGGTTACGGGCGATACCGGGTCCGCCCGATCGTGGGTGGTAGGAGCCGCCTGATCGGAACCGACTCCGGTGACGGCCCGCGCTGGCACGACGGGCACCAGTAGGCGACCCGCGCCATGGGTGCAACCCCGGTCAATGCGGTGGACACCGGCGTGGCGCACCGCAGACACGATCGTCGCTCGAACACCCAGTGCCACGAATCCCGCCGCGAATATCCGGTGGTCGCCTGCACCGAGCGTCCGGCATTGACACTCAACAGTCGCCTGGCGATGACCAACACTGATCGGGATTCGACGCCGTAGGACCCAAGTTCACCGATCGGGACGAACGGTGTGACCCCGGCGAGGAAGCAGGTCTCGGCCCGGTAGAGGTTGCCGATCCCGGCGACGAGACGCTGATCCAGCAAGGCGTCCCCCAGCGGCCGAGCGCTGTCGCTCTCCAGCCTGGTGACGGCCTCCGCCAGGTCGACATGGGGGTCGAGGAGATCCGGCCCCAGGTGCCCCACGACGTCGGACTCGGACGTCGTACGCACGAGTTCCACGACGGGCAGGCGGTAACCGACAGCGGTCGTCCCGGCAACCTCCAGTACGACGCGGATCTGGTGGTCGGCGCCACCGGTACGGACGTCGTCGGGGCCGTACAGGTGCCAGGTGCCGTCCATCCGGAAGTGGGTGTGCAACGTCCAGCCTGCGCCGGGCCCGTCGACGAAGCGAAACAGCAGATGCTTGCCCCGCGACACGACGTCCGCGACGGTGGAACCCCTCAGGTCGACCGTCGCCAACGACGGAACCCGCAAGTCACTGCGGACGATCTGATGCCCGCCGAGTGCCGCGTCCAATCGCTGGGCAGCCAACCACACCGTGTCGCCTTCAGGCATACGGCGTCATCCGGTGACCCGAAGGCCGCGCGGGGTCGCCGAGAAGCCCGCGACTTCGAGTGCGTCAGTGACCGGGGACCGAACGTCCAGGGCATCGATACCGTCGATCCGGGTCAGAGTCACCCGACCCAGCGCCGGCCCGCGCACCGTGGTCGCCAGTGTCCGCGCCGCGGTCTCCAGAACCTCCGTGTCCTCGACGAAGGAGACGACGCTGCGGCCACCCCGTTCGACGTACAGCGACAGCATGCCGTCGACCAGGACGACGATCGCTCCGGCTTTACGTCCAGGACGCCCACCACTGCCCACGCTGGGCGGCCACGCCAGCGCTGCGCCATACGGGTTGGCCGGGTCCGTTGCGGCGAGGATCAGGCCGCTCGCCACGGTCAGCGGCGCGGCTCCGCGAAGCCGGTCCACGGCACCGGAGGTGGCGAACTGCGCGGCCCCCAGGTGCTCGACGAAATACCCGCGCCGAACCCGGCCGGCGTCCTCGAATCCCGACAGCACCCGGTAGACGGCGGCGAAGCCGCCGGGTGCATCCTCTGCGACGACTGAGCCGCGGGTCACCACGCCGTACCGATCGAGGAAGACCTCGGCCGCTGCTGCAGCGCGCACCGTCGGATCGGTGACGGCTGCCGGCACGATCGACCAGCGTCCTGCCATCGTCGGCGGACCGGCGCGTGACGGCATCCGCGGGGGTGCCCCCAGCGGGTGCCCGCCGGCGCCGGCTGCCAAGCCTCGCAGTCTTCCGCCCGCCGAGCCGCGAACGGGTCGGGGTGTCCTGGTGGGTCGGTGAGCCGCGCGCCCGCTGGTGAGCGCCCGTAGCGGTGCCAGGGTGTCGTTGGTGACCAATCCGGCCCACACCAGGCCCCAGATGGCTGTCGCGGCGGCGCCGTCATCGGTCAGTTCGGCCGCGTCGCACAGCCTGCGAAAGAAGTAGGCACCGCCTGCCGCCAGAACGGCCAACAGGCGGGACTCGATGTCGTCGTCACCGTCCCACGCCGGCGTCGGGGCTTGCGTGAGTGGGGCGGTGTCGCTGATGTGCAGCGAGACCCAGCCGTCGTCACCAGGCAGGCTGCCGTGTCCCCGCCAGGTCACCTCACCGCTGCTCATCAGCTCGTCCAGCAGGGCTCCCGTGTAGTCGCCGACACGGGCGGGTAGCACCAGCGACTCCCATGCGCTGGCGGGAACGACCACCCCCGCGAGTTGCTCCACGACCCGCAGGACCCCGTCGCCGCCCCGCAACCGTGACCCGACGTTCTGCCAGGCCGGCAGGAATCGGGCGAACTCCTCGCCGGTCACGGGTTCCACCTCGCTGCGCAGTGCGGCAAGCGAGCGTCGTCGAAGGATCCGGAGCACCTCGCTGTCACAGAACTCTTCACTCGAGGGTTGTCCGCCGGCCGTGATCGGGCGGAACTCGCCCACGTTGACCCGGCCCGCATCGACCAACCGGCGGAGGGCAGCCGTCACGACGGCGATCCCCAGGCCGAAGCGCTGACCGGCCTCGGCGGCAGTGAACGGGCCCCGGGTTCGGGTGTACCGCGACAGAAGGTCCCCCAGAGGGTCGGGAACCGGCTCCGTGAACGCTGCCGGCGTCCCCACCGGAAGGGCGACGCCCAGGGCGTCGCGTAGTCGGGCGGCATCCTCGACCGCTGCCCACTGCGCCTCGCCGGCGATGCGGACCGCGACGAGTCGTCGTTGCCCTGCCAACTCGGTCAACCAGTCGTCGACGGACGCCTGGTCGGTGGTTCGAGCAGCGACCTCAGCCGTGGAGAGCGGTCCGAGGCGGCGGAGCAGGTCGCTCACCTCTTCGAGGGTCCGGGCCTGACGTTGCGGCGACAGGCTTTGTAGATCTGCCTCGGTGCGGGCGAGCGCCTCCGGGTCGAGCAGATCCCGTAGTGACGCG
>JANNOG010000009.1:0-19740 GCA_031398915.1 Micrococcales bacterium | reverse complement strand
CGAGCCCCGGAGCCGCGAGCAGGTGGCACGAGGTGCACTCGGCCGCCGCCTCCTCGTCGCCGGGGGTGGTGCGGGGGTGCCCGGGACCGGGCGGCGTCTCGAGCTCGGGCCGCCCGGGCGAGGCGATCATCCGGCGGTTCTCGAGCATGAGCGCGGCCGATGCGGCGATCGCCGAGAGCAGCTGGCGGTCCTCGCGCGAGTGCGGCAGCTCGCTCTGCTTCGGACCGAGGGCGATGAGCCCGACCAGGGTCCCCTCGGTGGCGATGCGAAACTCGGTCGCCTCATCGTCGTCGACGGATGCGTCCGGCAACAGTCTCTGCAGCACCGGGTCGACGGGGCGGGCCCCGTCCGAGGGGCTGGCCAGATCGGCGACGATGGCCGAGAAGATGTCCTCCTCGCTGCTGCCGTCAGGTGGATCCGCGGCATCACCGTTGTCGTCGCCGACCAGGAGACTTCTGGTCTGTTCCATTGCCTCGCTGATCGCGCCGGCGTGAACGGCGTCGAGATCGACCAGGATGCCGCCACCTGCAGCCGGACGAATCGGGGCCCGGTAGAAAGTCGACACCGGGTCAGTCGTCCAACTGCAACGTGGCCCACAGCCCGTACTCGTGCATCGCAGACACATCGCGCTCCATCTCTTCGCGGCTTCCGGAGCTGACGACGGCGCGTCCCTGACGGTGTACCTGCTGCATGAGGCGTTCCGCCTCGGGCTCAGGGTGGCCGAAGTAGGTCCGGAAGACGTAGGTGACGTAGGACATCAGGTTGACCGGATCGTCCCAGACAATCGTCACCCACACCCGCTGCGTCCGCGGCGCCTCGTCGCCGAGTTCTTCCGGGCGGAGCAGAGGGGGCGCCTCGAGCGGAGCGACAGCCACGTCGCAGATCGTACGGTCAACCGAGGATCCGTGCGGCGACGTGCGGCAACGTGCGGCCACGTGCGGCCATGTGCGGCCATCACCTCAGCCCACGGCGGGCCAGTCGGAGATGCGCATGGCCGGGTGAGCCCTCCGGGCGCGGTTGCGACCCTCTCGCTTGGCGACGAGGAGAGCGGCGTCGGCGCGCCCGATCGTGTCGCCCAGTCGAGCGCCGTGCCCCGAGGCGGATCCGACGCTGGCCGTGACGTGCAGGCCCGGACGGATGGCCGACCAGTCATGGCCCTCGATGGCGACCCGCGCCCGCTCGGCGACATCGGCGGTCGCCTCGGCATCGCCGTCCGGGCACAGCACGAGGAACTCCTCACCGCCGAGGCGGACCACCTCGTCGCCGGAGCGACAGCATGCGGTCAGGGTATGGACCGTGGCGACCAGGACGGCGTCCCCCAGGGCATGCCCGAATCGGTCGTTCACCTGCTTGAACCTGTCCAGGTCGACGACGCACGCTCCGACCAGGGAGCGATCGCGCAACTGTGCGGTCAGGGTGTCGAGGCGACGTCGATTGCCCGCGTCGGTCAGCGGATCGCGTTGCATGTCGTGGACCAACGTGTCGCGATGGCGGAGCAACTGCGAGCGCTCGACGTCGTGTCGGGCCCGGAGGTCGACCTCGCGCAGCACTCCCTGCCCCTGCCTGCGCAGCCGTGCCACCAGGATCTCGCCGGCACGCCGTACCTCGGCCAGCGCCTCGGCCGATCGGCCCAGTTGGTCCAGGGCGTCGGCACGGTCGGTGCGCACCAGCAGGGTCTCGGTGTCCACCGCGTCGGCGGGGCGGGGCACCAGGGCGCGGTCCAGTGCGGTCAGTGCTCCGGCCGGGTTGCCCGCCCCCAGGACGCAAAACCCCTCGGCAGCGTCGTAGGCGGCACGCACCAGCGGCGCCGAGGTTCCGTCCAACTGGTTGCGGGCCTGGTCGAGGGCAACCAGCGCGTCGTCATGACGGCCACGGACGCTGAACACCAGGGCCAGCAGCCGGGCACCGTCCACCGGCATCCGTGGCCTCCCGTCCACAGTGCGGGCCAGCCAGCGGGCACCCTCCTCGGCGGCATCCAGTTCCGCGCATACGGCCGACCGTTCGAGGTCACCCAGCCGGGTAGCGGTGTAAACGCCCTCGACGATGTTGTGCCTCAGCAGGATCTCGCTCGCTGCGTCGGCGACGGCCCTGGCGGCCTCGACCCCCCGTCGCCACCAGTGGAGCGCCGCGCGGATGTCGTACATCTGATGGCAGAAGATCCCGATCCGATTGAGCACCCACGGATCACCGGCCCCGTCGCCGGAGCTGGCCACTCGAGCCCGTACCGCCAGGTCGGCGGCAACGAACACGTCGCCCGACTCGGCGGCTGCAATGGCCGCCATCCCCGCTGCCCGGGCCTGGGACGCCCGGTCGTCGAGGGACTCGAAGAGGTGCGCGGCCGCAGTGGCGTCTGCCAGCATCGACTGGAAGGCAAGGCCCTGTCGATGGACCCGGGACCGCAGGTGCAGCAGCTGCGCGCGATCCTCGACGCTGAGGTCGCCGCGCGCGAGCGCGAGATCGAGATCGCCCAGATGCTGGGCGCCGTGGCCCCGATCGAGCGCCTGCTCGACCAGGAGCGTGAGGCTCGGATCGCCGGACACGCTCATAGCCACTCATTGTGCAGCTTTCACCTATCTTCGGTCATGTCGAGCCGGGACCGTCCGACCCTGTCGGGCCACCTGCGTCGTCTCCGGGCCGCAGCCCCTCGAAGATCTCTTTGCACGTCGGGCACACCGGAAACCGCTTCGGATCACGGCCCGGCGTCCAGACCTTGCCGCAGAGTGCGATGACCGGAGCGCCGGTGACGGCGGACTCGACGATCTTCTCCTTGCGCACGTAGTGGGCGAATCGCTCGTGGTCACCCGGCTCGACCGGGTCGAGGACGACCTCGCGTTCCAGTACTGCCGTGCCCGCCGGGGTGGCACCCGGAGACGGCGCCGTGTCCGGAATCGGGGGGGCTGCTGCGGCGGACGTGATGGACATGGCGGGATTCTAGGTCGTGACATCCTGCCGGGGTGTCGGTCGTCGATCCCGTCGCGCAGGTGCGGGCCGCCCGCCGAGAGGGCATCGGACTCGGCCTGGTCGGGGTATACGGGGTGTCCTTTGGGGCGGTGGCGGTCAGCAGCGGGTTCGAGGTGTGGCAGGCCTGCGTCCTCAGCCTGGTCGGATTCACCGGCGGATCACAGTTCGCCTACGTCGGTGTCGTCTCGGCCGGTGGTGGGCCGATCGCGGCCGCTGCCGCGGCGCTGCTTCTGGGGACCCGCAACACGCTCTACGCGCTGCGGCTGTCGTCACTGCTGCCGCCTCGTGGCTGGGCCCGGGCGACTGCGGCACATCTGGTCATCGACGAGACCACCGCGATGGCGCTGCGCCACGAGCGGAGCGCGGCCCGCACCGCGTTCTGGGCGTCGGGGATCACGCTGTTCGTCACCTGGAACGTGACGACCTTGCTCGGTGCCGTCGGAGTCAGCGCACTCGGTGACCCCGAGCAGTTCGGCCTGGACGCGGCAGCGCCGGCCGCATTCCTCGCGCTGCTGTGGCCGCACCTGCGAACCCGGCTCGGCGGCGGAGTGGCGGTGGCCGCCGTCGGTGTCGCACTCGGGCTGATGCTGGTCGCCCCCGCCGGCGTGCCGGTGCTGGCGGCCGGGCTGGTCGCGCTGATCGGCATCCACCCCCGCGCCGACCTGGCGGTGCCACGATCATGAGCGCGGTGTGGGTGGTGGTGACGTCGGTCGCGTTGTACCTCCAGAAGGCGGCCGGGCTGGCGGTGCCGTCGCACTGGCTGGATCGGCCGTGGATCAGGCGGGTGCTGGGCCTGTTGCCCGTTGCCCTGCTCGCCGCCCTCACCGCGGTCCAGACCCTCGACTCCCCCGACGGTCCGGTCGTCGATGCTCGCCTCGCGGGATTGGCCGCTGCCGCTGTGGCACTGGCGTTGCGGGCACCGTTCTTGTTCGTGGTGGTCGTCGCCGCCGTGGTCGCGGCCGGGTTGCGCGCGCTGACCTGAGGCTGGACCGACTGGGGCTAGGCGACCGGTCGGATCTGCCAGCCCCGCTGGGTGGGCAGCGCCAGACCGGCAGTTGCCTGCCACGCGCGGGCCAGTCGCCGGGCCACCTCGTCGGCCAACGCCCCCCCGGCAATGAGCGGTAGCCGGAGGTTGCGCTCGAACGCGCCGTCCAGGCCGAACAGCGGCCCACCCGCAAGGCGCAACCCGTGGGCGGGGGCGATCTCGGCCAACGCACTGCTCATCGGCGAACCGATCTCGATCCACATCGACAGCCCGCCGGCCGGCCGGGTCCACCGCCAGGCCGGCAGGTGACTGCGCAGGGCGGCCTCGGTGTCGGCGAGCATCGCGGCGATCCCCGACCGCCGACCCGACAGCGCCTCGATCGCGGCCGGTGACGTGTGCAGGTGAATCGCAGCCAGCTGGTCGACTATGGGGTTGCCCAGGTCTGAAGCCGCCCGAGCGGCCGCCACCCGACGCAGTACCGCGCGCTCGGCCCGGATCCAGCCGACCCGCAACCCGCCCCAGTAGGACTTGCTCAACCCACCGACGGCTACCACGTCGTGCATGTCGGCCGCGATCCCGGCCACCGAGAGTGGTGGTGGGCGGTCCAACCAGAGGTCGGCGAGCGACTCGTCGACGATCAGGACGGTCCTCGCCCCGGCCGCCAACCGGACCATCGCCTCGCGCTCGACCGCCGTCGCACAGGCCCCGGTCGGGTTATGGAAGTCGGGTACGACATAGCCGGCCACCGGAGAGGCCTGGCGCATGGTTGCAGCCACCGCATCCAGGTCCCACATCCCCTCACCACCGGCATTGACCCCGATCGGCACCAGCCGCCCGCCCACCCGGCGGATCGCCTCGAGCGCGTTGGGGTACGTCGGGTGCTCCACGAGGACCCGATCGCCCGCCTCGATCAGGGCTTCCAGCACCAACGCGGTCGAGTGCTGCGCGCCGCAGGTGATCATGACGTCGTCAGCGGTCGTCTGGACACCACGCTCGCAGTACCGGGCGGCCACCACCTCGCGCAGCTCGCCGAGACCGATCAATTCGTACCCCTTGCCGGGCAGATGACGAGGCAGCGCCGACATCGCGGCATCGAACGCGGCGTGCACCTCGGGCCCTGCCCCCAGTGCGGCCGTCGACAGGTCGATGGTGTCGGGCGGCAATTCGTCACGCCCGGGTGGGTGCAGCGTCGGACTGTCCGGTGCCACGGCGGCGCCGGACGACGGTGTGGTCGTCCAGGACCCCGCGCCCTGGCGACTGAGCAGGAAGCCCTGCTCCCGCAGCTTGGCGTAGGCCGCGCTGACCGTGGTCCGGCTCAGATTCAGGCTGACGGCCAGTTCGCGTTCGCTGGGTAGACGACAGTCCAGCGGCAGTCTCCCGTCCAGCACAAGCAGTCGAATGGCATCGGCCAGCACGGCGTACGTCACCCCCCGCGCCCGCCACGAGGTCCCCAACAGACGACTCAACCCGGCCGCGCCAATTCGAGACATCATCGGTCCATCATCCGGCCAGTCTGACCTTATTGGCTATCGATTTCAAGGCCATTCTGCGCCACCGTTGTCACCATGCTTCCTCGGCCCAGGCTCCGACGGCTCGTCCAATTGTTCGCCGGCCTAGTCCTGTACGGCGCCTCGATCGCCCTGATGATCCGGGCGGACCTGGGCCTCGACCCATGGGACACGCTCCACCAGGGAGTGGCCGAACGGGTACCGCTGTCGATCGGTGCGGTCGTCATCGTGGTCGGCGCGCTCGTCCTGCTGGCCTGGATCCCGCTGCGCCAGCGTCCGGGGATCGGCACGGTCGCCAACGTGGTCGTCCTGGGTCTCGCCGTGGACGCCGTGCTGTGGCTCGTGGCGCCGGTCGAGGGCTACGTGGGCCGCTCGCTGGTCATGGTGGCGGCGATCGTGTTGAACGGCGTGGCCACCGGCCTGTACATCGGCGCCGGATTGGGCCCGGGCCCTCGCGACGGGTTGATGACCGGACTGGCCCGGCGAACCGGGGTGTCGCTGCGGGTGGTGCGGACCGGCATCGAGGTCACCGTATTGGCCATCGGTTGGCTGCTGGGCGGCACCGTCGGGGTGGGCACGGTCGCCTACGCCCTGGCGATCGGTCCGCTGGCCCAGCTGTTCCTCGGCTGGTTCGACATCGCCGAGCCATCCACCATCAGTTCTCGTTCACCCGATGAGGGGCCAACGGCATCGTCGACCACAACGCCAGACTCGACCGTTGACGGCGCAGCACCTGCCGTCGCAACACCAGGTCGTCCTGGCTGATCAGGTCGCCCGGCTCGGCGTCCACGACGAACCAGGCGCCCTCGTCGACCTCGGCCTCCAGCTGCCCTGGTGACCAACCGGCGTGGCCGGCGAACACCCTCACCCCGGCAACGGCAGGGCGGACCACCTCCGGCGGGGCGTCCAGGTCGATCACCGCGAAGGCGTTGATCAACCGCCGGACCCCGACCGGCTCCACTCCGTCGCCGGGCAGGATCGCCATGCCGATGGCCGCGTCCAGGCCGACCGGGCCGCCCTGGAACAAGCTGTCCGGCGGGCTGACGTACGGTCCCCACACCGGCAGGACGTCGACGACACGGGCCTGCAGGCGCCGATTCAGTACGACCCCCATCGAGCCGTCGTCGGAATGGTTGAGCAACAACACGATCGTCCCGGCGAAGGTCGGGTCGCTCATTCGCGGCTCGGCCACCAACAACCGTCCGGTGCGTGGCGCGAGGGGGGTGCGCAACTCGAAGGGACCCATCCCGTCCAGGCGGCTCATCCGCCACCCACCGACGGGGCCGCCTGACGGGCGGCCCGCTCGACGGCGGCGGCCACGGCGGACGTCGCCTCGGGGTTGAACACGCTGGGGACGATGTACGTGGCATTGAGCTCGTCCGGGCGCACCACGCCGGCCAGCGCATACGCGGCGGCCAGCAGCATTGACTCGTCGATCCGATGCGACTGGGCGTCCAACAGTCCGCGGAATACGCCGGGGAACGCCAGCACGTTGTTGATCTGATTGACGAAGTCGCTGCTGCCCGTCGCGACGACGGCCGCATGACGCGACGCGTCGACCGGGTCGACCTCGGGGACCGGGTTGGCTAAGGCGAACACCACCGGCCCGGGCGCCATGGTCGCGATGTCGTCGCCGGTCAGGATGTTGCCTGCCGACAATCCGACGAACACCTCGGCGTCGACCAGCGCCTCTCGCAAGGTCCCGGTGACGCCGCGAGGGTTGGTGTGCTGGGCGATCCACCGCAGCTGTGGCGCCATGCCGGCGCGCCCGGGGTGGACCACACCGTCCACGTCACAGACCACGACGTCACTCAAGCCAGCGGTGAGCAGGAGTCGCAATACGGCTGTCCCGGCGGCACCGGCGCCACTGATGACCGCCCGGACCTCACCGATCTGCTTGCCCACGCAGCTCAGCGCATTGGTGAGCGCGGCGAGGACGACGATGGCCGTGCCGTGCTGGTCGTCGTGGAACACCGGAATGTCCAGTTCCGCACGCAGCCGCGCCTCGATCTCGAAGCACCGAGGGGCGGCGATGTCCTCCAGGTTGATCCCGGCGAATGCCGGGGCGATCGCCTTGACGGTGCGGATGATCTCCTCGGTGTCCTGGGTGTCCAGACACAGCGGGAAGGCGTCGATCCCCGCGAATCGCTTGAACAGCACAGCCTTGCCCTCCATCACCGGCATCGCGGCCAGCGGCCCGAGATTGCCCAGGCCCAGGACCGCCGAACCGTCGGACACCACCGCGATGGTGTTCCGCTTGATCGTCAGTCGCCGGGCATCCGCCGGGTTGGCCGCGATCGCCTGGCTGATCCGTCCCACGCCGGGGGTGTAGACCATCGACAGGTCGTCCCGGTTGCGCAACGGGACCCGAGGGGTGATCTCCAGCTTGCCACCCAGATGAGCGAGGAAGGTGCGGTCGGAGACCTTGCCGATGGCCACGCCGTCCAGCCCGCCCAACGCGGTCACCACCTCTTCGGCGTGTTCACCCGAACGAGTGGCGACGGTGACGTCGACGTTGAGCCGGTCGTGTCCCGAACTGGTGACGTCCAGGGCATTCACCACCGCCCCCACCTTCTCGACGGCGACGCTGAGCTCGCTGACCGCGGTGGGGCGCGCGGGCAGCGACAGCCGGATGGTGATCGAGTACGAGACGCTGACGGCAGCCACGCCTCTGATCGTGGCCCCCGAGCCCGAATTCTCACAGCCCTGGTGGCCGTAGCGTTGTCATGTCGTGAGGTTGAAACCATTCGAACGCGTGATCACCGAGCACGGCGACGTCGTGCTACGGGTGTTGCGTGGCGTCGTCGGCCCCCTCGACGCGGATGACTGCTGGCAGGAGACGTTCATCGCGGCGTTGCGGGCGTATCCCACGCTGCGCCCCGATAGCAACGTCCGTGGCTGGCTGGTGACGATCGCCCACCACAAGGCCATCGACCTGATCCGAGGTCGGGCACGCCACGGCGTCGCGTCGCTGGTCGACGTCGCACAGGTCGCCGACGCGGTGTCGCCGCCACAACAGCGCCATGTGGCGGATGTGGCCGACGAGGTGGCTGGGGTCGTGGATGGCGCGATCCTGTGGGCAGCCGTGGGGGCACTGCCGGAGAAGCAACGCCTGGCCGTGGCCTACCGCTATGGCGCCGACCTGTCCTATGCCGACGTGGCGACGCTCTTGGCGTGCACCGAGGCAGCAGCCCGGCGCAGCGCCTTCGAGGGGATCCGGACGCTTCGAACCTCTCCCGACATGACCGTCGACGTACTGAACGATGCTGGAGGACGCTCATGAGGGATCTTGTTTCACTGCGCCGTGACCTTGCGTTGCGAGCCGCTGCCGAGGGCTTGCTGGACGTCGGCTACGACGAGGTCGATTCGCCCTACGGTCGGCTACTGGTGTGCGCGACCCACCAGGGAGTCGTCCGGGTCGCGTTCGCCACCGAGGACCACACCGCGATCCTCGACGATCTGGCGACGCGGGTGTCGCCACGGGTGATGGCCGCGCCGGGGCGGGTCGAGTCGGCACGGCGCGAGCTGGGCGAGTACTTCGACGGCACGCGGCAGACCTTCGAGGTGGAGGTCGACTGGCGGTTGTCCCGAGGATTTCGCCGAGACGCCTTGGCCGCGGTCGCCCGCGTGCCCTACGGCCGCACGGCGACGTACGCGGAGGTGGCCGAGGCCGCCGGCAACGTCCGGGCAGTTCGGGCGGCCGGTTCGGCGTGTGCGACCAACCCGGTCCCGATCGTCGTCCCGTGTCACCGGGTTCTGCGTACCGGCGGTGGCCTGGGCGGCTACCTTGGCGGTCTCGACGTCAAGCGGGCCCTGCTGGACCTGGAACTGCGGGCCACCTGACGCCCGGCTCGGGTCGCGACAGGCGTGTCCGGTGCTGCCGAGTCGGCGGCGGCCGGCGGGGCCTGTCCGCCGGCGGCCCGGACGGCCATCTCGCGCATGTCGATGACCTACTCCCACGTCCCATGCTCGATGGCGTCGATCACCTGGGAGGCAGGGAATCCGGTGGTGTGCGCGACGACGTCCACGATGGCCTGTGGGCTGCGGCCGGGCTGGGCCCGCCAGGCGCGGTGGACCTCACGAATGACACGGGTGGTCCGCGCGTCGTCGTTGCCGCTGTTGCCCTCGAGACGCGTCTGCGCAGCAGTGTAAGTGTCGAGCCACTGCTGCGCCGATTCGGTGAGACGGACTGTTGGCTCTACCTGGCGCACGGTCGCCAGTGTATCGCCGGTCAGGGTGGGTGGTGGAGGTGGCGAGAATTGAACTCGCGTCCGCCAGCGTGAAACCAGGGCTTCTCCGGGTGCAGCCAGCTGAAGATTTTCTCGGCCCCAGCAATCACGCTAACAAGTCGCTGACGGGCCCAGTCGTGTACGTGTCCACCTGACCCCCACGACAAGAGTCAGAAGCAGTGGCTTCCTAGATGACGCCGGCTACCGGGACGGAAGCAAGCCCGGGCCGACGGACTTCGAGGCTCGCTCAGGCAGCGAGGGCGAAGTCGGTGCGCTTGGAATCGGCACCTATAGTTTTGCAGGAGCGTTTACGAGATAACCTGCAATCCTCGACCCGCTTCCCCTGGCTCGACGACCAACGTCGAAACCGATCACCCCCTGAGGGTGGTGCAGAACAGTTGTTCGTCTTGAGTTGTCAACTGCGGCACATCCGTGGCGCTCGAGCAGTCTACCTCTGGCGATGGGCGGACATTGCCCGCTCGGTCTCGCGCCTGTCGTCTCGCTCGCGCAGCGCCTGGCGCTTGTCGTACGCCTTCTTGCCTCGGGCGAGGGCCAACTCGACCTTGGCCTTGCCGTCCAGGAAGTACAGCGACAGCGGGACCAGGGTGAGGCCCTGCTCGGCGATCTTGCCTGCCAACTTGTCTATCTCCGAACGGTGCAGCAGGAGCTTCCGTTTGCGTCGGGGCGTGTGATTGGTCCAGGTCCCCTGCGTGTACTCGGGGATGTGGACCGCGTCGAGCCACGCTTCCCGACCGTCGATGTAGCCGTACCCGTCCACCAGGGACGCCCGACCGGCCCGCAGGCTCTTGACCTCGGTTCCGGTCAGCACGAGACCCGCCTCGACGGTCTCCTCGATGTGATAGTCGTGACGGGCTTTTCGGTTGGACGCGACAACGGTGCGCCCGGACGGCTTGGGCATCAGGTCAGTGTGCCCCCTGCGGCCCCCGAACGCTCAACCCAACCACTTCAGGGGGTCCACCGGGACACCCGACTCCCGGGTCTCGAAGTGGAGGTGGCACCCGGTCGACAGACCGGTCGTCCCCGAGTACGCGATGACCTGCCCACGGCTCACCGACCCCGACTTCACGACGAAGGACGTGAGGTGGTTGTACGAGGTGGCCAGAGACACTCCGCCCACTCGGCCGTGCGACACGACCACCTGGTTGCCGTAGCCGCCGGCCCACCCGGCCGAGACGACCGTCCCGTCGGCTGACGCCTTGATGGGCGTGCCGCAGCCCGACGCGAAGTCCATCCCGGTGTGGAGCCGTTGGTAGCCGAGGATCGGGTGCAGCCGATATCCGAACGGTGACGACACCCGGGCGCTGACCGGGTACGACAGGAAGCCGTCGCCGCCGGACACCGCAGGGGGTGGGGGTGCGGCCGGTGCCTGCGGGGCTGCGCGGTTGGCGGCGTCGCGAGCGGCCTGAGCCTGTCGGGCGGCCTCGGCCTCGGCCGCTTGCCGCGCCTCCTCTGCAGCGATCTGAGCAAGCTGCTGTTCCAGCGCTACGCTGGTTGCCTGGAGTTCGGCCTGACGTTGCTCCTCGGCGATCTTGGCCGCCTCGAAGCCGGCCACCGTGGCCTGCTGTTCGACGAACAACCCTTCGAGAGCAGCCTGGGCGGCACGCGCCTCGGTCTCGGCTTCCTCGGTGAGCACCACCTGGCGCTCGGCCTCGACCTTGAGTACCTCCAGCCGGTCCTGCTGAGCCTCCAAGAGGGCCTCGTCGTTGCGAATGTCTGCCTGCTGTACGGCCAGGCGGGCCAAGACGTCGTCCTGGGAGCGCCGCGCAGTGCGTGCCAGCACCAACATGTCGGTGTACTCCTGAGGGCTTCCGGCCTCGATGAGGATCGTGAGGCTGTCCAGGTCAGCTCCCCGGTAGGCCTCACGAACCACCGCTGCGACCTCGCGGCGGGTCCGCTCGGTGTCGGCTTCGCGCGAACCCAATGCCAGCTGGGTGGCCTCGATCTGGGCGGCGGCGACGTCCAACTCACCGGTCAACTCGACATCGCGAGCGAGAGCCGCCGCAACGGCGGCCTCGGCCGTGTCGACCGCGGCTCGAGCGACCGGGATCTGCACCTCTATCTCGCTGAGTCGGGCCGCTGCGGCAGTCAGTTCACCACTGATCTCGGCCAGGTCGGCCTGCGAATCCTCCAGCTCGCCCGCGACCTCGCCCTGTTCGCGCTGAATGTCCTCGCGCGAGGATCCGAGGGCCGGAGTAATCGTCACATCACTGATTGCGACGAAACCGACTGCGACGAAACCGACGACCAGTAATGAATACTGCCATCTCGAACCATGACGACCCACGATGAATCACCTCCGGCCCGACGATAACTCCCGGTCGTGGTTCTCCGGTGCCGACTCGGCGTGTCTACACCTTGAGATATCGCTGCAGAGTGATCAGCGACGCGATGCCCGCCAGCAGGATGCCCAGCAGGAACAAGCCAGGTGTGACGGCGAACACATCCGACGTGTCGATGTAGGGAGTGACGCGTATTTGACGTTGGAGGTACGGAACGATCACGCCCTGGACGGCTGCCAGCAGTCCCAGCGAGGCGATGAGCGCGCCGATGGAGGCGGCGATGATCCCCTCCAACATGAACGGCAGCTGGATGAAGAACTTGCTGGCCCCGACCAGACGCATGATGCCGGTTTCGCGACGGCGATTGAACGCCGCCAACCGGATCGTCGTAGCCACCAGCAGGACGGCTGCCGCAAGCAGGACACCGGCGAATACCCAGGCGAACCACCTGGCCCCGTTGAGGAAGCCGAACAGGCCCGCGAGGAGCTGTTGTTGATCCTCGACCTGCTCGACGCCGGCTCGGCCCGAGAAGTAGGCCACCACGACATCCGATTCCTGTGGGTCCACCATGCGCACGCGATACGACTCGGGCAGCAGGTCGACGGTCACGCTCTCGACGATGGCCGATCCCTCGAATTGCTGGACGAAACGGTCGTAGGCCTCCTGCTTGGATTCGAACAGCCATTCCTCGACATACGGTGACAGCTCCGGGCCGGCCAGGTCGGCCTCGATGGCCGCTTTCTGCTCGGCCGTCACCTCGCCCCCCGCGCACGACGGTTCGTCACTCTGGGCCCCACACAGGAACATCGATACTTCGATATTGTTGTATGTGTATTCCTCTAACAGGTCGACCTGGCGCTGAAACAACAGACCGGACCCGAAGAAGAACAGCGACACGGCGGTGACGATCACCACCGAGATGGTCATCGAGAAGTTACGCCACAGCCCGATCCCGACCTCGTTGGCGACGAACGCGACCCTCATGCGCCGCTCCCGTACACACCACGCGCTTGGTCACGGACGATATGGCCGTCGTCCAACTGGATGACCCGCTTGCGCATCTGGTCGACCAGATCCTGGTCGTGGGTGGCCATGACGATGGTCGTACCGGTCTTGTTGATCCGGTCGAGCAATTTCATGATTCCGATGCTCGTCACCGGGTCGAGGTTTCCGGTCGGTTCGTCGGCCAACAGGATTGCCGGTCGGTTGACGAACGCGCGGGCGATGGCGACACGCTGTTGCTCGCCGCCGGACAGCTCGTCGGGGCGACGACCCTCTTTACCGTCCAGACCGACCAGTTGCAGCACCTCGGGCACGGTGCGTTCGATGACGTGGCGGGGCTTGCCGATGACCTGAAGGGCGAACGCGACGTTCTCGAAGACCGACTTCGTCGGCAGCAGTCGGAAATCCTGGAAGACGACTCCTATCTGCCGCCGCAACCCCGGGACCTTCCATGACGCCAGTCGGGCAAGGTCGCGGCCTGCGACATGAACATCTCCGCCGGTCGCCCTCTCCTCCTTGAGGACGAGGCGCAGAAACGTGGACTTACCCGAGCCCGAGGAACCGACCAGGAAGACGAACTCCCCCCGGTCGATGTTGATGGAGACCTCGTCCAAAGCGGGGCGCTGAGTCGTCTTGTAGGCCTTGCTGACGTTGTCGAAGCGAATCACAGATCACCAATGCGGTCGGAGACGATGGGCCCGCGAATGGTACGTCGCGGAACTGGTGCAAGCTTCAGGCCACGCGGGAACCCGTTGCGGCAGTGCGCGGCCCGCGTCGCCGGGACCGGTCTGCCGCTAGCACCAGCAATGTACCCAGGACGACGGCGATGCTGCCCCCCACGACCGCGCCGAGCACGTCTGCGCCGGTGAACGACAGCGGCCCGCGGGGCGGCGAACCACCGGCGGCCGGTGAATCCGGCGGTCCGGAGCTGGGTCCCGAGGTCGGCGGCGCGGTGGTGCCCGGCGTGGGCGTCGTCGCCCCGATCGGGTGCCTCGTCGTGTCCGAGCCGCCGGTCGCAGGCAGGACCACGACGTTGACCAGGTCCAGCCCGACAGGCGCCGTCGCCGTCACGGTCGCCGTGCACGTCAGCTCGATCCCGGCGCCGGCGGCCAGATCCACCCGCCAGGTGAGCTGTCGTCCGTCTGCAGAGATCACTGCCGAGCCCGGATCGGTGACCGTCGCATAGGCCGGCACGACGTCGACGACACTCACGCCGCTGAGTGCGCCGGCCGAGACGTTCGTGACGAGCACCCGCCAGGTGATCGAGGTACCCGGAGAAACCGTCGTCCCCTCCGCCGGCACGGCCGTCTTGTCCACGGTCACCGGTGGGGGATCCGTACAGGCGACGGGGAACTGTGGCGAATCGGCGCCCAGAACGGGCAGCGCGTCCGCCCGGCTGGTCCGCTCCACCTCGCCGTCCAGCAGGTAGGTCGCCACCAGGGTCGGCTGCTGACCACCGGCGGCGGGCAACGGCACCACCACGGTGATCGGGCTCACCCCGGGGGCCGCCAACACCCGCGCCGTCCAGGTGAGGGTGGCGTTCAGCAGTTCCAACCGCACGTCGACCGCCCGACCATTCGGGTTGACCAGCAGCCAGGTGAGACCGGTGTCACCCGGGCAGGGTGCGATGGCCAGCAGCGACAGATCAGCCACCACCCCCGGGCCGAGGCAGTTGCGGTCACCGTTCCAGGTGGCTATCGACTGGGTGGCCGGAATCGGCGTCGGATAGGTGGGTAGCGGGCCTGCGACCCCGTCGTAGCGGGTGGTGCCGCGGTACAGGTCCAGTTGTCCGGCGCACGTCGGCGGGTCGACCACCAACGTCAATTCCCGGCGATTCGCCTCGATGGCCCCCGACACGAAATCGCGCAGGGTGGGGGTACCCGACGTCGGCCAGGTGCCTCCCTCGGTGTCGTACGACGCGAAACTGAAGTCGTAGCGACAGTTGAGACCGGTGGGCAGACTCACGTCGTCTGCCAGGCTGATCACGACCCGGACGGGTGCACGCGCGGTGTCCAGCCGGACGGGCACCGTCCAATTGTCGATCGTTCGCTCCTGCGGCGGGAGTCCCTCGTCGCTGAACCGGTAGACGAACTGGTCGCGGCCCAGTGTCGGACACACGTCGGTCGGCGACGGAACCGTGCCGCCACCGCTGGGCGTGGGAACGACGACGACGACGGCCTGCGGGTCGGTGGCCGTCGGCGAGGGGCTCGGCTCGGACGTCGCACCGGCGGACCCGCCACCGACGCCGAGCGCGATCGCGACCGAGCCGAACAGGACCGCGAGCGACCGGCGCCGGCGACCCAGGCCGGCGCGGCGGCTCACCTGTCCTCCGGTCGGCGACGGGCGATGGCGACCGAGGCCGCGACGAGCAACAACCCGCCGGCCATCAGCACTGGCGGGCTGCCGTCGGTCTCGCCCAGCGTGGTCACTGCGGTGGGGACCGTCGCCGTGGGAGCAGTCGATGTGGCAGTGGGGACGGTCGCCGTGGGAGTGGGGCCCGTGGCCGAGCCCGCCGACACCGTGGCAGTCACCGGGTGAACGGTCGTGTCGAACAGGCCGGCACTGGCAGCCACCGCCGAGTTGGTCAGCTCGACCCCGACCGGGGCGGCGTCCGACACCAGCCCCTCGTAGCGCAGATCGCGTCGCTGACCCGGCAACAGATCGACCTGCCAGGTGATCCGACGTCCGTCAGCGGCCAACTGCCCGCCGCCGGCGTCGGTGACCCGTACCCAACTGGGGACGACCTCGACCACATCGGTGGACACCCGGGGCACCGTGCCTGTGCTGACGACGCTGACCACCCACGACACCGTCGACCCGGGCGTGACGGCCTCGCCGTTGCCCGGAGTCGCCGTCAGGTCGAACCACAACTCGTTCGGCCCCCCGCAGCAACGCGACGTGTGCGCGGGGACACCCGCAGCAAGGGGTGCGGGGGCCGGAGAGCGGATCACGACCGTCGCCGCGGTCTGATCGACCCAGCTGGCGACCAGTACAGGCGAGGGGAACAGCGCGACGGTGACGACGATGGGTGTCACGCCAGGGGCAGCCGTCAGGGTGCGACTCCACCCCGACGTGTCAGCTTCGAGGCTAAGCGCGACGTCGACGGTGTCGTCGTTGGGGTTGATCAACAGCCATGTGACGTCGCGTGATTCCGGACAGGGGGCCACGGCCTCGATGACCAGGGCGTCGGTGGCGATTCCGCCTGCCGCAGCGGCCGGCGCGGCGAGTGCGGGATTGGTTGCCACGAAGGCGGCTGAGACCGCTGCCACGAGGGCGAGGGTCACCACAGACATACGCGGCACAGAAGTTGACGGTACCTCGTCAACCTGGCAACGAGTGAGTCGAGAACGGGTCGATCCGCGTCCTACGCTGCAGCTGCTCGCTCCGCGGTCTTGCGCCAGCGGATGCCGGTCTCCAAGAACTCGTCGATCTCGCCGTCGAAGACCGCGGTGGGGTTGGACACCTCGTGCTCGGTGCGTAGATCCTTCACCATCTGGTAGGGGTGCAAGACGTACGAGCGCATCTGGTTGCCCCAGCTGGACCCACCGTCACCCTTGAGCGTGTCGAGTTCGGCCTGGCGCTCCTGACGCGCCCGCTCCAGCAACCGGGCCTGCAGCACGCGCATCGCCGCAGCCTTGTTCTGCAGCTGCGACTTCTCGTTCTGGCACGTCACGACGACTCCGGTCGGAATGTGAGTCAGGCGCACCGCCGAGTCCGTGGTGTTGACGCTCTGGCCACCGGGACCTGAGGACCGATAGACGTCGACGCGCAGGTCGTTCTCGGGGATGTCGATGTGATCGGTCTCCTCGACGACGGGGAGGACCTCGACGCCGGCGAACGAGGTCTGGCGCCGGCCCTGGTTGTCGAAGGGACTGATCCGTACCAGTCGGTGGGTGCCCTGCTCGATCGACAGCGTGCCGTAGGCGAAAGGCGCCTTGATGGTGAAGGTCGCGGACTTGATGCCCGCCTCTTCCGCATACGAGGTGTCGTAGACCTCGGTCGACCAGCCGTGGCGCTCGGCCCAACGCAGGTACATCCGCAGCAGCATCTCGGCGAAGTCGGCGGCATCCACCCCGCCGGCTTCGGATCGAATCGTCATCAACGCCTCGCGCGAGTCGTACTCGCCGGTCAGCAAGGTGCGGATCTCGAGGTCGGACAGCAACTTTCGCAGCACCGCGATCTCGGTCTCGGCCTCGACGAACGAATCCGCGTCCGACTCGCCCTCGGCCAACTCGACGAGGATCTCGAGGTCGTCGATGCGGGCCGTGGCGCGCGCTATCCGATCCAGTTCCGCCTGGGCATTCGAGAGCTTGCTGGTGACGCGTTGGGCCCGCTCGGGGTCGTCCCACAGGTCGGGTGCCGACGCCTGCTCGGTGAGGGACGCGATCTGCATGCTGATCTTGTCCGGGTCCACGACCTGCCGGATGCCGGACAGGGTGGCCCTGAGGTCACGAATCTCGGCGGGAAAATCGACGACTGCCACAACCGGCCAGCGTACGCCCGCTCAGAAGGACGTGCTCGGCACCTCGCTCTCGTCGCCGCTGATCGCAGCCACGATGCGGTCGGCCACCTCGTCGGGGTCCTTGCCCTGGGGCAGCCCAGGGGCGGTGCCGGCGATGGCACGCGACGCCAATCCGGTCTCGGTGTGGGGGGGACGGACGTCGATGACGCGGACACCCGCACGGCGCAACTCCATGGCCATCGCCGTGTCGAATGCGGTCAGGGCGGCCTTGCTGGACGAGTAGGCCGCCATGTTCGGCAGCGGCCGTTCGGCCACGACCGCGCTGATGTGGCAGGCGAACGGGCCTCGGGTCGATGCCCGCAACTGCGGCATGGCCGCACGCAGCAGCCGGATCGGGGCCAGGGTGTTCAGCAGGATCAACTCGTCGAGGACGTCGTCGTCGAGGGCGTCGAGCGGGCCGAAGGCCACTACTCCTGCGGCGTGAACCACCCCGTCCACGCCGCCGTGGGCAGCCACCGCGGCAGAGACCAATCGATCGGTGGCGCCTGCCTCGACCAGGTCGGCCACCTCGACGACGGCGTGGGGAAGTGCGAGGGCCGCCAGGCGCTCGTGGTCGCGACCGGTCAGCACGAGGCGGGCGCCGGCGCGCGACAGCCGGGCCGCGATGCGCGAGCCGAGGGCGCCGCTGGCCCCGGTGACGATGATGCTGGCGCCGTCCAGGTCGGTCATGACCGCCACCTTGCCACCGCAGCCCTCGCTGCCACGATGCGGGTATGTCCGCGGGCGTGCAGGAGAACATCGCCGACTTCGCAACCGCACGGGAGCGGGTGACCGACCTCGTGCGTCAGACCCCACCGGGCAGGCGAGTCCTGTTGGGTATCGCCGGTCCGCCCGGCTCGGGGAAGTCCACGCTGGCGGCCCGGCTGGTCGCGTCGGTCGGGCCGGACACCGCAGTCGTCGTGGCGATGGATGGCTTCCACCTGTCGGACTCGTTGCTGCGACAACTCGGTCGCGCCGAACGCAAGGGAGCGCCCGACACCTTCGACGCGGCCGCCTACGTGGACCTGCTGGCGAGGCTGCGGGATCGGGACCGCGACGTGTTCGCCCCCGTGTTCGACCGTGGGCGTGAGATCGCCGAGGTGGGCGGCCTGCTCATCCCGGCGGGCCTACCGCTCGTCGTCACGGAGGGGAACTACCTGCTCCACGATCGACCGCCGTGGCGCGAGGTACGCCAGCTGTTGACCCAGTGCTGGTACGTCACGGTCGACGAGGAGTTGCGGCGAGGGCGCCTACGACGACGACACCTCTCGCACGGCCGCTCACCCGCCGACGCGAACCTCAAGACGGACGGCCCGGACCAGGTCAATGCCCAGTTGGTGGCCGAGTCGCAGCATCGAGCGGACGCCCTGGTGACGCTCGACGACTGATCCCACCGATGTCCTGATGTCTCAATCATTGGGACATCCCCGGGCCATGCCGTGAACCCGGCCGACCCACGGGTGTCGTCGACGCGGCAGCTGCCTGTTCTGGTCCTCCGTCGACCTGTTCGTCGATGACGAGGGACGGGTCGCGGCCGTCACCCTCGACCTCTGGGAGCCGAGACAGCCGGTTAAGCCGGTGACGCCGTCGCCGGACAACGACACACTGGGCTCGTGGGTCACGTCGCGATCAATGCAGTCTCGTTCTCGCTGCCCGACGGACGACCACTGCTCGGCGACGTAACCTTCGACGTACCCGAGGGGCGAACCACTGCCCTGGTCGGACCGAACGGCGCGGGCAAGACCACCCTGATGCGAATCGTGGCCGGTGACCTCGCTCCGACCAGCGGCGCCGTCACCCACCAGGGCGGGTTGGGAACCATGCGTCAGTTCATCGGCACGATTCGGGACGAGACCAGCGTCCGGCAGCTACTCGTCTCGGTGTCTGCGCCACGGGTGCGCCTCGCCGCAACCGAGTTGGACGCGGCCGAGTTGGCGATGATGGAACGCGACGACGAGTCGACGCAGATGCGTTACGCCCAGGCCCTCTCCGATTGGGCGGACGTCGGCGGCTACGAGGCCGAGGTCGACTGGGACATGTGCACCACGGCCGCGCTGGGCGTCGGTTTCGAGACGGCGCAGTGGCGCGACGTCCGCACCCTGTCGGGTGGCGAGCAGAAACGCCTGGTCCTGGAGGCGCTGTTGCGGCGGCGGTACTGAACTACTTCTGCGGGCACCAGATCAGACTGGGGTATGCAGGGAGGTTGCACAAGGGGCAGGCAATAGGGAGCGGGCTGGTGGAGGGGACGATCAAG
>JANNOG010000007.1:0-28000 GCA_031398915.1 Micrococcales bacterium | reverse complement strand
GTGCTCGAATGGCAGTCGGCTTCGAGGATTGCAGCCATTTGGGCCATGAATTGGTCGAATCCCGGCTCGGGAGAAGTATCAACAGGCGTCCCGCGGTCCTCCCGTCCACAATGCCACGGGCCTGCGCCGTGCCTTGACGTTCACCCGGCACCAGCCTTGTCTGGTGATCAGACATGTGGTGCCCGACCAGTTGACGGCCGAGCCGTTCACGACCCGTGCCGGCCTTCGGGAGCTGCCGTGGTCCACGCTTCGCGGTCCTGGGTATCAACAGGTCATTCACGGGGTGCGCCGACGTACGGACCAGGTTGTGGATCATGGCACGCTCATTGAGGCCGTCCGCGCGAGGCACGGCAACGCCATCGTCTTGCTGGGCCCGAGTGCCGCCTGGGCTCACGGGTGTCGGGTCGCAGACCCGGATACCGCCGTCCACGTGGCCGTCACCCCGACGGCAGGCATCCGGCGACGAGGCCTTGTCATTCCGCACCGCCACCGGCTGGCGACGTCGGACATCTGTACGACGGCGCTTGGACCGGCAACCACTCCACTGCGTACCGCGCTGGACGTGGCTCGCGGCATCGGAACTGCGGACATGACGGATGACGATCGAGTGGCCTGGATCGATGCCGTGATCGCCCGCACGACCCTCACCGCGGCCGAAGTTCACGCCGAGGCGGATTCGTGCCGTGATCTCGCTGGGCTACGGCGGGGTCGAAGCGTGCTGCGCGAAGCCCGCGACGGCGCCGAATCGATCCCCGAGACGCGATTGCGACTATTGGTGGTGCGGGCCGGCTTCTGCGAGCCGGTGGTGCAGCACGTTGTCCGCGACGGCAGCGGTTGCTTCGTCGCCCGCCTCGACCTGGCGTGGCCGGCGCGGTGTGTGGGACTCGAATACGACGGCGCCCACCATCGCGGGTTCGTCCAGCATGGCGACGACATGGCGAGGCACAATCGGCTTCGTGCCCTGGGATGGCAGGTCATCCAGGTCGATGCCCGCCAGCTTCGGTGCCCAGGCCCCGTTCTCGGGCACCTGACCTCACTGTTGGGTGCTCCGTGAGGCGAATCCTGTGCCCAGATGGCTGTGCGATCGTGCGCGAGGTGCCATTCCGGCACACGATTGTCAGGATGCTGACTGGATCAGCGGCAGGACCACCTGAAAGCGTGTGTCGCCCGGCTCGGATTGCACACGAAGATCCCCGCCATGGCGCTCGACGACGATCCGGCGCGAGATGTCCAATCCCAACCCGGTGCCCTGTCCGACGTCCTTGGTCGTGAAGAACGGCTCGAAGATCTGTCGGCGAATCGACTCGGGGACACCAGGTCCGGTGTCGGCGACCTCGACGACCACGCAGTCGTTCTCTGCGTACGTCCGGACAGTCAACGTGCCCGTACCGCCCATCGCGTCGACCGCGTTGTCGATCAGGTTGGTCCACACCTGATTGAGTTCGGCCGGGTAGGCCGGGATACGCGGCAGCGACCGGTCGAACTCGCGCGCCACGGTGACGGCGCCACCGATCAGGCGACCGAGCATGATCAGCGTGGACTCGATTCCGTCATGGACGTCGATGTCCTGATACGGCGCTCGGTCCAGCTGCGAGTACTGCTTCGCCGCCGACACCAGTCCGGCGATTCGGCTGGTCGCGTCATCGATCTCATTCATGAGCAACTCGGTCTCGACCGTGTACCCCAGCCATCGCACCCCGCCCTCGACATGCTGGGCAGGCAACCGTTCGGCGACCGAATCCAGGAAGTCGGCGTCCAGACCGGCCGCCACCAGCGTCGGCGCCAAGTCCCACCCATCGACCACCCCATGGTCTTCGAGCCATTCGCCGATGGCGTCCTCGGCGTCGGCGGTCTCCATCGGTGACAGGTGAGGACCCGTGCCCACCCTGTCGACCGCCTTCTCCTGCATCGCCGTCAACGACACCAGCGTCGAGCCGTCCAGACTGCCACCGGCCAGGTGGGACAGCTTGTGACGCATCCCTGCGACCCGTTCGCGCAAGGTTGCCGTGGCCCGGACAGCCGCCGCCGCCGGATTGTTGAGCTCGTGGGTGAGGCCCGCCGACAACTGGCCCAGAGCGATCAGCCGCTCCCGCTGGCCGACGATGGCGTCGCTGTTGCGCAACCCGAAAAAGAGCCCCTCCAACAGGTGGACTGCCATCGGGAACCACGTCCGGATCACCTCGCCGAACGAGTCGGCGGCGAGGAGGAACAGGCGACTGTCGGCCGTCGCAGACATCGTGTTGCTGTAGGCGGGGTTCTCGATCCCGGACACGTATGCCTGGGTGGCGCCGGCGTAGGCGCCACGGTGACCGGTCCGGACCAGCTCCAACTCGCTGTCGCGTACCTGCCGACGCAACGACACCTCACCACTCAGCAGAATGACGAAGACTGCGGCCGGCTCGCCCTCGCGGTATATGACGTCTCCGCTGTTGACGTCGACCACCCAGCCCCGATCGGCCAGCCACTCGATCTGGTCAGGATCAAGGGATTCGAACAGGAACAGGGAGGCGACGTCATCCTTTCCGAGGCGAACCGGATCGGCTGGCGGCTGCGGGTCCACCACCGTGTTCACAGGTCCCCCAGGTACCGGTGAACCAGGGTGACGGCGAGCGCGCCTTCTCCGACCGCGGCCGCGACCCGCTTGACCGACTGAGATCGGACGTCCCCGGCCGCAAGTACCCCGGGCACGCTGGATTCCAGCAGGTACGGGTCACGTTCGAGGGTCCAGCCGCCGGGCTTCGCCCTTGACGAGGCCACATCGGTTCCTGTCACGACAAACCCAGCGGGGTCGCGCATGACGGCTTCGGGAAGCCATGCCGTGTCGGGCTGGGCGCCGATGAAAACGAAGACATGCCCTGCCTCGACCGACTCGACCGTGCCGGTGGCCCGCTGACACAGGTCAACCGACTCGAGGTGATCGTCACCGTGGCAGCGGACGACTTCCGTGCCCAACCGGACATCGATATTGGCAATGGAATTGATCTGCTCGATCAGATAGTGCGACATGGAGGCCCGCAGGTCGGGTCCCCGAACCACGATGCTCACCTGTTGTGCGTGCTGCGACAGGAAGACAGCCGCCTGACCAGCCGAGTTGGCTCCACCTACGACGATGACGTGTTCGCCGACAGTGGCCGACGCCTCGGTCGAGGCCGCACCATAGAAGACGCCCCGGCCGACGAAGTCGTCGGCGCGGTCGGCGGACAACCGCCGATAGGTCACTCCGGTGGCGATGATCAGGGCATGAGCGGCGATGGATCGTCCGTCGGCCAACCGCAACACCTTGCGGGACCCATCGACGTCCATCCCGACCACGACGCATGCGGTCAGCAGTTCGGCACCGAACCGTTCGGCCTGTCTGCGGGCTCGATCGGCCAGTTGAGCGCCGGTCACCCCATCAGGGAAGCCCAGATAGTTCTCGATGCGGGAGCTTTCGCCGGCCTGGCCGCCCACCGCCCGCCGCTCGACGAGAACGACCGACAGGCCCTCGCTGGCGGCGTACACCGCCGCACCCAGCCCCGCCGGACCGCCACCGACCACGGCCACGTCATAGAAGTCCTCGGCGGCGAGCGTGGTCAGGCCGACATGGCCGGCCAGCTCGCTCAGGTCCGGGGCGATCAGGACGTCTCCGCTGGTGGTGAGGATGACCGGTAGTTCGGCCGCAGTGGTTCCGGCAGCGAGCAGCAGGCGCTCGCCCTCAGCCTCGTCCGCTGCGTACCACCGGTAGGCGACTCCGTTGCGAGCGAGGAAGTCGCGGGTCTCGTGGGAGGCCCGCGAATAGCGATGGCCGATGATTCTGGTCTCGGTAACGGCAGCGTCCCCGCTCGCCCGCCACAATTCGATCAAGGAATCGACGACGGGGAACAGCTTCTCTTCTGGTGGTGACCACGGCTTGAGCAGATAGTGATCGACATCCACGACGTTGATGGCCTTGATCGCGGCATCGGTGTCGGCGTAAGCAGTGAGCAACGCCCGGCGGGCTCGTGGTACGAGGTCCATGGCCTGCTCGAGAAATTCGATGCCGTCCATCTCGGGCATCCGATAGTCAGCCAGGATGGCCGCGACCCGATCGCCTCGCCGTGCTATCTCGCGGATCGCCTCAAGGGCGGATGCCCCGGATTCGGCTCGTACTATGCGGAAATTCTCGGCATAGCGGCTCCGTAGGTCGCGGGCAACCGCCCGGGACACGGATGGATCGTCGTCAACGGTCAATAGCACGGGGCGGGTGGCATCTGCCCGGCTAATGCCCGGGCCATTGGTTGCGGACTCATTCGCGATTGTCACGTGGACCTCCCGCGGCGGAGCGTAGCTGCCGATTGCTGCGGCGAGATGTCTACGTTCCGGCATTCCGCGACGAGCGCAAGGCGGATGGGGCGACCAAGGCGAAGCGGATGGCCGCGCGTCGGTCAGGAGCAGCCACAGCTGGCAATCGCGGCCGCGACAGCGTCGAGGGCATCGACGGCGCCTGCGGTCGCACCGGCCGGGAATGTCGACATCAACGCGAACGCCACGGTCCGACCGTCGACGGTCGTCGCGTAACCGGCCAGCGTCGACACACCCGTCAGACCGCCGGTCTTGGCTCGCACCACCCCGACACCGTCGGACCCACCCCCCTTGTCGAACCGGTTGGTCAGCGTGCCAGTGGACCCGGCAACCGGGAGTAGCAGCGACAGGCGGCGGACGTCTGGATCGTCGACGTTGCCCGCGTAGCGCAACGTCGCGGTCAACACCCGGGCCGACACCACGGACCCGTCCGACAAGCCGCTGCCGTCGCGCAGCGACATCCCACTCGTCTCGATGCCCAGTCCGGCGAGGGTGTCGCGAATCACGGTGCCGCCAGAGGCGAAGGTTCCGTCTCCGCCGCTCTCGCGAGACAGCAGCCCAGCGACGGCATCGAGGACGGTGTTGTCACTGATTCGCAATCCGTAGCCCAGAACCTCGGCCAACGGGGCGGAGTCGACCTGTGCCAGTGGCGTGTCGCCAGCCACCGAGGTCGTCGTCACAGTGATCTGAGCGACGGCGATTCCGGCGGCCTGGAGTCCCCCCGCGAACGCGGCCCCGGCCGTCAACGCGGGCGTCGGGTCACGAGGCAGATCCTGGCCGACGTACCCGGAATCGATGGCCAGAGACGTCGGGGGGGCGGCGAACCGGTTGTCGCCGGGCGCCCGCGAGAGCGACTGGGACACCCCGAGCAGCGAGTCGTCGACGACCACGTTGACCGCGACCACCCCGACCGGCAGCGCCAGCGCCGTCTCGGCGGCCAGAGTGGCGAGGCTGGCGCGAGGGATGGCCTCGGGGTCGCTGGTGTCAGGGGGACCGGCGGTCAGCAGCATGTCCCCACCGCCAGTCAGCACGACCGCCGGGTTCTGTCCGGCCGCCCCCGGAAGCAGGCTGGTCGTGGTGGCGAGAGTCCGATCGGCTCCCAGCGCGTGAAGCGCCGCGACGGAGGTCAGGACCTTGGTGGTCGAGGCCGGCGTGCGGGCCTGCTCGCCACCGTAGTTCAGCAGTTCTTCGCCGGTGGTCGCGTCGACTACGGACGCGGTCACCGTTCCCAGGCGCGGGTCACCGAGCAGAGGCGTGATCCGGTTGTTCAACGATGTTGGGCCGATGGCCACCCCGGCGGAACCTGGCTGCAGCACGACCGCTGGACCGACGGCGGCAGGCGCGACGACTGGTTCGGGAAGCGCGGCCGGTTGAGTGGGGAGAGGCTTGGCGGTGAGCACGCCCGGCACGGCATCCGTGACGTCTGCGGCCAGGTATCCGACCACTATCACGGCGGCAGCTGCTGCGGCGATCAGCGCATACGGACCACGAGGCCGCTGCTCGGGTACGACCCGCTCGGCCTCCCGAGAGGGCGGGAACGATGCTGCCGGGCTGGTCGCTGGTGACGGCTTCCGGGGTTGTGCCAGCGGATCGAACCACGTGCCCGTGGCCTGACCCTCATTCGCCGACGCCCGGCGTTGGCCTGCCGGGAAAGCCGACGTGATCGCCGAGGAGACCTGCGGCCGGGCACGTTCAGCCGCTGCCACGTCTGTGGGTGTGGGCGCCCGTGGTGTAGGCGCGGGTGGTGTGGGCGCGACGGGTGTGCGCCTCGCCGCCGGTACGGGTGCCTGAGGCTGTGGCGCTGCTGGTTTCGACCGACCGGCGCGTGGTTGGTCGCGTCGCGCCTCACGGCGGCTCTGGGGCGCGTCTGCCAGAGGCGTGGGGAACGGCATGTCCGGTGCACGCCGGGGCGGCACGGGTGAGGAGCCCGGATCCTCGGGTCCGGTCGGTGGCTGGGCTTGACGCTCTGCGTCGCGTTTGGCCTGTTCGGCGTCGCGTTTGGCCTGTGCAGCGGCGAGTTTGGCCTGTGCAGCGGCGACGTCAGCTTCAGCCTGGGCGCGTTCGGCGGCGCGGCGCGCCCGTCGCTCGGCGCGCTCGCGTTCGATCTGCTCGGCCTCGGCCGCCGCCTGGCGAGCCGCCGCCTCTTCGCGTCGCGCCTCTGCTGCGAGGCGGCGTGCTTCGGCTTCGGCCTCGCGCTGGCGGCGGAGTTCGTTCTTGGCGCGCTCGCGTTGGAGGCGTTGCGCTGCTTTGGCTTCGTCTTTCGCTGCGCGGGCTCGGGCGGCTTGTTGGGCGCGTTCGGCTGCGAGGGCCTGCTGCTCGATCTCGCGGCGCGCGGCGGCGTCCGCCTCGGCTGCCTTGTGTTGCGCCTCGGCTGCTTGGCGTTGCGCGTCGGCTGCTTGGCGTTGCGCTTGGGCGGCGTCGCGGGCGGCTCGCTCGCGGAGGTCGGCCTCGGCGCATTGAGCGGCCTCGCGTTGGGCCGTCTCGGTGGCGATCCGCTCGCGTTCGGCCCGCTCTTGGGCGGCCCGCGCCGCCTCCTCGCGTTCCCGGGCGACCCTGTGAACCTCGGCCTGGCGTTTGGCCTCTTGATCGGCGGCATCGCGTTGTGCCCGTTCAGTGGCCTCGCGTTGTGCTCGTTCGGCGGCGGCGAGGCGGCGTGCCTCGGCTTCGGCGGCCTCGCGTTGTGCTCGTTCGGCGGCTGCGAGGCGGCGGGCCTCGGCTTCGGCGGCGTCGCGTCGCGCTCGTTCGGCCGTAGCCAGCCGTTTGGCCTCTTGTTCCGCGGCCTCGCGTTGGCGCGCCTGCTCGTCGGCAACACGTCGAGCCTCAGCAGCGGCCTTCTCGCGCGCCGCACCTTCGGCCGCTTCGCGTTGAGCACGCTCGATCTGCGCCGCCTGTGCCTGAGCAGCCTCGGCCAACCGAGCCTGCTCGCGAGCGGCCGCCGCCAGCGCCGCCTGCTCGACCTTGGCTCGTTGAGCCGCCTCACGCGCGGCTGCCTCAGTCCGCTTCGCCTCAGCCTTTGCTTCGGCTGCCAGTCGCTTGCGTTGCGCAGCCTCAGCTGAACGGGCCTCGCGCGCCACGCGTGCCCGCTCGCTCGCTTCGGCCTTCTCGCGGTTGGCATTGTCACGAGCGGCTGCAGCGATTCGCTCGCGTTCGGCCCTTTCGGCGCGCTGCGCATTATCGCGCTCGGCCTTCTCGGCAGCCGCGCGTTCGGCCTTCTGCTGCGCCTCACGCTTTTCCTGCTCCTTGGCGGCCAATTTGGCTGCGCGAGCCTGACGTCGGGCAATTTCTTTGGCTTCTCGAGCTTGACGTTGGGCGAGTTCTTTGGCTTCTTGGGCTTCGCGCTCAGCCTTCTGACGTGCGTCCCGCTCGGCCTTCTCTCGGGCCTCGCGCGCAGCCTTTTCGTGGGCCTCGCGTTCAGCTTTCTCGCGAGCTTCTCGTTCGGCCTTCTCGCGTGCGATCAGCGCGACTCGCTCCGTTTCGACACGAGCCGCCTCGGCTTCGCGTTCGGCCTGCTGCCGCGCCGCCTCCGCTTCCCTTGCGGCTACCTCCTGAGCAGCGCGCTCGCGCTTGTCACGCTCAGCCCGTTCGCGATTTTCGCGCTCGACGCGTTCGCGGTCCAGCCGTTCGCGAACCTCTCGCTCCGCTTTGGCAGCCAGTGCGGTGACCTCGCGAGCCGCCCGTTCACGCTCAGCCCGGGCTCGGTCGGCAGCGGCTTCCCGCTCGACATCTTCGGGTCGACGAGGAGCCGGCTCACTGACTGCTGCCGCGGCCGGTTTGGATGCGGCTGGTTTGGACACCGCTGGTTTGGGTGCGGCTGGTTTGGACACGACCGGCTTCGCGGCGGGTTTGGGTGCGGCAGGTTTGGGCGTGGCGGGTTTGGCCGCGGCTGACGAGATGGCTGCCGATGTGCCCGCGTCGCCCCCGGCAGCACGGGGGACGGCCGCGGTAGGTGACGCCGCCGAGTCGCCCGGGGCATCCATGTCCTCCCAGCTATGGGCGACTTCGTCGAGGGCCGCGTCGGCGAGCGACGTCAGCTCGGCCGATGCGGCGGCGAGCAGGCTGTCGAGGTCGAAGTCGTCGTCGCCGGTGGAACTGTCCACCCCTCGGTCCCTCACATCCTCCATCACGCCTCCGCATGCCACCGACCCCGGCCGCGAAGTCGCGAACCTGCCGTTCTGTGGTCCCGCGTGCGCGAGACTAACCCCAAAGCGGACCGTGTGTGTGCCACCGACGGAGGGAAGAAGTATGCCGGAGCTGGAGTTCGACGTCACGGTCGAGATCCCCAAGGGTCAGCGAAACAAGTACGAGGTCGACCACGCGACCGGTCGTATCCGGTTGGACAGAATGTTGTTCACGGCCACCCGCTACCCCGCCGACTACGGTTTCATCGAGGGCACCCTGGGCGAGGACGGCGATCCGCTCGATGCCTTGGTCCTACTCGACGAACCGACCTTTCCCGGGTGCCTGGTCAAGTGCCGCACCATCGGCATGTTCCGGATGCGAGACGAGGCTGGTGGTGACGACAAGGTCATCTGCCTACCGACCGGAGACGTCCGGATGGCACACCTGCGCGACCTCGGTGACATGTCGGACTTCCATCGCCTGGAGATCCAGCACTTCTTCGAGACCTACAAGGATCTGGAACCCGGCAAGAGCGTCGAGGGGGCTCACTGGACGAATCGGATCCAGGCCGAGGAGGAGATCCACCGATCCTTCGCGCGCGCGATCGAGACGGGGTACTACACCGCCCCGGTGCCGGGCCTCAACGGTCCGGGCCACGAGGCGACGCGGCATTGATCGAGGCGCGGGGGGCGTCGAGCGCCGATCATAGGCGCCCAGCGAGTGGCATGGCTCCCGACCACCGGACTGGCACCTCGCGTACGACTGATCGGCTGTTGGGCGCCTCGATCATCATGCCGCCGCCGGAATAGACGGCGACGTGATAGATCGACGACGGGTCGTTGACGTTCGACCCCCAGAAGATCAGGTCCCCGGGGCGCAGCGCAGCACGGTCGATCTTGGTCGAACGGGCGTACTGCGACCGCGACGAGTGGGGTAGGCCGACGCCGGCGTTCTCCCACGCGCGCATCACCAGGCCCGAGCAGTCGTAGCTGTTCGGTCCCTCGCCGCCCCACAAGTAGGCCTTGCCCAGCTGGGTGCGAGCCCAGTCGACGGCCCGTTGCCCTGCGACGCCACCGCTGCCGGTGGGTGCCGACGCCGGTGGTGCGGGTGCGGGTGCAGGTGCGGGTGCAGGTGGTGCAGCCGGCGGTTGGCTGATCGGCGCTGTGGTGGGCGCTGAGGTGGGAGTCGCAGTCGGTGCTGCTGCGGTGGGAGGTGGGGACTGCGGCGTGGGTGAGGTGGTCGGGGGCGGGGATGGCCGCGCCGGGGCCTCGACGGTGTCGACGGTGTCCGGGATCATGTCGGACGGGTCGTCGATGACCACAGCGTCCGCGCTGTCCGCAGCCGCCCCGGGGGCGGTGGACGGGCTCGGATCACCCGACGAGTCGGCAGCCGTCACATCGACGACCGGACCGGACCGGTGCCGGCCGCACTCGCAGCCCGCTGGACGCTCAGTTCCTGCTGGCGTTCCGCCTCGGCGCGGACCGAGATCTGCTGCAGGGCTGCGGCTTCGGCGACCAGGGTGTCTCGGGTCAGCAACAGCTGGTCGGCCCGATCGCCGGTCACCTGTTGCGTGGTGAGGGCTGTCTCGCGGGCCGTGGCAGCTGCGCCGGCGGCAGCGTCGGCGTCGAGCGCGGACTGACCCGCCCACCCGCTTCGTGCCTGCGCCAGAGCGGTGGTGGTCTCGATCCGGCGCACGGCTGCGTCTCGACGCGCGCCCAACTGGTCGAGGGTGCTGGCCCGGTCCAGCATGGTGCGCACGTCGGCCGCCGGTCGGAGGGCGAACATCACGGCGTCTTCGCCACCCGAGCGGTACGCCTCGGCTACGACGGCGGCCAGATCCTCACGGGCCGCGGCCAGGTCGAGGCGCGCCACGTCGGCCGCACTCTCGGCTGCCACCGCCCGGCGTTGAGCGGCCACCGAGTGGATTCGCGCCGTGTTGTAGTCCTCGATCGCGGTCGCCGCCGCAGCGTCAGCGCCGGCCACGTCCGCCTCGGCCCGTGCCACCTGACCGTCGATGTGAGCGATCTGCTCGGTCAACGTCGTGCCATGGACAGCCGGTTCGGCGTACGCCGGGGCCGCGAGCAACGGAGCGATGCTCAAGAAGCTGGTGAGTACGAGACCGATGGCGGCGAGATCACGCGGGGACGACTTCATCGCCTTACAGATCGGCAGTCACGGGCCGACCTTGAACGGCAATCCCTGGGTCACCGGCTCAGGGGATCCGCTCGAACCACAGCAGCGACCCGACAGCGCCCGCGACCAACAGCGCGAAGCCGACGAGGAGGAAGCGATCGGTGAGTTCGGAGACCTCCTCCTCGATCGTGATCGTCGACCCGATGTCCGCATAGACCTCGTCCAGGTCCTCGCCGGTTGCAGCCTCGTAGAACCGGCCGCCCGTGTCGTCTGCCAGGCCCTGCAGCGCCGGCCCGTCCACCGGCACGGGAATGAGCGTGCCGCGGTAGGTCACGGTGCCGGACGGCGTCCCGTAGGCGATCGTGCTGACCGGCACACCGGCCTCGGTGGCGATCTCCACGGCCTCGCTGAGTTCGCGGCCCACGGTGTTGCCGCCGTCGGAGAGCAGGACCACCCGGGCCGGCGAACTCTGTGGGTCCGGATCGGCCTCGGGGTCGACGAACTCGCCGGCCCGCAGCGCCTCGACGCTGACGGCGACCGCGTCGCCGATCGCGGTGGACTCTCCCAACTGCAGTTCGGCGATGGCGTCGACGACGCGGTCGCGATCGGTGGTGGGTGCCACCTGGAGGCTGCTGATCCCGTTGAACCCGACCAGGCCGACGGCGACTGGTTGAGGGATGTCCTGCACGAATCGGGTGGCGGCCTCGCGGGCGACGTCGAATCGGTTGGGGTCGACGTCGGTGGCCTGCATCGACAGTGACGTGTCGAGGGCGACGACGATCGCGGCGCGCTCGGCGGCGACGGGCACCTCGACCTGTGGCCGGGCCGCACCGAAGACCAGAGTGGTCAGGCCCAGCAGGGTGAGCGCGGCCACGAGGTGGCGTCGCCATCGGGGTCGGCGTGGCGCCACGGCGTCCAGCAGGGCGAGTTGGGTGAAGCGCAGGGTGTAACGAGGGGCCCGCAGCCTGCTGAGGATGTACCCCAACGCAACGGCGGCGACCACCACGAGCAGCCACAGTCGGCTGGGATCAGCCAGCACGATGTCACTCACCCCGGTCACCGGGCCTGCCCCGGCACCGCGCCGCGACCGGCGGCATGGGCGGTGCGCCGATGGGTGACGGCGAACCGGGCCAGATCGCGCACCCAGTCGCGGTCGGTACGGAGGGCGACATGCCCGATCCCCGCTGCGCGCAGGGTCCGGGTCACCGCCTCGTGGCGCTGTCTTGCCGCGACGGAGAAGCGTGCCCGCACCGACGCGGTCGCTCTGACCTCGCGAAACCGGCCGGTCTCGGGATCGACGAGGACCACCGTTCCGACGTCCGGCAACTCGTCCTCGCGGGGATCGCCGATCTCCATGGCGAGCACCTGATGTCGGTGCGCCAACCCGCCGATCAGTCGAACCCACTCGCCGTCGATCGGATCCAAGAAGTCCGAGACCACGACGACGAGGCCACGTCGTCGGGCTTGAGCTCGTGCCGCGCCGAGGCCTGCGACCAGTGCGGTCGTCGTACCCGCCTGATCCGCCGAGCCATCCCCACCACCGGCATCCCTACCGCCGGCCGACCGCCGGCTGCGGGATGTCGTGTCCGGAACCGGGCGCAGCGCCTCGTGCACCAGGCGGAGAACTGCAGCCCGGCCGCCCGCAGCGGAGGTGCGATGGACGCCGTCGCGGTCGCACATGATTCCCGCGACCCGGTTTCCTGAACCGAGGGTCATCATCGCCACCGTCGCGACGGCCCCTGCGGCGAGTTCCTGCTTGTCGACGCCCGCCGTGCCGAAGCACATGCTCGGACTGCGGTCCAGCACGATGGTGGTCTCGAGTTCGCGGTCCGCGACCAGGTCACGGACGTGCGCGATCGAGGTGCGCGCGGTGACCGCCCAATCCATCCGGCGGACATCGTCGAGGCCGGGCACGTACTCGCGGGAGTCGGCCGGCTCGCTGCCGTGACCGGGCAGGATGCCGAGGTGATCGCCGTGCAACAACCCGTCGATGCGGCGCATCACGGTGAGGGTGAGGCGACGGGTGGCGTGTTCCGCGTCGGCAGTCGTCGTCGCGGCATCGAGTCGTTTGCGGTCGGCGCGCTGCGGCATCCGTTCAGGCCCGCCCGACGGGACGGAATGGCCCCGACGGAACAGCCCACGGTCCCAGCCCACTAGCCGTGGCGGTCTGGTCTGTCGGTGGTGCCTGCGGGGCGAGTGGGACGGCGACGGGCGCCGGAGGAGGTGGTGGTGGTTGACCCAGGTCCGGCTGAGGCACTGTCGCGAGCACCCGCCTGACGATGTCGCGCGGGTCCAAGCCGTCGGCCAGGGCGTCGAACGACAGCACGAGGCGGTGCGTCAGGACGTCCTCGCCCACGTCACGGATGTCCGCGGGGGTGATGTGGTGGCGCCCGTGCAGGACGGCGATCGCCCGCGCCGCTGCGACCAGGCCCAACGACGCGCGTGGGCCGGCCCCGTAGGCCAGCGCGCCGGCGAGGTCGGGCATCCCGGCGCGTTCGGGTGCACGGGTCGCCGCCACGATCCGCACGGCGTAGTCGACGACTGCGTGATGAGTGAAGACGTTGGCGACATGCTCACGCAGCACCGCGATTCGCTGCAGGTCGATCGCGGGCTCGGCGTGGATCGGATGCGCGCCCATCCGCAACACGATCTCGACCTCTTGGGCCTGGTCGGGATATCCGACGGAGACCTTGAAGAGGAAGCGGTCCCGTTGGGCCTCCGGCAGTTGGTACACGCCTTCGGATTCGATGGGATTCTGCGTGGCGAGGACCAGGAACGGCGAGGGCACCGGAAAGCTGCGCCCGGCGATACTGACCTGCTGCTCGGCCATTACTTCGAGCATTGCCGATTGCACTTTCGCGGGTGCTCGATTGATCTCGTCGGCGAGGACGATATTGGCGAACACGGGACCGAGCTCTACGTCGAAGGATTCGGACGAGGGTCGGTAGATGCGGGTGCCGATGACGTCGCTGGGCACCAGGTCCGGGGTGAACTGGATCCGGGCGAAGGATCCGCCGACGACGGTGGCCAGGGTCTGGACCGCCATGGTCTTCGCGACCCCCGGCACCCCCTCGATCAGGCAGTGTCCGCCGGTGAGCAGGGACAGCAGCATCCGGTCGATCATCCGTTCCTGACCGACGATGACCCGCTGGACGGCAGTTCTCACGGTGGCGAGGTCCACCGCGGCGGCCTCGAATGCGTCGCTGCTCACGACGATTGTTCGGGCCGGCTGTCCGACCGACCGCCCGGCTCGGCGACAGGTTCGGAAGGAGGCTCGGCGACGGGTTCGGCGTCGGTGTCCGGCTCACCCGGCTGAGCCTCGGCGATGGTGTCGCCGACCCCGGTACCAGGCAGGGTGGCGTCGAGCATCCGCCGGAGCAGACTCCGGCGACGCTCCTCCAGTTCGGTGACGAGTGCGCGCTCGCGACCGACCCCGAGGGCACCGGCGATGTCGGCGGCATGACGGATGTCCTGTGCCTCTCGAATCCAGCCGTCCGCCACCGCCCGCTCGTCGTCGTCGCGGGCGCTGTCGCGGCGTGCCACGGTCAGCTCGACGGTGGCATCGAGATCGCGGCGCAGCCGAGTTCTGGCGCGCGCCGCAGGCGACGCCTCGGGCACTCCACTTCGCAGCTGATTGAGAATGGCCATGACCTGCGCCCGGGTACGCGGGTCCGCCGCCGCCCGGCGCAGTGTGGGCAGGATCGCAGGCCCCAGCAGGCTCAGGGCGAGCTGGATGAGACGGGTCTGGGCCGGCATGTCAGTTCGACTTTCGGCTGGTGACCACAGGCTGGGCGTCGGCAGTCCCGCCGCCGTCCTCGCCGGTGTCCGCCGTGTGGTCGAGGCCGGTGCCGGCCTCGACGTCGGCATCGACCGCCGCACGGACCGGAGCAGTGTCCTCGGTGCCGTCCACTGCATCGGCACTGGCGTCAGCGGACATTGCGTCAGCTGTGTCCAGAGCTTCAGCGTCCGGGGCCGCTGCGTCCGCGGCCGCAGCCTCGTCGGCCAGACGTGCGCGATACGCATTCGGGCTCTCGCGGGTCCGGGCGGACCACAAGAACCAGGCGCCGACGACCAACAGGGCCAGGCACATGTACTGCGCCCCGGTGAGGCCGTAGACGACACGGTCGTAGTCGCGCAGGAAGTCCGAACCGAACCGGGCGACGGCATAGAGCACGGAGAACAACCCGGCCAGGGTGCCCGCTCCGGCGCGGCCCGAGCGATCGACCCACAGCATGATCGCCAGGATGATCGCGACGTAGACGAATTCGAGGACCGGTGTCGACCAGTACGTCTGGCCGACCTCCAGCGGGCCCTCGACCGTGACGCCCCCCTGGTAGGTGATGCCGAGGAAGAACGAGGTGGGCCCGCCCAGGTGCTCGCCCACGGCGTAGCAGCCGATGCGCCCGACGGCCAGGCCGACCGACAGGCCGAGGGCGGCGCCGTCGAGCAGGTGCCAGCGTGCTGCGACCGGCAGTCCCCGCGTGATGAACGGGGCCAGCAACAGCGCAGCGATGAAGCCGCCCGAGAACTGCAGGCCGCCGTTCCATACCGCGATCGGATACAGCCAGCGGTCGATGCCCTCGAGGGCGAACATCTCGTCCAGGCTGGTCAGGACGAACAGCAGCCGGGCGCCGACCAGCCCCGCCACGACCAGCAGCAGGACGATCCGCTCGGTCTGTTCGACACCGATGCCGACTCGCTTGTTGCGCCGCGCGGTCAGCCAGCCACCCAGCAGGACACCGACGGCGACGCACAGCCCGAAGGTCTGCAGTTCGAGGGGACCCAGCGGGATGGTCGGGAACGGGCTATACGGGATTCCAGCCATCACCCGGTCAGGTTACGACCACAGCCTGAACCATGCGTCGAGCAGATACGGGCCGACGGCGGCGAAGATCGCGAACCGGACCAGGCGCCCGGTGAACGTGGCCACGACGAAGACGACGTAGCGAACTCCGAAGGCGCCCGCAGCCAGGCCCGCGATGTCGAACACGTAGTTGGGAACGGCGGCGAACCCGGCGATGGCCACGAAGGCGCTGGTGGGTCGGGCCGTCATTCGGCGCAGCCATGCCACCGCGCGCCCGGCTCGCCCTCCGTCGGGTAGGACACCCGTGCCGCTGCGCCCGACCCACCAGCCGGTGGTCTCACCCAGTGCCGACCCGGCGGCAGCGGCGACCGCCACCAGCAGCGGCAGATCGGCTGTCGCGGCCACTTGCAGGACGATCGCGTTGTAGGGGATCGGGACGAAGACGCCGGCGTTCGCGACCAGGGCGAGCAGGAACACGCCGGGATAGGTGAAGCCGGCGAGGGCATCGATCGCCCGTTGCGCCGGGTCGGTGGCCAGCGCTGCGTACATGGCGATGTTGACGGCGACCACCGCCACGATCGCCACCACCACCCGCCACCGGCGACGTCGAACCACCGTCGCGGTCACGTCGACACTGTAGGTCCACTGCGTATTCAACCGATCGGTTGACTACTCGGCGACCCGCGGCTACGGTGTATTTAACCAAGAGGTTGAATACGAGGAGGTGTGTGACAGTGCTCCCGATCGGGACGGAACCGGATACCTCTGCGGCGTTGTCCCGCGTCTTCTCGGCGCTCGCCGATCCGATGCGACGCGACATCGTTGCCCGGCTCTCTCTGGGCGATGCCACCGTCAACCAATTGGCCGCGCCCTACGACGTCACGGTGCAGGCGGTGTCCAAGCACCTCAAGGTGCTGAGCGATGCCGGTCTGGTCAGTCGAAGCCGGGACGCGCAACGGCGACCGGTTCACCTCGAAGTCGGAGTCCTGGACCTCATGACCTCGTGGATCGATCGATATCGCCGGCAGGCCGAGGAGCAATACCGACGCCTGGACGACGTTCTGCGCACCCTGCCGGACTCACCGGCAGCCACCCCGACATCCACCCCGGCAGCCACCCCGACATCCACCCCGGCAGCCACCCCGACATCCACCCCGGCAGCCATCCCGACATCCACCCCGACAGCTGAAGGAGAATCACCATGACCGTGCACGACACCCAGGCGACACCGAACTCCCATCCCAACGCGACGGTGGTGACGGCCGACCCCGACGTCCCGCTGATTCGCATCGTGCGCGAATTCGATGCCACACCCGACAAGGTCTTCCAGGCCCACATCGACCCCGATCTGTTGGTTCGGTGGCTGGGACCCGGGCAGTTCCGGATGCGTATCGACCACTTCGATCCCCGCTCAGGCGGCTCATTCCGGTACACCCATCTGACCGAGCACGAGGAGTACGCCTTTCATGGCAGCTTTCACGAGGTGCGGCCCTCGGACCTCATCGTGCAGACGTTCACATTCGACGGTGAGCCTGAGGGAGTCGCCCTGGAGAAGGCCGTCTTCCTCGACCTCGGCGACGGTCGCACCCGGCTGACGACCACATCGTTGGTCGACAGCTTCGCCGGGCGCGACGCATGGTTGACCAGCGACATGGAGGCGGGCGTCTCGCAGGGATACGACCGCTTGGACGGGCTGTTGACCGACTGACCTGGCGCGACGGGTCTCGCCCTCTCACGGTCGCCCTACGACCGGTGCCCCTACGACCGGTGCCCCTCCGACCGGTGCCGAACCCCCGCCTCCAAACCGGCCAAGAGGTCGAGCAGGCCCTCGGCCTCCCACATCCGGGTGCGCTCGCCGTCAGGCAGCCGGATCAGCACCCCCGCTTCCTCCAGGCGGGCCAGGCCACCGTTGACCGCAGCCTTGGTCCGGGCGGTGGCGGCCACGGCAACCGGGGCGCTGATCACCGGGTGGCCGGGCAGGACGTCGAGGATCCGCCAGGCTGCCGCGTCGGCGCGCGGGTTGGTGTGGGCGCGCAGCCGCTCCCGCCACCGTTCCTGGAGGGCTTCGACGTCGTCCAGGTACTCCCCACCCAGCGCCGCCGCTCGCGTCATGGCAACGGCGAACATGGTCAGCCACTCGCCGATGTCGTCGGCCCGGAACGCCTCCAGGCCGCGGATGTAGGCGTCCTTGTCGGCGGCCAGCACGACACTGACCGGGGGGACGTAATCGGGCGCCAGCCCACGGCGGCGCAGGACGACGTGGATCAGGGCACGCCCGGTTCGACCGTTGCCGTCGACGAACGGGTGCACCAGCTCGAATTGGGCGTGCACGATCGCGGCCTGGACCAGGGGTGGCAGGTGATGCTCGTCCATCGCGACACAGAGGTCCACCAGGAGTCGCCGGACCTCGGCGGGCGGCGGCGGGACGAACGAGGGCGCCCCTGACCTGGCGCACGGGTTGTAGTCGTTGCCCCCGATCCAGCTCTGCACCGTCCTGATCCGGCCCGCGACCTGGCTGTTGGGTGCCGCCGCCATCAACTCTGCGTGGATCTTGCTGATGTCCGAGACCGTCACCAATGACGAGGTCGCTGCCCGCATGACGGCGAACTCCATCGCGTCGATCGTCGCCAGGACCTCCGCCACCGGGGCTTCGGGTTCGCGGCCGTTCTCCAGCCTGGCCTCACCGCGAGCCAGTTCGTGGGCGTCGACCTGCATCCCCTCGACCTTCGAGGACGCGATCGATTCGGTGCGCATGAGGAGTCGGGCCAGGGGTGCCAGCGCGGGCCGGTACCGCCGGTTGAGTTTGCGCACCGCGTCTTCGGCGTCGGAGACCACACCGGCGGTCGAGGACGCGATCGGCTGGTCCCAACGCGCCACGACGTCGGGCACGAAAGCCTGGTACTCGCACGGTTCGCGGAATCCGGCCGGGACGTACAGCGCAGCGTCGGGCTGCCAGGTCCGAGTGACGTACCGCCCACGCATATGGCAACGATGGCACGATCCGATGGCACGATCACGCACATGGTTCACGCCGACCTCGTGATCACCGGTGCCCGGGTGAGGGTTGCCCGCGACACCTGGGCCGAAGCGGTCGCGGTGCAGGCCGGTCGGGTGCAGGCGCTGGGTGATGCCCGCGATGTCCTGGACCTGGTCGGCCCGTCCACTCGCGTCGTCGACGCCCCGGCAGGGTTGGTGCTGCCCGGTTTCGTGGACGCACACAACCACGCGCCCCAGGCCGGGCTGAACCAGTTGCGGGTGTGGTTGAACGACGCCTCGGGTCCCGCGGAGTACCTGCGAATCGTGGCCGACTACGCAGCCGCCCATCCCGGTGACGGGTGGATCCTCGGTGGTGGGTGGTCGATGGAGCATTTCCCGGGTGGCAATCCCCGGCGTGAGGACCTGGACGCCGTCGTGGGCGATCGCCCGGTGTTCCTGTTCAACCGTGACGTGCACGGTGCCTGGGTCAACACCGCGGCGTTGCGTGCTGCGGGGATCACCCGCGACACCCCAGACCCGGCCGACGGGCGGATCGAGCGGGACCCGGTCACTGGCGAGCCGACGGGCAGCCTGCACGAGGGGGCGGCGTATTCGTTCGAGGAGCACGTCGTCCCGGCAGCTGGTCCGGGTGACGTCGCGGCGGGGATTCTGCATGCCCAGCAACACCTTCATCGGTTGGGCGTGACGAGTTGGCAGGACGCTTGGGTGACGCCGCAGACCCAGCAGGCGTACGTGTCGCTGGTCGCCGAGGGCCTGCTGCGCTCGCGGGTGGTCGGGGCGTTGTGGTGGGACCGCCACCGGGGGTTGGAGCAGATCGATGAGCTGGTCGAGCGGCGCGCCGCGGCCATGTCACTGACGGGTGCGGCGGGGGCCGGGGACGGTCACGAGATCCCGGGTTTTCACGCCTCGACGGTCAAGATCATGACGGACGGGGTGCTCGAGAACGGCACCGGCGCGCTGTTGGAGCCCTATTGCCTGCGTCATGCCCATGGCGAGTCGGCAGACCTGGATGTCGGCCTGACCTACGTCGACGCGGACCTCCTGGCGGTAGCGGTCACTCGACTGGATCAGCTGGGATTCAGTGTCCATATGCACACCATCGGCGATCGCGCCGTGCGCAACGCCCTCGACGCCGTGGCGGCGGCGCACTCGGCCAACGGCCCGTCGGTTGCCCGGCGCCGGCATCATCTCGCGCACATTCAGATCGTCCAACCACAGGACGTCCGCCGGTTCGCCGAATTGGGAGTGGTGGCGAACTGCCAGACCTTCTGGGCGAAACACGAACCGCAGATGGACGACCTCACCGTTCCGTTCATCGGGGCGGAGCGAGCGCAGCTGCAGTACCCGTTCGAGTCGCTGCGCCGGGCGGGCGCAACCCTCGCCATGGGCAGTGACTGGCCCGTGACAACGGCCGATCCGCTGCAGCAGATCGAGGTGGCGGTCACGCGACGGCCACACGACGCGCGCGCTGTCGAGCCGTTGCTGCCCGCGGAACGCCTGCTCCTGGACGACGCGGTGGACGCCTTCACGGCAGGATCGGCCTTCGTCAACCACGACCCAGCGGGTGGCGTGTTGCGCATCGGCGGCCGAGCCGATCTGGTGGTGGTGGACACCGATCTTTTGGCCGGGGAGGTCGCGCCGGCGGATGCGCGAATCGTCCTCAGTGTCGTGTCCGGTGCCGTGGTGCATGACCTGACCGGCTGAAGTGTTATCCCTCGGGCGTCGTGACCGCGATCTCGCCGCCCAGGCGGTAGCCACCCTGAAGGACGAGGTCGTCGCCGCTCCAGAACCGACCCGGGTCGTACCAACCGGGTCGACGCGGCGGCAGCATGCCCATCTCGGTGTAGGTCAGGGCGACCACTTCTGCGCAGTAGGCCGTTTCCAGTTGGGCGTCGCGTCCGGCGCCGTGGGGCAGGCGACTGCGGACCCATCTCCCGGCCATGGTGGCGGTACTCGGAAACGGCGTCCCGTCCAGGCGGGCGACCGTCGCCAGGGCGGCGTCCTCCATCCCGGGCGTGGCCAGCGGTTCGAGCTGACGCAGCCACACCCGCTGGCGATAGCGACCAGCCCACTGGACGACGGCGGCGCGCAGGTCGTGCAGCTGCACCCCCCGTCGGCGCTTGCCTGACCAGACGTCGGTCAGGCCGCGGCCCAGCTCGGCGTGCCACATCAGCGGCGGCAGGTCGTCCAGCACCAGGGCCATCCCGACGTGGTTGACCGGGGCGTTGGTCGTGACCCGAATTGCCCGATCTGCTGCTGACGGACCACGGAACAGCCAGATGTCACCGGTTCGTGTGACGTCGACCGCTTCGTCCAGAGTCAGCGAACTACCGAGCACAGTTCCAGACTAGGGCCGTAGCCTAGCCCGGTGCGCTGGTGGAAGCTGTTGGGAATCGCCGGAGTGCTCGGCGTCGCAGCGACAGGTGTGGTGCTCGCCCGTGCCGAGCGGCAGCGACGCGCGTACACCCCCGAGCAGGTCCGGGCCCGGCTGCACGAGCGATATGCGCAGCTCGACACGCGCACCCGGTAGCTCTCAGCAGCCGCGCTGCAGGGCGGCACGGACGTATCCCGCGGTCTGATAGACGTAATGGTAGGCCCACGTGTGGGGGCCGAAGGCCACCCCGGCGTCGACCATGACCAGGTCGTCGTCGTAGCACCGCTCGATGATCCAGCGGGCCCGGGTCACGTGGTAGGTCGCGGTGACGACCACCACGTCGTCCCAGCCGTAGGCCTCGGACAGGCGTCGAATCTCGCGGGCTTCACCGCGGGTGGTCGAGGGGTCCGGCGCGAAGCACCACACGGTGACGTCCACCGGGCCCGAGCGGCAGAGTTCGCGGATGGTGGGCGGTTCGCGGTCACCGTAGGGATCGGCGATGACCAACACCGGCGCGACGCCTGCCTTGGCCAATTCGTACGCCCGGACCGCGGTCGCGTCGATCCCTCCCAGGGCGATGATCGCGTCCGCCGACCGGCGCTCGGGTGCGGCCGCCAGGACGGGGTCGCCATAGACCGGGTAGCCGACGAAGGCGACCCCAACGGGCGCCAACAGGAGGGCCAGAAGTACGCGTGGCCAGTGCCGCACTGCTGGTGTCCCTTCGCTGGTCCGACGGTCTGCCGAAGCCTGACAGGTGAGATCGGCAGGAGTGGACGTGCCTGGAAGGGCGAAGTGAGAGGTTGTCCACAGAGTGCGACTCTGCGTAGTCGGCGTCACCATCACGGTTATCGTTGGATGGAACGACTGGGACATGTCGGGAGGGATCCATGAGTCGTCGTACCCGAGGGGACCTCCACCTGCTGTTGGCCGGCGCCGGCATGTCGACGGCCGGAAGCGCTGTCACGACCATCACCGTGCTGCTGCACGTCCGTCCGCTGGGTCCAGGCTGGGTGGCTGCGGTCCTGGCGGCTGGTCTGCTGCCGGCCGTGGTCCTGTCACCTGTGGCCGGCCTCCTGATCGACCGGGTCCGAAACGGCCGGCTGCTCGTCACGTCCCTGCTGGTGGCGGCCGGCGGAATCGTGGCGGTGGCAACCGGAGGTCTGGTCGCGGGCAACGAGGCCGTGCTGATCGTCGGCCTGGTCGTGGTGGGTGTGGCCGCGGCCGTCGCCACGCCGACGGTGGCGGCGCTGCTACCGGTGATCGCCGGCGAGGCACGTGCCACCCGGGCCTACGGGTACTACGGCGCGATCACCCAGGGCGGATTCCTGGCCGGCGCCGCACTCGGCGGAGTCCTGGTCGAAGTCCTCGGAACCCGCACCGCACTCCTGGTCGATGCGGCCAGCTTCGCGCTCATGGCCGCGGCGGTGGCGGCGATGCGCACCGAACGGGTACCACTGCCTGCGTCGGATCGACGTCGCGTCCGAGGGCGACGAGGGTCCACCGTGTGGGCAGGATTTGAGCTGATCGGCGCCGATCGGCTGCTCCGCGTCGCCGTGGTGGGCCTGTCCGGCGTGATCCTCGCCTCCATCGTCATCAATGTCGCCGAGGTGTTCTTCGCCCTGGAGGACCTGGGCCTCAGCCCCGCGGGCTTCGGACTGCTGAGTGCGTGTTGGCCGATGGCAGGGGTGATCGGCGGCTGGTGCGCGGGCCGGCTGAGCAGCGACAAGTCACTGGTCGTCGGGCTGGCTGCGGGCGGGGTTGCGATGGGCGGCGGGGTTGCTCTGGCCGGGTGGTCGGTGAGTGTCCCGGTGGTCGCCGTCGCCTGGGCCGTCGCCGGAGCGGCCAACGCGGCCCAGGTGGTGTGCATCAACGCGCTGGTCCGATCCAGGTCGGCGAGATCCGAGCGGGGCAGGGCGTTCGCCGCGCTGGGTGCCGTGCTGCAGACCGCCAACGTCACCGGCCTCGTGGTGAGTTCGGTCGCGGTCGCCGTGTTGGGGGCGAGGGTCAGCCTGGTCGTGGCGGGACTCGCCACCGTCGTCGTCGCCGTGGTCACCTTCGTCCTGTCCCGCCACCATGTCGAACAGGTGCCGGATCACCGCCGCCCACGCTCAGCCACGGCCGACGTGGCCGACGTGGCCGACGTGGCAGTTGTGGCTGACGTGGACGCCGAAGCGGATGCGCCGGCCGCAGGGCGCGCCGTGCACGAGACGGCCGCCGTGGTCGACGGCGACCGTCCCGTCACGCGACGCGTGGCCTGAGTCGGCTATCAGCTGCCCGCGGTCGAGAGCAGGCCCTCCATGGTCGACAGTTCGGCCTGCTGTCCGGCGATGATGTCGGCGGCCAGTTCGCGTGCCTGCTGATTGACCCCGGCGTCCAGTTCCACCTGGGCCATCGCGATGGCACCGCGGTGATGGTCGATCATCAACGTCAGGAAGAACGAGTCGAATTCGTCGTCGGTCGCCCCCTCGAGGGCGGATAGCTCGTCGTCCGTAGCCATGCCTTCCATCCCCTCCGGCCCGCCATGATCCATCCCGGCCATGTCGTCGCCGGCCATGTCGTCGCCCGACATCTCCATCGCCGTCGGGGACGCGGCGTCAGCCCCCCACGCGTCGAGGAACCCTGTCATGGTCTCGATCTCGGGTGCCTGAGCCGCGTTGATCTCGGTGGCCAACGCGAGGATGTCCGCGTTGCTCGTGCGGTCCGCCGCCAGCTCGGACATGACGACTGCCTGCTGGTGGTGAGGGATCATGTCGCGGGCGAAGGTGATGTCCGCGTCATTGAAGTCGTCGTCGACGACGGTTGCCGCGGGGGCCGATGTCCCGCTCGCCGCGGTGCCCGCCGACCCGCCGCATCCGGCAAGAGCGATGGCGCCGGCAATGGCGGTGGCGATAGTGAGGGCTTTGGGTAGGGACAGGGCATGACTGGTGCGGGTGGCTTCTCTCATCAGATCGTCCTTCTGTGCGCTGGAATGTCGGTCGGTGGGTCAGCGCGTCACGGCGCGCGGACCCCTCAGACGCGGCAGACGCAGATCCGCAGCAGAGGTGGCGTGCTCGGGTGAGGGTGCGATCGACGGTGCGCCACCGGCGGCGGCGCCTTCAACAGGTCGGGCCGCCTGGCCCAGGCACACCACGCGAGAGCCGCCATGGCCACGAGCACGAGCAGGCCGCGGTTGTCGACCGCGCCGACCAGGGCGGGTACGCACGCCAGGGCCTGGTCCCCGCTGTTGGCATCGTGATCACACGGGGCGACGGCCTCGACCAACTGCCCCGTCGACGGGTGATCGTGTGCACCTGCGGTGTCGTGGGCAATCGCCACCGGGGAGTGATCGCTGTGGGTTCCGCCCGATGCGGACCCGTGCATGGCGAATACCGCGAGGGCGAGTGCCATGGTCAGCAACGCCAGCCCGAGACGTCGCACGACATTCATTCTAGGAGCGACCTCAGCCGACACTCGCCGGGTGGGGCTGCAACCGGCGCAGCGCCGTGTGAACCGCATCGGGCGTGAGGACGCCGAGGTAACGGTCGCCGTCGACGACAGGGACCCATGCCGCGTCCCGCTGGACGATGACGGCGAACCCGTCCTTGAGGCTGGAGCCGATGTCCACGCTGTCGTCGAAACGCCGCCGTCGATCGGCCACCGTGCCCGACCCGGCCAAGGATCGGGCCGACACCCAACCACGCAGGTTTCCCTCGACGTCGAGGACGACCGCGTACTCGTAGCCGCTCGTCTCGATGGCCGCCCGCGCGGCGACCAGGTCGTCGGTGATGCCCAGGGTCGGAGGTTGTTCGAGGTCGGTCACCTCGATGGGCGTTACGGCGAGGCGACGTAACCCGCGGTCGGCCCCCACGAACTCGGCCACGACATCGGTGGCGGGGGTGGCCAGCACCGCTGCGGGGGTGTCGAACTGCTCCAGGACGCCACCGGTGCTGAGGACGGCGATCCGGTCGGCGATGCGAACCGCCTCGTCGATGTCATGGGTCACCAGGACGACCGTCTTGGCCAGGCTTCGCTGGATCCGGCGGAACTGCACCTGCAACCTGTCGCGGACGACCGGATCCACGGCACCGAACGGCTCATCGGCCAGGATCACCGGTGGGTCGGCCGCCAGGGCTCGGGCGACGCCGACCCGCTGGCGCTGCCCGCCGGACAGCTGATGCGGATAGCGCCCCCCGTACGTGCCCGGGTCGAGGTCCACCAGGGTGAGCAGCTCGTCGACGCGCGCGTCGATCCGGCGCCGATCCCAGCCCAACAGCCGTGGAACCGTGGCCACGTTGTGCGCGACCGTGCGGTGCGGAAACAGTCCCACCTGCTGGATCACGTAGCCGATCCCCCGCCGCAGTGCTGCCGTCGGCAGGTCGGCGATGCTGGTCCCCTCGATGGTGATGGTCCCCGACGTCGGTTCGACCAGGCGATTCATCATTCGCAGGATGGTGGACTTGCCACTGCCCGAGGCGCCGACCAGCGCGACCAGTTCACCGCGGCGGATGTCGAGGTCCAGTCCGGCCACCGCCACGGTGCGATCGGGGTACTGCTTGCGCACCTGGCGAAGCGAGATCGCGGGCGTCGCGATGTCAGCGGTAGCCTCGTTGGGGTGGGGAGCGTCGGTGTCCACATCGCAACGGTCTCCCAGACCTGCGTGTCGCGCAACGACTGGATCTGTCCGCTCTACGTGACCCAACGCAGCGAACAGCTCATGGGTGCCTTCACCGAACACCTGAGCATCACCCTGGTCGCAGTTCTCGCCGGTGTCGTGTTCGCTCTCCCCGTCGCGGTGCTGGCCCGCCGCTCGGCGTGGCTGTCGACGGGCGTGGTGTCTGTCGGCACGATCGTCTACACCATTCCGTCAGTGGCGTTGTTCAGCTTGATCTACGCCTTCAGTGGCTTGTCACCGACAACGGTCACGATCGGGTTGGCGCTCTACAGCCTGGCCATCCTGCTCAGCAACACCCTTGACGGCTTGGCTGCGGTGCCGGCGGACGCCGTCGATGCAGCCCGCGGGATGGGCTACGGACCGTGGCGGCTGTTGGTGGCCGTCGAGTTGCCCCTGGCGCTGCCGACGATCCTGGCCGGCGTGCGGATCGCCACCGTGTCCACGGTCGCGTTGGTGACGGTGGGCACGGTCGTCGGTTTCGGCGGGTTCGGCGACCTGATCGCAACCGGCTTCCGGGCGAACTTCAAGGCCGAGGTGTTGACCGCCAGCGTGGCCACCGTGCTGCTGGCGCTCGTCCTCGACGGCGTTCTGCTGGCGGTGCAGCGGATCGCCACGCCCTGGTCACGACGGAGGTCGGCATGAGGGGCGCCATCGACTACGTCAGCGATTCGACCAACTGGCAGGGCGCCGACGGGTTGGCCGCCCGGCTGGGTGAGCACGTCCAGATCACCGTGATCACGGTGGTGATCGCCTGCGTCGTGGCGTTGCCGATCGGGCTGTGGTTGGGGCACGTGGGTCGCGGTGGCGCGCTGGCGACCAACGTCTCGTACATCGGTCGAGCTGCTCCGACCTACGCGATCCTGGTGCTGTTGGCATTGGCGCCGGCCCCGTTCGGTTCCAACCAGACCAGCACCGTCACCGCGCTCGTCCTCTTTGCCGTCCCCCCCATCCTGACCAACGCCTACGTCGGCATCCGTGGCGTCGACCCGGACGCGGTGGATGCCGCGAAGGGTGTGGGGATGACCAGCTGGCAGGTGTTGCGCCGGGTCGAGTTGCCACTCGCCGCTCCACTCGTGCTGGCTGGGATGCGGGTGGCCACCACCCAGGTCATCGCGACGGCAACGATCGCGGCGCTGGTTGCCGGCGGCGGGTTGGGGCGCATCATCACAGCCGGGTTCGCCCGCCAGGACGACGCCCAGCTGATCGCCGGATCACTGTTCGTCGCCACATTGGCACTGCTGGCCGAGGGTGCCTTCGCGCTCGGGCAACGTCGATCCGCTCGGGCAGCCCGCCCCATCTGACGTTTTGGTAACGATCGTCGGACCCACCGATATGTGACGTGCCGCTGTCAGGGGTACGGGTCACGATTGGCGATCGCGGGGCGTTGTCTCCGCTTGCGGGTGCCAGTCAGGCACCGGCCGGACACGCGGGATCTTCCCGGGACACAGAAGGCAGGAACGCACCATGAGTCGAACCATCCACACGCGGGCTCACCGTGGGCTCGTACCCACGCTGCTCGCCATCACCGCGCTCGCGCTCGCCGCATGCGCCGACGACACCGGCTCCGAGACGGAGGCCACCTCCGAGGCACCCGATGCGTCGGCGGCCGAATCTGCCGACGGATCGTCGGCTGCGCCCGCGGCGGGCGGCGAGCTGACGGTCGGTGGCGCCAACTTCAACGAGATGATCATCATGCAGGAGATGTACGGCGCGCTCCTCGAAGATGCCGGGTACACCGTCGAGATCATCTCGTCCGAGAGTCGCGAGCTTTACGCCCAAAGCCTCATCGACGGACAACTGGACGTTGTTCCCGAATATGCGGCAACGATGGCCGAATACCTCAACCGTGAGGTTAATGGGCCGGACGCCGCGCCGATCGCCACCTCTGACGCCACCGAGACCGTCGAGGCGATGCGACCCATCGCCGAAGAACTCGGATTGGTCGTTCTGGATCCGGCAGAGGCGGTGGACCAGAACGGGTTCGCCGTGCTCACCTCGTTCGCCGACGAGAACGGGTTGGAGTCGCTGTCCGATCTCGGTGCCCTCGGTGAGCCGGTCGTGCTGGCCGCTACTCCCGAATGTGGTGAACGCCCCTTCTGCCAGCCCGGCCTGGAGGCCACCTACGGCCTGACGATCACCGAGGTGTTGCCGTTGGGCTTCGGCAGTCCGCAGGCCAAGCAGGCGGTCGTGGACGGTCAGGCCGACCTGGTCCTCACCGGCACGACGGACGCCACCCTGGAGGACCTGGGCCTCGTCCTGCTCGAAGACGACCTCGGTTTGCAGCAGGCCGACAACCTGGTGCCCGTACTGAATGCCGAGACCGCAACCGATCAGACGGTCGCCGATGTGCTCAATGGGTTGGCGTCGGTTCTCACGACCGAGGATCTGACGGAACTCAACCGGCAGGTCGACGCCGAGCGTCAACTCCCGGCCGACGCTGCCCGTGCGTATCTCGTGGACAAAGGACTCATATCCGGCTGAGCACCTCGCTCGCGTCGGTCGAGTCCGAAATCAACTCTACGCGGACGCCCCAAAAAAGCTGTGTGGGGGGCGTTTGAAACAAACGAGCGGGACACCCACAAAACAGGCGCAAGAGACGTGG
>JANNOG010000093.1:0-54174 GCA_031398915.1 Micrococcales bacterium | reverse complement strand
TCGGTGTGCACGGCGTAGGCGAAGTCGATGGGAGTGGCGCCGGACGGCAGTGACACCACATCGCCCTTGGGTGTGAAGGCGAATACCTCGGCGGCCTTGACCTCGAAGCGAAGCCCGTCGAGAAACTCGTCAGGATCCGTTGCCTCGGACTGCCAGTCCAGGAGTTGCCGCAACCACGACAGGTCGCTTCCTGGTGAGCTCCGGACCTGCCCGTTGCCCGACTTTCCTGGGTCTTTGTACTTCCAGTGGGCGGCGACGCCGTATTCGGCACGACGGTGCATCTCGTGCGTGCGAATCTGAATTTCGACGGGCTTGCCGTTCGGCCCGATGACAGTCGTATGCAGTGACTGGTACATATTGAACTTTGGCATGGCGATGTAGTCTTTGAATCGCCCTGGTACAGGATTCCAGCGAGCGTGAAGGGTACCGAGAACCGCATAGCAGTCCCGTACCGAGTCGACGAGAACGCGCACGCCCACCAGGTCGTAGATGTCGGCGAAGTCGCGGCCGCGGACTATCATCTTCTGATAAACGGAATAATAGTGCTTGGGCCGGCCGCTGACGGCTGATTTGATCTTGGCGGCCCGGAGATCGGACGATACCTGTTCGCGGACAGTTGCCAGATACTCGTCCCGCGCCGGGGCACGATCGGCGACCATCCTCACGATCTCGTCGTAGACCTTGGGATACAGGGTCGCGAAAGAGAGGTCCTCCAGTTCCCACTTGACGGTATTCATGCCCAGGCGATGAGCCAACGGGGCATAGATTTCCAGTGTTTCGCGTGCCTTGCGTTCGGCGGACGCCGCCGCGACATAGCGCCACGTCCTCGCGTTGTGCAGCCGGTCAGCCAGCTTGATGACCAGGACCCGGATGTCACGAGCCATGGCGATGACCATCTTGCGCACGGTCTCGGCCTGGGCAGCGTCACCGTAGGTGACCTTGTCGAGCTTGGTCACGCCATCGACCAGCGCGGCGATCTCGTCGCCGAAGTCTGTCGTCAGCTGAGCGAGGCTGTACCGGGTGTCTTCGACCGTGTCGTGCAACAGCGCGGCGGCCAGGGTGGACGGCGGCATGCCGATCTCGGCCAGGATCGTCGCCACTGCCACGGGATGGGTGATGTACGGGTGGCCCGATTTGCGCTTCTGCCCGGCGTGGGCGCGGTCGGCCACCTCGAAGGCGCGCTCGACCAGCGCGGTGTCCACCTTCGGGTCGGCCGCCCGCATGGCGACGATCAGCGGATCGAGCAGATGGTTGACCGGGCCGCGGGCCGCCCCGAACCGGGCCAGGCGCGAGAACATCCCCACCGGAGGTAGCGGGCCGGTATCGCGAACGTCGTCCAGCGAATCGAGGGAGGCTGCCGTCTCGGCTGGCCCCGAGGCGGTTTCGGCGGGTATCAACCCCGCGCGCGAGTTGCTCGCGTAGGTGGCGGAAGGGAGGTCACCGTCACGCGCGACAGTGGTCAACGACTCGGCGCCACCGTCCCACGCGTCCACGCAAACCTCCCGGTTGAAGGGTCAATGCTATCCCGCAGGTATGTCGACAGATCAGCGGGCACGCCCAAGCAGCAACACACCGTGATTGTCCTCACGCTGCGTCAGCGCCGTCGACCCCTACGTGGTTGCGGCCGCTGCCCACCGGCGGGGGTGCGCAGCGGTGGCCGTCGACCGGGCGGCGCGGACGCCGTCGCGTCTTCGGCTGTGTCGTGAGGGGCCGCGTCGTCATCGGGTGACGATCCATTGGTCGAGGCGTATGCGGGGTCGTCCGACGACGTGGTCGCGCCGGCGCCGATGAGGACCTTGGCGGGAGCGACGCCACGCCGGGCGGCCACCCGCTTGGCTTGTGCCACGATCGCGGGCTCACGCTCACGCAGGTGAACCAGCAACGGGGTTGCCAGGAAGATCGATGAGTACGTGCCCACCGCGATGCCGACGAACAGGGCCAGGCTGAGGTCACGCAACGTGCCCGCACCCAAGACGAAGGCGCCGATGAACAGAATCGCGGCCACGGGCAGCAGGGCGACGACACTCGTGTTGATCGAGCGAACCAGGGTCTGGTTGACAGCGAGGTTGGCCGCCTCGGCGAAGGTCCTGGTCTGGGCCTCGGTGACGTGTTCGGTGTTCTCGCGAACCTTGTCGAAGACGACGACGGTGTCGTACAGCGAATAGCCCAGGATCGTCAGGAACCCGATGACCGTTGCCGGGGTGACCTCGAAACCGACCAGTGCGTAGATTCCCACCGTCGCGACGAGGTCGTGCAGCAACGCCACCAGAGCAGCGACGGCCATCTTCCAGGTCCTGAAGTACAACGCGATGGCAATCGCCACGACCAGCAAGAACACCAGCAGCGCCTGGATGGCGCTGCGCGACACGTCCTGTCCCCAACTGGGGCCGACGAAGCTGGCCGTCACCTCGGTGGGCGCGACTCCGTATCCCTCAGCCAGGGCGAGGCGAACCTCGTCGGTCTCGGCCGAAGTCAACTGCCCCGTCTGTACCCGCACCGAGTCGTCGCCGATCGTCGACACCTTGACCTCGGCATTGGCATCGATCCCCTCGACTGCCTCGGTGGCCGCCGCCTGGTCGACCTCTCCGGCGATGTTGCTGACCCGGAACTCCGACCCGCCGGAGAACTCGATCCCCAGATTCAGGTCGCGAAACAGCAGCGCGGACAGACTGATGAGGACCACGACGAAGGCGATCGCGTACCACAGCCTGCGCCTACCGGTGAAGTCGTAGGAGACCTCGCCGGTGTACAGCTTGTTCCCCCACCGGTCCATCGACGGCCTGCTGCTCATGAGGGGACCTCCGTCGTCGGCCGGGCTGACTGCGCGGCAGTGCCGTTCGCGGGCGGATCGCTCACCCGTACCGGCCGGGGTCGGTTGCTGCCCGTCCGTACCGCATTTCGGGCGACCACCGACCCGAGGTGTTCGGGGTCGAAACCACTGAGGGGGTGCCCCGACGCGAAGAAGCGCGTGCGTGACAGGAGGGTGACGACCGGCTTGGTGAAGAGGAACACGACAATGAGGTCGATCAGGGTGGTCAGCCCCAGGGTGAAGGCGAAGCCGCGTACTCCACCGACAGCCAGGGCGTAGAGCACGATGGCAGCCAGGAACGAGACCATGTCGGATGCCAGGACCGTGCGCCGGGCACGTTCCCACCCGACCTCCACCGCGGTGGCCACGGTTCGCCCGTCACGAATCTCGTCTCTGATCCGTTCGAAGTAGATGATGAACGAGTCGGCGGTGATACCGATGGCGACGATGAGGCCGGCCACACCGGCCAGGCTCAACCTGTAGCCCTGACGCCAGGACAGGAACAGCAGGGCGCCATAGGTAAGGACGGCGACCGCAGCCAATGACGCGATGGTGACAATCCCGAGCGCCCGGTACTGGATGAGGCTGTACACGATGACCAGCACCAGACCGATCGCGCCTGCGAGTAGACCGCGCTGGAGTTGTTCGTCCCCAAGCGTGGCCGAGATCTGCTCTTCGGTCTGCACCTGGAACGAGATCGGCAGCGCCCCGAACTTCAGCTGACTGGCCAGAGTCTGCGAGCTCTCCTGCGTGAAGTCGCCGGTGATCTGTGCCTGACCGCCCAGGATGGCGCTCTGTACCGCCGGGGCCGACACGACCACGTTGTCGAGCACGATGGCGAACTGGTTGCGGGGCGGGGTGCCGATGTCGAAGAGGCGCTGGGTGATCTCACCGAACTGCTCGGCGCCCTCACCGTCGAAGTCCAACTGCACGATCCAGGCGCCGGTCGTGAAGCCCTGGGAGTTGGTCTCCAATGCGCCGATGGCGTCGGAGACGTTCTCACCGGACACCTCGACCGGGCCGAGGATGTACTTGGCGGCGCCGTTGGTCGAGCACGTCACCAGTGGCTCGTCATCCGCGGCCTCGAAACCACCGGATGTGGCCGAGTCACTGAAGCAGTCGAGTGCCTCGTACTCCGCCTGGACATCAGGGGTTATCCACGCCAGGTCCGAACCGTCCGTCGGGACCGCCGCGCTGGATGGAGCCACGGCCGACGGATCTGCGGCCACTGACGGGTCTGCGGCGCCTGACGGGTCTGCGGCGACTGACGGGTCTGCGGCCACTGACGGATCTGCGGCCACTGACGGGTCCACGGCCGACGGGTCTGCCGCTGGTGCCGGGTCGGCCGGCGGTAGCGATGCGGCCGCGGGTAGGCGCAGCGCCGGTCGGCCCTGCGTGCTCGGTGCCGCACCGGGAGGGGTCGCCGGGTCGAGTGGAGCGATCGTCTCGCCCGGTACCACCGGTGCCGCTGACGGGTCCACGATGGCCGCGCTGGGTGGGGCGGACGGGTCGAGCGCGGGGTCGGTCGGCGCCGGCGACGGCTCGGGTGTGGGCAACACGAACCCCTGGCCTTCGACCAGGACCGGCCGGAAGGTCAGTTGCGCCGACTGACGCACGAGGTTGCGGGTCTCCTCGTCGGGTTCGCCGGGCAGTGCCACGAGAATGTTGCTGGTCCCCTGGCGGGTGACCTCGGCCTCGCTGACCCCCGAGCCGTTGACGCGCTGACGAATGATCTGGATCGCCTGATCGATGGCCTCGCCGGTGATCTCGCCCTCGGTTTCGGGTTCGAGGATCAGCTGGGTGCCCCCCTGCAGGTCGAGCGCGAGCTCCGGGGTCCATTGCGCGGTACTCCAGTACCACCCACCGGCCACGACACCGAAGAGGATCGCCAGCAGTGCACCAAGGGTGGCGAGGGTGCGCCACGGGTGCGATCGGTTCTGTTGGGTGGCCACGACGTCTCTCTGTCCGATCCAGGATGTGTCACCGTGGGAAGGATCCCTGGCGACCTCAGGTCAGTTCGATCCCCGACCGAGGGGCGAGTCTAGGCCAGGGAGTGCCCGGTCCCGAACTCGCCGAACGGCAATTGCTCGACGGGCGACTCGGCCGTGGACTGGTCGGCGCCTGCGGCAGCAGCGGGCTGCGTCAGCCCCAGGTGATCCCACGCTCGGGGCAGCGCCACGCGGCCACGAGGGGTCCGCGCCAAGAACCCCTCACGGACCAGGTACGGCTCGGCCACCGTCTCGACGGTCTCGGGTTCTTCGCCGACGGACATCGCGACCGTTGCCAGGCCCACCGGCCCGCCGGCGAAGCGGACACACACCGCCTGCAGCACCGCCCGGTCCAGGCGGTCCAGACCGACGGCGTCCACCTCGAAGAGGGTGAGGGCGGCGCGGGCGTCATCGAGACTCACCGGGGGTGTGGCCGCGTCGGGAACATCGGGTCGGCCATGGACCTCTGCGTAGTCGCGTACCCGGCGCAACAGCCGATTCGCGATCCGTGGGGTGCCGCGCGAGCGGCCGGCGATCTCGACGGCGGCGTCCGTGTCCAGATCGATGCCCAGCAGCGCCGCCGAGCGCACCAGAACCCGCACCAGATCGCTGGCGTCGTAATAGTCCAGGTGTCCGGTGAAGCCGAACCGATCTCGCAGTGGCGCAGGCAGCATGCCCGATCGGGTGGTGGCGCCCACCAGCGTGAACGACGGCAGCGGCAACGGAATGGCGGTCGCCCCCGGGCCCTTGCCCACCACCACGTCGACCCGGAAGTCCTCCATGGCGACGTAGAGCATCTCTTCGGCGGGACGCGCCATTCGGTGGATCTCGTCGATGAACAGCACGTCGCCGGTGTCCAGACTGGACAGGATGGCCGCCAGATCGCCGGCGTGCTGGATGACCGGACCGGACGTGATCCGCACCCCGGCGCCCGCCTCGTGTCCGATGATCATCGCCAAGGTGGTCTTGCCGAGACCGGGCGGTCCGGCGAGCAGGATGTGGTCGGGCGCCCGGGAACGCCGCCGCGCGGCCTCGAGCACGAGGGCCAACTGTCGTCGCAGCACGGGTTGACCCACGAACTCGTCCAGCGACTGGGGCCGCAACGCCTGATCGACCGCCTGCTCGCCGACCAGCAGAGCGGGCGCGACTGGGCCGCCGACGTCGGTCATGGGCGACCGAGGTGTCGCAGCGCACTACGTAGGAGAGCTGCGGCCTCGACGACGGCGTCACCGTCGGGTGCCACGGCGATCACGGCGTCATCGGCCTGCTTTGCCGCCCACCCCAGGCCGACCAACGCGGACACGACCTGGGCGCGTACCCCCACATCGACCGCGGCCGACGGCATGGCGGACACGGCGGTGGCACTCGCCGGTGGCCCGAGCCGGTCACCGAGTTCGAGCACCATTCGCTGCGCGCCCTTACGCCCGATCCCCGGCACCCGCATCAGTGCCGTCAGGTCCTCGCTCGCGACCGCGGCTCGCAGCGTCTGCGGATCGTGGACCGCCATGATGGCCAGCGCCAGGCGGGGTCCGACCCCCGACACCGTCTGGACCAGCTCGAACGTGTCGCGTGCGTCGTCATCGGCGAACCCGAACAGCGTCAACGAGTCCTCACGGACGACCAGGGACGTCGCCAGCCTGGCAGGTGTCCCCACCCGCAACGAGGCCAACGTATTGGGCGTGGCGCTGAGCAGTAGGCCGACTCCGCCCACCGCGAGGACCGCCGCGTCCAGCCGGAGCGACAGCACCACGCCGGACACCTCGGAGATCACGGGAACACCACTCTGACGAACATGTGTACGAGCCTAGACCTGGGGGCGGACTCCGCCGGCCAGACGCGCCGCCGCAGCCAACCGGCTGACGGCCGGACCACGCCACAGATGGCAGAGCGCCAAGGCGACGGCATCCGAGGCGTCTGCGGGACGTGGCGCCTCGGCCAGGCCGAGTAGCCGGGCGACAGCGGCCCCCACCTCGGCCTTGCCTGCCCGTCCGGTCCCGGTGACCGCCGCCTTGACCTCGGACGGGGTATGCAGGGCGACCTCGCGCCCGGCCTGGGCAGCAACCAGCAGGGCCAGGCCCGCCACCTGCGCCGTCGCCATCACGGTGCGGACGTTGTGCTGACTGAAGACGCGCTCGACCGCGACGACATGGGGGGCGTGCTCGGCCACCAGCCCGGTGAGCGCGGTGTGGACGGCGAGCAGTCGCAGCGCGGGATCCAGTGCCGGGTCCGTGCGGACCACTCCGACGTGGATCAGGGTGGCGCGATGCCCGGGGCCGCCGTCCACCACCGCCACTCCGCAGCGGGTCAATCCTGGGTCGACTGCGAGAACGCGCACGCCTGCAGCCTCATGTAGCCAGGTGATCCGTCACGACAGGCGCGCCGGGCCTAGCCGACCAGTTCGAGCTCGGCGAGGACCTCGTCGCTGACGTCCACGTTCGCCCAGACATTCTGGACGTCGTCGCTGTCCTCGAGTGCGTCGATCAGCCGGAAAACCTTGGCGGCGGGCTCGGCGTCCAGCGCCACCTGGACCGCCGGCACGAAGGACGCCTCGGCCGAGTCGTAGTCCAGGCCGGCGCCCTGCAGAGCCGTCCGGACCGCGACCAGGTCCGTGGGCTCGCTGACCACCTCGAATGCCTCACCCAGGTCGTTGACCTCTTCGGCGCCCGCCTCCAGGACGGCCGCCAGCACGTCGTCCTCGGACAACCCGCCCTGCTGATCCTTGGGAACCACCACGACGCCCTTGCGGGTGAACAGGTAGGAGACGCTGCCGGGGTCGGCCATGGTGCCCCCGTTGCGGGTCATCGCGACTCGCACCTCGCTGGCCGCCCGGTTGCGGTTGTCCGTCAGGCACTCGATGAGGACCGCGACACCATTGGGTCCGTACCCCTCGTACATGATCGTCTGGTAGTCCGCCCCCCCGGCCTCGGCGCCGGAGCCGCGCTTGAGTGCCCGGTCGATGTTGTCATTGGGCACCGAGGAACGTTTGGCCTTCTGAACAGCGTCGTAGAGGGTCGGGTTGCCGGCCGGATCGGGCCCACCGGTGCGCGCCGCCACCTCGATGTTCTTGATCAGCTTGGCGAAGAGCTTGCCCCGCTTGGCGTCGACCGCGGCCTTCTTGTGTTTGGTCGTCGCCCACTTGGAGTGTCCCGACATCTGTGCACCCTTCGTTGATCCTGGCGTGCCATCACGGCATCGTCGCCGGACGGCCTATGACGACCGATTCGACGAAGAACCGGTGTACGCGGTCGTCGCCACCGAGCTCCGGATGGAATGCGGTGGCCAGCAGGCCGCCGTGACGAACTGCCACGATCGTATCCCCGAGTCGCGACAGCACCTCGACGCCGGAGCCCACGTCCACCACCCGCGGCGCGCGGATGAACACCCCGTGGACGGGCGGTCCGTCGACACCGGCGACGTCCAGGTCCGCCTCGAACGAATCCACCTGCCGGCCGAAGGCGTTGCGCTCGACGGTCATGTCGATGCCCCCCACGGTCTGCTGGCCGGGCGCGCGATCGAGCAATCGGTCGGCGAGCAGGATCATCCCCGCGCACGAGCCGAGCACGGGCATACCCGCCACGACTCGGTCCCTCAGCACCCCCATCAGGTCGAACGTGCGCAGCAGCCGGTCGATCGTCGTGGACTCCCCGCCGGGCAGGACCAGGCCGTCCACGGCCGCCAGTTCGGCCTCGCGACGGACCTCGACGACCGTGGCCCCGACCGTCGTCAGCATCCGGACGTGTTCGACCACGTCGCCCTGCAGCGCGAGAACTCCGACGGTGGGTGACGCGGCCATGGCAGCAGCCTAGGGATCGGGCCTTACGGGGCGCTTACACCGGCCGAACACCGGGTCGACCTTCGGCGGCGAGTGTGTTCGACGCACCGATTGGTGCATAACACCGCTGAGGAGTCCTCCCGTGCGAACCCCTGATCACCCCGTCCTGCGTCGACGCCGATTCTCGCTGGGCGTCGCCGCCGCGGCATCCGGCGTGCTGCTGCTGAGTGCGACGGGCGCCATCGGCGCAGTTGCCGGCGCCGAGCCGGACACGAGCGACTCACCGCCACAGACACGGCCGAACATCGTCTACATACTCACCGACGATCTCGACGAGCGAACCACCCCCTACTGGGATGTGTTGCCGCAGACGAGGCAGCTGCTGGCCGACACCGGCATGACGTTCACCAACTCCTTCGCGCCCACACCCATCTGCTGCCCCGCCCGGTCGACGATCCTGACCGGCCAGTTCGGTCACAACACGGGTGTCCTCACCAACCAGGGCCGCGCGGGAGGGTGGTCGGCCTTCGTCACCAACGGCGGCGAGGACCGCACGATCGCCCGCGCGCTCTCGGAGGAGGCCGGCTACCGGACCGCCCTGATCGGCAAGTACCTGAACGGTTACGGCATCCACAACTCCCTCGACTACCCCGTCGAATACATACCGCCGGGGTGGACGGACTGGTACGGATCCGTCGAGGGCAACTTCTACTCGGGGTACAACTACACGCTGAACGAGAACGGTGTCCTGACGCAGTACGGAAGCGCAGCGGAGGACTACTCCACCGACGTCGTGCGGGACAAGGCCGTGGAGGTCATCAGGGACGCCGAGGTGACCGACGACGCCCAGCCGCTGTTCCTCTACCTCGCCTCGACGGCTCCCCACCAACCGCTGCCCGCGCCGCCGCGATACGCGGTGAACCCCTACACCGGGACGGAAGCCAGGCACCTGCCCAACTTCCAGGAGGAGGATCTCTCGGACAAGCCGTTGTGGCTACGGGCGTCCGGCGACCGTCGGGCGGCCGGGATCGAGACGAACAACGACACCGACTGGCAGAACCGCATGGGATCGCTGTACGCGGTCGACGACATGGTCGCGGCCGTCGTGGCAGAACTGCGGGCAGCCGGTGAATTGGACAACACCTATTTCGTCTTCACCTCTGACAACGGGTACAACCTCGGCGCCCACAGCCTGTCCCAGAAGATGGTCCCCTACGAGGAGTCCCTGCGGGTCCCGCTGGTCGTGGCCGGCCCGGGCATCGACAAGGGCACGACGACCGCCTTCGCGCTGCAGACGGACTTCGCACCCACGATGTACGAGATCGCCGGACTGCCGATTCCGGCATACGTCGATGGCAGGTCCCTGGTGAGCGTGCTGGCCGGGGACACCCCGTCGGACTGGCGCACGGACTTCGAGGTCCAGTACGTCAACAATCTCGCCAGCCGCGGTCCCGAGGTCGAGATCTCGCCGGGTACTCCGGCAGAGCTCAGCGCCTTCCTCGGTCTCGACGTCCCCGGTTACCGGGCGCTGCGTAACGAGCGCTACCTCTACGTCGAGTGGTACGACGAGGACAACGCGACCAAGCTCCACGAGTACGAGTTGTACGACCTCCATATGGACCCGTGGCAGCTCGACAACGTCCTTGCCACACCGGAGGGTCGACGGGCGAACCGGCAGCTGGTCGCGCAGTTGGACGAGCGTCTCGACGACCTCGCCACGTGCTCCGGTGAATCGTGCCGCCACTGAGCGGGGGATCATTGTGTGGTGAGCGACAACCTGGACCGCCGTGCGGCCGTATACGACGCCACCACACCGTTGACCGGGTGGCACGAGCGCTTCGACCTACCCGGCGGGGTCGTCTACCTGGCCGGTAACTCGCTCGGGCCGCTGCCGCGTGGGGTGGCGGACGTGGTCGCGGACGTGGTCACCCAGCAGTGGGGCCATGACCTCGTCACGTCGTGGAACGTCCACGACTGGTGGACGGCACCCACCCGGGTCGGGGACCTGATCGGGCGCATCATCGGCGCCGCACCGGGGCAGACCGTCGCCGGTGATTCGACATCGGTCAATCTGTACAAGGCATACGGCGCGGCGGCCGGGATGAGGCCCGGCCGCCGAGTCGTCCTGACCGACCCGGACGCGTTTCCGACCGACCTCTACGTACTGGACGAGGCGGCCCGTACCTGGGGCTTGGAGGTCGTGTCGTGTCGGCCGGGCGAGGTCGCCGCGTTCCTGGCCGAGCGTGGCCCCGAGGTCGCCCTGGTGTCCTTGTCTCAGGTCGACTACCGGACGGGCGAGCAGTGGGACGTGGCCTCGCTGACGGCCGCCACCCATGCCAGCGGGGCACTCATGCTCTGGGACCTCTGCCACAGCGCGGGGGTGATGCCGGTGGACGTCGACCAGCACCAGGTCGACCTGGCCGTGGGGTGCGGGTACAAGTATCTGAACGGCGGACCGGGCGCACCGGCGTTCGTCTACGTCGCAGCCCGACACCTCGTGGACACCGCAGCGCCGGCCGGATTCCGTAGCCCGATCGCGGGATGGCACGGGCATGCCTCCCCATTCACCATGTCGGGCACGTACCGGCCGGCCTCCGGGATCGACCGGGCGCGTGCGGGCTCTCCTCCGCTGCTGTCCCTGTTGGCACTGGAAGCGGCCATCCAGGCCGGCTTCGGCAGCGGTGGAGGGGCACTGGATATCGGCCTGGTCCGCACGGCGTCGCTGTCCTTGACCGGGTTCATGATCGAGTGCGTCAGGCATCTGCTGCCCGACGTGGGGATCGCCACCCCGAGCGAGCCGACCCGCCGCGGGGCCCAGGTCGCACTCCGCGTACCGGATGGCCCCAGTTTCGTCCGATCCCTCATCGAGCGAGGCGTGATCTGCGACTTCCGCGAGCCGGATATCACCCGATTCGGGGTATCTCCGTTGTACATCACGCACGCCGACGTCCTCCGCGCGGTGCGGATCATGCGCGAGGTGCTCGACGCCGCGCAACGGCCTCGGAACAGCGAGCGCGCAGGCGCCGTTACGTAATCACTTGACGATTCAACGAAGGGATGTGCGGTGAGCGACCTCCTCAACCCGGCCGTGCCCGGAGGTGCCTACGACGCGTTGCTGCGCGATGTCGCTCCGGCGGCCCGCACGCGAGCAGCGTGGACTCCGGATGACGGCGCCATGCCTGCCCTGTACATCGGCCACGGTGCTCCCCCGTTGTTGGACGACCCTCGATGGATGCTCCAGCTGTTCGATTGGGCGCAGGCTCTCCCCACTCCCCGGGCGATCTTGATCATCAGCGCCCACTGGGAGGCGGCACCGCTCAGTCTGTCCGCGACCGGGGCGGCGACTCCGCTGGTCTACGACTTCGGCGGGTTCGCCCAGCGGTACTACACGATGACCTACCCGACACCGGAGGCCGGCGCGCTGGCTCGCCAGGTGGCCGGCCTGATTCCCGCCGTGATGGGCCTGCACCAGCACCCGAGTCGCGGCTTGGACCATGGCGCGTGGGTTCCGCTCAAGGTGATGTACCCGTACGCAGACGTCCCCACCCTCCAGCTGAGCATGCCCACCCACGACCCCGACACGTTGATGGACCTGGGGCGCCGGTTGCGACCGCTGCGCGAGTCGGGCGTCCTGGTCATCGGGTCCGGGTTCATGACGCACGGGTTGCCGTACCTCACCCGCGACGCCTTTACCGGTGGCGCCGTGCCCGGGTGGAGCACGGATTTCGACGCCTGGGCGGCCGACGCCCTGGACCGGGGCGACGTCGACCTCCTTGCCAATTACCACCGAGCCCCGGGTATGCCATACGCGCATCCCACCCCCGAGCACTTCTCACCGCTGTTCGTCACCCTTGGGGCGGCCGGTGACCCGTCGGAGTCGCCGCTGACAGTGATCGACGACTTTCAGTTCGGCCTGGCGAAGCGGTCGTTCCAGGTGAGGTGAGCAGTCACCGCGCCGCTCGTGACGCCGCGAATGCCTCTAGGGCGTTGACCTGGAACGGGTCCAGGCTGGGTCGGACCACGGCGAGGGCCGCCGCCATATCCTCAGACGTGATCTCGGTCGACTCCATGGAGCGGCGCATCGCCGTCAGCGCCGCCTCACGGATCAGCGCCGCGCAATCGGCGGCCGAGTAGCCCTCCGTGCGGACACCCAGATCGTCGAGGTCGATGGTGTCGGCCAGTGGGCTCCGCTTGGCGGCGGACGCCAGGATGAGGGCTCGCGCGGCTGCATCCGGTGGCGGGACGAACACCAGGCGTTCCAGGCGTCCGGGGCGCAGAACCGCCGAGTCGATGAGGTCGGGTCGGTTGGTGGCGCCGATCACGGACACGCCTTCCATCTGGTCGATCCCGTCGAGTTCGGTCAGCAGCGCGGCGACGACCCGGTCGCTGACCCCGGAGTCACTGGACTGTCCGCGCTGTGGCGCCAGGGCGTCGATCTCGTCCAAGAACACCAGTGCCGGAGCTGACTGGCGGGCACGGCGGAACACCTCGCGCAGGCCCCGCTCGGATTCGCCGACCCACTTGCTGAGTACCTCGGCACCCTTGACCGGCAGCACGGTCACCTGACCACTGCCCGCGAGCGCGCGGACCAGGAACGTCTTGCCGCAGCCCGGTGGGCCGTACAGCAGCACCCCGCGTGGGGCCTGCACGCCGAGGCGGGCGAACGTGTCGGGGTGGGTGAGCGGCCACAGCAACGTCTCGGTCAATGCCGCCTTCACCTCGACCATGTCACCCACGTCGTCGAGGGTCAGATCAGGCACCTCCAAGGATCCACCCTCGGCCCCGCTGGGTCGCACGACGCCGAGCGCGTCGGCAACGTCTTGGCGCGAGACGACAGCGTCGGCCGGGCGATCCTCGCGCGTGCCGCCGCCCGACTGGTGCCGATGCGCCGCCCGCACCCCGGCCTCGTGAACCAGGCTGACCAGGTCGGCGAGCACGAACCCGGGTGTGCGACCGGCGACGTCGGCGAGATCGACGTCGGGGCCGAGCGGGACTCCGGCGGTGAGGACGGCGAGGGCCTCCCGGCGTTGGTCTCGCGTGAACAGGGCGATCTCGACCTCGCGTTCGAGCAGTCCCGGTTCGCGCAGCCGCGGGTCGCAGGCGTCGGGTCGGCTGCTGGTGCAGACGACGGCGATGCGCGGGTCTGCGACGCGGGCCCGTAGTTCGGCCAGCAGCGTCCCCTCGGCACCGGAGGGCCGGGCGGTCCCGATCACCGCGTCCACGTCCTCGATCAGCAGCACCGCGGGGGTGAGGGCCGCAGCCTGCTCACCGGCGGCACGGATCCGCGCCACGGCGGCGTCGGCGCCGAGTCCGGCGAGTTGCGGTCCCCACAACACGATGCAGCGGGCTCCCGCAGCGGAGGCAGCGGCGCGGACGACACTGACCTTGCCCGAACCAGCCGGGCCGGTCACCAGAACGCCCAGGCGACGCCCTGACCCGAGCCGGTCGAGCAGGTCGCGGTGATGGAAGTCCAGATCGAACCACTCGGACAGTGATCGGAAAGTGGCGTCGAGGCCCGGCGGCGGCGCGGCGGCTTCGAGTGGTTCTGCCGGACCGGACGAGGCGGCCGGCAGTGTGTCGACAACGGGCCGATCCGCGGCCTCGTCCGATCGAAGCACGGTTGCACTGGTGGACGTCTGGTCGCCGTCGGCGAAGGCGACGACGGTGGACATCGTGATGGTCGCCCCGTCACGCGGTGCGACGTCGAGGACGCTGAGCACGATCTCGCGTGGTGCGGCGGCGACGACCCGCTCCATCCACGACCGCGCCCTCGACAGGGTCGCAGCCTCGATGGACAGGTCCTCGGGAAGCAGCGTCAGTCGGTCGCCCACGCTGACGATCCGGCCGAGCAGCGCCATCCGAACGGCCGCGGGCGACCACCCGGGCGGCTCATCTGTCGACCCCACCCGCGACAGGACGACCCGCTCCGCCGGGACCTTCGGAACGGGGCCGACGTCGATGTCGGCCCCCTCGCCCACACCGAGGTTGGCGAGCGTCGTCGCGCCGGCCAACAGCCGGAACGGGTGCGTTCCGACTGGCGCCGCGCGGACGACCGCCGTCGTCGTCGCGGCGCCCCCGACAGCGCTGAGCAGGACGGCGTCCCCCGCATCGAGGCCGAGCGCCGCCATCGTGGCACCGGACACGGCGACCACACCGCGGCGGGCGTCCAGGACGTCACCCGCGGTGGTGGCCTGCAGTCTCAGCGTCGCATCGTTCACCCGGCGACCGTAGCGCCGAGCAGGTCACCAGCCGCGCTGGGCCAAGCGGTGGGGCGCCGGGATGTCGTCGACGTTGATCCCGACCATGGCCTCACCCAGGCCGCGGGAGACCTTGGCGATGACGTCGGGGTCGTCGTGGAAGGTCGTCGCCTTGACGATCGCGGCGGCGCGGGCGACCGGGTCACCCGACTTGAAGATCCCCGACCCGACGAACACGCCGTCGGCACCCAGCTGCATCATCATGGCCGCATCCGAGGGTGTCGCGATCCCACCAGCGGTGAACAGGACGACCGGCAGGCGTCCGGCACTCGCCACGGCCCGGATCAGATCGATCGGTGCCTGGAGCTCTTTGGCGGCGACGTACAGCTCGTCCTCACGCATGGACGACAGGCGTCGGATCTCGTCGCCGATCGTGCGCATGTGCGTGGTGGCGTTCGACACGTCCCCGGTGCCCGCCTCGCCCTTTGAACGGATCATGGCGGCGCCCTCACTGATCCGGCGGAGTGCCTCACCCAGGTTGGTGGCACCGCAGACGAACGGAACGGTGAACGCCCACTTGTCGATGTGGTGGGTGAAGTCGGCGGGGGTGAGGACCTCCGACTCGTCGATGTAGTCCACACCCAGGCTCTGTAGTACCCGAGCCTCGACGAAGTGTCCGATCCGCGCCTTCGCCATCACCGGGATGGACACCGCGGCGATGATCGAATCGATCATGTCGGGGTCGGACATCCGGGCGACCCCGCCCTGGGCGCGGATGTCGGCGGGGACACGCTCCAGCGCCATCACTGCTACGGCGCCGGCATCCTCGGCGATGCGGGCCTGGTCGGCAGTGACCACGTCCATGATCACGCCGCCCTTGAGCATCTCGGCCATCCCGCGCTTGACGGCGATGGTCCCCGTCGCCTGGGCGGACGAGTCGGACGACTGCTCGATGGTGTGCGACTGCGAACTCATGACGCTCATGCTAAGAGTGTGCCCTCCCCCGTGCGCCAGGGTCAGGCCAGTAACGCGCGATAGGCCTGGACCCACTGGCCGGCCACCGCAGACCAGGCGTATCGACCGATCCGTTGCCGGGCACGAGCGCCCAGGTCAGCGCGCATTGCCGGGTCACGCAGAGCCGCGTCGATCATGTCCGCCAGGGCCTGCGGCTGATCGGGCGCCACCGTCAATCCTGCCCGGCGACCCTGGGTATCCGGGCCCAGCAGATCGGTGAAGGCCGGCAACGCGGAGGCGACGACACAGCACCCGCGCGCCATGGCCTCGGCGACCACCAGACCGAAGCTCTCGCCACCCCGATGCGGGGCGACGACGACATCGGCAGCGTCCAGCGCCGCGTTCCGGGCCTCGACGTCCACCCAGCCGGATGCGACCACCCCGGCCGGTAACGGTCGGCCACGACGCGTGCCGCGCGGTCGCCCCGGCCCCACGAGGTGCAACGTGGCTCGTGGATGTCGGGCACGGACCTCGGGCCACGCCGCCAGGAGCACGTCGATTCCTTTCCGGGGTTCGGCCAGTCGTCCGACGGCCACCACTCTCGGCTCTGCCGCGCCGACCCTTGGATCGGCCGTCGCCCCTGCCGCGCCGACCCTCGGATCCACCGTGACCGGCGGGTCCACAGGGACGTCCACTCCGTTGCCGATGACGCGGGCGGCCATGCCGAGGTGTGCCGAGACGGTCAGCGCGGCATGGCGACTGACCGCGGTGACCAGCGCCGCTCGTCGTAGCCGACGGGCCAGCACCCCTGACCCGAGACGGAGCGCGACGGTGTCGGCGCGGGCGTGCACCGTGGCGATCACCGGTCGGCGACTGGCGAGGAGCACGGCCTGCGAGACACCGGGCGCGAGCGGCTCGTGGACGTGGACGACGTCGAAGTCGGCTGACCAGTCGGCCACGACCGACCGGTCGACGGCGAACCCGATGCGCGCCACGGATCCGTTGGAGCGGACCGCCCACGCCCGCCCGGCGCTGGTCGAGCGACCACCGGAACCCAGGGCGACGGCGGGGCCTGGCGCGAGGACCCCGACGACGTGTCCCGACCGACGCAGTTCGGCCGCCAGACCCAGCACCTGAGTCTGTACCCCCCCGGGGACACCCAGGTCGTAGGCGCTGACCAGGCCGATCCGCAGCGGGGCGGGATCAGCGGTCAAGCGGGCCGCGTCCCGGCGTGCTGCAGGTCCGCCGTGAAGACCCGCTGCAGCATGTGCCAGTCCTGCGGGTGCGCTCGGATCCCCTCCGACCAGGCATCCGCGTAGCCCTGGGCCGCGGTCCTCACGTGGTGCGGGCGGTCCCGGTCGACGATCACCTCGGGGTGGAAGTGGATCACCAGACCCCAGCCGTTCGGGCTGTCCGATCGCTGTTCATGGTGCATGGTCACCGGGTGGAGCGCGGCCGAGGTTCGCGCGGCGAGGACCGCCGGCCCGGCAGCGACGTGAGCCGGTTCGCCGAGCAGGTCGACGACGACGCCGTTTCCCGTGAGGTCGCGGTCGGCCAGCAGCGGGACGAAGCCACCCGCCCGGAGTCGGTCCTCCAGGATCGGCATCGGCGCCGCGCCACCCGTCAGCGGCAGGATCTCCATCCCCAGGCTCGCCCGGAACGCGACGAAGCGGTCGTACAACGCCTCGGGTCGCAGCCGCTCGGCCACGGTGGTGACCGGCGCGAGTTCGCGGCACGACCAGGCGCCGGCGTGATCCCAATTGCCCAGGTGCCCCAGCGCCAGCACGACGCCGCGCCCCTCGTCCAGCGCGGTCGCGACGGCAGGTCTGCCTATGGTGCGGACAGTGCCGGACAGTCGGGCGCCATCCCATCGGGGCAACCGAAAAGCATCGATCCAGTACCGCACGTAGGACCGCATCCCGGCCCGCACGGTGTCGTCCAGGGTCTCGTCGCTCGCGGTCGGCAACGCCCGGCGCAGGTTGGCTCGCAATCGTCGAGGTCCTCGCCCATTCGCCGCGATCAGCCGGTCGGCGATGACGTTGCCGCCCGCGTACGCGGACGCCTCGGGTAGATGACGGATCAATGCCCAGGCGGCGCCGTAGCCGTGGGCCGTCAGTGTCTGGGCAACAGTCGAGGTGTGTCGGGTCACGAGCCCTCGACGGTCATCGTGGGGCGGGAATTCGCGGGGTCAACGCCCGGCGCACCGCCACGACGCGCTGGCCCACGGTCACGGCGATACCGACCGCGAGCAGGGCCAACGCGATGTGCAGGACCACCACCGGGGCGCCCACCCCCACGGCGAACACGGCCATCACCGCCACGCCCAGTCGATCCGCCCGGGCGGCGATCCCCTCGGGCGTGCTCACCCCCAAAGCCTCGGCCTTGGCGCGGGCGTAGGGCACCACACCGACCGTGGCCAGACAGACCATGGCGATCAGCACGCCCACCGTGTCGTCACGCAGGTGGAACCACGCCACCAACGCCGCGAACACTGCGGCGTCCGCTATCCGGTCGAGGGTCGAATCCAGGAAGGCGCCCCAGGGTGCGGAGCGGTGCGACACCCGGGCCATGGTTCCGTCGAGCGCGTCGGCCAGGGCGAACACCGCCACCGCTACCGCACCCACCGCCAGTACGCCCGAGGCCACCAGACCCGCCGACGCGACGACCCCCACCGTGCCGGCGATCGTCACGGCGTCGGCGGTGACTCCCCACGACAGCAGCCGAGTCGCCACGGGTTCGAGGATTCGCCGTAGCGCCGGTCCGGCGTGACGGTCCAGCATCGTTACTCCTCCTCAGCTCGTGGTCGTGACGCCGGGAGTGCTGGGCCAGGCTTCGGCAAGTAGTCGGCGAGTCTCGCCCAGCAGTACCGGCACGGCCTTCGTCCCCGCGACGATGGGCAGGAAGTTCGCGTCGCCGGGCCATCGGGGGACGATGTGCTGGTGCAGGTGTGCGCTGATCCCCGCGCCGGCGATGGGCCCCTGATTGATCCCTATATTGAAGCCCTTGGCACCCGAGGCCGCGCGGGCGGCCACCATCGCCTGCTGGGTGAGGGCGGCGACGTCGCCCACCTCGTCGGCGTCGAGGTCCGGGTATTCGGCGACGTGGCGGTAGGGGCACACCAGAACGTGTCCGGGGTTGTACGGGTACAGGTTGAGCACGGCGAATGCATACTCGCTCCGCGCGACGATGAGGCCCTCGGCGTCGTCCAATGCCGGGATCCTGCAGAACGGACATTCCTTCTCGGACGAATCCGCGGGCTTGTTCTCGCCCGAGAGGTAAGCCATCCGGTGTGGCGTCCACAGCCGCTGGAACGCGTCGGGCACCCCCACCAGATCGGCAGCATCCACGATCGACTCGGCGGTGCCGGTCATACCTGGCGCCGGTCCCGGACGGCCTCGACGATCCGGGCGATGGCCTCGTCCACAGGGATGGCGTTGTCCTGGGTCCCGTCCCGGTAACGGAACGAGACGGCACCGGCTGCCACGTCGTCGTCTCCCGCGATCAACTGGAACGGGACCTTGGCCTTGGTGTGCGTGCGGATCTTCTTGGGCATCCGGTCGTCCGAGGTGTCCACCTCGACCCGGATCCCCGCCGCACGCAGCCGTGCGGCAACCGCGAACAAATGGTCGTGATGGGCGTCGGTGACCGGGACACCCACCACCTGGACCGGTGCCAGCCAGGGCGGAAAGGCGCCCGCGTAGTGCTCCAGCAGGACGGCGAAGAACCGCTCGATCGAGCCGAACAGTGCCCGGTGAATCATCACTGGTCGCTGCCGGGTCCCGTCACCGGACTGGTATTCCAGGTCGAACCGCTCGGGCAGGGTGAAGTCGACCTGGATCGTCGACATCTGCCAGGTGCGGCCGATGGCATCCCTGGCCTGGACCGAGATCTTGGGGCCGTAGAACGCCGCGCCGCCCGGATCGGGTACGAGTTCCAACCCCGAGTCCGCCGCCACGTCCCGCAACGCGATGGTCGCCGCCTCCCACGCCTCGTCCGAGCCGACGGACTTGTCGGGATCGCGGGTGGACAATTCGAGATAGAAGTCGTCCAGCCCGTAGTCGCGCAACAGGTCGAGCACGAACTGCAACAGTGACGCCAGTTCCGCCGGCATCTGCTCGCGGGTGCAATAGATATGGGAATCGTCCTGGGTGAAACCCCGTGCTCGAGTGAGGCCGTGGACGACCCCGGACTTCTCGTACCGGTACACCGTGCCGAACTCGAACAGTCGCAGCGGCAACTCCCGGTAAGAGCGGCCCCGCGAACCGAAGATCAGGCTGTGCATCGGGCAGTTCATCGGCTTCAGGTAGTAGTCCTGGCCCGCCCGGCGGATCGCACCGTCGGCGCCCCGCTCCTCGTCGAGGTGCATGGGCGGGTACATCCCGTCGGCGTACCACTGCAGGTGCCCTGACGTCTCGAACAGGGCAGCCTTCGTGATGTGCGGGGAGTAAACGAATTCGTACCCCTCCTCCTGGTGGCGGCGGCGGGAGTACTCCTCCATGGCATTGCGGACCACGCCGCCGCGGGGGTGGAAGACGGCCAGTCCGGACCCGATCTCCTCGGGGAAACTGAACAGGTCCAACTCGGCGCCGAGGCGACGGTGGTCGCGCCGCTCCGCTTCTGCGAGTCGGTCGGTGTAGGCACGCAGGTCGTCCTTGGTAGCCCACGCCGTGCCGTAGACACGCTGCAACTGGGGGTTCTTCTCGCTTCCGCGCCAGTACGCCGCGGCGGTCCGCATCAGCTTCCAGCCGTTGCCGAGGGCGCGGGTGCTGGGGACATGGGGGCCACGACACAGGTCACGCCAGGCCACCGTGCCGTCGCGGCGCACATTGTCGTAGATCGTGAGTTCGGCACCGCCCACCTCGGCACCGGCGCCGTCGGCAGCGGTGGACGCCGCGGGGCCCTTGAGCCCGATCAGTTCGAGCTTGTACGGCTCGGCTGACAGCTCGACCCGTGCCTCGTCGTCGGTGACCACGCGCCGTCGGAAGGTCTGGCCCTCCTTGACGATGCGCGCCATGACCTTTTCGAGCGCGGCGAGGTCGTCGGGCGTAAAGGGCTGGTCGACGTCGAAGTCGTAATAGAACCCGTCGGTCACCGGGGGCCCGATCCCCAGTCGGGCACCGGGCACGGTTTCCTGAACGGCCTGGGCGAGGACGTGGGCGGCCGAATGCCGCAGGACGGCCAGTCCGTCGGGCGAGTCGGCCCGGACGGCTTCGACCGTCTCGCCGCCCGTCAGCACGTGGTCGAGATCGCGCAGGACACCGTCGACACGCGCCACGACCACCCCGGGCCCACCGTGCCCCAGATCCGTGAGCCGCTGTCCCGCTGTCATGCCGGCCAGGTCGGTGTCGATGAGCGAGTCGGTCACGATGACACGCTAGGGCACTCGACCTGTCGCCCACCGGTGAGCGCCGCGGCGCGGGCGCCCCGACTCCCCTAACGCCCTCGAACCCCAAGGAGCCTGATGAACGTCGCAACGACAGATACCGTCGACGCCGGCGGTTTGCGTGATTTCCTCGCCGGCCGGCGCTGCTACGTGTTGATGACCACTCGGGCTGATGGTCGCCCGCAGCTGTCACCCGTGACCGGCGCACAGGCGGCGGATGGCCGGCTGCTGATCTCGAGCTATCCGGCACGGGCCAAGACCCGCAATCTGCAACGCGACCCGAGGTGCGCGGTCCTCGTCCTCAGCGACGACTTCGACGGCGCATGGGTGCAGGTCGACGGGGTGGCGACGGTTCTGGCGGGTGAGCCAGGTGTCGACGCGCTGGTCGAGTACTACCGGGCGGCGGCGGGCGAGCACCCCGACTGGGACGACTATCGACGGGCCATGCGTGAGCGCAACAAGGTGTGTATCGCCATCACGATCGAGGCCTGGGGGCCGGTGGCGACCGGCGGAGTCCCTCCCGAATACGCCGAGGTCGATCGATGACCTCGCTGGATGACTTCGATCGATACCCGCTGACCTTCGGCCCCTCGCCCATCCATCCACTGCGGCGACTGTCCGAGCACCTGGGGGGACGTGTCGAGATATGGGCCAAGCGGGAGGACTGCAATTCGGGGATCGCATTCGGTGGTAACAAGGTACGCAAGCTCGAGTATCTGGTGGCAGAGGCACTCTCCCAGGGCTGTGACACTCTCGTCTCGATCGGTGGCGTCCAATCCAATCACACACGCCAGGTCACCGGCGTGGCTGCGCACCTCGGGCTGAAGTCGGTGACCGTCCAGGAGAACTGGGTCGACTATCCGGGCGACGCGTACCAGACCGTGGGAAACATCCAACTGTCGAGAATCATGGGAGGTGACGTAAGGCTCGACCCGGCGGGATTCGACATCGGGATTCGCACCAGCTGGCAACGCGCCCTGGATTCGGTGGTCGAATCCGGCGGAAAGCCCTATGCCATTCCGGCAGGCGCCTCCGATCACCCACTTGGCGGGCTGGGGTTCGCCCGATGGGCCCGGGAGGTGGCGGAGCAGGAGGACGACCACGGCCTGTTCTTCGATCACATCGTGGTGTGCACCGTCACCGGATCGACGCACGCCGGAATGGTCGCGGGATTCGCTGTCGAGGGCCGCGATGACCGACGTGTCCTCGGCGTGGATGCCTCCGCGACCCTGACCAGGACACGTGAGCAGGTGACCCGGATCGCGCGCGCCACCGCGGCCTCGATCGGGCTCGACCGAGACGTCCGCGACGACGAGATCACCATCGTCGATGGCTACGCGGCGGGAATCTACGGACTACCGGACGAGCAGACCCTCGACGCGATCAGAACGTGTGCGCGACTGGAGGGAATGCTCACCGACCCGGTATACGAAGGGAAGTCGATGGCGGGATTGATCGGCATGATCACATCAGGTGACATTCCGGCCGGATCCAGAGTGCTGTACGCACATCTGGGCGGACAGCCGGTCTTGTCGGCATATGCGGACGTCCTCTAGCGTCCGGTACGAAGGGTCAGCGAAGCTGATTGAGGCGGACGAGAGTGCCTGACGGGCCTGCCCAGCGGGCCGTCGGCTGTCGAACCGCGAGCGGTCACCACGAGATCACCAATCGACCTTTCACCGGGCCACCGTGCCGGGCAGATCCATGGCCACCGCGCGGACCGGTGCCCCGTCCGCTCCGCTGAGCTTGATCGGAAATGCCGCGATCCACGGGTCGAGCAGCTCGGCGATGCCCTCCAGACCGGTGAGGTTCTCGATGATCACAGCCTCGGCGGCGGCGAGGACGTGATGAGCGGCAAAGCCGGACGCGGGATGGTCGGCTGCGGGTGTCTCGTCCACGCTGAAGGCGTCTATGCCCACGGTCCGCACCCCGGCAGTCAGCAGCGCTTCGCATGTGGCCGGAGCGAGGAAGGGGTGGTCGAGGTAGCGAGGCGAACCTCGGTGCTGCGCCCACCCGGTGTGGAACACCACGATGACGCCGGCCACCAGGCGGTCGGCCACGGCATCGAGCTGGTGTGGGCCGATCGCCGTGCGGGTGGGCATGGACTGGACGTCGACGACCACCGCCGGCCCCAAGAACCGCTCCAGCGGAACGTCGTCGATCGTGGCACCCGACGAGGCGAAGTGGAACGGTGCATCAGCATGGGTCCCGGTCTGCGAACCCATGCTGACGTGCAACAAGTTGAAGCCTGACGCCTCGATGGTGGTGTGCACGTTCAGCCGTGGCGGCGGGTCCCCCGGGTACACGGGCGTGGTTTCGTCGACCGGGATGGACAGGTCCACGATCCTCATGGATTGATCATGCTGTCGTGGTGCGCGGGTGCCAAGGCCCCCACCCTGACCCGTGGACAGGCACGCGCGTCGCGGCGACATCACCACCGCCTCAGATTCGCTACCCTCCGCAAGATTTGAGCTGCGTACCGGCAACCGTGAGAGGGGGCAGGGAGAATGCGGCATGTCCTGGTTACGCGCGCCTCCGTCGTGCTGGCCGCCCTCGTCACGGTGGGTCTGGCGGCGTGCAGCGTCGGGGCCGACGGCGCCGTCGGGACATCCGAGACGAGTGGCACGCCCACTGCTGTCGGCTCACTGTCGCCCGACGAGCTGGAGGCGGCCGTCGCGACGTATGGCCACGGGCCACTGCCTGACGCTGATGTGGTCTACCAGCCGGATGTGATCGTCATCGGGGGTGGGCCAGCGGCAGTCCGCTCGGTCGGGTCCGACGGCTTGGTATACGCCATGGACGCCACAGCGCCCGGGGTGAGCGATCTCGAGGTGGGTTCGGTGATGTTCGCGACCAGCTTGGCTGTGGGGCGGGTCGTGGCCATAGAGAACGCCGCCGACGACCGCGGTCCGTTGCGACTGGTGACCCTGGGCCCAATCGAGTTGACCGACCTGATCCTCGACGGTGAGATCAACCTGAGCCAGCCGCTCGACCCGGCCGCCCTGTGGTATTCGGAGGTGCCCGATCTGCCGGGCGCGCTGGGTGATCCCACCACCGGGGAGCCGATCACGGCGGAGGACGATCTGACACCGCCCGACACCGGAATGACCGCTGGAGACACCCGCGTGCAACTGATCGGTGCGCAGGCGGCCGTGCCACCGGTGGGCCCAGCCAGTCCCCTGACGTCACCGCTGCCGCCCGCTGGCCCGGCCTCTCTCACCGTGCCGGTCGGCGCATGGACTGCCAAGGCGTCGGGCAGCCCGAACAAGCTGGGACTGGAGGTCAGCTACGCCGGTCCCAAGAACCTCAAGGTGGGCATCGCCCTCAACTTCGAGGTCGACAACCTCCGGATCGATTCCGGCGTCAGGATCACGGACGGCCAGGTCGTCGAGTCCGGCTTCGTCATCAACGGGATCAAGGGCTTCACCGTCGACCTGTCGGCGGGTATCGGTGCCGCCAGCGGCGCGAACGGCAAGATCAAGGTCGAGCTCCCGGTGAAGCTGACCTTCCCCATCCCGCCGGGTCCCGCCACGGCGGGGCTGCCGGTCACCATCACCGTGACCTACACCTTCATTGTGGAGACCGCGCTGGTCGGCCAGAACTCCACCCTGCTCGGCTCGGGCGCGTACACCCTCGACGGCCCGATCGGCGTGGCGGGGGGCGAAGTGCTGGCGCCGACCTTCGGCGTCAAGACCAGCATCATGGACAGCATCAGCGGGATCACACTCGGCCCCAGCGGCATCGTGCTGGCCGTCAAGACCAAGGTCGGTGTGGGGCTGGGTGGTCCGTCGGCGAACTTCGGACCCTACGGTGCGCTGACCATCGCCATGGGTGTGACGAACGGGTCGGCGCTCGGCGCCCCGCTCGCCCGCTGCGTGGGGGCCGCTCTGGACATCAAGGTCGCCGGAGGCATCGGACTGTCCGTTTCGCCGACGGTGGCGACCGTGCTCGCCCGCTTGCTGCCCAAGGGCACCAAAATCGAGAACTCTGTGGAGACCAGCGCGGTGGTGCTCAGCCGCAAGCAGGTGCTACCCGACGTTCCGTTATGCACCGGCTGACCGGCGGTCGTTGCGAGCTCGTCACGAGAGGACACGCATGAGGATCGTCGCGTTGCTGCTGGCGTTGCCGTTGCTGAGCGCGTGTGGCAGCGCCACACCAATCGCTGGGCCGACCGTCACCGTTACCGAGACTGTCACGCAGGGCAGTGCTGCCCCCGAAGTCGAGGTGGCCGCGCCGCCCTCTGAAGGTGGGTCAATCGCGGCCGCTCCGCCCGCCGACCTGTGCGCTCTCCTGACCAAGGCCGATGCCGAGACCCTCGCCGGCACCGCCTTGCTGGATGCGACGCCTGCGGGCCCGCCCGGGCAGGCGCCCACGCTATGCCAGTACACCGGTGACCCAACGGGGCCGACCGCGCAGGTCGACCTGTTCGTCGGGGACGGCGCGCTGAAGTTTCTCGAAACCGATCGGGACACGTTGGGACACGTCTTCACCGAGGTGCCGGGTATCGGCGACGAGGCGCAGCAGGAGGACTTCGCCATCTTCTTCCGGGTGGGCCCGACGTGGTACGCGATCTCGCTGGTCCGCCTGGAGGACCCCGCCGCCTTCGTCACACCGTTGCAGGATGCCGCTCGGACGGTCGTCGGGCGAGCGAGCAGCAGCTGACCGAACATCGGCGGTGCGTCCGTGGCAGGGTGGGGCGCCGGGTGGCAGATCGGGGTGTCCGCGACGCTGGATTTCCCGGTTGAGCACGTGTGGGACTTTTTGTCTTCACCGGAAGGGATGCAGGTTTGGCTGGGCCACGGGATAACGGTTCTTGAAGAGCCGGGGCAGCAGTACCGGACCGGGGATGGGACCCACGGTGAGATCCGCAGGCTCCGCCACCGGGATCGCGTTCGCCTGACGTGGCGACCCCCCCCGCTGGGACCACGACACAACCGTCCAGGTCGCCGTTCAAACGGCGGGCCCTGGCCGTACTCTGCGGCGCTTTCATCAGGAGCGCCTCGCCAGCGGTGAAGAGCGCGAACGGCAGCGCACCCACTGGCGCGCCGTCCTGGCGTCGGTCACCACCGCGCTGCACGGCAACTGAGCTGCGCTCACGGGTCACATCACCTGACTCGACGCGCACCTCCCATCCAGTCCCGATCCCCACTCCCGAGGTGAACTCAGCAGGGCACGGCCTTGGCTGCTCAATTCCGGTCGGGGACCGAGGTCTCGTCGAGTACCCAGCGCTCGTAAGCCGGGTTGACAGTGACAATCGGTAAAGCGACGACGCAGGGGACTTCGTAGGGGTGATCGGCGTTGGCGCGTTCGATGATGGCTGGTACGAGGTCGGTGCGGGTGTGTAGGGCTACCCGTGCTTCCGGCTGATCCATGATCTGACCTTGCCAGTGGTAGATCGAACGGATCGTGTTGATCTGGTGTGCGCCAGCGACGAGGTGTTCCTCGACCAGGCGGCGAGTGAAGGTCGCGTGCCAGTCGGCGTTGGGGGCGGTGATGACAACCTCGCAAATGCTCGTCACGGGCGCGCAGCTTCATCCGTGACAGCGCTGATGAGGGCTCGCGCGGATGATCACTACCTTCCCCTGTTGCCTCTTCATCACCTGTTGCGAGGCCGGGCGTACGGGCAGCCTGGATTTAGGCTCGCTCGCAAGCGATCTGGTCGTCGTCCCGGTCGCGTCCGGTGTTGCCCGCATAGACCTCATCGTTGACTTCGAACGTCGTCACCGGGGACCCGCCGCCGCTGACGCGGTCGACGGCGCCCGCGCGGCCAACGCCGTGCGGGTAATCCACGTTCAGGGCGTCGCAGTTCTGATACGTCCTCGCCACCACCGGAGGTGGAGGCGGCTCGGGCGCCGGAGCGACTGGTTCGACCGGGGCCGGAGGGGAGGGAGGGGAAGGCTCGGGGGCTGGTTCGGGCTCCGGAGCTGGTGGCGGGGCCGCCGCGGTCGTGCGTGGCGCAGCGGGTGCTGGTGCTGGCGTCGGAGCTGGGTCCACCGCGACGCGAGCAGTGGCAGCCGCAGCGGGTGCCGTGGCGGGCGGGGGTGATGGAGTCATCGCGGCCGTCGACACGGCTGCTGCTGACTCCTCCTGCGGTAGCGCCGTCGCATTCTCCGGAGTGGGTTTCTGCGCTGGTGCAACGAGCGCCCGAGCAGGCGTGCTCGGGGCGCCGGGTTCAGCGGACACGGCCGCGTCATCGCTGCCGCCTCCCAATGACCCGATAACGATCAAGAGCACGGTGACGGCGCCAGACCATGCGGCCGCGGCACCCTTCAAACCGTGGCGCCAGAGAACAATCGCGGGTCGGACGAACAGCCACAAACCGAGGGTGACGAGAGTCAGGACGACATGACGGCGGACGCTGATGGGACGCACCCGAGAGAAGCTTGCAGACGGTTGCGGTTCGGGTGCCCTATTTGGTCGCAGAGGAGTCGAACGGTGGACCCGGACCCAACCGAATGACCACGACAGCTCTGATCCGGCGCGTCCGGTTGCCATGCAGGCGAGGACCCCAGCCGCGTACTCACCATCGCGCCAATGGAGGCTCGCCCAGCGACCGGTCGCTCATTCCAGCCCAGGGCGCCGCCTTGTTCCGGGCACACGATGCAGGCACCCCTGTCGATTCAGGCCGTCAGCTTCGTCATCTCCATGTCCCCGGCCGATCGAGCCGGGCTGGATGAAGGAGAGCGACATGAACGGAACGAAGCTGCGACTGATGGCGGTTCTCGCGTTGGGTGCCATTGCGGTGGCGCCGACGGCGAACGCCGGTGTCACGGGCGAGCCCATGGGCACGGTGCCCGCCACGACGAGGTACCACGACCGCCCGGCTGCGGTCGCTCCCGCTGCCTTCGAGCTGGTGACGCGCCCGCAGGGCCAGCCGGTCATCACGCCCTGCACGGACTCGGCTGTGGTCCGGATCCAGGCGACGCTGTCCGGGACGTCCACGAGCAGCGACCCCCGGCTCACCGGCACCGTGGTCCTGACCGGGGCCGGGCTCGTGTCCTTCGCGACGGGCGTGGGCAGCCTCGACGGCACTATCCGGATCACTGACCCGGCCACCGGTAAGGCCCGGCTCGTGGGAACGATCACGCAGGTCATCACGAACGGGGGCACGGCGTTCACCGGCCTCGTGAAGGGTGTCCTCGTGCCGTCGGGTGAGCGTGTGGTCGCCACGTACTCCGGCGCCGACACCGCTGACGGGACGCTCACCGCTGTGGGGCAGAACAGCCCCGTCCCGCCCAACAACGCCGGCGTCGTCCTGGGCGGCACGTGCTAGGTGCTTCTCACGACGAATCGGCCCGGGCTGCGATCCCCTGTGGGAGCGCAGCCCCGGCCCACTGGTCGTGTTCGGCTGACTTCTTATCACACTGGTCCCGGGCCCGGAAAGGCAGGGGAGGCATTCGTGCTGGTGGGCGGTACTGGGTTCGACCCAGCGATCCCCTCGGTGTGAACTCCAGGCCGCCGGGTCGGATGCGGTTGGGTGAGGGGCGTCCATGGTCGGACGCGTAGGTGTACTTCCGCGGCGTCCTCACCTGCGCGCCACCGGGTGGCCAGTAGTTGGATCCTGACGCGCGTGTGGGGCGCCGGGTACGGTGGAACGGTGAGCCAACGGACCGTGCGCGTCCCGTACGACGTGGAGCAGGACGAGGACGGCATCTGGTGCGCTCACGCGCAACTGCGCCCCGGCGTCGGCGCCCATGGCGAGGGCGACACCGAGGAGGCGGCCATAGCGGATCTTCGCGAGGCACTTGCCGGTCTCATCGAGGAGTTCGGCGTGCCACGGGAGTTGACGCTCACCGTCACCGCTGCCTGATGGCCGTCCCATCGGTCCCCGGTGGTGCAATCGTTAAGGCAAGGCCCTGGAACGTCATGGTTTCTTCGTCGCCCGCATCGCTGGCAGCCACCACGTTATGCGTCACCCCGACGGTCGAGGCACCACCGTGCCCGTCCACGGTGGGCGTGACGTCGCCAAGGGAACGCTCCGGGGCATCCTTCGCGACGTCGGCCTCTCGATCGGCGAGTTGGGCCTGTAGAGAGGCGCGCACGCCAACGAAACGGCTCATCAACCTGGGTGGGCGGTACTGGGTTCGAACCAGCGACCCCTTCGGTGTGAACGAAGGTGGTAGGCCTAGGTGAGGTCGGTCGTGCTCGTCCACCTGCTGTCCAGTCAATTGGATGACGTCGACTGACGGGCTGTCTGCTGACTTCCTGCTGACTACGGGTGACCCCTGGGGGTGGCACCACCCTTCGGTGACCCTTCCTATGATTCCGCACTGAGCCCGGCGTTGGATCCGCAGATCTGAGGTCTGCTGGACCGTCAATGACCTGGCGCCCCTGATGTCGTGCCTGGGCGCCAGTGGATGCGCGTTGCCGGTAGCGCCATCGGAGGGCGTAAGCCGCGAGGTCCAGTGACCCCGCGGCCCCGCAGCAGGCCGCATTGACCCAAAACGAGGTCCCCATGGCTCGGCAGCCGCGCTATGGCGAGGCATGCTGAGCAGCTACTGTTCGCAGCTGACATTGCAATCGTTGCTGCGGCAGATGTTCACGCCTAGACGAAAGGGGTTTGCTGTTGCTCTACTCCGAGTTTCACATTAAGAACTTTAAGGGGATCAAGGACCTTCAGTTCAATTTCGGCGGATCGACATCCAGGGTTCACACGCTCGTCGGACTCAATGAAAGCGGCAAGACTACTGTGCTTGAGGCAATCGACGCCTTCTCGATGAGTGAGGAAGACCTGGGCGCTGATGAGGTCTCCGGGCGTGCCAGCCGCGACGAGCACTCATTGATTCCGGTCTCGCGGCGCGCCAACTTCACCGGAGAAGTAGAAATAGCAGTTTCTATTGAGCTCACAGAGCGAGATGTGATTGAGCTGACGTCTCTGCTGAAGAAGCGCGCTTATACATTATCCAACATCTCCAAGTCGTTCCAAATTCGAGACGTCTACTCATACCGAGACAGCAAATTCGAGAGCCGTACAGCATGGTGGACCGGCTTCACGGGCACCGGTCGCACCAGTGGCCAAAGAAAAGACCACGCGTTCACGAAGGCGCAAGCACCATTGGCTTGGACCGAGGCAACCAAGTTCGTGCGAGCCAAGGCGCCGGCAGTCTGGTACTTTCCCAACTTTCTCTTTGACTTTCCGGAAAGGATCTTTTTGGAAGCCCAAGAGGGGGAGTCCGCAACTGACGCGTTCTATAGATCAATTCTTCAAGACATGCTTGATCTCCTTGGGAACGACACTAATGTCGAGACACACCTAAGAGACCGGGCAGTGTCGGGAGAGTCCGCAGATCGCACAAGCCTGGATAATCTCGTTTTGGCTATGGGCCGCCATATGGGAGCACTCGTATTTGACGCGTGGCGAACCACCCTCCGCCGCCAAACAGCGATGGGCCTCGACCTGCGGGTTGGCTACGGAGAGCCAGAGGCCCCCGATCCAGCCAACCGGCGACCCTATGTGGAATTCAGAATTGTGGATCAGGACGGATACTTCAGCGTCGCCGAGCGTTCACTGGGCTTCCGGTGGTTTTCGTTTTTCTTCTATTAACGTCTTTGAGGGGGCGTCGAAGTGGGTCCACAAGGGAGGTCATATTTCTCTTTGACGAGCCCGCTAGCAATCTACACGCCACTGCGCAAGAACAGTTGCTGCAGAGCCTCGAGCGCTTGTCCGAAAACGCCCGGATTATCTACACAACGCATAGTCATCATCTAATCAATCCAGCATGGCTTGATGCGACGTATGTCGTTATGAATCAAGCTGTGCAACCCGGTGGGGACACTCTAGAGACAACTGCACGAGAGACTGACATACAGTTATCCTCCTACCGATCTTTCGCGGCCAGACACCCCGAGCAGTCCGAGTACTTCAAGCCAATCTTGGACGTACTCGAATACCGCCCGTCGAGGCCGGAACTCGTGCCCAGCCTGGCACTGGTCGAGGGAAAGAACGACTTCTATACTCTTCGGCTTGGTGAAATAGCCCTAGGGGAAGGTTTTGTTCATACGTACCCGGGGGGTGGGGCTGGTTCGCTTGACGCACCTATAGCCTTGTACATTTCTCAGGCGCGCGAATTCGTATGCCTGCTGGACGGCGACGCTGAAGGAGTGGCGCAGAAGAAGCGTTACCTCGCTAGGTTCGGCGAGATACTTTCGGGTCGCGTAATGACGCTGAGCGACCTGCTGCCCGAGCTGAAGGGCAAAAGTCTCGAAGAGGTCTTTGAGAAGTCGGATAAGCAGGTGATCTGCGAAGCGATCTTCGGGGAAGGTATTATCGTTAACAAGAAGAATCTGAATCGCGCGGTTCAGCAGCTCGTCGCTACCAACTCTTGCCCCGAGTTACACGCGGAGACGCGAGAGCGTTTCCGAACAATACTCACGGGCCTACGAAATCGCCTTGATGACCTAAAGAGTCGTGAACATGGTAAGGATAGAACTACGTAGGGTTCGATCGGTTCGCCCCGGATGACAGACTATGTACCAAAGTCGGCTACGGTGGCCCTACTGTTGCATGCTGCCTCTTCAGCGGGGCGCGCCGAGTGGGTGGAAACCAGCGGGGTAGCGTGTTCAAGTCTCCGGCCGGCCACCTGTGCGACCCCGCGCATTCACAACCCTGAACCGAAGCGCGAGCGTCAAGCATGAACCGAAAGTGCACAACAAGTGGGGAGCCTACGGTTGTCTGAACCGCCCCGGCGTGTCCGGAGACTCACTGGTTTGAGACCTCCGCCGGCGGCGTGAGGGTGGTGTGAGCGTAGTAGGCGGCTTCGAGGTCGGCGGGTGGGATGTCGCCGCAGTACTCGTAGAGGCGGCGGTGGTTGAACCAGTCAACCCATTCGGCGGTGGCGATCTCGACGTCGTCGACGGTCTTCCAGGGCTTACGTGGCGTGATGAGTTCGGTCTTGTAGAGACCGTTGATCGTCTCGGCCAGAGCGTTGTTGAACGAGTCGCCGACAGAGCCGACCGACGGTGTGATGCCGGCCTCGGTCAGACGTTCGCCGTCTTTCACGGCGGTGTATTGGGAGCCGCGGTCGCTGTGCGCGATAACGGATTCCAAGGATTCCCCGGTGCGGTGCCGCGTCCAGATGGCCTGCTCCACCGCGTCGAGAACAAGCTGTGTGGTCATGGCCGTGGCGCACCGCCAACCCAGGATCCGCCGGGCGTAGGCATCGACCACGAACGCCGTGTAGACCCACCCCGACCACGTCGAGACGTAGGTGATGTCCGCGACCCACAACCGGTCCGGGGCCGTGGGCGCGAACTTCCGAGCGACGAGGTCATCGGCGCGCTGCGCTGCCGGGTCGGCGATGGTCGTCTTCTTGACCGTCCCGCGCAGGACGCCGACCAGGCCCAACTCCCGCATCAGGCGCTCCACCGTGCACCGCGCGGCCGGGATCCCTTCCCGGTTCAACACCAGCCACACCTTCCGGGCCCCGTACACACCGAAGTTCGCGGCGTGGACCCGGGCGATCTCGACCTTCAACTGCTCATCCCGTTGCTGCCGGTTCGAGGGCAGCCGGTCGCGGTACTCGTCATACGTCGACGGGGCAATCTTGAGGCCATGCTCGGTGAGCACCGCGCAGATCGGCTCGACACCCCACCGCAACCCGCCACCAGCCACGTCCTGGCGGCGGTCGGCGTGTTCACGGACGAAGTCCACGATCACCGAGAGGGCCGGTCGAGCTCGGCCGCGAAGAAACTCGACGCCGCCTTCAAAATAGCGTTCGCACGTTTCAGCTCCGCGTTCTCCCGCTTCAACCGGCGCACCTCAGCCGACTCCTCCGACGTGACCCCGGCGCGGGTCCCGTCGTCGACCTCGGCCCGGCGGACCCACTGCCGGACCGTCTCCGGTGTCGTGACCCCCAACAAGTCAGCGACCTTGACCATCGCCGCCCACTCCGACTCATGATCAGCACGGATCTCGGCGACCATCCGCACCGCCCGCTCCTTCAGCTCCGGCGGGTACCTCTTCGACGTGTTCCCAGGCATGACTCCATCCTTCCCAAGGATCAGAGTCTCCGGACACGCCGGGGCGGTTCAGAGTTGTCGCGTCCGAGGACCTAACGTTGTGGAGTTCCCCAACCACAGGCTGAGGCAGTCCAATGCAAGATTTTAAGCGAGACCGAAAGGCGAATGTCTGACACCTGGGAGCGGCTCTGTGGCCCTGCGCGAACCCGTCTGTGGTGTGATGCGATCAGGAGGCGTCGGTCAGAGAGTATCTTGCAGCCTCGCTGGAGTGGTCCAATTTGTTGGTAATTTGATACAAGTCGATGCCGTGAATGTTCCGCGATCATCACTTCAGACGAGATGCGGACGAACTTGGGACGGACTCACATCCTAGGGCCGTCACGGTTGCGCGGTCGGAATGTCGCGCCGCTTTGGTGAGTCTCTGTGGTGGGCGCCGGGATGGGTGCTGGACGCAGTGCCCGCCCATCCCGGACCCATCCATGACGACGATACGATCTAAGGGCACGATCATGAACGAGGTGCCGCGGCCCTTGATGCTGGGCTACGTAAAGGTGACGGTGTACACGGGGTCGAAGGAGCGGGCGGAGCTCGCTCGGTCGTTGACGGAGTTCGCCGACCGTGAGAGATTCGCGCTCGGGGAGTTGTTCGTGCAGTCGAACATGATGCGTGACGGCAGTGCGCTGGTGGCTCTCGCCGAGGCAGCGACGGCGCGCAGCGTCACGGCGATCTGTGTCCCCGATATCACGCACCTTGGCGACACGGAGATGTTGCAGCGCGAAACCCGGCGGTGGCTGGAGAACAAGACGGGGCTGCCGGTGCTGGCGGCCGTGCTGGGATAGCGGAGGTTCAAGCGTGCTGAACCTGCCTGCCGTTGACCGGCGCCGACGAGGCGGTGGCGTCCAGCGGTGTTGCGCTGCCCCAGACGCGCTCGAAGGCGGTGAGGTACGCCCCTGTGAGGTCGTCGTCGGCGCTGCGGCGTAGGTGCAGAATCGGGGCGTAGGCGGCGGCGATCCCGTAGATGTGCGGGTTCACGACAATGTCGTCGTCGGCCCGGTACATCGACGTGTACAGGACGGTCCCGTGTAAGCGGATCTCAATACCGGGAATCGCGGCGAGGGGCCGGTAGAGCACGATCGCGTTGCGGACCTTGGCTGGCATGGCGTCGGTGATGCCTTCGTCGAGCCCGCGGGCGGCAACGTGGCGGCTGTCGGGGTCCCCGAGGAGGATGCGGACGGTGACCCCGGCGGCGGCTCGTTCTCGCAGGATGCGCATGACGCCGGCGTCCTCGGCGAGGAACAGGCCGCTGTAGACGAGGATGCCGATCTCGGTCGTGGCGGTCTCGAACAGGGCGCGCCAGACCTCGCGGGGCACAGCGCTGCGGTGGGGGTAGGTGGCATGGAGTTCGTGGCCAATGTTGGCGGCACCGGCGCCGACCAGTTCGGGCCACAGGTCGTACTCGTGGCGGCCGACGAGGCTGGCGACGCCCCACCGGTGCCGGGGTTGAGGGGTCCGTCCGGCGAGCCAGCGTTGGACGGTCTTGGGGTCGACTCCGAGGTTGGCGGCGATGTCGACGTCACGTAGGCGGGCCTCGGCCATCGCTCGGCGCAGGATCTCGTTGGTCTTGGCTGGGTCGGTCATGGAACCACCTCCAGTTACCGACGCTACATTCACACGTCCCATAAGTCCCTGGCTTGGTTGCAGGTGTCACCATCGCGCAGCGCGAGATAGGGGGCCGTGAGGCTTACCGGGTCGTAGGGTTAGCAAGTGTCCGGACCTCCTGCTCGATGCGCGGAGCGTCTGGCCGGTGGGTGTTGGCGACAGTCTTGCCATAGCGGTGGACGCACACGTCGACTGCCGCGGCTCAGGCGCGGTCCTTGGCGGGTGCTCTCGATGCGGATGCCGAGCTAGTGGGGGCAGCGGCTTGGCTGCATGACATCCGGTACGCCCCCTGGCCTGGTGGACAGCGACTTCCACGCGCTCGACGGCGTTCCTATCATACTGGCGTCGGGCTTCGGGCGCCGCTCGTTATGCGTGTTAATGGCTCACTACTCATGCGCGTCGATCGAGGCCTACGAACGCCGGCTGATGGATGCCTTGAGCGGGGAGTTCCTTACCGCGGCCATCCCCTCAGGCCCAATAGGTGCAGCCCAGGAGACGGGCGAGAGTCAACCACTGGCCGCGGTCAACTCGGCCGACATGACGTCCGACTCGAACCAGGCGCCGACCTTTACCGACCGCGATTGGCTTCTGTTCTATGGGTGAACTCGTTCTCGTCGGCATCCCCCTTCGCGGCGTTCAAGGCTCGGTGCCGGGTCAGCCGAGGTGCGGCCCCGCGCGGTCGGTGATGAAGTGCTCGACCCGTATCCGCATCGACCGGTCCATCCGCAACCCGGCCAAATCATCACGAGCTACCCACACCACCTCGCGGGACTCATCACTCGGGGTCGGGGTACCACCGGTCGCCCGGGCGATGAAGACGACCGAGAATTCCTGTCGGGCTTCACCGTCGCTGGTGTAGAGGATCACGTGCTTGGGGTCGGTATAGATCCCGACCAGACCGGTCACCTCGCAGTCGATGCCCGTCTCCTCCTTAACCTCCCGCACGGCCGTGGCCACCAGGGACTCCCCCAGGTCCATAGCCCCACCGGGCAACGCCCAGTTGTCGTTGTCCGTGCGGTGAATCACCAGCACCCGCCCAGCGTCGTCGACAACAACCACGTTGGCTGACGGGACAAGGCTGTTCGCGGCGGGCGCGTTCGGGTCGTCGTAGTAGTCGATGCGAGCCATGCTCACCGCCTTCACTCGATGGGCCACGATTCTGACCAGCGGTGCCCGTAGCACTTCAGCCAGGAAGGTTGACAGCATAGTTCCGCTTTCGACCCGCCACAGATGTATAGGCGTCTGCGCTGTTGGCGGCACTGAATGTCCACCGGCGGGTGGCGACGTAGATCCTGCGGGACAGCCGGATCACCGTTGCCACGAACAAGCATGCAGAGGCAAACCTCTGACCTGGGTGGGCGGTACTGGGTTCGAACCAGCGACCCCTTCGGTGTGAACGAAGTGCTCTACCACTGAGCTAACCGCCCGCAGCGCTCAGCGCCAGATGGCAATGCTAGTGCAGCGACACCGTTCTCATCCGCGCACCAGGGGCAGTGAGGTCAACGGGTTGCTCAGCCAGCCTGGCAACCACCGCGGCACTCCGGTGACGATCAGGGTGGCGTATCCGAGAAGGACGAGGACCGCCGCGAAGCCGAGCCACGCCGCAGCGCGAATCCACCGTGGTTGCCGGCCGAGCCACCTGCCTGTCACGCGGACCGCGCCGACCACCCGGTGGCGGAGTCGTGCGGCCCACCGGAACTCGGTGGACAGGATGGCCAGCCCAACCACGATCGTCGCCAAGCCCTGGCCGGGCAGTACCAACATGACCACACCAGCAGCGATGACCACCCCTCCGACGACGCCCACGCCGATCTTCCAGGCGGCCACAGCGAACGGGCGGCCCTGGAGCTGCGCCCGCCGCTCGGTCAGCGCTGCCGCCCACCTGCTCACGTCGCTCAGCGTAGGCATCGGGCGATCGACGATCACCGTGTTGGCTGCGGGTCGACCGGCCCGAGCGCGATCGCTGCGCACTGTGATGGGCGCTCACCGTGCGCCGAGCGACCGAGCAGCCGGGCGATCGGGGGTGGGCCGACCGGGTTCCAGGGCGCCACGCCGGTTTCCCTTGCGCATGTCCCCTACGCCACTGTCAGGTTTGTCGCCAGGAGATGGCACGGTTCGTCCATGATGGGGCGGGTCGAGCACGGATTGACCAAGTCAGGCACGGATTGACCAACAGGAGGCACGTGTGACGGATCGTCGCGAACTTGATGTCGAGGTCCAGATCACGCTCAACCTCGTCATCCCGGACTCTGGGCCGGTCCCGTTGCAGGTGTCTCTGCGTTACTCGGCGGCCGATCCCTACGCCGTCCGTGCGGCGTTTCGTGGCAGCGACGCCACCGTCGAGTGGGTCTTCGCCCGCGAACTGTTGATCAACGGCTTGAACGAGGCCAACGGCCTCGGCGACGTGCATGTCTGGCCCACGAGGGACGGCGACACCGACCTCGTTCTCATCTCGCTGTCCAGTCCCGACGGTCGTGCCGTCCTGCAGGCGGACGCTACTGATCTGCGCTGCTTCCTGGACGCCACCACAGCTGTCGTGCCGATGGGTCGCGAGGAGGTCCACTTGGACCTTGACCAGGTGATTGCCCGATTGTCGGCCTAGCGACGACGCCACGCGCGGCCTACCGGGTGGACTGTCCGTGACGGCCTCAGCTACTCTCGACCAGCCCCGGGGACGCTGAGAGCACATCCGGGACCGTGCGGACGTAGCGCAGTTGGTAGCGCATCACCTTGCCAAGGTGAGGGTCGCGGGTTCGAGTCCCGTCGTCCGCTCGATTCACCCAGGAATCACCACCCGGTGGTGTGGCCGAGAGGCGAGGCAACGGCCTGCAAAGCCGTGTACACCGGTTCAAATCCGGTCACCACCTCTTGACCCTCCCAGGGTCATGGGCGATTGGCGCAGTGGTAGCGCGCTTCCTTGACACGGAAGAGGTCACTGGTTCAAACCCAGTATCGCCCACCCACATCAGCTGTAGCGGTAGAGCGCGACACACCCCCGGGATGCGCTCACCCCCCCACGGCTGGCAACCTGAGCGCGCTATGGAGATCTGGCCAGGAACCCCGTACCCATTGGGCGCCACCTATGACGGGGCGGGTACCAACTTCGCCGTGTTCAGCGAGGTGGCCGACCGCGTCGAGTTGTGTCTGCTCGACGACGCCCGTCGCGAACGGCAACGCATCGACCTTCCCGAGGTGGACGGCTTCGTCTGGCACGCGTACCTCCCGGGGATGCAACCCGGCCAGCGCTACGGCTTTCGGGTCCACGGTCCCTACGACCCGCAGCGCGGCCTGCGGTGCAACCCCAGCAAGCTGCTGCTCGACCCGTATGCCAAGGCTGTCGAGGGGATGGCCGACGGAGACGAGTCGCTGTTCAGCTACCGCTTCGGCCGTGACGAGCACCGCATCCAGCGACTCGACTCACGCGCCCACACCATGCACTCGGTGGTCATCAACCCCTACTTCGATTGGGGCCACGACCGGGCGCCGAGGGCGCAGTACCACGAGACCGTGCTGTACGAGGCCCACGTCAAGGGGATGACCCAGCAGCACCCCGGGATCCCCGAGCGGCTGCGTGGCACCTACGGCGGCATCGCCCACCCCGTCATGATCGAGTACCTGGTCGCGTTGGGCGTGACCGCACTCGAGCTGATGCCGGTCCACCAGTTCGTCCAGGACAAGCACCTTCTCGACCGGGGCCTTCGCAACTATTGGGGATACAACACCATCGGCTTCTTCGCGCCGCACAACGCATATGCGGCCACCGGCCAGCGCGGGCAGCAGGTACAAGAGTTCAAGACGATGGTCAAGGCACTCCACGAGGCCGGTATCGAGGTCATCCTCGACGTGGTCTACAACCACACGGCCGAGGGCAACCACCTGGGGCCGACGCTGTGCTTCCGCGGTCTGGACAATGGCGCGTACTACCGCCTGGTGGATTCCGACCCGGCCTACTACTACGACACCACCGGAACCGGCAACAGCCTGCTGATGCGCCATCCCCACGTCTTGCAGCTCATCATGGATTCGCTGCGGTACTGGGTCACCGAGATGCATGTGGACGGTTTCCGGTTCGACCTGGCCGCGACGTTGGCACGGCAGTTCCACGAGGTCGACCGGCTGTCGGCGTTCTTCGACCTGGTCCAGCAGGACCCCGTCGTCAGCCAGGTCAAGCTCATCGCCGAGCCCTGGGACGTGGGCGAGGGCGGCTACCAGGTCGGTAACTTCCCGCCCCTGTGGTCGGAATGGAACGGCCGCTACCGCGATACGGTGCGTGACTTCTGGCGAGGTGAGACCGGCGTCGTCGGCGACTTCGCCCAGCGCCTCACCGGGTCCTCCGACCTGTACGAACACTCCGGCCGCAAGCCCATCGCCAGCGTCAACTTCATCACCGCCCACGACGGATTCACGATGCGCGACCTCGTGTCGTACAACGAACGGCACAACGACGCCAACGGCGAGGGCGGTGTCGACGGCGAGAGCCACAACCGCTCGTGGAACGCAGGCGTGGAGGGTCCGACCGACGACCCCGAGATCCAGGCAGTGCGGCTGCGCCAATCGAAGAACATGCTGACCACGTTGCTGCTGAGCCAGGGCGTACCGATGCTGCTGCATGGGGACGAGATCGCCCGGACCCAGGGCGGCAACAACAACACCTACTGCCAGGACAACCCGACGGCCTGGGTGGACTGGAACCTGTCCGACGATGCCGAGCACATCCTGGAATTCACCCGGCGGTTGGTCGCCCTGCGCAAGGGTCACCCGGTGTTCCGACGCCGGCGCTTCCTGGGGGGAACCGGTATCGCAGCGACCGACCAGACCTTGGGCGACGTGGCGTGGTTGCGCCCCACGGGTGAGTGGATGACGGACGCGGACTGGACGAACGGCTACACCCAGGCCATCACCGTGTTCCTCAACGGTGACTCCATCATCGAGCCCGACGAACGCGGCGAGCGGATCGTGGACGACTCGTTCGTGCTGATGATCAACGCGTCGGCGCAGCCCGTCTCGTTCAGCCTGCCCGGGGAGGCGTTCGGGGCCACGTGGCACGTCATGGTCGACACGGCGAACGCCGACCACATGCCGCCGCGTACCCACGCCTACGTCACCAGCCGTGCCGTCGGGACGAAGGTCGAGTCCGATCGGTCCAGTGCCGCCTTGGAGACCCTCGACGCGGGCGCCAAGCGGGATCTGCCGCCGCGTGCCACCGTGGTCCTGCGCCGTATCCCCACCGACGAGGTCCGTGGTCAGTGACGTCCTGGTTCCCCCCGGTCAGCACCTACCGCCTACAACTTCAGCCCGGATTCACCTTCGCCGAGGCCCGTGACGCCGTCGACTACCTCGCAGACCTCGGCGTCAGCCATCTCTACCTGTCGCCGATCCTGGAGGCGGTACCCGGCTCGACGCACGGCTACGACGTCGTCGACCACTCGCAGATCTCGCAGGCCCTGGGAGGCCGCCCGGGGCTGATCGGCCTGGCCGAGGCGGCCCATGCGCGTGACGTCGGCCTGATCGTCGACGTCGTTCCCAATCACATGGCGGTCCCCACGCCGCTGTGGCACAACCGCGTCATGTGGTCGATCCTGCGCGATGGCCCGGGATCCCCGTTCGCTCCATGGCTGGACGTCGATTGGAGCGCACCCGATCGCGCCGTCCTCATGCCTGTCCTCGGGTCGCGGATCGGGCAGGTGATCGACGCCGGGGAACTGACGCTCGACACCGCAGAGTTTCCCACCGGCGACAACGGCGTCCCCAATGCAGAACGCGTGCTCCGCTATTTCGACCACGTGCTGCCCGTCCGCGCGGGGACCGAGGACCTACCACTGCCTGAACTGGTGGATCGGCAGTGGTACCGACTCGCCCACTGGCGAGTCGCCGACGAGGAGCTGAACTACCGGAGGTTCTTCGACATCGACACGCTGGCCGCCGTCCGCGTCGAGTTGCCCGACGTCTTCCACGCCACCCACGCCGCCCTCATCGACACCTTCGCCGACGGGACGGTGGACGGGTTCCGGATCGATCACCCGGACGGGCTCGCCGATCCGCGGGGCTACCTCGATCGACTGGGTGACGCAGCCGCAGCCACCGGCCGGACCACCAGACCGTGGGTGGTGGTCGAAAAGATCATGGAGGGTGACGAGCGCCTGCCCGACGACTGGCGCTGCGACGGAACCACCGGCTACGACGCCCTCCGCCACGTCTCGGGCCTGTTCACCAACCCGTTCTCCGTCGGTGACCTGCAGGCGCTGTACACCGAACTGGCCGGCGACGATGCCGCACCGTTCGAGCAGATCGCCGACGCCGCCAAGCGGGAGGTCGTCGCGGCGGGGCAGTACACCGAGGTGCATCGCCTGGTGGACGTCCTGGTCGAGATCTGCCACGACGACGTCGCCCTGCGCGACCACACCCGCCGCGGCCTCGACGACTGCACGGTCGAGTTGTTGGTGGCGATGGACCGTTACCGCGCTTACGTGGTGCCGGGTGAGAAGGCGACCGACGAGGCGGAAAGGGTCATCGCGGCCGCGGCCGCGCGGGCCCGCGACAGGCTGCCCGACGAACGCCACGACACCTTGGACGTCGTCGTGGACCTGGTGCTGGGCCGCGGCCTGGCAGCGACGGCACCCGGTGCGGTGCGCGCGGCCACCGACGAGTCACGCCGGCGCGAGGTGGTGGTCCGGTTCCAGCAGACCTGCGGGCCGGTGATGGCCAAGGGAGTCGAGGACACCGCGTTCTACCGCTGGCACCGACTGGTGGCACTGAACGAGGTCGGCGGCGATCCCACCCGGGTGGGCGTCTCGGCGGCGGAGTTCCACGCCTTCGCGGCAGACACCGTCCTCACCAGGCCGACCACGATGACGACACTGACCACCCACGACACCAAGCGCTCGGAGGACGCCAGAGCCCGGTTGTTGGCCGCTGTCGAGGACCCCCGAGCCTGGGTCGAGGCGGTCCGGGGATGGCACGAGGGCGCGGCCCGTTTCGGTACCCGTGACGGGTGGCCGGACGGCGGCACCGAGTACCTGCTGTGGCAGACCCTGGTGGCGACCTGGCCGATCAGCGCCGAGCGACTGGTGCCGTACCTGACGAAGGCGGTGCGCGAGGCCAAGCGGTTCACCAGTTGGGTGGCACCCGACGAGCCGTACGAGTCGGCGGTCACCGATTTCGCCCTCGCGGTTCTGGCCGACGACGACCTCAGTGCGTCGATCGCAGGTTTCGTCGCCGACATCGGCCCGTCCATTCGGGCGGTGACCCTCGGCCAGAAGCTGCTGCAACTGGTGATGCCGGGCGTCCCGGACGTGTACCAGGGCACCGAGTGCACCGCCGTGACCCTGGTCGACCCGGACAACCGCGGAGTCGTCGACTTCGACGCCCTGCGTCAACGACTGCGACGACTGGACGAGGGCGACCCGCCGACGGATCTCGACGACGAGAAGCTCGTGGTCACCAGTCGGGCGTTGCGCTTGCGGCGGGCGATGCCGGAGGTCTTCGTCGGAGGCGGGTGTCGCTACTGGCCACTGGCCACGTCGTCGGGAAACGCCGTCGGGGTCGGGCGTGGTGCAGCCGAGGACCCCGAGCCCGTGGCGATCGCCCTGGTCACCCGGCACGGCGCCGACCTGCTGAGACTCGGCGGCTGGGGCGAGCACGTGGCGTACCTGCCCACGGGGCGGTGGCACGAGGAGCTGACCGGGCGGACGGTGGCGGGCGGCGAGGTCCGATTGGCGGACGTGCTCGCCACCTACCCGGTGGCCCTGCTGCGTCGAGCGACCTGACCGTGCACGCCTTCTCGGTATGGGCGCCCGCAGCCACCCGCGTCGATCTGGTGGTGGGCCTTCCGGACGCCGGCGAGCGCCACGCCATGGAGCCTGATGCCGGCGGGTGGTGGCAGGTCCGCGTCGGTGGCGTCGGTCACGGCAGCGATTACGCCTTCTCGGTCGACGGATCCGATCCGACCCCTGATCCGCGCAGCCCGCGCCAACCAGGCGGGGTACACGCCCACTCGCAGCTGTTCGATCCGGCTCGTCACGCGTGGGGCGACGCCGCATGGCTGGGCCGCAGCGCAGTGGGCGCGGTCAGCTACGAGGTCAACCTGGCCACGTTCACCACCGCGGGCACGCTGGACGCCGCCGCCGACCGCCTACCGCATCTGGTGGACCTCGGGGTCGACATGGTCCAGCTGATGCCGGTCGCCGCCTTCCCCGGCCGGCACGGCTGGGGCTACGACGGGGTACACCTGTACGCGGTGCACGAGCCGTACGGCGGTCCGGCAGCCCTGCAGCGTTTCGTCGATGCCGCCCACCGGCTGGATCTGGGCGTCTGCCTGGACGTCGTCTACAACCACCTGGGACCGAGCGGAAATTACCTGGCCCGGTTCGGGCCGTACTTCACCGACGACCATCACACCCCGTGGGGTGCGGCGGTCAACCTGTCCGCGGCAGGTAGCGTCGAGGTCCGCCGCTGGATCGCGGACAACGTGCTGCGCTGGTTCCGCGACTTCCATGTCGACGCCCTCCGCCTGGATGCCGTCCACGCCCTCGTCGACACGAGCGAGCGTCACCTGCTCGCGCAGTTGGCCGAGGAGACCGCCGCTCTGTCCGACAACCTGGGGCGCCCACTGTCGCTGATCGCCGAGTCCGATCTCAACGACCCGTTGACCGTCACCGCGACCGCACGAGGTGGGCACGGGATGACTGCCCAATGGTCGGACGACGCTCACCACGGCGTCCATGCCCTGCTGAGCGGTGAGCGTTCGGGGTACTACGTCGACTTCGGATCGCCCGAGGTGTTGCGAACCGTATGGCGGGAGGCCTTCTGGCACTCGGGCCGCTACTCACCCTTCCGTGGCCGCACCTGGGGGCATCCGCTCGACCCAGCTGTGATCGGCGGGAACCGGTTCGTCGCCTGTGCGAGCAACCACGATCAGGTCGGCAACCGCGCCCTCGGTGACCGACCGGCCGCATCGATGTCCACCCAACGCCTCGCTGTCGCCGCCGCCCTCATCCTCACGTCGCCGTTCACCCCGATGCTGTTCATGGGTGAGGAGTGGGGAGCGAGTACGCCCTTCCAGTACTTCACGGATTTTCCGGAGGTCGAGCTGGGAGACGCCATCACGCAGGGCCGGCGTCGGGAGTTCGCCGACCACGGTTGGACTGCCGCCGACATCCCCGACCCGCAAGATCACGACACCCGGAACCGTTCGGTGCTCAACTGGGACGAGGTCATCGACCGACCCCACAGCGACCTCCTGAGCTGGTACCGGACGCTGCTGCGGCTGCGTCGGGAGTGGGCCGAGCTTCGCGCGGACGACCTCACCGCGGTCGACGTCACCTGGGGTGGCCCCGACGTCGCGACACCCACGCCCGGCTCGACGACACCGTCGTGGCTGATGGTGCGGCGCGGCTCGATCGGCGTGGTGTGTGTCCTGTCGCCCCGACCGGTCACGGTCGCCCTGTCGGGGACCGGTGAGGTCCTGGCCCACTTCGGCGATCTGACCCTCGAGAGTGACCCAGCCGGGCCGGTGGTGCGGGCGCAAGGCGAGGGCGTCGTCGTGGTCGACCTGACCCGGTAGGCGCGGCGCAGGGATCACGACTCGCGGGTGAGGGCGGCGAGTCGGCTGATCGCCCGCAGGTACTTCTTTCGGTAGCCCCCCGCGACCATGTCGGCGTCGAACACGTGATCCAGGGCGACCCCGTCGGCCGCTACGGGCAATTGCCGGTCGTACAGCCGATCGGCCAACACGACCAACCGCAGGGCGACGTTCTGGTCGCCGACCGTCGCCACCGAGCGCAGACACACTCCCCCGACGCCGTCGAGCAGGGCGCCGTACCGGCTGGGGTGAATCTCGGCGAGGTGGTCACACAGGGTCCTGAAGTCGTCCGTGGTGGCACCCGGCAGTCGTTCGACCGCAGCGAATCGGGTCCGGTCGGCGAGCACCGCCCCGGATACGCCGCCCCGATGGCGATAGTCGGGCCCGTCGATCCGCAGGATGTCGAACATCGCGGCCACGGCCTGGATCTCGCGCAGGAAGTCGTCGGCGGCGAACCTGCCCTCGCCCAGACTGCCCGGCACCGTGTTGCTGGTCGCCACCACGGTGACGCCCGCGTCACTCAACTCGCGCAGGAGTCGGGCCATCATGACGGTGTCACCCGGGTCGTCCAGTTCGAATTCGTCGATGCACACCAATCGTCGGGTCGACAGTGCGGCGACGGTGGGCGCGAATCCCAGGGCACCGACCAGGTGGGTGTACTCGACGAAGGTGCCGTAGACCTTGGTGACCGGGGCCGCCCACCACGTGGCTGCCAACAGGTGGGTCTTGCCGACACCGAATCCACCGTCGAGGTAGATGCCCCTGGCCGTGTCCCGGCGTCCCGCCTGGGCGCCCCAGCGGCCGAGCAATCCCGATCGTGGCTTGGGCCAGGTGAGGGCCGAGAGCGCGGCCCGGGCACGCGCCTGTGACGACTCGGCGGGGTCGGGAACGTAGGTGTCGAACGAGGCGGACGCAAAGCGCCGCGGGGGTACCAGGTCGGCGAGCAACCGATTCCGGTCGGGGGTCGGCCACCGATCGGTCAGCCGTGGCACGCCGCGACGGTACGCCAGTGGCATTTCCCTTCGTGGCAGTGTGGAATGAGTCCGGCACGCGAACCGTTGCTGCGAATGTCCCGGCCCCCGACCCTGAGAAGGACGACCCATGCCGCTCGACCGCGATCCCGATCCCAGCCTGGCCGACTACGCTCACCCGGACCGCCTCGTCACCACGTCGTGGCTGGCCGACCACCTGGGCGATCCCGGTCTGGTCGTCGTCGAGAGCGACGAAGACATCCTGTTGTACGAGACCGGCCACATTCGCGGCGCGGTCAAGATCGACTGGCACACCGAGCTCAACGACCCCGTCACCCGCGACTACATCGACGGCGCCGGCTTCGCCGCGTTGGTGGGCGCCAAGGGCATCTCCCGCGACAGCACCGTTGTCATCTACGGCGACAAGAGCAATTGGTGGGCGTCCTACGCGCTGTGGGTGTTCACCCTGTTCGGCCACCCCGACGTCCGCCTGCTCAACGGTGGGCGCGCACTGTGGGAGGCCGAGGAGCGCGAGCTCACCACGGACAAGGTGGACGTGACGGCTGTCGACTACCCGGTGGTCGAGCGCAACGACGCTCCGATCAGGGCGTTCAAGGACGAAGTCCTCGCGCACATCGGTCAGCCCATGGTGGACGTGCGCTCGCCCGAGGAGTACACCGGCCAGCGCACGCACATGCCCGCCTACCCCGAGGAGGGGGCGCTGCGAGGCGGTCACATTCCTGGTGCGGCGTCCGTCCCGTGGGCCCGTGCGGCCGCCGAGAACGGGACGTTCAAGTCTCGCGCCGACCTGGAGGCGATCTACACCGGAGAGAAGGGTCTGTCTCCGTCGGACGACGTCATCGCCTACTGCCGGATCGGTGAGCGTTCCAGTCACACCTGGTTCGTCCTCACCCACCTGCTGGGCTTCGACAAGGTCCGCAACTACGACGGCTCGTGGACCGAGTGGGGCAACGCCGTACGGGTTCCGATCGTCAAGGGCAGCGAGCCCGGTACTACCGTGAGCGTGTGACGGACTCGCGGACCCACGACCTGCCCGGACGCCTCGCCGACATCGTCGACGAGTTCCAGGCGCTGGAGAAGGCCCAACGACTCGAACTGCTGCTGGAGTTCAGCCAGGGGCTTCCGGCGTTGCCGGAGCGCTACGACGACCATCCGGAACTGCTCGAAGCGGTGCCGGAGTGCCAGTCGCCGGTGTTCGTGGCCGCCGAGGTCAATCGAGGAGACGAGGCCGACGCGGAGGTCCGGGTCTTCTTCCGGGCCCCGCGCGAGGCCCCTACGACCCGCGGGTTCGCCGGCATCCTGGCAGCAGGGGTCGACGGGTTGAGCGTGGCCGAGGTCCAGGCACTGCCGGATGACGTCTGTGCCCGCCTGGGCCTGGAGGAGGCGGTGAGCCCGCTGCGGCTGCGTGGCATGACGGGCATGCTGCGGCGGATCAAACGCCAGGTTGCCGAGCGGGCCGTCGCGGCGTGACCGACCCGGTTCGCGTCCTGCTGGGCCCCCTGACGGGGCACGAGTGGGACGCGAGCGACCTGGCAGGTATAGCCACCTGGTACGACGACGAGTCCGAGGCTGGGCGAGCCTGGGTACGCGCCGGAATGGTCGCCACCGTGGACGGCGCGGTGGCCCTGGACGGTGTATCACGCGGCATCAGTCCGAGCGTGGACCGATCGGTGTTCCGGGTCTTGCGGGCGGCGTGCGACGTCATCCTGGTGGGTGGCGGGACCGCGCGCGAGGAGAACTACGGGCCGTGGCCGGTCCCGGACGCGCTGCGGGCCGCCCGTCGCGAGCGGGGGCAGGCCGATGCCCCGGTGATCGCCCAGGTCACCAGTACCGATCGGATACACGTCGGACGCGGGTTGTTCGACCGCGAGGCCGGGATCGCGCCGTCGGCTGTCGTGGTCACCGGCAGCGACGACGCCGCCGTCCACGCTCGACTGGGCGCCACGGCGGGCCCGGATGCCGTCGTGATCGCGGCGCGCGACAAAGGCGGTGTCGACCTGGCAGCGGCGTTGACGCAGTTCGTCGACCGCGGCTGGACTCGCGTGTTGTGCGAGGGCGGACCACGCCTGCTCGGGTCGCTGGTCGCCGCCGGGTTGATGGACGAGCTGTGCCTGACCGTCTCGCCGATGATCGGGATCGCCGACTCCCCTCGGATCATCGGCCTGGACGAGTCGGCGACGTCGACGCTGACATTGCACGGGCTCGCCGTCAGTGGATCGGTGCTGCTCACCCGCTGGCGACCCGACCGGTCCCAACCGGTCGTCTAGGCTCCGTGACGTGCGCCGGCGAGTAAGCACGCTGACGATCGCGGGCGTGGTCACACTCGTGCTCTTGGTCGTGGCGGCCGCCGCGCGACCCGGTCCCGGTACCGCAACCGTGGCCCTGTGGTCGACGTGGCAGGCGGAGATCCCCGCTGGGTCCGCTGGTGGACAGGCCACGACGCAGTCCGACCTCTCCTGGTTCGCGCCTGTCGGACAGCTGCTCGCGGCCGTGGTGTTGGTCGGGTTGATCATCGTGTTGGGTCGACGTCTGGTCGTCCACCTGGTGGCGAACCGTGCCATGGGGCCACCGTGGCGCCCCCGCGTCGCTCCGGCAGGAGGGCGGGTGCGATTCGCGGGCGAAGATGCCGAGTACGCTGGCGCCCTGGCCGAAGCAGCCGACATCGGGGCTCGATCGATGGCGGACGCGACTCGGGCCGGGCAGCCGTATGCGGTGTCGGATGCGGTGATCGCAGCCTGGGTCCGGCTGGAAAGGGTGGCGGCCGAGGCGGGGGTCGAGCGACGTCGACGGGACACCGCCGTCGAGTTCGCACACGACCTCCTCGCCCGAGGCCTCGTGTCCGCGCCCGCCCTCGACGAACTCGTCGAGCTGTACGGACGCGCCCGATTCTCGGACGAGTACCTGGGCGCCGATGACGCCCACCAGGCCCAGCGTGCCCTGGTCGACATTCGCCGGGAACTCACCTCGCACCAGGTGGCGCCGCGATGAGTCGAGTGAGCCGTCGTCGCACGGCGGTGGGTGCCGTGGTCCTGGGTGTCGTGGGCGGTTCGAGTGCGGGGATCGCCCTCGCCGCGGGGACTGCCCTCACCGATTCGCTGATCGTCGCCGGATGTGTCACGGCGGGGTGCGCGAGTCTGGTGATGGCGTCGGGAGGTGACGGGGTCCATTGGCCGCAGCGGCTGGGCACCGACCGCACGTCGGCGGGTTGGCACGAGGTGCGCATCTTGGCCGAGACGCTGGATCGTGGCGGCTCGGACTCCGGCCTCCGTCGAGTGGTGCTCACCAGGATTCGAATTGCCCTGGGCCTGCCGACGGCCGGACAGGCCGCCGTCACCCGTCGGGATTACGACCGAGCACTGGCCGAGCTTCGGCATCACTCACGCCGCCACGTCCACTCGGGTGCTGCGGAATGATCTCCGGGACGAGGAGCAGCACGCCATGACCGCAGTCGACGCCACCCGAGCACCACTGACCGCCGGCCAGATAGCCGAGGTGGCTCGCGCCGTCCTCGACAGCGTCGCGACGATCGTGGTCGGTGGCGAGCGCGCCCTGGAGTTGGCGGTCGCCGCCGTCCTGGCACGCGGCCACGTGCTGTTCGAGGACGTCCCCGGACTGGGCAAGACCCTGGCGGCCCGCACCTTGGCGGCCGTCCTGGGGTTGTCGTTTCGACGGTTGCAGTGCACCCCCGACCTGTTGCCCGGAGACGTGACCGGTTCGTTCGTCTTCTCGCCGACCACGGACAGTTTCGACTTCCACCCGGGTCCGGTGTTCGCGGGCCTGCTACTGGCCGACGAGATCAACCGGGCCACCCCCAAGACGCAGTCCGCCCTGCTCGAGGCGATGCAGGAGTCGCAGGTCACCGTCGAGGGGCGGACCTTCGCCCTGCCCCGACCGTTCCACCTGCTGGCGACCTCCAACCCGATCGAGTACGAGGGCACGTTCCCGCTACCCGAGGCCCAACTCGACCGGTTCCTGGTACGCCTGGAGTTCGGGTACCCCTCGGTGGAACGCGAACGCGAGATCCTGCGACGGGCCCTCGTCAACGGCGCGGGGGTGGCCTTTCCCGCACCCGTCATCGACGCCGAGACCCTGCTCGCCGCCCAGGCCGGACTCGACCGGATCACCGTCGAGGCCGACGTCATCGCCTACTGCGTCGACATCGCCAGCAGCACGCGGACCCACGTCGCCGTCGAGGTGGGCGCGTCACCGCGGGCCACTGTCGCCCTGGTGACGGTCGCCCGGGCCCTCGCGGCGATGGCCGGGCGCAGCTACGTCCTGCCCGACGACGTCAAGGCCGCCGCACCCGCCGTCCTGGCGCACCGCCTCACCCTGTCACCGGACGCCTGGGCACGACGGGTCAGGAGCACCACCATCGTGGACGACATCCTCAAGGCCGCAACGGCCCCCGCCGCGCCCCGCTCGCGGTTCGTCCCCGCTGCCCCTGGCCAACCCCAAGGGCCATGAGCACCAACGGCTGGGTGGCCACCCGGGCGATGTCTCGTGGTCTGGCCATCGCCTCGGTCGCCGGCGCCGTCGGGGTCTGGACCGGCCGGGTGGACATCGCCGCAACGGGTGGAGCCGTGCTGCTGGCGGTTGCGCTCGCCGCGCGGCCCGGACGACCCCGGGCACCAGCAGGCGTGCAGGCCTCGGCACCTCGCACGGCGGCCGCCGGCGACGTCGTCGTGCTCCGCATCACCGCCCACACCCCCCACGGGACCGAGTGGTTGGCCCTGCGCCTGCCGAGCGCCGCGGGTGGAGCGCACGCCGTCCAACGGGTGTGCGCCGTGGCGGCAGAGCGGACGGTCATCGAGCGGCGATTCGACGTGGCCGGCTGGGGCAACCTGCGCCTGGCCCGGCCCGACTGGGCGGCCGCGACCGCGGACGGGTTGTTCGTCAGTGGTCCGGTCGAGGCTCCGGACGTCCGGGTGTCGGTGGTGCCGGCTCCCAGCGGTGGCGGTGTGGTCGCGTTGGCACCCCGCAGATCCGGTGGCCTGGGCAGCCATCGCGCGCGCACGCCGGGCGACGGCTCGGAGGTTCTGGGCGTTCGTGAGTACCGACCCGGCGATCTGCTCCGCCGCATCGATTGGCGGGTCAGCAATCGACGATCGGCATCCCGACACCCTCGGGTCCGGCGTACCTCGCTGTACGTCCGGACGATGGTCGCCGAGACCGACAGTGAGGTGTTGCTGCTGGTCGACACCCGACTGGACATCGCCCCGTCGATGGCGGCCTGGGACCTCGACCTGACCGCCCGGCCCGGCGGGACGCCACCCGAGGGGCACTGGTATCACCGGTGGTGGCGCCGCGTCAGGTCGTGGGTCCGTACGTCCGAGGCGGAAGCCCCGCCGCGGGTCGACGCCTCGCTTCGGCCCGCGGCGGCCTCCCCCGGCGGCAGCCTGGACGCCACTGTCGAGGCCGCCGTCGCCGTGGCGGCAGACCACATCCACGCCGGTGACCGGGTGAGCCTGATCGATCTGGGGCGACCCCGGGCCAGCCTGCCCGCCGGTTCGGGTCGCCGGCACCTGGACCGGATCCGTCACCGCCTCGGTCAGGTCGCCGTCGACAAGGTCAGCGTCTGGCGCCAGGGAACTCTGGTCCCGGTCGTCACCCCACTCATCGCGCGCACTCCCACCCAATCCGTTGCGGTCGTAGTGTCGGCCTTCTACGACCACGACGTGATCGACCTGACAGTCTTCCTGGCCCGCGGCGGGCGCCCGGTGGTGGCCGTCGACACGGCACCCCCGTACGTGACGCCCGATCCCCGGGTCGCCCGATCGGTGGAGGCGCTCGCCCTGATCGCGGCCGAGCGGGCACGGCGCCTGCAACGATTGCACGACGCCGGAGTGCGCCTCACCCGGTGGGGTGGTCCCGAGTGGCCGGCAGCCGGCACGAACGGACCGGGTCACCGGGCGCCCCGGTCACCGGCGAGCGGCATGCGAGGCCCCCGATGAGCGCGACGCCATCGCACCCACAGCCACCGGACCCACAGCCACCGCACCCACCGGCACTCGACCGCCGCTCGACCCTCCCCACCCTCACCGTTCGGCTGATGCTGGCAGTAGCGGCGGTCGCCGCACTGCTGACCAGCGGCGCGTTGTGGGTGCCGATTCCCCCGGTGCTCGGCGTCCTCGCGGCAGTGAGCGCATCCGCTGCCCTGGTCGCGGTCGTGATTCGCCCGGGCAGTGCCTGGCCGGCGGCGTTCCTCCTGGTCGTGATCGCGCTCCGGCTCGTCACCTCAGGGCCACCGTTGACCGCGGCCGATTACGTCGTCACCGTGGGATTCGCCACCAGCGTCGTTGCCACCCACAGCTTGGCCGGCATGGCTGCGGTGCTGACCGGACCGGGCGACATCGAGGTACGTGCCCTGGCACCGGCCGCGCGGCGGACGATGGTGGTGGTGGTGGCCACCACAGCGGCGCTCGGGCTGGCCTGGGCCGTCGGGCAACCCTCCACGATCCAGGCCGTGGGCGCCGTCATCGCCGCGACCGCAGCCCTGCTCGTCACGGTGGCGGTCATCGCCGACACCGGGCGCAGGGGGTAGAGGCGATCGCCGGTCAGGTGGGTGACCAGCCGAGCGTGGCCACGAAATCCTCCACCAGCCCGTCCCATCGGAGCGGGTCGACGTTCCACTCCATCGTGTGGAACGCGCCGCGGAACGCTGCGTGGGTCACGATGTCGGGCCGTGCGGCGGCGAGTGCTCGACTGGGACCAGACGGGACGAACTCGTCGTCGTCGGAGTGGATGACCAGCATCGGCGTGCGCAACTCGTTCGATCGGGCCACCCAGTCGAAGCGGCGCAAGTCCACCGGGCCCTCGACCCCGAACAGGGCGCTGGCCTGTCGCTGCGCGAGCGCGGCGAGGCCGAGGCGGGCGACCCACACCGGTAGTCGGTTCACCCGGGCCTGGTGATCGAGCACGTCCTGCCAGTCGACCACGGGGGCGTCGAGGATCAGCCCCGCGATGCGTGCGCCGGTGCGCGACCGGGACAACAGCTGCAGGGCGATCGCGCCACCCATCGACCAGCCGACCACGACGACCCGGTCGGCACCGTGGGCCAACGCGTATCGGACCGCCACCTCGACGTCCATCCATTCGGTGTCGCCCAGGTGATAGCGCCCGCCCGGGATGACCGGAGTGTCCACGTCGTTGCGATAACTCGGCACGATCGAGTCGATCCCGAGCCGGTGGAACGCTCCGAGTCCACGCAGGCACTCCTCGCGCGTGGCGCCCCGGCCATGGATGTGGACCGCCCACGTCGTGGACGGGCGATCGGCCGCGGATACCAGCCAGGCCGGCAACGACCCGACCGAGGTGGCCAACTCGACCACCTCGTGGGCGAGACCGAGCGCCGACTCGGGCGTGCCGCAGTAGTAGTACTGGTCCCAGCGCGCCGGACCCACCCGCATCGAGCCGTGGTCCACCGCGGTGAGGGTGCGGGTCACCGTGGGGCCGTCGGCGCGGATCACCTCACCCAGGCGCAGGTGTGTCGCTCGGCCGTCGATGTACAGCCCGTAGCGGCCTGCGGCGACCGTTTGGTCCGAGGCGCGGATCGTCACCGTCCCCGGACCGACGCTCAGTACCTCGGTGTCGTCGACCTTCTGCCGGACCGGGGCGAGCAGACGCCGGACGAAGTACCCGGCCGCCGCCGACACCGCGGCCGAGGCGAGCAGTCCACCCGTCACGGCGGCACCGACGAGGACCAGGATGCGAGTCAGGCGCCGAGACGCGTTGCGCACCCGCCGGGGGGTTGAGGTCACTCGCCGAGTCTCCCAGTCCGGCCGGGGGAACACCTCACCCACGCGTGGTCGTTCCGGTCTACGTGAGCGATTCGCCGAAGTACCCGAAGACCCGCACCGATGCCGAGTGGCGTGCCGCGCTGTCCCCCGAGGAGTACCGAGTGCTGCGTATGGCCGGCACGGAACGGGCCCACGTGGGCGAGTACACCGACCTCACGGAGACCGGCGTCTACTCGTGTCGGGCGTGCGGTACGGAGTTGTTCCGGTCGACGGAGAAGTTCGACAGCCATTGCGGCTGGCCCTCGTTCTTCTCGCCGTTGGCCCAGGACCGGATCGAGGAGATCGTCGATCGCACGGCCGGCATGGTCCGGACCGAGGTGAGGTGCGCCGCCTGCGGGTCCCACCTGGGCCACGTGTTCTCGGGTGAGGGCTACGGCACACCGACCGACCTGCGCTATTGCATCAACTCGATATCGATGCGGTTCGAGTCCGCGGCCTGAGCAGCGACTACGGCAGCGGCCAGATCAGCTACGGCAGGGTCGAGATCAACGTGGTGAGGTCGACGCGCGGTCCGGTGTAGAAGGGGACCTCCTCGCGGACGTGGCGGCGCGCCCCGGTCGCCCGCAGGTCCCGCATCAACTCGACGATCCGGTGCAGCTCGTCCGCCTCGAACGCCAAGATCCACTCGTAATCCGACAGGGCGAACGACGACACCGTGTTGGCTCGGACATCGGCGTACGGCTTGGCGGCGACCCCGTGCTCGACCAGCAGGTCACGACGCTCGGCATCCGGCAGTAGGTACCACTCGTAGCTGCGCACGAATGGGTACACGCAGACGTAGCCGCCGGGGTCCTCGCCCGCCATGAACGCCGGGACGTGCCCGCGATTGAACTCGGCCGGGCGGTGCAGGCCCGTCACGGACCACACCGGTCGCAGGACGTCGCCCAGGCTCGACTGGCGAAGCGCGTGATACGCGGCCTGCAGCGTTTCGATGCGCGGCGCGTGCCACCACACCATGGCGTCCGCATCCGCGGTCATCCCACCGAGGTCGTACCACCCTCGGATGACGAGGTCGTCGGCGACGGCGGGCTTGAGCGCAGCCTCGACCGCACCTGCCACCTCGCCGGCCTCGACGCCGGGCCCCAT
>JANNOG010000043.1:0-37037 GCA_031398915.1 Micrococcales bacterium | reverse complement strand
CGGACGTGTCGATCCTGAAGGACGCCCCCTCCTACCCCTCCCCGGGCGCGGACACGTCGACGGTGGCGGCCGCGACCCAGGCCGCCGCGTATGACGCGCTCGCAGGCAACGGGTGGGCGGAGCTGCTGCGGGTGATCCGCGCGAACGTGGGCCCGACAGCCCCGGTGCGCCGGCGGTGGCCGTTCCTGACCATTCCCGCCACCCCCACCCCTCTGCAGGGCGGCACCGCGTCGGTCCGGTTGCGGTTCCCCACTCTCCTGGACCTCGCCCGGGAGGTGACCGCCCAGGCCGGCCTGACGGTCGACGTGGTCCGGAACGGGGTCGGGGGCCTGGTCCTCACTGTGAGTGTGCAGCGGGTCAACGACGACATTGCGTTCACCCGGGAGGGCGGCACCGTCGACGCGACCGTGCTGCGCCGCACCGCGCAGCAGGCCACCTCGGTCCTCGCGTTGGGTCAGGGGGACCTGCAGGCACGGGTCATGACCCGCGTCGACGCCGTGGCACCGGCGACGGGGTGGGCGTGGCCGGCGGAGACGACGGTGGACGCCACGTCCGACGCCGACCCGGTCAGTCTGATCCAGGCGGGTGCCAAGCGACTCGGGGAGGTGGCGTCGTCCCTGGGTGGGCAGGTCGAAGTCAGCGAAGCGGTGGGGTGGCGCCTGGGGCGAGAGTTCCTCCTGAACGATCGGGTCCCGATCGACGCGATCGGCGGGCAGGTCGGGTTGACCGCACCGATCACGGGGGCGGACCTGAGCACGGATGAACAGTCCGGGCAGTGGCGGACGGTGCCTGTGGTGGGCGCCCCACTGGACGACGAGGCCGACGTCCTCGCCGACGTCATCACCGCAGTGAAGAAAAGAGGCAGAGGATGACGATTCTGACCGCGCCGCGCACGAGCGGGAACACCGATCCGAGGAAGCGGGCGTTGACGGAGGCGTTGGCGATCGCCGCGAACGTCAATGAGACGGGGATCGTGAACGACCCGGACGGTGCCCGGTTCGCCCTGGTCATCACGGGCGGGTCGACGGTCCGAGTCGCCCAACCCGAGGACAGTTGCCTGATCCGAGGGCACTTTGGGGAGGCCGACGCCGCGGAGATCGTCGACGTCACCTCCTACGGGCCGAACGTGGCGTCGGGGCAGCAGCGCACCGACCGGATCGTGGCCCGGTTGACCCGCGCGGCCCCGTATCCGATCGAGATCGTCGGCATTCCCGGCCCGGTCGTGACCCTCGGGTCCGCGTCGCAACCCCCGCCGATCGTCCGGTCGGCGGTGGCGTGGGACCTGCCCCTCTACCGGGTCCGCCGGCGCGGGGCAACGGCGTTGACGTCGACGGACATCGCGGACGAACGCATGTGGGTGGGCAACACGGGCCTGGTCCGCTCCATCGACGCCCTTCTGGCCACCGACGCCCTCGGGTCGTTCCGGGTCCTGCCGGGGTCCGGGTTGTGGAAGAAGGATCTCGCCGGCGGGACCGCGGGCTGGCGCATCGCCGTCGACGAACTCCCCCCGCAGGTCGTGGCACGCACGAGTTCCCGGACGAGCCACGGCGCGAACGCGTGGAACTACATGCCGTTGACGTCGGCGTTCGGGACCCGGGGTCCGGACTGTGTGCAGCTCGGGCAGGGCCCGCAGGGGCGGGGGTTCCGGTGCCTCATCGCCGGTGACCTGTCGATCCACACGATCCTGACGTTCGACCGGGCCAACGTGGCCGTCCGGATCGAGAAGAACGGGGACACCCTCGCCCAGGTCGACGACCCACCCGCCGCGACCCTGAGCCGGACCCGCACGCTCGGGCGTGATCATGTGCCCGTCCTCGTCGGCGACATCATCACCATCGAGGCCATCTCCGTGAACGACTTCGACATCCTGCAGGACAACGGGTCCATCGAGCCGTCGTTGCCGTGCAAGGTCGTCTTCACCCAGCAGGGGCGGGCCTGATGCCCACGCTCATCGGCGGCACCGAGCACTGGGAGTTCGACTCCGCGCAGCTCGTCGCGTTCCTCGGCGACGGCACCCCGCAACTGGCCCCGGCCGGGTCACCCGTCAGTGTCCGCGGCGAGTCCGGCACGGAGGTCATCGCCCGATCCATCATCACCGAGCAACCCATCACCCTGCAGGTCGTCGGGAACCTGGGGTTCGTCACGAACTTCCTCGCCCCCGCCCGCCGGGTCAACCTGATCGCCGGTGCCGTGTCGATCCGCCGGCACACCCTGGAAGCCACCGACCGTCTCCTCGACGCCCAGGCTGCCGCCGCCGCCGCGTCCGCGTCCGCGACCTCCGCGCAGGCGGCCGCGAACTCAGCGGCTCTCGTGGCATCCACGTCGATCTACGCCAACCTCGCCGCCGCCCAGGCGGCCGCCGTGTCCCTGCCAACGGGCCGATTCGTCGTCGTGACCGGATGACTGCCCCACCCGAACTCGCGGCCGCCGCAGGTGCCTGCGTCATGAAGGGAGCCTGAACGTGGCCATTCCGACGATCCTGACCCAGGGCGTCAGCACACCCGCGACGTCGACCCCCATCACGTTCACGGCGACGGGTGGGCGGTCGGTGTTCGTGGCCGCGGTGGCGGCCGCCGCGATCACAGCCCCCAGCCCGTGGGTGACGGTCGACTACGAGGTGAACGACCAGGGGTGCGGGGTGTGGCGGCTCCCACCCGGGAACAACCCGGGCGGGCAGCAGACGGTCACGCTGACCCACAACGGTCCCCGGCAGTGCGCGTACGTGGTGTGGGAGGACGACGTCGACCTGACGTCCCCACCGGTGTTTGTGTCCGGGTTGACCGAGACCGGCTTGGGCACGGTGGCGGGTGTGTTCTCCCCGGTGACGACGACGAGCGGGCGTGAGCTCGGCATCGCCGTGTTCGGGGTCAACGCCCCCGACGCCGCCCTGACTGGGTTCACGCCCACCCAGGTGAACCAGAGCTTCGCCCTCTTTGGTGATAGCGGCGCGGTGGTGTCCGCCACCGAGGACGCCCGCCTGGTACTGGCGGTGCGGGAGAACCCTGCCCTGGCCGGCGTCACCGTTGTCCTGGACACGGCGAACGCGGTGACGCGGGCCGCGACCTCCGGTGTCCTCGTCTACGACCAGGGCGCCGGCGGCGGGGGGACCACGCCGACGACGACGACGCTGACGTTCGCCCCACCGTCCGGGGCGGGGACGGCGACGGAGGTGACGATGACGGCGACGATCAGCCCGGCCGGCGCGGCCGGGCAGGTCGAGTTCCGTGACGGCACCACCCTCATCGCCACCGTCCCCGTCACCGGCGGGACCGCGGTCCGCGCTCACACGTTCACCGCCGCCGGGTCGCGGACGGTGTCGGCGACGTTTTTCGGCTCGACGGGGTGGGCGGGGTCCTCCGACGCCGAGACCTATGTGATCTCCGGTGGGTCCACGCAGACGGACTTCAACCCACCCTCGGGGCGGCGCACCATCGCGGAGGAGAACTCCCTCACCGGTGCCCCGTCGACGGAGTACACGATCAACGGGTTGGGAGACCCGTTGAACCTGGGGTTCGTCCGCGACTTCAGTCTGCAGGTCGGGCAGACCGCGCAGCTCGCCGTCGACGGCGACTGCACGATCATCGACGTCTACCGGATCGGGTACTACGCCGGGTTGGGGTGGCGCCGCGCGGCCCGGTTGGTGAACACCCCGACGAACCAACCCGACGCGACGGCGATCGCCTCTTCCAACGGGGCGATCGACTGTGTGGGGTGGACGACGACGGCGACGTGGACCATCCCCGCGTTCTCGACCCCGGGCCTGTACGTGGCGGTCATCCGCAACGCTGCGGGCACGAACGCGTCGTGGGCACCGTTCGTCGTCACCGACCCCGGGCGGACCGCCAGCGTCGTCCTCAAGACGTCGGACACGACGTGGGCGCTCGCGTACAACCGGTACTCCGACACCGGCAACCGGGTCCAGGGCGGCAGCTTCTACACGGGCCCGAACGCCGCCCAGTTCAACTCCGGCAGCCGCGTCCACGTCGCCTCGTACAACCGTCCGATCGTGACCCGCGCGGACACGGTGCAGACGTACTGGACGGCGTGTGAGCAGCCCCTGATCCGGTTCCTTGAACGCAACGGGGTCGACCTCACCTACGTGTCGTGTCGGGAGCTCGACGCCGGTGCCCTGGCGACCATCCCCGGGGCCCGGACATTGATCTCCTCCGGGCATGACGAGTACTGGTCGCAGGCGATGCGGGACAACGCCGAGGCGTTCCGCGACGCCGGGAACAACCTGCTGTTCCTGTCGGCGAACGAAGTGTTTTGGCGGATCCGGTTCGACGCGGCACGCCGCCTGGTGTCGTGCTTCAAGGACACCATCCCCGGGCCGGGCGCGCACGTGGCCGGCACCCCCCTGGACCCGGTGTCGTGGACGGGCACGTGGAAGGACACCCGGTGGGCAGGCCGGCGACCGGAGAACACGATCACGGGGACGGACTTCCGGATGAACGGGGTCCTGGACCTGAACGCGCAGATCGACGCGAGCGTCGTGGGGACGCACCCGTTCTGGCGGGCCACGACCGTCGCGCAGGGCACGGACCTGACACTCGTCGGTGTGGTCGGGTTCGAGGCCGACTCGGTCCTGGCGACCCAAGCCCAGAACCGGTTGGCGGCGTCGACGACCCTCGCGATCAACGGCCGGTACGCGGACAACAACGGCGAAAACTACGACGGCAACGGCGATCTGGCCTGGGGCATCGTGTTCCAACGGTGGCCCTCCGGTGCCCTCGTCGCCGGGTTCGGGACCTGCCAGTGGGCGTGGGCCCTCGACTCGACCCACGACCGAGCGGGTGGCGCGGTGTCCGTCGCCGCCCAGCAGGCCACCATCAACCTCCTGCGTGACCTCGGCGCGACCCCGTCGACGCTCATGGCGGGGTTGACCGCCCAGCCGCAGGTCCCGACGTCGTCTTACGCGACGACCGCCCCGCAGGGCGCCCAGCTGTACGTCGTCGTCAACGGCACCCTCGTCCCCATCACCGCCCTCGTCGTCAGCACCGTCTGAATTAGCCCGTCTGAATTAGCCCGTCTGAATCGGCCCGTCTGAATCGGCAACGTCTGACGCGGGACACCGGCACCACGGTCTGCAGCACTGCCTACCCAGCGGCCCTGAGCCAGCACCCGGCGTCCCCTGGTGTGTGCACGGCCCTTCCGTACAGGAGATCCGGATGATCGCGTACCTGCGTGCCAACCCCCCGACCGTCCCCCAGTTCCGCAGCCCCCGCCGGCAGGCCCTGGCCCCGGTCATCGGCGTGCACACGGCGGAGTCACTCCTCGACACGGTCGGCCCGGACACCGGCGCGGAGAACGTGGCCAGGTTCATCCGCACCCGCACGGACCCCGGGTCGTATCACGACGTCGTCGACGCCGACTCACTCGTTCACCTCGTGGACTACGGCGACGAGGCGTTCCACATGGCGACGCACACCCTGAACCGGCGCACGACGTCGGTGTCGTTCGCGTGCTCGACGAGCGACTGGGCGCGGATGACCCCGGGCCCCCGCACTCGGTTCCTTACCAACGGTGCGGCGGCGGCGGCCGCGCAGCACACCTACCGCCTCGCGCGCGGCCTGCCGGGCGTGCCGGCCCGCCGGGTCACGCTCGCCGAGGCCCTTAACGGGGTGGGTGGGTTCCTCGCCCACGCCGACGCCGACCCACAGCGTCGCTCCGACCCCGGGGCTGACTTCCCGTGGACCGAGTTCCTGACCCGCTACGCCGCCCTGATCAACTCAACCCTGGAGAAGCCCATGTCCGCAGAAGAAGCGACCCGTGTCATCAACTATGTGGAGGCGGCCGCCCTGGTGACCCGGGCGTCCGCGGCCGAGCACATCAGCCGGGCCGCGACCGACCTGGCCTCCCGGTGCGCCCGCACCCTCCTCGTCGTAGTCCCGACCGACGACGCCGGCTCACCGCTGGGCGCGATTTACGCGATCGCCGCGGATCACGTCGCGCACGTCCGCCCGGACGAGATCGAGGCCCTCCTGAAGACCGGGGCGTGGATGCAGGCGACCCCGTCGACGCCGTGGACCCTGACACAGGTGCGGGCGGTCGCCCACCACTTCGGGTTGGACCCCGACGACGCCGTCGCCCTCCGCCACGAGGTGACCACGAGCGACGCGGAACGGGCGCAGGAGGCGGTTCGGGCGGCGACCCAGGACCAGGCCGACCGTCTTATCGCCGCCGTCGAGCAGGCCCTGACGTCCATGACGGGTAGCCCCTCGGATTCGGTGGACCCGGACGAGATCCGCTCGATCGTGCGGGACATCGTCGCGGGCGCCCGCATTCAGTTATGACCAACGTCCCGGGCCCTGAGGTGACGGTCTCGTCGGGGCCTGTGATGGGCGACGAGGCGTGGGAAGACAAGGCCGACCAGGTCATCGCATCCAGCAAGACGACGGCCGCGCAATACGGTCGGCTCCTGCTGATCACCAGGGGTGCCACCGTCTACTTGGGCGCTGGTGCGATTGCCTTCGGCCTGACCCTGCTGGTGGGCCAGTCCGCTCTAAACGAGATCTTCGGCTGGGGCGCGACGGTCATTGAATGGGTGCTGGTCTCGGGTGGCGTCGCACTGGTCGTCGCCGCCATCACCGGCACCGGGGTGGTTGCGCCGAGCCGGGTCAATTGTTGCGTTCGCGGGATTCGCTGGCGTCGCCATCGGCCTGATCGTGGACGACGTCTCGTGGAGTGGGGTCGTCATCTACACGATGATCGCTAACGTGTTCGTCTTCTTGTCGTTGCCCGCGATCGAGGGCGCGCCTGGTGAATGACGTCATCGCCGCCAACCAGACGTTGATCGTGGCCATCGTCAGCGTCGTCGGGACCGCACTGATAGGACCCATCGTCGTGCGTGTCCTGGGTCGCAAATCTGAGGCGGCCGCCATCCAGAAAACGAACATCGAAGCCGTCGCGCTGATCATCACTCAGCTCCGCACGCAGAACACACACCTCGGCGACTACGTCGCCGACCTCGAGCAGCGGATGGCCGCTCAAGACGCCCTCTTCGCCTCGACGACGGCGTCTCACCGGGTGGAGGTGTCGGAGCTCCAGGCACTGATCGCTGAGCAGGCCGACCACATCAACGACCTGCAGACCGCCCTCGACCTCATCCGACAAGAAGAGAACCGCAACACCTGACAAAAGGAGCACAACATGACCGCACCCACCGAGCAATGGGAAGACGTAAGACGCCGCTTCGTCTACCGCGAGCCGCAATCAGATGCGGTCCTCGCACTGCACCAGGGGGCACGCCAGGTCCTGCAAGTCAGTGCCATGTTCATCATCCACAACACGCACCCCAGTTGTGAGCAGTCCCTGGCGCTGACCGCGCTGGAAGAGCGATGTTCTGGCTGAACGCGGCCATCGCTCGTCACCACCCGGACAACGACAAGACGGCCGCAGCTGCCGCCACAGAGGAGGACTGACCATGATTGATGCCCTGAACGCCCGCCGCACGGCGATCCTCGCCGGCGTTCTCGCGCTCACCCAGGTCCTGCAGACCGCGATCCGCGCCGACCAGGTCACCGTCCTCACCGTCCTCGGCGCGGCCGCGGCCAGCGTCGTCGCCTACACCGCCGCCTACACGGCGATCGGGCTCCTGGAGAAGCAGATCGTCACCGTCGTCGCGGGCGCGCTCGCCGGCGTCATCACGGGCATCCAGACGGGCCTCTCCCTCGTGGACATCGCCGTCGGGGTCCTCATCACCATCCTCATCGGGTTGGGCGCTCAGGCCGCACTGCCGTCCACGCGCGGGTCCGTCCCCATGCACGCGTCGCTGTTCGACAGACACACGGTCGTCGGGGAAGTCGTCGACGGGTCGAGCGACGTCGTCGAGTTCTCGAGCCAGCCGACTCGTGGCGGTCGGTGACCCACACCGCCAGCGCTAAATTCTGCGGCGACGCAACAGACACCGCCCCCCGCACTCGTGGGAGGCGGTGTCTGCGCGTTCCGGACCCCCCTCGTCGCTGAGCTTTCCAGCCCGGGCGTCTACCCCTTGAGGGCCTCGGTGATGGGCCGCGAGTAGTCAACTTCGGCGAGAGCGGCGATCTCGTGCCGGAACATGCCGGCGGCGTGTGCCGCCCGAATGGCGGCGTAGAGCTCTGAGCGGGCTTCGTCTTGGGCGATGGCAAGGCTGCGCCTCAGTGCGGCGATCGCCGTCAGCGCGCGGCGGTGGTCGTCGAGGGGATCGCTCATGCGGGACGGACCGGGGCGGTGTTCATGGCCGTCGTGGTGTCGACCAGGTCCCAGTCCTCGTCGTCGCTGTAGATCTCGCTGGCGATGCTGCGGTCATCGCCCGCGAGGAACAGGTCGCCGCTCTCGGCACAGAACTCGGCGGTGATGGTCTCAGTCATGGCGTCTTGCTGGTGGTCTGCTGTGGTCATGCCCCAATACTGAGCCAACGTGTTGCGCGTGTCAACTCAGTAAATTGTCGAGATGAGTTGACAACCGCAACTCTTCGGATTAGACTTCAGATATGAAGAGCGATATGAAGAGCATGGAAGCCCAGCCGACCACCTGCCCGGGACGTAACCAGGAGGTCCACGCAGCCACCAGGTGCAACGATCCGGAGTGGTGCCAGACAGACTGAGAAACACCCACAGAGGCCCCCACCCGAAAGGGTGGGGGCCTCTTCCTGTGTCGTGTGCGTGCACCCGTGTCTGTTATCCCGGGGGCTCCGCCGGCGGGACGGGTCGCCGCAGTGCGTCTTGGATGGGTCCGGCAGACATGCCGAGCTCGGAGGCGATGCGCCGGATCGACAGGCCGCGGTGGTGGAGAGCCTGGATGAGTCCGGCGCGGGCGGTGGCCTCGCGGCTGAGTTGGGCCTGGAGGCGGTGGATGTCGGTGGTGGCGGCCGTGATCTGGGCGATAAGGGCGTGCTGGTCCGGTGTCAGGGCCTGCTGTCGAGCCACGTCGTCAATGCCTCCTCGGGGATGTGCCAGTTGCCGGGACCGGCGAAGCGGCGGGCGTCGGGGAAGGCGCCGGCGACGGCGGCCTGAAGGATGTCGGTGCTGGACACCCCGCGGTCTCGGCTGCGTTCGAGGGCTTGCGCGATCGTGAGGTACCCGGCGGCCGGTGTGAGATTCGTGGTGGGGTTCGGTGTGGGTTCGATAGGGTTGTTCTGCATGGGCGGACCATACGCCGGACTGGCCGGGCGGCCGTGGTGTTGTCCACAGCCGCCCGGGTGATAGCCCATCAGTCCTCCCGATCGGGCTTGCGGCGCAGGGTGCGCCACGCCCACCCTTCGCCCTCGACGTACTCGCACACGAACCGTGCGAGACCGCTGGGGCTGAGGAGGATCCACCCGTCGAGTTCGCCGGTCGGGTCGGGGAAGATGTCCTCGGTCCAGTCGATGCCCTCGATGTCGTCCATAGGTCAAGTGTAACCCCTAACCATGCACAATGCAAGGGGAGGGCATGCAGGGTCTGGGTTGGGGTGCTGGGTGGGTGGTGGTCAGGCGGCGAGGCGTCGTGCTGCTGCTGCTGCTGTGGTGACGGCCTCGGCGGGGAGTGCGACGTAGCCGCGGGTGGTTTCGGCGCGGGAGTGACCGAGGAGTTCGGCCACGGCGAGGAGGTCACGCTCCGCCGCGTACGCGCGGGTCGCGAACCGGTGCCGGAGCTTGTGCCCTGACCAGCCGGTCGGGAGAGCGGAACTGGCGATCTTCCCCACGGTGTGGGGCTGCAGGGGACCACCCCACAGGCTGGAGACGACGAACTCGGCCGCGCCGGCGTGACGGAGCAGGGTGGCGGCCAGGTCGTCGCCGATGGGGACGCGTCGGGTGCGCCCGCCCTTGCCGGCGACGTGGAGGGTGGCGTCGCCGTGACCGTCGCGCTCGACGTCGACGACCCGTAACCGGGACACCTCGCCGCGGCGCAGTCCGGCGAGAGCCATGAGCATGACGATGATCCGGGTGCGCGCGTCCGCGTCGTCGAGTGATCGGGAGATGATCGGGTCAGGCACGGGGCGTGCGACTGCTCGGGGTGCACGCAGAGCCGGCAGGCCCAGGGTGGGGTTGCGGCGCGCGACGGCGGTGCCCTCCGGCGCGACATCTCCGGCGCCCGCCCACGCGTAGAACCCGCTGACGGCGGCCCGTGCGGATCGTTTGGTCTCGATCGCTGCGATGGTGGACAGCCACTCGGCGACGTCTTGGGCGGTCACGTCCCACACGCCCATGACCTGGCCGTCAAGGTGGGCGAGGAACCGGCCGAGCCAGTAGGCCCGCAAGCGCCGTGTCGACGAGCTGCTGCTGCCGGCGGCCAGCCACCGGCCCCAGCCGACGAGCAGCATCGCTCGGGTCGTTGTGTCCATCTGTCCACGATGGTGGGTATGTGCGTCTCGGTCAGGCTCGTTCATGCAGCCGAGCCGATCGGTGGACGGGTCGACCGTCGACGGGTGACCCGGCGTCGGTCGTTGTGATGACGACCTGGCGGAACAAGGACCAGGTGCCGACGACCCAGAGAAGGATGGACAGGAGTGCAACCGCTCAGAATCGGTTGACCGGCAGGTTGTTGGTTCGAGTCCAACAGCGGGAGCAATGCAGGCCGATCACTGCGCGAGTTGGCCAGCCCTTCGCCGACAGCTTTCGCGATGTCGATGCCCGTTGCTGCCTGAATGAGTTCCAGCTCAGCCAGACCCAAGCCTTTGCCTCTGAGCCACCTGCCAACAGAGGCTTGCGGTCGACCTAACCGTCTGGCCAGTTCCGCGCCGCTGACATCCCAACGAGCCAGCTCGGCGCGAATCTCACGCGCAACAGCCTCCTCGGGAGTGTCGCGGCGATTAGTCACCAACGTCATCTCTGCGCTCATGTAGCGACAGTATCAATCACTGGGCGCCGTGCCTAGTCGCGGGACGCGGCAACCATCCGCTCGGCGATCGGTCATTGTGACCACTTGACGACTAGGCCGATCGGGTCATACGGTCGCGTCATGTTGGAATCCATCACGGAGCGACTAGCAGCCTCAGTTCGTGCCGAGCTCGCTCGCGGCAATATGTCCGCCGCCGAGATGGCGCGCCGACTTGGTTGGTCGCAGGCGTACCTGCAGCGTCGACTCGGCACTCGCAGCCAGGTCGCATTGGATTTCACCATCCCGGAGCTGGCTCTTATCGCGGCCGAGCTGGGCATTCCGTTGTCGCAGTTGCTGCCTGAGGACGCGGTCGCGTGATCGCCAACGTGGTGTCGACGTCGACCGGTGGTGTGCGGGTGGTGTGTGAGTTCTGCGGTCGGAAGAGCCGCGCTGTGACCCTGAACCCCCGGGGCCGGGTCAGCCTGTTCGATCTCGCGCCCGGCTGGACTGAGGCGCCGTACTCCCCGTCGTTCGTGCATGTGGACGGGTCGGTGGGGTCGCTGTGGACGTGCCCGGCGTGCACCCGGAAGCTGGACCGGGGAGAGAGCCTGACCCGGCACCCTGACCGCACGTCACTGGTCGGAGCGTCGTCCAGGGTGACGGGGTGGCTTGCGTGACCGCGGCCGACGCGTTTACGCGTCAGGGTGTGACGAGGTCGCGGGTGATGCGGGCGCTTGCTGCACGGTCGCGCGCTGATGGTGCCGTCACAGCCGCTCCTCAGGGACAGGGTCGGGGCCTGGTGAAGACGCCACTGCTTGAGCAGGGCCGGCCGTCGGATGGTCCGATCGCGGCCGCCCAGGCAGCCGCGGTCGCAGCTGCACGGCTTGCCGCTGGCCCGAATGCCGCTGGCCCGAATGTCGCCGGCCCGAATGTCGCGGGCGCGGAGAAGCCCGGCGTTGCTGCCCGGGTGGGCAGGGGTGCAGCGTGAAGATCACACCCTTGACTGTCCGCCCACACGACTCGGCGGATGCTCCTCACAGTCGTGGGGGGGCGAGTTCGGCTCGGCACACCCCGCCCGTCCCGGGCGTCGATCACACGCCTCGTGCCGGTGGGCGTGACGCCCTGGCCTCAGCGGCCGCGGACGTGTTGTGGGGCATCCGCAGTGCACGGTCTCGGGGTGAGCAGGCGCTGATCCGCGCGGCAGCGGGCCGAGCATCAGCCCGGGTCAGGGCCTCGATCACGGCGGCGCTCGCTGACTTCGAGGACGCCGAAGAAGCGGCGCTCGCCGACTTCGACGCGGCGGTGGATGCCCTGGCATCGGACCTGGCATCGGAGCCGGTGTCGGGACGTGTCCTGTGAGTCATGACCCGGTCGTGGCCCTCGGCACCGTGGCCGCCCTCGCGCTCGTCGTTGCGGTCGGCGGGTCGGTGGTCAGTGTCCTGACGCACCGCCACCGCCGGGCCCGGGCCGCGAACTCCACCGACACCCGGGCGTGGCTCGCGTCTCTCGGCCATACGTCGTGACGCCTCCCGGCCCCCCGCCGCCGACCGCGCCCCCCACCCCGCTCACCACCCCGCTCACCACCCCGCTCACACCGGACCCCGCCCCAGCAGACCAGGAGAACCAGTCATGACTGATCAGATCATCGCGTTCACGGCGGGTGGACTCCTTGTCTTCTTGGCCCTGATCTTCTGGGTCATCGCCGCAGGTGGGGCCCGGATGGCAGCGGAACTGGAGCAGGCCAACGCTCAGACCGAACGCGACAACGCCCGCGTCGACCTCGCGCATATGGGCGCCGAGCTCGACAAGGTCGCGAGTGATCACGCGGACCGGTGCGCGGACGTCGCCCGCCTCCGTCAAGAACTGGCCTGGTCCCGGCGGACCGCTCTCCTGCGGGACCTGAACGCCACTACGGACAACGCGACTGCGGACAACGCCACTCCGGACAATCACGCACCCGCGACGCCGCCGCTCGGGCGGCCGCCGGCGCCGTTGGCGTTGGTGCCGGTGATCCGGTCAGGCACGACCGCGGAAGCGTTGGACGCCGCGTTGGTCGCGCACGCCAGGTCGTGGGGTGAGGACCTCGACCGGACCGCCGAAGCGCGCCGCGCGCCCTGACTCACCTCAGACGACCAGACCCACGACCACACACCCACGCAATCCCCACCAATGAGGAAGAGGTACGCCCATGTCCAGTTCCGCCATGTCCCGTCCGGCCGTGTGTAAGGCCGATAGCCCGCAGTGCGTCGCCGTCCGTGATCTCGGGAACAGGCTGGAACCGATCGAGGTGTGCGACACGAAACGCCCAGCGCAAGCGCCTCTCGCGTTCACCCGGTCGGAGTGGTCCGCGTTTCTCGACGCGGTGAAGGCTGGTGAGTTTGACGACCTGACCCAGAACTGGGTGATCGCCGGGGAACTCGCCACGACCAGCTGACCCAAACCCCACACAACAGAGAGCAGCCCGCCCCCCTGGTGACGTTGCACCTGGGGGGGCGGGCCACCCAACCCACCGCAGGCCGCCCACAGCGGCCAGAAATGAGCATCCCACATGAGCCTTGCCAGCATCTTCGCTCCCTTCCGCAAGACCCCGCAGGAGCCCGTGCACCGTGACGTGCCAGGGGTAACCGTGGACACGGTGCCCCAACCTCCCGCAGCGCTTGCCCCGGTCGTCGGGGGTGTCGTCGACGACGACGTGTACTGGGCGGCGCTGCGCGACGCGGATACCGACATGGTTCCTCGTGTGCCGCCACCTGTGGAGATGCCCACCGCCTGGGTGGAGCTTCCGGTGGAGGTTGAGGTGGTGGACGAGACGAGCAGCATGTGGTTTCTGCCGACGTTCCGCACGGGTCGCCACGGGGCGCGGTCGCGGATCCGGGATCTGGGCGACGTTGACCACGACACCGAACCGATCTGGGCGGCGTTGTGGGCGACGGGCGTCACTCAGGTCGTGACCGCGTGATCGCCCTTGAGTCGAGGCCGGTGATCTTTCGGGGCGAGTGGGCGGATCCAGCCCGCGCGTACCACGAGGACACCCTGGCGTATGAGCGGGCGCAGGAGCGGCTCACGGGCCTGGTCGCGGCGGCGGACAGGGCGTTGGCCGCCTTGGCCCGCCTGGATGATCTGACCCGTGATCATGCTGTGATCGCCCGGGTCGCCACAGCCCGCAGCGCTGCCCTGTACGCGGCCGCGCACTTCGCCGACACCGTCGCGCACGACATTGCCGAAGGTGAGCGTGCCGGCGCTGGTGACGGGTCGTGACGGGTGGCGTGGCTGGTCTGCGGCCAGCGTTGCCCCCGGTGTTGCGGTCGGGTCCGATGAGTGCACCGGTGGCCGTGATGGTGTGGCCGATCCGCGCCGTGGCGGCGCTGACCGTGGACGGAGATGTGATTGCGGCTCGGGATCCGCTGCCCCGCTTGGTGCACGAGGCGATGACGCTGGTTCCGGAGGTGGCGGCCGTTGCCGGGTGGCGCGTGGCTGGTGCCCCGTGCCGGTGGGCGATCGTGCCGGGGTCGGTGATGAACATGTCCCACGAGGACGAGGTGCTCCGCTGCGAGGTCCCCATCGAGTTCCTCAACCCCTCGGGCAGGCCCACGGAGGCCGTCAACAGGGACGTCAGCAGGGACGTCAGCAGGGACGTCAACAGGAACGTGGACGTGGACGTGGACGTGGACGAGAGGGTGGACGTGGACGGGGAGACTCGTCCACCGGTGGGTCGGCGCACGTCCACACCGCCCGTGTTGGGCCCCGCCGGCGCCGACAAGCGGGTTGTGTGGGGGGCGTCGTCGTGGTGAAGCTGCGCGGGTCCCTGCCGGCCGAGGCGGAGAACAACGGTCTGGCGCCGATGGGCATGGAGCTGGTCGACGACACGCGCGTCACCGTGTTTGCGGTGATACAGCTGGAGGTCGTCAAGGTTGTCCGGGACCTGGACAAGGGGGTGGCCTACCCGACGGTTGCGGTCACCCGGATCGAGGCGTGCCGGGACGAGGAGTCGACCCAGAGTGTTGTGAGGTTGCTGGACAGCTTGTCAGGGGCGCGGTTGCAGCGTGCCCCGTCCCTGTTCCCACCTGGTGCGTACGCGTCGACGGCGTTGGACGACGACGCGATCGCGGACTGGTTGACCGGTGACGCGGACGAGGCCGGTTCGTGAGCGTCGGACTGACCCAGTGCAGGCTCAGCGTGGGCACGGTCGGAGCCCCAGGCGTCGCCGGCGTCGTCGGGTCGTGTGTAGGGGTGTGGGTCACGCTCTTGCTGCGTGACCGGCAGGAGAACGCGGCGCTGTGGGGTTACCGGGAGTTGTGGCCGGACGGTGGCTGCGCGCCGGCCTTGACGTATCGAGCGTCGACGACGAGCTGCGTGCGGCGGTGGACAGGTCGGGGTCGGTGGTCGAGGCGCGGGCGCTGGCAGCGGTGAGGTCGGCCCTGTGGATGGACGGTGGCGCGGGTAGCGCCTTCATGGGTGTGTCAGTGGATGGGACAGCAGATGGCAACAGGTGACATGACGACCCCAGTGGACGCCGCCCCGGGCGAGTTGGTGCGGAAGGGCGACGAGTGGGGGGTTAACGCGGTCTGGGTCGAGTCCGTGGCGGTGATGACCGCAGTGGAGTCCGCGAAGGACGCCCTGACGCTCATGCGGCAGGCGGTTGACCAGGACTATCGGTTGAGTCTTGCCATGTACTTGGCGGAGGAGTTGGGGTGCGTGGTCCGCAGCGTCCGGGACGTCGTGACCGCGTGTACGCCGCCGGCGCCCACCAGCCCGCGTCCTGATGCTGACGCCGGCGAGCGGCCAGCGGCCGCCGTCGAGGCCTCGACCCGGGTGGCGCCGGACCTCGTGTACACGGGGTTGGAGGACGGGGAACCGCCGTGGGTCGTGAGGATGCTGTGTGACGGGGACAGGCCTCCTTACGTCGTCTCCGGGTGGAATGACGTGCTGTGCGTCGAGGCGGCGGTGTCCGCATGACGGAGTTCGTCCTGGCCGGCGTCGGGGAGATCGCGGAGCACCCGCAGAACGTGCGTCGTGAGGTGGGCGACGTGACCGAGTTGGTGGCGTCGGTGAAGGCGCAGGGAGTCCTGCAACCCCTCGTCGTGGTGGCGGACACGTCCCGGCGGAAGACCAAGTACGCGCTGATCGCGGGGCACCGGCGGTTGAGGGCGGCGAAGAAGGCTGGCCTGGCGCACGTCCCGGTAGTGGTGCGCACGGATCTGGTCTCGGTAGGGGATCAGGTCGCGGCGATGGTCGCGGAGAACCTGCACCGGGCGGACCTGTCCCCGGTCGAGGAGGCCAGCGCGTACCAGTTGCTGCTGGACGAGGTCGGGTTGAGTGTGAAGGAGATCGCGAAGGTCACGGGCAGCCCGGAGTCCACGATCCGGTCCCGGATCCGGTTGCAGTCTCTGCCACCCGTCGTCGTGGAGCGGGTGCATCAGCGTCAGATGACGCTGGGGGCGGCGGCGATGTTGGCGGACTTGCATGACGTGGACCCGGCTGCGGCGATCCGGGCGGCGGACCGCCCGGATGTGGAGACCGCGGTCCGCCATGAGGTGAGGATCCGCGAGGAGCTGGTCCGGTGCGAGGAAAAAGTGGCTGAATACATAGCCGCGGGGTGGACCGTGGTCCGCCGCTCAGACCTCCCGGAGGAATGGACCGGGTACCGAAAGAAGGATGCCGCCATGACCGTCTACGATCGTGGTCATCAATTGAGCGACGCCGGCCGGGACGATGTGGTGATGTGCCCGGACCGGGCGGTGGTGTTCTTTGACGACCCCCGCTCAGCGGTCTACCTGACGTCGGGTCGGTGCATGAACCCGTCCCGGCACACCGAGCGGGCGGACACCCCGCAGGACAATGAGGCCCGTCTTGCGGAGGCGAAGGCTCGGGACGAGCTGAGGGCAGCACAGGCGGCGCAGACCATGGCAGCCGACGTGGCCCGGGTGTCCCGGCACGCGTGGCTCGACGACGTCATCACCGGTGGTGGGATCTCGAGGTTCCGCACCCGGGAAGTGGTCGCGTTTCTGGGCCGGCTGCTCCTCACCCCGGACCAGTACGAACAGCCCGACTATGTCGACCTGTGCGACTGGTTACGGACCCTCCGGTTCTTCGAGGTCAACGATCTGGACGAGCGGGACGACCACTGGTCGGATGATGTCCTGGCGAACGGTGAGCGATTGACGGCGGGAACGTGGGCGTTGGCCCTGGCCCTCGCGATCGTCGAGAACAACCTCCGGTTGGACGTGCCGATGAACGGACCCGCGCCGGAGTCCACCCGACTGTGCTGGGTGTTGTTGTCGACGCTGGGGTACACGCTGACGTCCTTCGAGAAGGAGGTCCTCGCCCGGGAATCCTTGCCACGGGAGACCAATGCCGACAGCGTCGACGCGAAGGTCGCCGCAGCGGAGGCCTACACGGCGAAGGTCTGTGACGAAGCGGCGCTCGCCACCAACAGCGGGGCCGTGTCCGAGCGCGAGCTGAATGGCGTCAACGAAGAAGATCGGGACCCGGGAGATCGGGATGCTGCAGACCTGGCCGATCACCTCATGGAGCTCGAGGAGACCGAGTGACCGGCCTGATCGAGTTTGATGATGGCCTGACTCAGGGCGAGGCTGCGGTCATCGACTGGCACCTCGTCCACGGCGCCGACGTCACGTCCCTGTGGGACTGCGAGGCGCTTCCGAACCCCGAGCACGGGGCGCGTGCGCGGGACGAGGAGGAGCTGGGCGCCTGCGTCCGGATCGCTGTCAACGCCGAGATCACCCGGCTTCGTGAGCAGCTGCCTACGGTCCAGGCCAAGCGGGACGCGACCTTTACGTGAGCCGCATTGAGTACATCAACAAACCGTTGTCGGACATGTCGTGGCTGCGACCCGATTTCGATCGCACGACATCCATGTTCCGCGCCACGTGGGCCGACACACAGGACATTCTCGCCCTCGAGGTGACAGCAATCGGCGTGCGCGATCAGGTTGTCATTGGTCTCGACGTGCGGGAGTCCGACCTCAAAATCAACGGGCAGATCCGCTCGGGCGCCAAGCCCTCCACGCCAGGCGTGGAGGTGGCGTTTGTTGCCATCCAAGCCCTCCACGCCAGGCGTGGAGGTGGCGTTTGTTGCCATCGCTGGCCCGATGCTGTTTCGTGCTGACTTGTACCGGCACTGGCAGGACAACGTGCGTGCCGTGGCCCTGACGCTGCGGGCTCTGCGGGCCATCAACCGGTACGGCGCCAGTAGTTCTGGTGAGCAGTACACCGGGTACCTCGTCATCGCGGCGACCCGTGCGCCGATGGACATGGACACCGCACTGCTGTTCATCTGGCTGATGTCCGGATTGGCGCGAGACTCCGTGCCGCTGACAACCGCGATCGCTCGGGCAAAGCGCAACTGCCACCCCGACGGGAGCGGGTCTCATGTGGCGTGGCTTGACTTGCAAGAAGCTCTCACTTCCGTGGGTCTGTCGTGAGGTGGATCGCAGACCGACAAGCGACCACTGTCCAAGGCGACCCCCGAATTGCCGGACACGGCCACTGGGAGCGGGCGGGCGGGGTGCGGCAGTTTAAGGGCAAGAGCGTGCCCCTCAGCGTGCAGGAAGCCGCCATCCTTCAGTCCTTCCCCGCCGACGATTTGTGGCAGGGATCGCGGACCGCGCAGTACCGGCAGGTCGGCGACGCTTGCCCACGCCTTGCTCGCCGCACACGTCCTCAACGCCCTCGGCGTGGGAGCCGTTGCGGAGTGGGCAGCCTCGTGAGGCTCACCGTATGAGCCGCGCGGTGCCTGAGGTTCCGGGTGGTTCTGTGGTCATCGACGAGCCGCAGCCGGAGGAGTTCGTTCTGTCGGTGACGGTGTTTGGTGTCGGGGTTTATGACGTGTGGCCGGTGTGGGAGGTCCTGAGTCGGGTCGCGGCGGGTGTGGCCCTGGAGGGTCGATCGGTGCATCTGGCGTGCTCGCCTGTTGACGGTGATGAGGAAGACGAGGACGACTCGTCGGGGTCGGGTGTGGTGGGGCCTGACACGCAGTGAGTGTGGGCGGGTGCTGTGTGGTTACGGGTTGGTGAGGCTGAACGGGACAGGAGTGGCAACGTATGCCGTGGGGACGGATCGATGACCGCCTGGCCATGTCCGTGAAGATCCGCGGCCTGGCTGATCCGGGGGCGGTCGGTGACCGCGCCATCGCGCAGCGGGCAGAGGCTACTGGCACGTGGGTGATGGTGTTGTCGTGGGTTGCGGGCGAACGCTCCGACGGGTTCGTCACTGAGGACATCTTGAGGTTGTTTGGTCGCCGTGACGCGATCGACCGGTTGTTGCGAGCTCAGTTCGGTCGCGCGCCGCTCCTTCACCGCCAGGTCGATGGTGAGGCGTGCCCGTGCATGGAGGGGCGCGTGTGGGCGGATGGGTGGGATTTCGTGATCCACGATTACTTGGATCGGAACCCGACCAGGCTGGAGAACGACGTGCACCGGGCGAAGGCCCGCGAGCTTAAGGACCAGGCACTGAAGACGCGGGTGGCTCTGCGCGATGGCGACCGGTGCCGCTACTGCGCCCGCGCTTGCCGACCATCTGATCGACGTTCGGACGAGGGGCGCACGTTTGATCACGTCGACCCTCTGGTGGCCGCTGGCGAGGAGAACCTCGTGACGGCCTGTCGAGGCTGCAACCGGCGAAAGGGCCGGCGCACCCCTGAGGCCGCCGGCATGGTCCTCCTGGACGTCGGCGCCACAGAGGTCCGTCCGGTGGACGCCGCGGGCGCTGTTGTGGGCGTCGAAACGGACCGCCAACCAGGTTACGGGAGTGTTACATCCGCCCTCACGACTGCGTCCACTGAACAGTTTGGGCAGGTCAGTGACCGTGTGAGTGCTGGTGGATCTGGATCTGGATCTGCGCCGGATTCAGATCCGGATTCAGATCCGGATTTAGATCCGATTCAGATCCGGCACAGATCCAGATCCAGATCGGGTGACCCCCCAGACCCGGATCTGAGCCAGGACCAGGGCGCAGCCCTACCGGAAGATCTGGGTCTGATCAGCAATCCGACTCGAAACTCGGGGTCTCCCGGGACGGGACGGGGTGGGCCGGGCACAGGTCCAGGTGCAGGTCATGTGGGTCCGCCTCCTCCTCGTCCGGCGTCTCAGGCGTTGAGCCCGTACTCCCGGCCGGCGTTCCGGAACCCTGACCATTACGCGGGTGTCCCTGGCTGGGGGCTGACACCACAGACGCAGGACACGGGCCGCGACTTGGGTGGTGAGTCCGAGGTCGACGTCGACGTGGGGCGTGATGAGCCGGTCCCGCGTGGTGGTGGCCCGTGACGGGCAGGGTCGCGACCACGGTGGCGCGTGGTGGCGTGGGGTCGGTTGCGATCGCGGCCGACCAGGTGCACGGGTCGTGTCGGTGGTGTCGGGCGGCCGTGCTCTGGTTGGCGCATGTCCGGACGGGGAAGGTGCAGGCCATCGACCCGTTGCCGGAGCCGGACGGGAACTGTCGGGTGCTGCTGGATGCCAAGTCCCGGCCGTTGGGCTTGTACGTGGTGGTCCCGCGGCGGGATTGGTCGGCGTATAGCGATCAGCTACACGTGCCGCATGTGGCGTCGTGTGGGAACGCGACGGCGCGCCGGTTGGCCCGGGAGCGGGCTCGGCATCGCCCGTCGGATCTGGATGCTGATGCCGCGCCGGCGGCGGTGGTGCCGTGCGCGGCCGGGTGCCCGTACCCGTTGCCGGATGTGGTGTTGCAGGCGGGGTGGCGGTTTCACCCGTGTTGTGACCCGGACACGTCCCTGGCGCGCCAACGCACCCGACCCCGCGCCACCACGGGCGGGACCATCACGACGAGCAGGACGACGAAGACCACCAGTGCGAGCGGTGGGATGGGTACTGGGTCGGCGAGCTCGCCGATCCACGTGGGTGTGCCGGGCATGGTGCCGGGCACGGAGGTGAAGGAGCGGGTGTCGGATGGTTGAGGGCCTGATCGTCACGCGGCATGAGCACACGGGGGCGTGTTGCCCGGGCCCTCACCGGTCGCTGGGTCCTGGTGGCGTGTGTCCGGGTCGTCAACCGGTGTGGTGTGTCGGGTGCGGGGTGGACATCACGGCCCGTGTTGCCCGGTTCCCGGCGGATGTGGAGTTGATCCGCGGACGGCGGGATGGTCGGGTGATGACGGGCGCTCCGGTGGCCCGGCCGCGGGGTGGTGGCTATGACGCGCCGGCGTCGACGGGGTCGCCGTCGCCGGCGTGGGATCTGGCCGATGAGGTGATGCGGTGGGTCCGCCACTTGGAGGTCCGGTTGCGTCAGCACCTCGGTGACCCACCACCGCGGCCGGGGGTGTCGTTGACGGGTGCGGTGGCGTACCTGAGGCACCGCCGCTCCGCCCTGCTGTGCTGGGACACCCGCCTCCACACGACCACCCCGGCCAGTGCCAGCGCCGACCATGATCCGTGGGCACCTGGTGATGTGGGTGATCTGGGTATGGCGGAGGCGGAAGTGGTGGGTCGGGCGGTACGAGGGTTGTCGGCGAGGTTGGAGCGGGCGGCGGGGGTGGACCGGTTGACGCACCGGTTGACGCCACCGTGCCCGGCGTGTGCCCGGCGGACGTTGGTCCGTGATGACGGTCGGGACGAGGTGTGGTGCACGACGTGCCGTCGCGCCTGGCCGGAGGAGCATTACCGGGTTCTGGTCCGGTTGATCGTGGCCGAGGAGCAGGCCGAGCACGCTGGACACACGCTGCGCCGGCTGTGGTGAGCAGCTTGGCCGCCGCGCCTCGTGGTGTGGGTCGTCGGGTGGTGCGGTCGTGACCCGACGCGTGTTGATGCCCCGAGCGGACGTGGAGGTGCTGGTCGGGTCGTGGGGGTATACGAACCCGAGGGAGGCGGTGCGGTGGTGGCGGCGGCGGGGGTTCCTGCAGCCGCGCGCGGTGGTGGGTGGTGTGCCGTGGTTCGCGTTCCGTGACGTGGTGGAGGCGGAGTTCACGGCCCGCTCGAACCGAGCGGATGGGCCGGTGGGTGAGCGTGCGCGGGCTCGGGCCATGACCCGGTTCCTCGAGACCCTGACCGCCGAGGTGTCGCCCGACAGTGCGCAGGGTGTGGGTGTCGACACGCCGGGTGGGCTGCGGTGACTGCTCAATCCTGGGCTTATGCGGGTGGGCGCTCCACTGTTGCAATCAAGCTGCCACTGCTGTCACTGAGTGTGTTTTTTGGTGATGGTGACACGAACGCTCTGCTCAGGGCCGGGGGGGTGCCAGAAAATCCGCCGTGAGGGCCGCCGCATCCCCGCCTCTGTGCTTTTTTCTCCCCCCGACGCGGAATGTTGCGGGAGGTCCTGATGGGCTACGACGCGCGACACCGCCGGGACCGGGCCGCTCTGCTGGTGAAGGCCATCGGTCAACGGTGCCGCAGCTGCGGGGAGCTCATGCAGCCCGGTCAACCCCTTGACGCTGCTCACCCAAGCGACCGGCCCCTGGCGGTGGATTCCTCGTCCCGGGCTGATGCCATGGAGCATGCGTCGTGTAACCGGCGGGCCGGTGGCCTGCTCGGGCAGGAACGCCAGCAACTGAAGCCATCCCGTGACTGGTGACCCGAACCCGGGCACCCCACCTGCCGAGGCTGACGAGGCACGGGAATCCCTGGCGTTCACCCTCGACCCAGCCAGTGAGCCGGGCATGGTGGAACGCGCCACCCGGCACGAGCTCGCGACGATCGACGCGCCGGCGTCGTTGGCGGCGGCCGCGGTGGTGTTGGCCGGGCACATGGACGGCACGGACTCCCTGCCCGCCGCGGCGGCCGCGGCCCGGGAGTTGCGGTTGACGATGAGCACCGCTCGTGGCATCTCCCAACCGGCTGTGCGGCCGGAGTCGCCCCTCGACGAGGTCCGCGCTCGCCGTCTACGCAACGCCGTGGCGCAGAGCTCGCAGGCGCAGAGCTGGGGGACATCGTGACGGTGCCCCTGCTCGGGTCGCAGATCCCCACGCACCGGCTGGTGCCCGCCTACACGGACTCCATGGGCGACGACGCGATCGCGGTCGCGGCGATCGCCGGCCTGCACCTGGATGAGTGGCAGGAGCAGTACGTCCGTGACCAGCTGGGGATGGACGCCAACGGGTTGTGGACCGCGCCGACCGGGGAGATCGAGTTGTCCCGCCGCAACGGCAAGACCCTCGTCCTGCACGTCATGGCCCTGACGTTCATCTTCCTGCTCCGGGCCCGTAACGTCGTGTGGACGACCCACCGGGGTGATTCCGCCCTCAAGGCCTTCGCGGAGATGCGGGAGATCATCCTGCGGACCCCGGACTTCCGCCGAGAGCTGCTCCGGCCCCCGATCCGCACGAACGGCAAAGAGGGCTTCGATTTCCGCTACGGCGGGGAGCTGCGGTTCAAGACCCGCGTCGACGGTGGCGGTCGCAGCCTCGAGGCGGACCTCCTGATCTTCGACGAGGACCAGAACCTCAACGAGGACGAAGAAGCGTCCCTGACCCCGTTGACGGCCACGAACCCGACGGCGATGACCCTGTACGCCGGGTCAGCCGGCGGACCGAAGTCGACGGTCAAGGCCCGCCTGGTCCGTGACTCAGAGCGGAAGCAGCCGCTCCTGCTCGCCTACCGGTGGGCCGCCTCCGAGGACGACGAACCCAGCGACCCGGCGACGATCGCCCGGGTCAACCCGGCCCTGGGCCGCCGCCTGACCCTCGACTACCTCCTGACCCAGCACTCCCGGATGGACCTCGTCCGGTTCGGTCGGGAGTGGTTGGGAATCGGTGACTACCCCCGCCCCTCGGGTGAGGAGTGGGTCATCCCCAAGGCGTTGTACGAGCAGTCCATCGACCCCCTCTCCGCCGCGGTCACCCGCCTGGTGTTCGTGCCCGAGGTGGCGCACAACCGGCAAGCCTCCTCGATCTCCGTGGCCGGGTGGCGGCCCGACGGCAGCGTCCACGTCGAGGTCCTCCGCACCGCACCGGGCACCCGGTGGGTAGTTCCCGAGATCCTCCGCCTGGTCCGTAGGCACCCGACCCTCGGTGTGGCGGCGGACCTGCGAGGCCCCACCGGGTCACTCAAGGGAACTTTGACCGATGACCTGAAGGACCTCGGCGTCACCCTGACCGAACTGGGGCACGCCGACATCACCGCGGCGTACGGCACTCTCGTCGACGCGTGGACGACACCCCCGGCAACAATCCGTCATCGCGGCCCCTCGGTCCTGGCCCAGGCGCTCGCGGTCGCGAGCACCCGCCGCGTCGGTGGCGCGACGACGTGGTCGCGCCTAAGCCCCGGTGAGGTGCACCCGCTCCTGGGTGTCACGTGGGCCGCGTACGCCCTGCAGATGTTGTCCCGCACCCCCACACCGCCGGCCCCGGTGTCGACCCGGACCGGAATGGGTCCCCGGCGGTCCGAGACGGCGGACCTGGCCACCGCCCGCTTCTGACCGGTCATCCGGCGCGTCTCTCTCCCCGTTCGTCCGTCTCGGTGATGTGAACTGCTGACAGGGAAGGGGGTGGTCGTCGTGTCCGTGCAACCCACTGCACCTGAGCGACCTGTGCCTGCGTCGTTCACCAACGAGGTGGGGTACGTCCGTCCCCCGGTGTCGTGGTGGGGGCAGTTGGACGCCGAACCGACGCCGGAGCTGCGCTGGCCCCACTCGATCGGGGTGTACGAGGCGATGCGGACCCAGGACTCCCAGGTCGGGTCCGTGCTGCGGGCGGTCACCCTGCCGGTGCGGCGCACGACGTGGCGCATTGACCCGAACGGTGCCCGCGACGAGGTGGTGGCGTTCTGCGCGGAGAACCTGGACCTCCCGATCGCTGGTGCACCGGGTGAGGCCATGCCCGCGGCTCGACGAGGCCGCGGCCGGTTCTCCTGGGACGAGCACCTGCGCCTGGCCCTGCTGATGCTCCCGTTCGGCCACGCCTTCTTCGAGCAGGTGTACGCCATCGACCCGGCCGGGCGGGCTCGGCTCCGTAAGCTCGCGGAGCGCCCCCCGAGGAGCCTGCAGTCCATTGACGTCGCCGACGACGGCGGGCTCGTCAGCATCACCCAACGCCCGTCCGGCTCGTCGAGTGATCAGGTGGTCATCCCCGTGACCCGCCTCGTCGCCTACGTGAACGATCGGGAGGGCGGGTCGTGGATCGGTCGGTCCCTGCTCCGCACGTGTTACAAGAACTGGCTGATTAAGGACCGGTTGCTGCGCGTCCAGGCGCAGTCCATCGACCGCAACGGGATGGGTGTCCCCCTGTACGAGGGCGCCCCCGGTGAGACAAGTTTAGAGAAGGGCCGCGAGCTCGCCCAGTCCTACCGGGCCGGTGACACCGCCGGTGCGGCAATCCCCCACGGGGCGAAGCTCACCCTCAAGGGTGTTGACGGTGACGTCCCCGACGCCACCGCCGCCGTCCGCTACCACGACGAGCAGATCGCCCGCGGCGTCCTCGCCCACTTCCTCAACCTGGGCACCCAGACCGGGTCGTGGGCCCTGGGCTCGACGTTCGCGGACTTCTTCACCATGTCGTTGCAGTCCGTCGCGGACACCGTCGCCGACGTCGCCACCCACCACGTCATCGAGGACCTGGTCGACCTCAACTGGGGTGAGGACGAACCGACCCCCCGGATCGTGTGCGACGAGATCGGCGCGAACCCGGCCGCGCTCGCCAACGCGATCCGGACTCTCGTCGACGCGGGTGTGGTCCGCACCGACCGCGACCTCGAGGACTTCGTCCGGTCCGTGTTCAACCTGCCCCCGAAGCCGCCGGCGTCGGACCTCATCCCTGCGGGCGGGTTCCCCACGGGCACCACACCCGGTCAGGACACCACGGGTGGTGGATTGTGACGGTCGAGGTGGCCACCGTCCCGACGCTGGCCCGGGTCGTGAACGTCGAGCTCATGCACACCGGCACGTGGGACCTCTCGACGGGCACGACCACGTTCACGACGGACGACCTGAGCGCCGCGGTCGCGGCCCTCAACTGCCCGGGGGTGCGGCGCCCGCACCTAAAGTTGGGTCACACCGACCCGCGCTTCGACGGCGAACCCGCGGTCGGGTGGATCGACAACCTGGCGACCGCAGACGCCGGCCGGACCCTCGTCGGCGACTACGTGGGCATCCCCGCCTGGTTGGGCGACGTCATCGCGTCCGCGTACCCGTCCCGGTCGATCGAGGGGGAGTGGAACCACAACTGTCAGGGCGGGCACACCCACCCCTTCGTCGTGACCGCGGTCGCCCTCCTGGGCGTCACCCCACCAGGGATCGGGACGTTGGCGTCCCTGCAGGACGTCGCCGCCCTGTACGGGGTCGCCGCCTCCCCGGGAACTGGCTCCGAGGGGTCGACCCCGGTGACCGTCACCGTCCATGCCACGACCGCCCCCGTCCCCGCGACCGCACCGTCGAGTTCTGGAGCTGCCATGCCGAATCCCCGCCCGTTCACGGTCGCGGCCGCGGTGTCCGTGGAGGACGTCCGCCGCGCCTACTACGCCACACCGGAAGGCTCCGGATGGTCAATGTGGATCGAGGAGCTGCAACTCGACCCGATGCAGCTGATCGTCATGAACGACTCGACGATGCAACGGTCCCGGGTCCCGATCGTCGTGGACAGCACCGGCGATGGCATGGACGCCGTGTCGTTCGGTGAACCGACCCCGGTCCTCATCACCTACGTAGACGTCGCCGCCGCCTCCGCCGCCACGTCCAGGCCCACGACGACCGTCCGGTACGCCTCCCGGGCCGAGTCTCGCCCCGACGCCCCAGCTGCCACCTCACCCACCACCTCACCCACCGTCCCACCCACGACCGCACCCGTGCCGACGCTGCGGGCGTCGGCCACCCCTGACCCGCTGACCCCTGGAGCTGACGTGGCCTTCACCGCCGAGCACCTCACGACCATGCGGACCGCCATGGGTCTGCCCAACACCGCCGACGAGGCAGCGATCGTCGCCGCGCTCGCCGCCTCCCAGCCAGAAACCCCGGCACCATCCGGGGACAACGACACGCCTCCGGGCACGACCACCACGCCACCGACAACCACTGATGACGACGACGAGGACGTCGATGTGGACGTCGATGTGGACCCCGCGGCCCCGGTGGGGTTGGTGCAGCTCGACGAGGCCACGTACGCGCAGCTCGTCGCGGCCGCCGCCGCAGGCACCTCGATGGTCGCCGAGTCGGCCGCGGCCGCCCGTGAACGTCTCGTTGACGCCGCGGTCGCGGACGGTCGGATCCCACCGGCCCGTCGGGACCCGTGGCTGCGTGCCCTGATCGCGGACCCGGGGGCGCAGACGACGCTCGCCAGCCTCCAGCCGGGGTTGGTGCCCCTGATCGAGATCGGTCACGCCAACCCCAGTGGTGGGGACGGGGCCGCGGCCTCGGCCTACGACGCCCTGTACGGACCAACGAGAAAGGCCTGACCATGCCCGACTACACGCCCCGCTACAAGCCCGGCGCCACCCTGACCCTCACCGCCTCCGCTGCCGTCGTGGGCGGGCAGATCGTCGCCGTGTCCGGTGACAACACCGTCGCCACCGCCGGCGCGGGATCCGCAGCCGTCATCGGCCAGGCCGCCCACGACGCCGCCCTGGGCGCCCGGGTGACCGTCCACACCGCCGGGCGCACCGTGCACGTCGCCGTGGCCGCGGCCACGGTCACCGCCGGTGCCCTGCTGAAGACCGCCGCGTCGGGTCAGGTCACCCCCTGGGTCACGGGCACCGACGCCCAGCAGCTGATCATCGGCATCGCCCTGGCCGGCGCGGCCGCCGCAGCGTCGGTGTCCTACCTCGCCGTCTGACCCCACCCGGGTCCCGGCACACCCCTCCGAGCACGTCACTCGTTCTCGTCCCTGCTCGCCTCAGCTGAGGAGTCACCATGCCCGTCACGTACCCTCCCGCCCCCCCGTCCCTGTCCTCGGACATCCTGACGATCAATCGGTTCCTGAACTCCCCGGCCGACGTGCAACGCCGCGTCCGGGAACTGACCGACCTGCGATTCATCGCCGACACCCTCCTCGCCGGCCGGTACGAGGCCGCCGGCGGCGCGGTGTTGTACGACATCGCCGAGTCCAACTACCCCGACCGGCCCGTCGAGCCCATCAACCCGGGAGCGGAGTACCCACGCTCAGGTGCCGGGTTGGGCACCCCCGCCCTGGCGTCGGTGACGAAGTGGGGTCAGGACGTCCCCATCACCGACGAGAACGTCGGCCGCCAGCGCGGCGCCGTCGTCGAACGGGTCCTGCGGAAGGTCGCCAACACGATAGTCCGGCAGGTCGACACGGTCGCCATGACGGCGATCGTCGCCGCCGTCACGCAGACCCAGGCGGTCGTGGCTGCATGGTCGGCGGCGACAGCGGACCCGTTCCTCGACGTCATGCTCGCAAAAGCGCAGGTCGACGCCCTTGACGAGGGATTCGACCCGGACACCATCGTCATGCCGGACCTCCTGTACGCGCGGATGGTCGCCAACAAGGGCGTCCTGTCCGGGCTCGCCCGCGAGTCCTCGAACACGGTCACCGCGACCGGTGAGGTCCTCGCGATCGGGAACCTGACGTTGATGCGCTCCGCTCGCCTGGGCGCCGGCGTCGGCCCGATCATCCTGGACCGCACCCAGCTCGGTGGTCTTGGGTACGAGAACATCCCCAGCCCGGAGTACGAGGGCGACCCGGCCAACGGTGTCCAGACGTGGTCACGCCGTGACCCGGACGGCAACGACCAGTGGCTGATCCGCGGCCGCCGCCCGGTCGTCCCCATCGTCCAGGAGCCCGCCTGCGCTGTGAAGATTACGGGGGCCTGACCGTGACAGTGTTCCCCAGCCCCGGGTTTCCGCCGGCGCTGCAGTTCCGGGTCGTGTGGCCGAAGGTCGCGGTCCGCGTCACCGGCGCCGACGAGGAGACCATCCTGTCCTGCGGCGACCCCGTCCCCGCGGGTGTGCCACTGGACACGTGCACGCTGCTGATGGGTGTGGGTGCCCTGGTGCCCGTCACGGTCCCCGGAGGTGCACCACTGGCCTCCGCACCCTCACCCGCACTGGCCTCCGCACCGTCACTGCCACTCCCACTGTCGTCGCCCGAGCCGAGCGTGACGGTGCGCCCGCCGTTGCCGACCCGGAGCGCGTCGAAGAACGACTGGACGGCGTGGGGTATCGACCACGGCGGCCTGTCCGCCTCAGCCGCCCTGGGCATGAACCGCGACGACCTCATCACCACCCTGACGGCGCTCGCCGCCACGGACGCCACCCCGGCCGCACCGCCCGCTCCCGTACCGGCCCCCCCAGCGCCCGCGTCACCCATGACCGGGTCAGGCACCACGGATCTCACGGCGGGGGACACCACGAGCACCACGAACACCTCAAGCACCACGAGCGCCGTGGCGGCTGCGCCGACCGACTCCGGGAATGCGGGGTCGACGCTTCCGCCGTCGTTGCCGGTCAACCCGGGTGTGGCCGACGACCCGGAACCGGAGGCCTCCGCTACCGGTGACCGCGACCGGGTCGACTCTGCCGGTCTCGACTCTGCCGGTCTCGACTCTGCCCGTCTCGACTCTGCTGGTGTCAAGGGTGCTGCTGGTGTTGGTGTCGATGCTGATGGTGCGGACAGCGGCCAGTAGTTATGCCGCTGTTCAGTTCGACCGAGTTGCAGGACTTCCTGGGTCAGACCGTCACGTCGTCGTCGGCTGCCATGGCCGAACGCGTGGCGGCCGGGTGGTTGACGGAGGCGACCGGGGTCGACCAGTGGCCGGACCCACCGCCGGCGCAGGTGTTCGCGTGGGCGATCGAGCTCGGAGCGATCGCGCACGAGAACCCGACCGCGTTGGCGTCCCGGTCGGTCGACGGGATCACGGACGCCTATTCACGCGACCGGTACAGCCAGATTCTCGCCGCGGCCCGGGAGTCGTCCTTGTCGTCTCCGTCGGCGTCCGGTACGGGCCCGATCGGGTCGTTCCCGCCGGCGGTGGAGTGGCCGGACCCACCCCGCACGTTCCGCCCCTGGGGCTACTAGTGCGGACGTACCCGGACCTTGTGGAGCGTCTGCGGGCACCCATCGTTGACGGGTACGCCGGCGCTCGACTGCCGGACTGGTCGGCCGCCACCTCAACGTCACTGCGGGTGTCGGTGCAACCCGTCAGCACGACGGAGGACACCGACTCCCGTCAGACGACCGTCCAGCGGTGGCAACTGCGTGCCCCGTCCGCTGCGGACCTGGTGTCCTCGGACCGGATCCGGTGGCGCGGCCTTGTCCTGGAGGTCGACGGCGACGTTGAAGTGTGGGATCCGACGCGTCCCCGCCGCGGTCACCTTGCGTGCCTGCTGCGCCTGGCCGTCGACGGCGACTGACCCCCGCCTGTGGCTGACCGAGGAGGATCCCCGTGCCCGTGACTCCGGACCCCATCGTGTGCACCCGCCAGCTGCTCCTCACCATGCCTGGTGTCACGTCGAGGGTCGCGAACCGGATCTCACCGCGTCTGCAGGGTCCCCAACCGCAGATCCGACTCGCGGGTGCCGGTGGGCAGGTCGGACCTCACCCGGGGCAAGCCCGTCCACGCGTCCAGGTCGAGTGCTGGGGCCCGGGTGGTCTGGGCGCGGCCGCCGGGTCACCCGTCGATGACGGGTCCGCGGCCGCCCTCGCCTTCGCGGTCCTCGACGAGCTCCCCACGGGAACGGTGACCCTACCCGCCGGCGTCGTCGTTGACGCGTACCCGGACGGGTTGCCGTTCGCCTCCGATGACCCGTCCACGGGCCGGGCCCGGTGGATCCTCCCGCTGCGCCTCGACTTACACCCCCTCTGAACCCCTCTGCACCCCCTCTGATCCCCCGAAGGAGACCCCATGTCCGCCACGTCACCCACCAGCACGCGCCACGCCCCGGACGGTGCCATGCCGGCGAGCACCACACCGTTGGCAGACGGTCCGCTGCCCGCCGAGGCCCCGGAAGTGGTCGTCGTGTCCCCGACCGCCGCAGTGGTCACCGAGGCGGCGAGCACGACGGCAGTGGAGTCACCGGTGGTGTACGTCGGTAGTGAGCCGCTGGATCAGATGCAGGAGCGGCGGGCGGAAATCAAGGCGGAGTACGGCATGTACCGGGCGATCACCCCGATCTACGTCGGCAACGCCCTGGCCTACAACGTGGGTGACCCGGTGCCGCGGTCGAACGCGGAGTCCCAGGACATGGTCGCCCTCGGCCTCGTCGAGCGCCTCCCCGACCCCAAGGCGCAGGGCGCCGCCCCCTCACCATCCCCCACATCGTCGCCGTCGTTGTTGCCGACGGGTCTGCCGCCAGCCTGACGGCTGACCTCGCATGCCCCGTTCGCGTGTGACCCGTGTCCGCCTCGATCAGCGGGCCATCAACGACCTGGCGTCCGACGGGGCGGTCCTGGCGGCCATCGATGAGCAGGTCGCCACCCCCTTGGCGGAACGGATGGCGGACGCCGCCCCGAAGGACACCGGTGCGGGTGCGGCGTCGATCGCGTCGCGCCCGGACCCGGACACTCCGGGGTTTCGGGTCGGGTGGGACCGGGAGCACTTCTACCTGTCGTTCCACGAGCTCGGGACGGCGCAGCAACCGGCCCGACCGTTCGCTCGCCCGGCCGCCGACGAGTTCATCGACTGACTCCGCCCACCACCCCGCCCAGTACCCCGTAGCCCGCTCCGCTGTCCCGCCACTGAGGATCACGTCACTGAGGATCATGGAGGTCCGCCCGTGCCCACCATCGCCACACCACAGCTCCTGAAGGATCCGGGGTACCTGTTCTGGGCCCCGCTCGCGACGGCGTTCCCGACGAACACGGTGGCCGCCAGCAAGTTCACCGACGCCTGGCCGGTGACGTGGATCGGGTTGGGCGCCACCGAGGAGGGCTCGACCTTCGCGGGTGAGCAGTCCGTCGAGGCCGTCACCGTCGCCGAGCTGTTCGACCCGGTTGCCTACGACGTGACGTCGACGTCGACGTCGTTGGCGTTCGCGCTCGCGAGCTGGACCCTGAACAACCTGCGGCGGGCGTTCAACGGTGGCGCGATCACCCTCGTCTCGGGGACCGGTGCCACGGCGTTGAACTCCTACGAACCCCCCGACCCGGCGGCCATCACCCGGTGCATGATCGGGTGGGAGTCCCTGGACGCCACGGTCCGTCTGATCGGGCGGCAGTGCCTGAACGGCGGCACGGTCGAGTCGGCGTTCCAACGCTCGCCGAACAAGGCCCTGATTCCGTTCGAGCTGAACTTCGAGCGCCCGGTCGGCGCCCGCCCGTGGACCGTGTTCACGGCCGGCCTCGCCCGGGTCGGCGACTGATGACCGCGGCCCCCCACGAGCTCCAGCCCCACGTCCAGCCCACGGCAGCCTCGCAGGCGGGTGGGGCGGACCTGGGGGAGCTCGGTGGCGCCGTGGACGCGGCGGAAGCGACGACCCCGCTGGACGTCATGACGTTCACGTACTTCGGGCAGCGGGTGCGGGTGAACTGGATGCTCACTGACGCCGACCTGATCGACTTCATCGAGATGGCCACCCGCATCGACGTCGACGCCACCGAATCGATCGTGGCGTTGAAGGACGCCCTGCGTCACGCGATCGACCCCCGCGACTTCGACGGGTTCTGGCAGACCGCGCGAGATCACCGGCAGTCCCTGGAGCAGCGGATGTCCGTGCTCCACGCCTTGTATGCGGCGGCCACGGACCGCCCTACCCAGCGGTCTACCGCCTCGTCCGGTGGGCCCTCGACAACACCGGCCGTGTCCGGTCCCGTCTCCTCCTCGCCGGCGTCCTCACCCCGGGCGCGCGCCCTGCAGCTGCTCGCCGGGCGACCGGACCTGCAGCTGATCGTCGCGGACGCACCGGTGGTCTCGCGCGCGTCCTGACGGTCCTGTCCCTCACGGATGTGTGCGACGTCGTGTTCGAGATTCTCCGTGACGACGTCGACCGGGTGAGCCTCGCCGAGATCACCGGCGGGCAGCAGCCGGCGTGGGTCATGGAGGAGCGACGCGACCGCCTCACCGCCCTCATCAACGCCCCGATCGTGGCGGTGTCGGCGATGACCCCGGACGAGGAGCACGACCAGGTGCTCCGGGAGGCCCTCGGCCTGTCCCGCCGGTAGCTCGCCGACAACGCGCACGCAGACCCCACCTGTTCGACCGTGATCACCGAAGGGGGGTGGGTGGATGCCCTCGTTGGCTGACGTGTTCGTGTCGGTCCGCCCGGACCTGAACTCCCTGGGCCCGGAGCTGGACCGCGGGTTGCGCCGGGTGGACGTGTCGTCGTCCGGGGACCGGGTCGGGGCGACGTTCGTCGACGGGTTCGGGCGTCAGGTCCGCCGCCTCGCCGGGTTGGCGGTGGCGGGGTTGGCGGCCGCCGGGGTGACGGACTTCGTGCGCGGGTCCATCACGGCGGCCTCGGACCTGCAGGAGGCGGTGAACGTCACGAACCTGGTGTTCCGGGATCAGGCGGCGTCGTTGGAGACGTTCTTCGCAGGGTCGGCCCGCTCGATCGGGTTGTCGGAGACCGCGGCCCGGTCCGCGTCGGCGAACATCGGTGGGCTGCTGAACAACTTGGGCTTCACCCGCGAAGAGTCGGCGGACCTGTCGAAGACGCTGCTGACGTTGGGTGCGGACCTGGGGTCGGCGTTCAACGCCGCCCCCGCTGACGCGGTCGCGGCCATCGGTGCGGCGTTGCGGGGTGAGACGGAACCGATCCGGGCGTTCAACGTCCAGCTGGACGACGCCCGGCTGAAGGAGAAGGCCCTGGAGTTGGGCTTGTACAGCGGTGTGGGGGCGCTGACGGCGAACCAGCGGGCCCAGGCCGCTCTGGCGTTGATCACGCAGCAGACCGCGGACATTCAGGGCGACTTCGCGAACACGTCCACGGGGTTGGCGAACCAGCAGCGGATCGCGGCCGCCGGCACCGAGAACCTGAAGCGGACAATTGGTGAGGGCCTCCTGCCGATCACGACGGACCTGGTCCGCGTGTATAACGACGAGCTGCTGCCGATGTTCGGGCGGTTCGCGGCGGATGCGGCCCCGAAGGTCGCGGCGGGGTATGAGACGGCGAAGGTCGCCGCCCGCGCGTTGTACGACCTCGTCGTCAACGGGGACTTCACCGCAGGCCTCGGGGAGTCCCTGAACGTGGAGGAGGACTCCCCGTTCGTCCGCGCGGTCCTGGCCGTGCGTGACGCTCTGAAGGACGTCGACGGTGCCGCGGTGCGGGACCTCCTCGCCGGCCTGGTCGGGGACGGGGACGCGGCGGGTGCGTCGGTGGCCACGATCGCCGAGTCAGCTAAGACCCTGCTGCCTTTGGTCGCGGACCTCCGCGACGACATCCCGACCTTGTCGGACGGGCTGAGTGTGGCGGCAGAGGTGTTCAAGTTCGCCGCGGACAACGTCGACGTCCTCGCGAAGGTCCTCCCGGTCTTGGCGGCCGGGTTCGTCGCATACAAGGTCGCCCAGGTCGCGGCGAACGTGGCCGCCGGCGCGGAACCGTTCCTGCGGGTCGCGCAGATCATCGCGACCCGGCAGTTGGCGACTGCAAACGCCCAACTGGCCGCGTCCCAGCAGGCCCTCGTCGTCTCGACGGTGGCGAGCACGGCGGCAGTGACGGGGCAGACTACGGCAAAGTCCACGGGCGTCCTGGCGACCCTGCGGCACACGACGGCGGTGGTGGCGGGTGCGGTGGCGCAGAAGGCGGCGGCCGCCGCGTCGGCGGTGATGACAGGCGCTCAACTGCTGCTGAACTTCGCGTTGTCGGCGAACCCGATCGGCATCGTCGTCCTCGCCCTGGCCGCCCTCGTCGCCGGCATCGTCATCGCGTACAAGAACTCCGAGACGTTCCGCGACATCGTCAACGGGGCGTGGGCGGCCATCAAGACCGGTGTCGGTGTCGTCGTCGACTTCCTGACCACCCGGGTACCGGAGCTGTTCGAGTTCCTGAAGGACGCGTTCCTGAGGTTCACGATCCTCGGTTTGATCATCTCCCATTGGGATCAGATCCGGGACAAGGTTGTGGGTGGGGCCACGAGGGCCCGGGATGTGGCGACGTCGGCGTTCGAGTTCCTGAAGGACGCGTTCCTGAGGTTCTCGATCCTCGGTTTGATCATCTCCCATTGGGATCAGATCCGGGACAAGGTCACCGGTGCCGTCACAACCGCCCGCGACACCGCCACAAGGGCGTTCACGGCCATCGGGGAACGGGTCCTCGGCGTGTACGACCGGGAGATCCGCCCGACCATCGACGGGTTCAAGATCCTCGTCGAGCAGTTACGGGACCGCTTTGACACCGCCCGGACCCGCGTGGGTGACTTCATCGACAAGGTCCGCGGGTTCACCGTCCCCCAGTGGGTCCGCGACATGGCCGACCTCGTCAAGCGCATCGCCGACGGGGCCGGGAACGCCGCCTCCGGGTTGGGTCGGTTCTTCGGTGTCGGTGACGCCCCCGCGTCGTTCCGGGGCACGGCCATCGGTGGTGGGAAGGCCCTGTCCCGGGTCCGTTCGATCCTGCCGGCCGGGTTGGTCGTCACGTCGACGTACCGCTCCCCGGAGCAGAACCGCCGCGTCGGTGGGGCGGCGACGTCGCTGCACATGGACCGCAACAACCCGGCCGTCGACATCGGCGGACCCACCTACCTGCTCGACCGGTTCGCCCGCCAACTCCAGGACATGGGCGGGTGGCGGCAACTGCTGTGGCGGGTCGCCGGGCACTACGACCACATTCACGTCGCCCACACCGGTGGCCGAGTCGACGCGTCGTGGCCGTCCCTGCCGGGGTTAGCCCGCGACGAACGCCCCGCGATCTTGCAGGTCGGGGAGAACGTCCAGTCCCGGACCGAGGTCGCCGCCACCCGCCGTGGTGCCCCCGGTGACGCCAGTGCGGGTGGCGATGTCATCCACGTCCACGTCGACGCCCGTGAGGCGACGCTGCGGACGATGGCCGCGTCGTGGGGTCGCCAGACCGCCCGGGAACTGCAACGGGTCCGTACCCGCCGGCTCCGGGCTGTCCTGCTATGAGCCTGCTCATCGCGGTCGAGTCGACGGCACCCCCACCGCAGGTCGAGTCACCGGCCCGCCCCCACCTGACGTCACTGGTCGTGTCATCACCCGCCGCGCTCGCGGCCGGCGCGCCTGCTGCGTCCGTCGATGTCCTGTCCGGGCCCGTGCACCTGCTGCCGGGTCACGAGGGCCTGCACGGCCCGGAGGAGACGTTGACGACAACCCGCACCCCCGGGTTCGACGGGGCGACCCTCCTGGACCTCGACGACCGTGCTGGGGTGTCCCTGGACCCGTTGACGGTCGTGTTGCCGCTGAGCATCGCGGCCCCGGACGCCGACCAGTTGTGGACGTTCCTGCACCAGTTCCGTGACTGCCTGAACGGCCGGTTGTGGGGTGACGCCCAGTTGGCGGCGTCGTTCACGGACGGGTCGACGTGGCAGCTGCGGTTTCGTCACGAGGCCGCGCAAGGCGATTGGCAACCACGGCGGATCAACCACAACCGAGCATCGGTGATTGTCCGGGGCCTGGCCCTCGACCCTCTCGCGTATGGGCCGCTCACGTCGATCCGCTACGCGACCCCGTCGATCGGCGGTGGGGAGTTCCCCGTCGAGTACCCGTGGGATCTCGCCTCGGGTGACGTCATCGGGCAGACGAACCCGTTGCTCGTCGGCGGGTCCGAACTCGCCTGGCCAACCGTGACCCTCGTCGGCCCGGGGACCCGGTTGACGACGGTCCGGGAGGGCGCGGGCCCCGCCGGCGGGCAGGGCCCCGGGTACGACGTCGTCCGCCCCCTCGCGGCGGGGCAGACCCTCACCATCCGTCACAACCCCCGCCAACCCCGCGGTCAGAAACGCGTCGAGGGCCCCGCGGGGGTCTCGTGGTTCCGTTACCTGCAGCCCGGGTGGCGACTGTGGCCGCTGCGTCCGGGTGTGGAGTCCATTGCCCTGGCCGTCGACGACGCGACGTCGGAGACGTCGGTGACGTTCGCGTGGCAACCCGCCCGCCGGTACCTGGTGTGAACCAGACCAGTCACGTGACGCGAGGGGTGCTGCGGCGTGTATGAGGTGCTGATCTCCCGGGATTGGGTGGCCGAGGACGACGGGTCAGGGTTGCTGCGCTTTGACGCCACGCCCCGTCACGCCGCGGTCGGGCAGTGGACGGCGGTGTGGTCGATCGACCATCCGGGTGCCCGTCGGATCCTCGACGCGGCCGTGGACCCGGGGCAGGACGTCCGCCGGTGGGGTGTCGAGGTCCTTCTGACCGGTCCTGATCCGGACACGGCCATGAGCGGGTGGGTGGACGACGTCGTCGCGGTGGATGGGTCGGCGTCGGGGTTCGACGAGGACGCGATCATCGTGACCGGCTACACGG
>JANNOG010000033.1:0-3115 GCA_031398915.1 Micrococcales bacterium | reverse complement strand
CGATAGTCCGACGCCGCCCGCCGCGTTCTCGATCGGGACCGCAAAGCCGATACCAACGAAGACGCGCTGTTCGGTCGGGGGGAGAATCGCCGTGACCGATGTGGGATTACTGTCCAGCGAGGCGATGATGACTATGTCTTCCGGCTGGGCGTGCAAGGACTCACGTCGTCCACGTCACAATGGGAGATCCAGGCCGTCTGGTACTACGGGTGAGCCCTCAACTTCAGCTCCACGATCTTGAGGCTGCCCTCACCACCTCCACGGTGGCGTGGTTGTCGCAGACCACGTGCAGGGGCACCCCAGGGGTGAGCGCGGGCGACCTGCTGGAGGAACGCCAGGAATTCCACGTTGGTGTGCGGGTGCAAGCATCGGTTGGTGACCCAGCCCGGTCGCTACCTCCAGGGCGGCGAACCGTTTCGCTGTGCCGTGCCGACGGTAGTCGTGGGTCTGCTTGTCGCGGATACCGGGGCCTTCTCGTCGATACACACCACGACCGCCCCGGCGGGCGGGTCCACATGGGGACCCCAAGTTATCGGCCGGCAGCAGCGCCGGCCAGTGCATCACCCCCCGGCTTCTCCGATGTCACCCATGGCTCATGCCGGTTGAGGGACCCGTGCCATGACGGCCGCTACCGCTGCGCGGGTCACCCACCACCGGATGAGCATCGCGCTGCACGCGGCGACGCCGAGGATTCCGAACACGACGATGGGCAGATCACGGTTCACGGCCCCGTAGATGCCCCACAGGGTCACCTCGATCGCCACGATGGCCCACGTTCCGGCGCTCAGCCCGGTCGGAGCCGGATCCCGCCACGCGGCCCAGATGGCGGGAGCGACCTGAACCGGGAAGGCCAGTGCCAGCACAAAGCCGAGCAGGGTGGAGTCGGTGATCACGTCGACGACCCACAGCCCCCCCAGAACAGCGGCCCAGGCTGTGCCGACGGCCGCTGCACGTCGCCACGGCACCCGGCGGACCAGCAGTTGACCTCCGATGATGACGTAGACCACGACCATGGACGCACTTGCCCACACGGACTCGATGAGCCCTTGGCGAAGCACGTAGGCAGTCCAGCCCGCGTTGCTGACCATCGCGATCACCGGCCACGACATCGTCAGGCCCGCAACCTGGCCCGTTCTGTGGATTCGCGCCATCTGTGGCACGAGCGACACCAGGGCCAGAACGGATGCCAGGATGACGCTCACTCCGGCCAGGTTCACGCCTGCAGGGTATGAGACGCCGAATGTCGTAGCGTCGAGGCATGCGCTCCGGAGGGCATCGCCTGGTTGCGCGGGTACCTTCGCCACCTGGCCGCTCAGGGACGCACCGTTCTGGTGTCCAGTCACGTGCTGTCCGAGATCCGCCAGACCGTCGACGATGTCGTCATCATCGCTCGTGGCCAGTTGGTGCGCCAGGCTCCTCTGGAATCACTGGAGTCGAGTGGGGCTGTCGTCGTCCGTGGACCTGATCTGGCCCCGCTGTTGACCGCGCTCACCCACGTCGGACTTGCCGCCTCGACGCCAGGATCCGCATCGACGCTGGCGCCCTGCGCGATCCGGGTCGCGACGACGGACGTCGGGCTGGTCGGTTCCCTCGCCTTCCGGGCGGGAGTGGAGTTGCACGAGCTTCGCCGTGAGGACAGCGACTTGGAAGCCGTGTTCTTGGAGTTGACCGACGACCCTGCGACGGCCGGGGCTCCGGGCGTCGCGCCTTCCCAGACCGGGGTGATCAGATGATGGCGCTGCTGCGCGCAGAGCTGCTCAAGGTCGTGACCACCAAGTTGTGGTGGGGCCTACCTCCCGAGTCAGGCGACGTCCGCCGTCGTCTCGCCGCCGACCGACGCGTTGAACCTCAACTTGCTGCCCTGGTGGGGTGGCGCGTTGGTGATCCTCGGGTACACGGTCGTCTCGGGGCTGGTCGGGGTGGTCGTCACGTTGCGCCGCGATGTCACCTGAGTAACGCCATGAGGCGGTGGGCTACTCCCCTGTCACGCCGTCGAGGGCCTCTCTGATCAGATCGGCGTGACCGTTGTGACGTGCTGTCTCTTCGATCAGGTGTAACAGGATCCACCTCAGCGACACCGCCTCGGCCGAGCCGTTGATCCTAGTCGAGCGAACGGCGAGATGGTCCAGGGGGGTTGCGGCCATACTGCGGTCGACGGTCTCCCAGGCCTGTCGGTAGCGCGCGACCAGCCACTCTGGGTCATCCACCAGGGCCGACGTGTGCTCCCAGTCCGGATCTATTTCCCAGTCCACCGACGCCCATGGTTCTGGCAGTGGCTGACCCAGGAAGTCCTCGATCAGCCAGGACTCCTCGACGAGGGCCAGATGCTTGAGCAGCCCGGCCAGAGTGAGTGTCGACACTGTCGGCGCCGACCGCAGCTGCTCGACCGACAGGCCGTCGACCTTTCGGAGCAGGGTGTCCCGCTCGTACTGGAGAAAGCCCATGATCGTGGCCAGCTCGGTGCCGGCAGCCGGCGGATCGCGACGCTCGGAGGATTCGAGAGGCACCGTCAGACCCCGGCTGCCTGCATACCGCGAAGCTCCTTCTTGAGGTCCGAAATCTCGTCGCGCAGGCGGGCAGCCACCTCGAACTGCAACTCGCCCGCGGCAGAGCGCATCTGCTCGCTGAGATCCTGGATGAGGTCCGCCAGTTCGGCCGAGGGCATCCCCTTCGCCCGCTCGGCAACGTCCGAGCGGTTACCGACGACACCGGCCCCACCACGCCCGCGCGACTGGCGGCGTCCTGAGCCGATGAGTTGCTCCGTATCAGAATCCTCTCGCGCCAAGAGGTCGGTGATGTCGGCGATCTTCTTGCGCAACGGCGTCGGGTCTATGCCGTTGGCCAGGTTGTAGGCGACCTGCCGCTCACGCCGGCGGGTGGTCTCGTCGATGGCCTGCGCCATGGACGGCGTCATCTTGTCGGCGTACATATGAACCTCGCCGGAGACGTTGCGGGCGGCCCGCCCGATGGTCTGGATCAGTGAGGTGGCCGAGCGCAGGAAGCCCTCCTTGTCGGCGTCCAGGATGGCCACCAGCGAGACCTCCGGCAGGTCGAGACCCTCGCGCAGGAGGTTGATCCCGACGAGGACATCGAACGTTCCCCGTCGCAGGTCGCG
>JANNOG010000127.1:0-13161 GCA_031398915.1 Micrococcales bacterium | reverse complement strand
GCCACCATTTGTCGCTCGCCACCTGACAGCGATCCAGCTCGCTGCGCCCGTCGGTCGGCCAGCTTCGGAAACAGGTCGGCGACCACGCCGAACCTTTCGGTGAAAAGCTTGGGGGACTGGTAACACCCCATCTGAAGGTTCTCTTCTATGGTCAGCGACGGGAACACGTTGTTGGTCTGCGGGACGAAACCGACGCCCCTGCTGACCAGCTGGTTGGCTTTGAGGCCGGTGATGTCGTCGCCGCGCAGGGTGACCGAGCCACTGCGGACCTTGACCAGCCCGAAGATCGCCTTGAGCAGTGTCGACTTGCCGGCCCCGTTGGGACCGATGATGCCGACCAGCTCGCCCTCTCCGACGTAGAGATCCGTGCCGTTGAGGATGTTGACTCCGGGCACGTAACCGGCGACGAGCTCGTCCGCATGGAGCAGGGCCGTCGCCACCCCCGCGAGGTGGGCTGCCCGGCCGTCGGGTTCGGCGGCAAGGGCATCTGCCCCCGCTCGAGTGAACTGGGACGCACTCGTCGGTTCGATGCCGGCTGCGGCTGAGTCGTCCGGAGCTGCGCCGTCCGGCTCTGTGGTGTCGGCTTCGGTCGTCACGCTCACGCCTCCAGGGGTGCGTCGTGGTGGCCGCCGAGGTAGGCGTCGATGACCGCCGAATTCGCCATGACGGAATCCGGTGGACCCTCGGCGATGATCTGGCCCTGGGCCATGACGACCACCCAGTCCGATATGTCGCGGACCATGTCCATGTCGTGTTCGACGAACAGCACGGTCATCCCCTGCTCTCGCAAGTCCTTGACGTGGCCCAGCAGGCTCTGGGTCAGAGCGGGGTTCACCCCGGCCATCGGCTCGTCCAGCATGACCATCGTGGGCTCGCTCATCAGGGCACGTGCCATTTCCAGCAGCTTGCGTTGCCCGCCGGAGAGCGAACCGGCGAAATCGCCGCGCTTGGCGTCCAGCTTGAACCGGGACAGCAGCTCATCGGCACGCTCGGTGATACTGATTTCCTGACCTCTCCACAGCGGTCGGATCAGCGCGGTGAACAGGTTCTCGCCGGCCTGTCGCGACGCCCCGAGGCGCATGTTCTCCAACACCGTCAAGCGTGACAGTGCCTTCGTCAGCTGAAAGGTACGCACCATTCCGCGGCGGGCTACCCGATGCGCCGGCAGCTTCTGGATGGGGACGCCCTCGAAGCTCCACGACCCGGCATCGGGCTGATCAAAACCCGTGAGCAGGTTGAAGAAGGTCGTCTTGCCGGCCCCGTTGGGCCCGATCAGAGCGGTGATCGCCCCCCGTTGAATCTCCAGATGCGCGACGTCCACCGCTGTCAACCCACCGAAACGGCGCACCACCGAATCGGCGACGAGGATGGGGTCGGGTTTGGCAACGCCCGGTTCGGGTGCCACACCCGCGAGGGCGGCGGTCGCGGCAGCCTTGCGGCTGCCTCCTCCACTCGGCTCATCGCGCATCGAGCATCAACTCCCGTTTGTCACCGAAGATACCTTGCGGTCGGAAAATCATCAGCAGCATGAGCGCGAGCCCCACCAGCATGAATCGAACCTGGCCCACCTGCGGGCCGTCGAGGATGTAGCTGGGGATGATGTCATTAGTGACGCCCTGACGTAGCAATGTGTCCGTCAGCGAGATCACCAGCCAGAAGATCATGGCGCCGACGACCGGCCCGAATACCCGTGCCGCGCCACCCAGGAGCAACACGGTGTAGGCAAAGAACGTGAAAGCGGTGCCGTAGTTGTCCGGCTGAACGGATGATCGGCTCAGGCTGTACACGAAACCGGCCAGGCACCCGATGACGCCACCGATGACGAGGGCCTGCATCTTGTACGAGAAGACGTTCTTGCCGAGACTGCGCACCGCGTCCTCGTCCTCGCGGATCGCCTTGAGGACACGACCCCACGGGCTACGCATCCAGAGGAAGACGGCGAGAACGGACAGCGCCACCAACGACCAACCGACCACGATGTTGAAGAACGCCCGCTCGTCGAAGGTCAGGTACCCGAAGCCGTAGTCGCCCACGGGGAAGGGGTTGAGGGCGTTGTACGAGCCGGCGAAGCCGCTGAGACCGTCGGAACCACCCGACACGTCACGGAACGAGTTGGCCCGTGCCACGAGCCGCAGAATCTCTGCTGCAGCGATGGTGACGATGGCCAGGTAGTCGGCGCGCAGTCGCAGGGTCGGTATGCCCAGTAGCAACGCCAGGATCACCGACGCGACCAGCCCCAGAATCAGCGACACGCCCAGGGGCAGGCCGAAATAGAGCACGCCGATGCCGATCCCGTAGGCGCCGACCAGGACGAATGCCGCCTGACCGAAGTTGAGCAGGCCCGTGTAACCGAAGTGCACGTTGAGCCCGATCGCGGCCAGTGCGAACACGATCGCGTCGATCCCGACTGCGGCCTGCAGCCCGTTGCGGAGGATGCTGTCGATGTCCATGCCTCACCCCACTCGTTCGCGTCGGCCGAGAATGCCCTGCGGTCGGAACAGCAGGATCACGATGAGCACCACGAGCGCCCCCACGTACTTGAGCTCGGTGGGGACGCCCAGGGTGATGCCACCCACCGGGATCTGAGCCGTGCTGACGTCGATCAGGATTCCCACGATCAATGCGCCGGTGACCGCACCGAAGGCCGTTCCCAAACCACCGAGTGTGACTGCGGCGAAGATGAGCAACAGCAGTTGCGCCCCCAGGTTCCACGACACGCCCTGAGTGATTCCCAGCAACACGCCCGACAACCCCGCCATGCCGGCTCCGGTCACCCAGACCACCCGAATCACCCGGTCGACGTCGATTCCCGAGGCGGCAGCCAAGGCAGGGTTGTCGGCGACCGCACGTGTCGCCTTTCCGATCCTGGTGTAAAGGAGCGACAGGGCCGCGAGCACGAGGACGACGACCGCGAGCACCATCCCGATGATGTCGGCGGGTTTGAGGCTGAAGGGACCGAAATCGATTCCTGCCTGGATGGCGTATTCACGGAACTGGAAGGTCTCGGTGCCCAAGAAGAATGCGACCACGTAGCGGATGAAGATGCCGAGGCCGATGGACACGATCATCATGGCGATCAAGCCCGTGCCCCGTCGTCGCAACGGCTTCCACAGTGCCGCGTCGTTCACCCAGCCGTAGGCCGCTGTCGCGATGATGCCGATGGCGGCGGCGGCGAGGAACGGCAACTCGGCGATGTTGTTGAAAACGTAGGTGACAACGGCGCCGACGGTGATGAACTCACCGTGAGCGAAGTTCGTCAGTCCCGTCGTGCCGAAAATCATCGACAGCCCGAGTGCGGCCAACGCGATGAGCAGCCCGAATCGGAGGCCGGACACGAAGAGTTGGGGAACGGTCGACCAGCCACTCGCGGTCTCGCGAACAGCGCCCGGATCGGTTGCCAACAACAGGTTGAGGTTTCGTGGCGTCCCGGGATCGACTCGGGTATCGCGGGGATTCTGCGCCAGCGACAGGCCAGCCAGCTCCTCCGGAATCGTCTCGAGGTCCACCTCGACCGAGTAGGGACCGGGTTCAGGGATGTCGAACGTGGCGACGCCCTCGTCGTCGGTCTCCGTCTGGCCCACCTCGGTGCCGTCCGGTGCCGTCACCGTCACCGTCACACCGCCGACCGGAGTCCGGTCCTCACTGCGCAATCTGACGTTCAACACCTCGCCGCCAGTTGCCGCGGTGGCACCGAAGGCCGCTGCGGACGCACTCGCGGTCGGCATGATGGTCGACGCCAGAATCACTGCCAGGAGTAAGAACTTGAGGGGTGGGGCCACGCCGCCTCCTCTGGGGTCTCGTAAATCTGTGGACGAATTGACGATCAGCGGCGCAGCATAGCCACGTCACGTCACAGACGCGTCGCCACGGTGTGACGTGGAACACCGCCAACGGGCGACGGCGGCCCGTCACGGCGGCCACTCATACCCCTCAGACCGGAACGGTGCTCCGGATCAGGCAGGTCAGTCGTGCCGAGCACACCAGCCTTTCGGCGTCGTCGCGGACCTCGATCGCGTAGGTGGCCACGGTCCCTCCCAGGTGCACGGCGGTTGCCGTCGCAGTGACCACCCCCGCCCGCACGCCCCGGTGATGTGTCGCGTTCAGTTCGATGCCGACGGCGATCCGCTCGGCACCGGCATGCAGCGCCGCGCCGTACGAACCCAGACTCTCGGCGAGCGCCGCGCTGGCACCACCGTGCAGCAGGCCGTAGGGCTGGGTGTTTCCCGCGACGGGCATCGTCCCCACGACACGTGCCGGTGACGCCTCGATCAGCTGAACCCCGAGCCGGTCGATCAAGGTGCCCCGGGCCAGGACAGCGAGGTCGGCCAGATCGACCGGATCGGTTGCTGCCCGTGCGGCCACGTCGTCGCTCACCCGCGCAGTGTAGGTGTCCGCCCGTAGGGTGACCGGGTGGCAAAACTGCTCTTGATCGACGGCCATTCGATGGCGTACCGGGCGTTCTACGCCCTACCGGTCGAGAACTTCTCGACGACGACCGGGCAGGTGACCAACGCCGTTTACGGCTTTACGGCGATGCTGATCAACGTGCTGCGTGACGAGCAGCCGACCCACGTCGCGGTGGCATTCGACGTCTCACGGACGACGTTTCGCACCGCGGTCTACGAGGAGTACAAGGCGACGCGCTCGGCGGCACCGGCCGAGTTCGGCGGCCAGGTCCCACTGATCCGGGAGGTCCTCGACGCTCTCGCCGTGTCGACGCTCAGCCTGGAGGGATACGAGGCGGACGACATCATCGCCACCCTGGTGCGCCGGGCCAGGGCCCACGGATCCGTCGATTCCGCATCACCGATGGACGTGGTCATCTGTTCGGGGGACCGGGATTCGTTCCAGCTCATCGGGAACGACGTCACGATCCTGTATCCGGTCCGCGGAGTGTCGGAGATGACCCGCATGACGCCCGAGGCCGTGACCGCCAAGTACGGCATCGGGCCGGAGCTGTACAGCGACCTGGCGGCCCTGGTCGGCGAGACCAGCGACAACCTGCCCGGGGTACCGGGAGTGGGGCCCAAGACCGCAGCGAAGTGGCTGGTGGCCTACGACGGATTGGACGGAGTGGTCGCTGCGGCCGATCGGATCACCGGCAAGGCCGGGGAGAGCCTGCGGGCGCACCTCGGTGACGTGCTGCGCAATCGTCAACTCAACCGCCTGGTCGACGACCTCGACCTGTCGTTGAGTGTCGACGATCTGCTGTGGCAGGGGTGGGACCGCGACGCCGTCCACCGGGTGTTCGACGGCCTGGAGTTCCGGGTACTACGTGATCGGCTGTTCGCCACGATCTCGGCACCCGAACCCGAGGCGGGGGAGGGTTTCGACGTCCACGGCACGTCGCTGACCGGGCAGGCGGCCCAGACCTGGCTGACCGAGCACGCCACGGGCCGGGTCGCGCTGGCCGTACACAGCACCGGCGGGATGGGGCCCAGCCCGAGCGCCGGTGCAGCCGACGCCGTGGCGGTCGCCGCGCCGGACGACATCACGGCCTACCTACCGCTGGACGACGAGACGCTGCCGGTGGTGCGGTCCTGGCTGGGCGACGTCACGACGGCGGTCGTCATGCACGACGCGAAAGCGCAGCTGCACGCCCTGCACCGGGTCGGGATCGAGGTCGCGACCGTCGCCGGGGACACGGCCCTGTCGGCCTACCTCACCCGCCCGGACCAGCGGTCCTACGACCTCGCCGACCTGTCGCTGCGCCATCTGGGGCGGGCGTTGCGCCTCGACGGTGACGCCGCCGACCCCCTCGCAACAGGTGACCATGCCGGCACCGACACGCTGGACCTCGGTCTCGCGACGGCAGCCGACAACGCGACGGCTATCGCGTCGGCGGAAATGGCCCGGGCCGCCGGGGTGCTGGCGCTGGACCCGGTCCTGGCCGCCGAGTTGGCCGAACGCGAGGGCGTCGACCTGATGGACAAGGTCGAGCTCCCGCTGGTCGGAGTGCTCGTGGCGATGGAGCGGACCGGCATCGCAGTCGACGGCGACCACCTCGCCACCCTGGAGGCCCACTACGGAATGCTCGTCGCGCAGGCGGCATCAGAAGCCTTCGAGGTGATCGGCACCGAGATCAACCTGGGCTCGCCCAAGCAGCTGCAGGTCGTGTTGTTCGACGAGTTGGGCCTGCCCAAGACCAAACGGATCAAGACCGGTTTCACGACGGACGCGGAGTCGCTGCAGGACCTCTACACCCGTACCGAACATCCGTTCCTGCTCCACCTGCTCGCCCACCGTGACGCCAGTCGCCTGCGCCAAACCGTCGAGGGCCTGTTGGCCGCCGTCGCGCCTGACGGCCGGATCCACACCACGTTCCAACAGACGATCGCGGCGACCGGACGGCTGTCCAGCATGGACCCCAATCTGCAGAACATCCCGATCCGGACCGAGGAGGGGCGCCGGATCCGTGAGGGATTCGTCGTCGGGGACGGATACGACACGTTGCTCAGTGCCGACTACTCGCAGATAGAGATGCGGATCATGGCTCATCTGTCCGGGGACGAGGGCCTCATCGAGGCTTTCCGAACCGGCGAGGACCTTCATCGTTTCGTCGGGGCACGCGTGTTCGGCGTCGATCCCACCGAGGTGACCTCGGCGATGCGCAGCAAGGTCAAGGCCATGTCGTACGGCCTCGCCTACGGGTTGTCCGCCTTCGGCCTGTCCCGCCAGCTCACGATCGGCGTGGACGAGGCACGTGACCTGATGTCCGAGTACTTCGAGCGTTTCGGCGGGGTACGGACCTACCTCGCGGGTGTCGTGGACGAGGCGAGGCGCAGTGGTTGGACCGCGACGATCCTCGGTCGGCGCCGATACCTACCGGATCTGACCTCGGACAACAGGCAACGCCGAGAAATCGCCGAGCGGATGGCCCTGAACGCACCCATCCAGGGGTCGGCCGCCGACCTCATCAAGGTGGCGATGTTGGGCGTCGCTGCTGATCTGCGGGAGCAGGGACTGACCAGCCGGATGCTGCTCCAGGTACACGACGAACTGGTTCTCGAGATCGGTCCGGGCGAGCGCGAGACGGTCGAACAGGTCGTCCTGGCCAGGATGGGCGGGGCCGCCGAGCTCACCGTTCCGCTCGACGTGTCCGTCGGTGTCGGCCGCTCGTGGTTCGACGCCGCCCACTGACCCCCAGCCCCCAGAACCCCCAGAACCCCAGAACCCCCAGGTGATCGACACCCGCGAAAGCGCCCACCTGAGAGCCTGAACCGGACAGTTCCGCGGATGTCGATCACGACCTGCCGGCCACCACCTCGCGGAGTTGGCCCAGCAGCTCGCCCGATGAGCGGAGGGCACGGGCGTCCACCTGGAGGACCCGCCACCCGGCGGCGCGGATGCGGTTGTGGCGTGCCAGGTCACGACTGTGCCGGTGATACTCGCACCGGACACTGGACCTCCGGGTCGGGATACCCGTGACGGATGAGAAGTAGCCGAAGCTCGGTCTCCTTCACCGAGTCGACCCCGTCCCGAACCAGTTCGAGTACCTGGCGTGCGACGGGTACTCCCCTCGATGAGGTTGCCGAGTCCAGCAGAGCCCGTCCATCGAGTGCGACCGGGGACGTACTCCGGAGCAGCGCGTCCACCCAGGCCACGCGCGTACCCACACTGAAATGGTCCGAGCCTCCGAAACCGCGGGCCAGATCGAGGGCGGTCCGCGCCGGCGCCGTCGCGAGACCGAACGACGTGCGGTGCGCATCGGTCGGCTGGAGTGGCGCTCGATGACCGATGACGAGTGCCTGACGGCGCACTCCTGACGTGACGGCGACATGAACCGGGTGCTCCGGATCAGCCAGTCGACATCCCAGGGCCCACGCAGCGCTGATGCCCACGAGCACCGGGGATGGACCCAGGCGTAGTCGGACCTCCCGAATGGTGTCCCATGATCCAGGGTCAACTCCGCCGGAGCGTGGACGCCGTGGATGAGCGGCCGGTACGCGGGGCTGCGCAACCGACGGCGCCCGACGGTGTCGAGTGCCACCGCGGTGGTCATCACGCGGTCTCCGGTCCACCGCCGTCCGTCTGGTCCGCTCGACACGCCACCACTCTGGCGCCGGCGAGGTCACGTGAGGGGTGTCGAGGTTCGGCCGGTGGACGGCACCGGTCAGGGTGTCTCGCAACAGAAGATCGCCGTACCGGGAACCAGAGCGCCGCGCAGTGGGCTCCACCCACCCCATTCGGCGTGTAGGTCCTCGGGCCAGGTGGGTTCGACGATGTCCAGGACCCGGAATCCGGTCCCGACCAGCAGGCGCACCCAGTCGCCGACCGTCCGGTGGAACTCCGCGTAGTCGGTGGCTCCGTCCTCGTCGAACTCCACGTACGGCCGGCGATCGAAATAGGACCGGGTGATCTCCAGGCCACCCGGCCCCGGGTCGTCGGGCAATGCCCAGCGCAGCGGGTGACTGACCGAGAACACCCACCTCCCGCCGGGCCGGAGGACGCGCGACACCTCGGTGAAGACGCGATCCGCATGCGGCGTGAAGGGCAGCGCACCGAACGCCGAGCACGCGATGTCGAAGCTGGAATCGGCCAGCGGCAGCGCCCCGGCGTCGGCTTGGACCCGCGGCAACGACGCAGGGGCGAAGGCGAGCATCACGACGCTGAGGTCGAGGGCCACCACCCGCGCACCCTCATGGCGCAACCATCTGCTGCACTGCGCCGCACCGGCTCCCACCTCCAGGACGTCGCGCCCCGCCACGGTGCCGAGCAGTCGCGCGTCCGATTCGTCGACCCCCTCCGGACACCACACGAACGCGGCGGGCAGGTCGCCGGGATCGGCTGACGGGGCACTCGCGTCGGGCCGCCACGCCGAACGCAGGCCGGCGAGGAAGGGAGCGTGTTCGCGTTGGTATCCGGGCGCCCAGGCGTCCCAGTAGCGACGGTTGGCGGTGACGATCGCATCAGGCACACTCACGGGCACAGCATGCGCGACCGAGGTCTGCTCGGACTGTGACTCTCTCGTGACACGGCTGCGTTGACCCTTGTCCGAGCGGGCGGATAACCTCTACCTGCGCACGCCCGTGCGCGATCTCGGTTGTCTGGTTCGACTCGGCCGTCGTCGAGGGGCTCGGACCTCAGGTGTGAGCGCCCGGGTGCGCGATGACGGCCATCACCACACCCTTCCCGCGCCTTCGACCTCACCCCGACCGGAGTCCCTTGTCCATGACACTCACCTCGTTCGATCCAGTGACCAGCCCCGTTGCCGTCAACGACATCGGATCCGCTGAAGATTTCATGGCTGCGATCGACGAGACCATCAAGTACTTCGGCGACGGCGACATCGTCTCCGGCACGGTCGTGAAGGTGGACCGTGACGAGGTCCTGCTCGACATCGGCTACAAGACCGAGGGGGTCATCCCGTCTCGTGAGCTGAGCATCAAGCACGACGTCGACCCCGGTGACGTGGTCGAGCTGGGTGAACAGATCGAGGCGCTGGTCCTGCAGAAAGAGGACAAGGAAGGCCGCCTCATCCTGTCGAAGAAGCGGGCTCAGTACGAGCGCGCCTGGGGCACGATCGAGAAGGTGCGCGACGAGGACGGCGTGGTCACCGGAACGGTCATCGAGGTCGTCAAGGGTGGCCTCATCATGGACATCGGGCTGCGCGGCTTCCTGCCCGCCTCGCTCGTCGAGATGCGCAGGGTACGTGACCTGCAGCCGTATGTCGGGCGCGAGATCGAAGCCAAGATCATCGAGCTGGACAAGAACCGCAACAACGTCGTCCTGTCGCGCCGGGCGTGGCTGGAGCAGACCCAGTCCGAGGTTCGATCCTCGTTCCTCAACCAGCTCAAGCGCGGCCAGGTCCGCAGCGGTGTCGTGTCGTCGCTGGTCAAGTTCGGCGCCTTCGTGGACCTCGGTGGGGTCGACGGTCTGGTCCACGTGTCCGAGCTGTCGTGGAAGCACGTCGACGACCCGGCCGAGGTCGTCGAGATCGGCCAGGAGGTCACCGTCGAGGTGCTCGACGTCGATCTCGAGCGCGAGCGGGTGTCGCTGTCACTGAAGGCGACCCAGGAGGACCCCTGGCAGCACTTCGCCCGGACGCACGGTCTGGGCCAGGTCGTTCCCGGCAAGGTCACCAAGCTGGTTCCGTTCGGGGCATTCGTCCGCGTCGAGGACGGCATCGAGGGCCTGGTTCACATCTCCGAGCTCGCCGAGCGCCATGTGGAGATCCCCGAGCAGGTCGTCCAGGTCAACGACGAGATCTTCGTCAAGGTCATCGATGTCGACCTCGAACGCCGACGGATCTCGCTGTCGCTCAAGCAGGCCAACGACGCATCGGTCGTCGAGTCCGGTGACTCCTTCGATCCCACGCTCTACGGCATGACCGCCGACTACGACGAGGCCGGCAACTACAAGTACCCCGAGGGCTTCGACGTCGAAACGGGCGAGTGGCTGCCCGGCTTCGAGACGCAGCAGGCCGAGTGGGAGCGGCAGTACGCCGAGGCGCAGGCCCGCTGGGAGGCTCACAAGGCCCAGATCGAGAAGGCCGCGACAGCCGACGCCGACGCAGGAACCGAGTCGAGTGCCGCGCCGACGTCGTACTCGTCGGGCCCGGTCGAAGAGGAAGACGCTGCCGGCACGCTCGCCAGCGACGAGGCATTGGCCGCACTGCGAGAGAAGTTAACCGGGCGCTGACATGTTGCGGGTGGGACTCACCGGGGGCATAGCTGCCGGTAAGTCCACCGTTGCCAGTCGGTTGGCCCAGCTGGGCGCTGTGGTCGTCGATGCCGATGCGTTGTCTCACGACGTGCTCGCGCCCGGCACGTCGGGCGCTCGACTGGTCCGGTCGACCTTCGGTGAGTCGTTCGTCGACGCCGAGGGAGTAGTTGACAGGGCCGCCCTGGGCACCCTCGTCTTCAGTGACTACGAGGCCCGCCGTCGTCTCGAGTCGATCACCCATCCGCAGATCCAGGAGCTCACGGCGGCCCGCTTCGCGGACGCTCCAGCCGACTCGATCCTGGTGCACGAAATCCCTCTGTTGGTCGAGCTGGATCTGGCAGATCGCTACCACCTCGTCCTCATCGTCCACGCCCCCGAGGCCGAGCGCGTGGCCCGCCTGGTCACCGGACGGGGCATGACCGAGGTGGACGCCTGGGCACGGGTCCACGCCCAGGCCGACGACACCGCCCGTCGCGCCGCCGCGGATGTGTGGCTCGACAACACAGCAGCCCCCGATGCCCTCATCGGCCAGGTGGACACGCTGTGGCACGGCCGACTCGTGCCGTTCGAGGCCGGCATTCGAGGGCGCGAGCCCGCTGTGCCCACCCACGATTCGGTGACGGCGAACGAACCAACCACCGCGACCGTTCGCCGCCTGACAGCGCGAGTGCGTCGGGCACTGGGTGATCTCGCCGCCGGCGTCACGTCCACCTCCCGGGGCCCGTCGTCGGCGTCGTCGCCTGTGGCCACGCTGTCCATCACCCCGATCGAACTCGCCGTGGTGGTGGCGACCACGACGCACGAGGGCCAGGTCGACGACGCGCTGGGCGACGCCGGTTTTCCACGAGCCACGGGCCCGGAGTGGGTCCACCGCAGCGCCGACCCGGGGTGCGCGGTGGACATCGCCGTGCGGCGCCAAGGGTAGGGACCGCCACCGTCCCACTGTCGTAGGTCGGGCTTAACGTGTGTCTATGCGTCCAACCACCACCCTGACCCGCCGCGACGCACCATTTCAGGTCATCAGTGACTTCCAACCCAGTGGTGACCAGCCCGCAGCCATCGCCGAGCTGACCCGTCGAGTCAACGCAGGCGACCAGCACGTCGTGCTGCTGGGTGCCACCGGAACCGGCAAGTCCGCGACGACAGCATGGCTGATCGAGCAGGTACAGCGGCCGACTCTGGTCATGGCGCCCAACAAGACCCTCGCCGCGCAGTTGGCCAACGAGTTCCGCGAGTTGCTGCCCAACAACGCCGTCGAGTACTTCGTCTCGTATTACGACTACTACCAACCCGAGGCGTACGTCCCGCAAACCGACACGTACATCGAAAAGGACTCCTCCATCAACGAGGAGGTCGAGCGTCTCCGCCACTCGGCCACCAACTCGCTGTTGACCCGCCGCGACGTCGTGGTGGTGGCGACGGTGTCATGCATCTACGGCCTGGGTACCCCGCAGGAATACGTCGACCGGATGGTCGCTCTCCGGGTGGGGGACAGCGTCGATCGGGATGACCTGCTCAAGAGGTTCGTCACCATGCAGTACGTCCGCAACGACCTCGCGTTCACCCGGGGGACGTTCAGGGTACGTGGCGACACCGTCGAGATCATCCCGGTGTACGAGGAGCTGGCGATCCGGATCGAGCTATTCGGTGACGAGATCGAACGGATCTATGCCCTGCATCCGGTGTCGGGAGAGATCGTTCGCGAAGACGCGATGACTCACATCTTTCCGGCCACCCACTATGTCGCCGGACCCGAGCGGATGAACCGCGCGGCCGGAACGATCGAGACAGAACTCGGGCAGCGCCTCGGCGAACTCGAAGGTCAGGGCAAGCTGCTGGAAGCCCAGCGGCTGCGCATGCGGACGACCTACGACCTGGAGATGTTGCGACAGGTAGGCAGCTGTGCCGGGGTCGAGAACTACAGTCGACACTTCGACGGCCGGGATCCCGGTTCTCCGCCCAATACGCTGCTCGACTATTTCCCGGACGATTTCCTCTTGGTGATCGACGAATCACATGTCTCGGTGCCACAGATAGGCGGCATGTACGAGGGGGACATGTCACGCAAACGGACCCTGGTCGACCACGGGTTCCGCCTGCCGTCGGCGATGGACAACCGACCACTGCGGTGGGAGGAGTTCGTCCAGCGGGTCGGACAGACGGTGTACCTGTCGGCCACACCGGGCTCCTACGAGCTACGCCAGGCCGGCGGCGACGTGGTCGAACAGATCATCCGGCCCACGGGCCTGGTCGACCCTCAGGTCGTGGTGAAGTCGACGAAGGGCCAGATCGACGATCTGCTCCACGAGATCCGGCTGCGGACCCCCCGCGACGAGCGAATCCTGGTCACCACGCTCACCAAGAAGATGGCCGAAGACCTCACGGATTACCTCTTGGACAAGGGCGAACGCGTCCGCTACCTCCACTCCGAGGTGGACACACTGCGCCGGATCGAGCTGTTGCGCGAGTTGCGTATGGGTGTGTACGACGTGCTGG
>JANNOG010000096.1:0-5819 GCA_031398915.1 Micrococcales bacterium | reverse complement strand
CTGGCTCTATGCTGACCTACTGGCGTTCTGTTGCCGCGCTCCGGCCTGCCCGGCGAACGGTCCGACAGCACGTAGGGCAGTGGCGCAATTGGCAGCGCACCGGTCTCCAAAACCGGGGGTTGTGGGTTCGAGTCCCTCCTGCCCTGCCCCGGTTCCGTCACCCGACGGAGGCGGTCGACACCGTTCCCGAGAGGTGGCACCAGTGACCCAGACCCGAGACACCGAGCGGGATTCGGCCCCGCAGGGACGTCGCCGCGGTCTGTTCGGCTCCTTGATGCTGTTCCTGCGTCAGGTTCTCGCCGAACTGCGCAAGGTCGTGCGGCCGACCCGCGAAGAACTCGTTGCCTACACCAGCGTTGTTCTCGTCTTCGTTGTCGCGATCATGGTGTTCGTGTCGATCATCGACTTCGGCTTCGGCCGCCTTGTGCTGTTCGTATTCGGTGGCGGGGTCTGAGACTCCGCACGCCCGGTCGACGCTGCGTCGACCCCGAGGAAGTGAGACGTTCCACATGAGCAACGATCTGGACCAGGACTTGTCGGCCGAAGCCGCCGAGTCGACCGAGGTCGCTCCTGACGTGCCACCAGCCGACCCGCTGGAGGAGTTCCGTACGCAGCTTCGTCGTGCTGCGGGCGAGTGGTACGTCATCCACTCCTACGCCGGGTACGAGAACAAGGTCAAGCAGAACCTCGAGAGTCGGGTCAGGGCCTTCAACCAGGAGGAGGCCATCCACCAGGTCGAAGTCCCGATGGAAGAGGTGCCCGAGATCAAGAACGGGCAGAAGCGGATCGTCAAGCGGGTCCGCATCCCGTCCTACGTCCTCGTCCGGATGGACATGACCGACGGCGCATGGGGCGTCGTACGCCATACCCCTGGCGTCACCGGGTTCCTCGGATCCGCCCACCACCCGGTGTCGCTCACCCTGGACGAGGTCGTGTCGATGCTCGCCCCGACCCTCAACCTGCCGACCGACGCCGACGGCCAGCCCAAGGTCGAGGTCACCGAGGTCGAGTTCGAAATCGGCGAGTCCGTGACCGTCATGGACGGACCGTTCGCCACCCTCCCGGCCAGCATCTCCGAGATCAATCCGACCTCGCAGAAGCTCAAGGTGCTCGTCTCGATCTTCGGCCGAGAGACTCCGGTCGAGTTGTCGTTCGACCAGGTCTCCAAACTCTGACTGTCCCGTCGATTCCCGTCGCCTCACGAAGGACCCCACCGTGCCTCCCAAGAAGAAGAAGATCACCGGCATGATCAAGCTCCAGATCAAAGCCGGTCTCGCCAACCCCGCGCCGCCGATCGGTCCTGCCCTCGGCCAGCACGGCGTCAACATCATGGAGTTCTGCAAGGCGTACAACGCCGCCACCGAGGGGCAGCGCGGCAGTGTCGTGCCCGTCGAGATCACCGTCTACGAAGACCGATCGTTCACCTTCATCACCAAGACCCCGCCCGCAGCCGAGTTGATCAAGAAGGCCGCCGGGGTCGCCAAGGGATCGGGTGAGCCGCACAAGACCAAGGTCGCCCGGCTGACCCGCGACCAGGTTCGTCAGATCGCCGAGACCAAGATGGTCGACCTCAACGCCAACGACGTCGATGCCGCCAGCAAGATCATCGCCGGTACCGCACGGAGCATGGGCATCACCGTCGAGAGCTGATCCACCCGAATCACAGCACCATCCGACCATGTGGGAGGGCCCGCGCGGCCCGCCGACCACATCTCCCATCCACCCGTCAGGAGACAGCAGTGAAGCGCAGCAAGAAGTACCTGGCCGCCGCCGAGAAGATCGACGCCGATGCCCTCTACACCCCTGAAGATGCCGTCAAGCTGGCCAAGGCCACGTCGGTGACCAGCTACGACGCCACCGTTGAGGTCGCCCTCCGGCTCGGCGTCGACCCCCGGAAGGCCGATCAGATGATCCGCGGCACGGTCAACCTGCCGCACGGCACCGGCAAGACCGCCCGAGTCCTGGTGTTCGCGACCGGTGACAAGGCCGAGGCGGCCCTGGCCGCGGGCGCGGACTTCGTCGGTACGGACGACCTCATCGAGCGGATCACCGGTGGCTGGCTGGACTTCGATTCCGTCGTCGCGACCCCGGACCTGATGGGCAAGGTCGGCCGGCTGGGCAAGGTGCTGGGCCCGCGTGGGCTGATGCCCAACCCCAAGACCGGCACGGTCACGATGGACGTCGCCAAGGCCGTCACCGAGATCAAGGGTGGCAAGATCGAGTTCCGCGTGGACAAGCACTCCAACCTGCACTTCATCATCGGCAAGACATCCTTCGAGGAGCAGCAGCTCCTCGAGAACTACACCGCGGCCATGGACGAGGTGGCACGGCTCAAGCCGTCAGCGTCCAAGGGGCGTTACATCAAGAAGGTCACGCTGGCCACCACGATGGGTCCAGGAGTGCCGGTCGATCCTTCGTAGTTCCACCCCAGATCGTGCGTTACCCTGCTACAGCCGAAGACCGTAGGTCGTCGCGTGAGTTGGTGCCACGGCACCCTCTCGCCGACGGAACGTCCCGATGTCGGGCGATCCGCGCAGGCACGAGTTGAGTCGCTGGTTCGCCAGAGGCAACGCCCCGTGCCGCGCGCCGGGGCGTTTCGCATGTCGGGGCACCATCCGCCCCGTGGAAGGACCGACATGCCCACCGACGCAAAGGCAGCAGCCGTTGCCGAGCTGACCGACCTGTTCCAGCGGTCGTCCGCCGCCGTCCTCACCGAGTACCGCGGCCTGACGGTCGCCGAGGTCACCCGGTTGCGTCGTGCCCTCGGCGATCACGCCACGTACACGGTCACCAAGAACACCCTGGCCCGGATCGCTGCCAAGAACGCCGGCATCGAAGGCCTCGACGTCGACCTCAAGGGCCCGACGGCCATCGCTTTCGTCACGGGTGACATCGTCGAGGCGGCCAAGGGGTTGCGGACCTTCGCCCGCGAGGCCCCGGCGCTGGTCATCAAGGCCGGAGTGCTCGATGGCAAGGCCATCGACGTCGCCAGCGTGTCCAAGCTCGCCGATCTCGAATCCCGCGAGGTACTGCTGGCCAAGCTGGCCGGCGCCATGAAGGCCCCGCTGTCCAAGGCCGTGTACATGGCGGCCGCCCCGCTGTCCAAGGCCGCCAGAGTCATGGATGCCCTGCGGGCCAAGCGCGAGGAGGAGGCGGGCCCCGTGGCCGCCGAGACCGTCGCCGTCGAGGTCGAGACCGCATCCGCTGAGACCGCATCCGCTGAGACCGCATCTGTCGAGACCGCATCCGTCGAGACCCCAGCGCCCGACCAGGCGTGACCCCTCCCCACCCAGACCAGCCACTTCAGACGTAGCAGTACCCACTCAAGGAGAAACTCATGGCCAAGATGTCCGCAGACGACCTGCTCGAAGCGTTCAAGGAGATGACGCTGATCGAGCTCTCGGAGTTCGTCAAGAAGTTCGAGGAGACCTTCGAGGTCACCGCTGCCGCGCCGGTCGCCATGGCCGCCGTGGGTGCTGCCGCCGGCGGCGGCGAAGCTGCTCCGGTAGAAGAGGAGCAGGACGAGTTCGACGTCATCCTCGAAGCGGCCGGCGACAAGAAGATCCAGGTCATCAAGGAGGTTCGCGCCCTCACGAGCCTCGGCCTCAAGGAGGCCAAGGACCTCGTGGACGGCGCCCCCAAGGCTGTCCTCGAGAAGGTCGCCAAGGAGGCCGCCGAGGCCGCCAAGGAGAAGCTCGAAGCCGCGGGCGCGAAGATCACAGTCAAGTGATGACGGGCCGGGCGGCTACGCCGGATTGACCGGCAGCCATTCCTGGCCCACCCTCGTTCCATCACCCACCCGGGCCCTGTCGCCCGGGAACAGGCGCCCAGCCCGACGACCAATGGCGGTCGCCGGGCTGGACCGCCTGCCATTTGCGTTCTGCTGACCCAACGGCTAGTCTGCCGCTTTGCCGCCATACCAACCATGCCCCGGCTCGTCGGGGCAGGCTACTTATGCGCCCAGTTGAGCCCGCAGGCCCGTGGAAGGACCCCTCTTGGCCGCCTCGCGAACCGCTCCAGCAGTTCGAGCCACACCTATCCCCGTCAAGCGTCGCCCATCGTTCGCCAAGATCCGCGAGCCGCTGGAGGTCCCTGACCTCCTAGCCTTGCAGACGGACAGCTTCGACTGGCTTCTCGGTAACGAGAGGTGGCTCGCCAGGGCCGCCTCCGAAGGTCTCGCGGAGGCCAAATCAGGCCTCGCCGAGATCTTCGAGGAGATCTCGCCCATTGAGGACTTCTCGGAGACCATGTCGCTGTCGTTCCGCGATCACCGGTTCGAGCCACCGAAGTACACCATCGAAGACTGCCGCGAGCGCGACATCACGTACGCCGCGCCGCTGTTCGTCACGGCCGAGTTCATGAACATGAGTACCGGCGAGATCAAGAGCCAGACCGTGTTCATGGGCGACTTCCCGCTGATGACCGACCGGGGCACGTTCATCATCAACGGTACCGAGCGTGTCGTCGTGTCCCAGCTGGTCCGCTCCCCCGGCGTGTACTTCGAGCGGGTACCGGACAAGACCAGCGACAAGGACGTCTACACGTCCAAGATCATCCCGAGCCGGGGTGCCTGGTTGGAGTTCGAGATCGACAAGCGTGACGCCGTGGGTGTCCGCGTCGACCGCAAGCGCAAGCAGAGCGTCACGGTCTTCCTCAAGGCCCTGGGCATGACCGAGGCCGAGATCCGCGAGCAGTTCGCCGGGTTCGACTCGATGCTGGCGACCCTGGACAAGGACGGCACCGCCGACTCGGACGCTGCACTGCTCGACCTCTACCGCAAGCTGCGTCCGGGCGAACCCCCGACCCGCGAGGCAGCGCAGACCCTGCTGGACAACCTGTACTTCAACCCCAAGCGCTACGACCTCGCCAAGGTGGGCCGCTACAAGGTCAACCGCAAGCTCGGTGTCGACGCGCCCATGTCGTCGTCCGTGCTGACGCTGGACGACATCGTCGCGACGCTCAAGTTCCTGGTGACGCTGCACGCCGGAACCGACAGCGCCACCCGGATCTCGGGGACGCGCAACGGCGAACCGATCGAGCTGCGGGTCGAGGTCGACGACATCGACCACTTCGGCAACCGCCGGATGCGGACCGTCGGTGAACTCATCCAGAACCAGGTTCGTACGGGCCTGTCGCGGATGGAGCGCGTCGTCCGCGAGCGGATGACCACGTCGGACGTCGAGGCCATCACCCCGCAGAGCCTCATCAACATCCGTCCCGTCGTGGCCGCGATCAAGGAGTTCTTCGGAACGTCGCAGCTGTCGCAGTTCATGGACCAGAACAACCCGCTGGCCGGACTCACCCACAAGAGGCGGTTGTCGGCACTGGGACCCGGCGGCTTGAGTCGTGAGCGGGCCGGCTTCGAGGTCCGTGACGTCCACCCGTCGCACTACGGCCGGATGTGCCCGATCGAGACCCCGGAGGGCCCGAACATCGGCCTCATCGGGTCGCTGGGGACGTACGCCCGGATCAACTCGTTCGGTTTCGTCGAGACCCCGTACCGCAAGGTCACCGCGGGTGTGGTCAGTGACGAGGTGCAGTACCTCACCGCCGACGAGGAGGACAACTTCGTCATCGCGCAGGCCAACGCTCCCCTCGACGGCGACAGCCGGTTCGCCGAAGAGCGGGTCCTGGTCCGGTCCAAGGGCGGCGAGGTCGAGTTCGTGCTGCCCGACGACGTGGACTTCATGGACGTCTCGGCCCGCCAGATGGTGTCGGTCGCCACGGCCATGATCCCGTTCCTCGAACACGACGACGCGAACCGGGCGTTGATGGGGTCGAACATGCAGCGCCAGGCGGTTCCGCTGGTCCGTTCCGAG
>JANNOG010000069.1:0-105124 GCA_031398915.1 Micrococcales bacterium | reverse complement strand
GCTTCCACGCCCTCAACCACTCGATGTTCGACCTTGCGCACGGTTACGCCCGCGACGGGATGACCTCCTACGTCCGACTGCAGGAGGCCGAGTTCGCCGCTGCCGAGCGCGGGTACACCGCCGTGAAGCACCAGGCCGAGGTCGGTACCGGGTACTTCGACCTGGTCGCCGGCGCCCTCAACCCGGGTGCGGAGACCCTGGCGCTGAGCGGATCCACCGAGGCGGCGCAGTTCCACTGATCCGCGGACCACTCGTCCATGAAGCCGATCAAGCCGACGCTACCGGCGCGATCGTGCCGGTAGCCGCCAACGAGCCCGCGAGAGTCGGGCTCCGGATGGCTGACCGGCACGATCTCACCGATTTAGCTGCCCGGCGACCGTCGAGTGCGCTAATCTCGGCCGAACAGGCACGATCACGCCGACAGCGCAGGGCGGTGACATGGCAACTTCTCCGGTGCTCGCCCATGACGTCCGCGCCCGCCGCCGCGAGCTCGGCCTGACCCAGCAGGACCTGGCAGAGCTTTCGGGAACCTCCGTCAGGTTCGTCCGTGACCTGGAGCACGGCAAGCCGACCGTGCGGCTCGACAAGCTCGGCGACGTCCTGGCGGCGTTGGGCCTGGAACTACGCGCGGGGCTGCGCCGGACATGACGGTGAGCGCCCGACTCGCGAATGTCGTGGGCATCCGCTCCGCCGACGTCTGGAAGGCGGGCAGACCCGCCGCAACACTGCGCCGCACTGATGGGGCCGTCACCTTCACCTACCTCGGCGCCTATCTCGATGCCGACGGTCCCTCGATCGCCACCACGCTTCCCCGCAGCGAGGTGCCACTCGTCACGCCGGCGGGGTCGCTGCCGCCGTTCTTCACGGGGTTGCTGCCCGAGGGCCGCCGGCTGACGAGCCTGCGGCGCGCGGTCAAGACCTCGGCGGACGACGACCTCTCACTGCTGCTGGCGGTGGGCGAGGACCTGGTCGGAGATGTCCAGGTGGTGCCGACAGGAGAACGCCCCGCTGAACCCGAACCGCTACTCAGCCTCGACCGCGGACCCGAAGCCGTCGATTTCTCCACGGTCCTGACCGAGACGGGAGTGATCGACCCGACGTCCCTGCCCGGCGTTCAAGAGAAGGCGTCGGCCCGCATGATCTCGGTGCCCGTCCGTTCCGGAGCGGGCTTCGGAATTCTCAAACTGGACCCACCGGAGTTCCCGCATGTCGTCGAGAACGAGGCGTACTTCATGCGGGTCGCCGCGACCGCCCGCTTTCCGGTGGCGCGTGCGGAGCTCGTCCATGACGCAAGGGGACGACCCGGTCTCCTGGTCGAACGGTTCGATCGTGTGCTGCTGGCCGACGGCTCCGTCGGTCGCCTCGCCGTGGAGGACGCCGGGCAGGTGCTGGGTCGCCATCCGGCGGACAAGTACGCCGTCACCACCGAAGAGGTGGCGGCGGCGCTGTCGCGCGCGTGCCCGGCCACCATCGTGGCCGCGAGGCAGATCTTTCGTCAGATCTGCTTCGCCTGGCTGACCGGAAACGGCGATCTGCATGCGAAGAACATGTCGATCCTCGCCACCGTCTCGGGCGAGTGGCGCATCTCGCCTGCCTACGACATCCCCTCCACCCTGCCGTATCTGGATCGCACGATGGCCCTGCCGATCGGCGGTCGCCGGGACGGCCTCTCGCGGCGGACCCTCGTCGAGTTCGCCACGAGCACCGGCCTGCCCGCGGTCACCGCAGATCGGGTTCTCGACGAAGTCCTTGCCGCGACCGAGCAGGTGACCGCCGATTGGAGCAACGGCCTGCTCCCGTTCGCCCCACAGCTCGTCCGAGACGTCGTCCGGATCATCCGAGCGCGCCGACGCGCCTGCGCCCGCGCGTGAGCGGCTCGATCAGCCGCCCAACAGGCCGTCGACGAACGACTCCGGGTCGAACGGTGCGAGATCGTCGGGCCCCTCGCCCAGCCCGACCAGCTTCACCGGGACGCCCAGGTCGCGCTCGACGGACACCACGATGCCGCCCTTGGCGGTGCCGTCCAGCTTGGTGAGGACCACCCCGGTGATGTCCACCGCCGCGGCGAACACCCGAGCCTGGACCAACCCGTTCTGGCCCGTGGTCGCATCCAGGACCAGCAGGGTCTCGGTGACCGGCGCGTTCTTCTCGATGACCCGTTTGACCTTGCCGAGTTCGTCCATCAGGTCCCGCTTGTTCTGCAACCGTCCGGCCGTGTCGACGATGACCACGTCGACCTCCGCCTCGATCCCGGCGACCACGGCGTCGTGGGCCACCGAGGCGGGGTCGGCGCCGTCGACGTGGGAACGGACCGTGGGGACGCCGACCCGTTGCCCCCATGTCTGAAGCTGATCGGCGGCAGCGGCGCGAAACGTGTCGGCCGCACCCAGCAGGACGTCCGCGTCGTCGGCGACGAGCAGTCGGGACAGCTTGCCGACGGTCGTGGTCTTGCCACTGCCGTTGACCCCGACGACGAGGACGACGGCCGGCAGGTCGTCATGGCGGGCGATCACCAGACTGCGGTCCCGACCCGGATCGAGCATCGCCAGCAGCTCGTCGCGCAGCATGGCTCGAACGTCACCACCACCCAGGGCAGCGTGGCGTTCACGCAGTCGCCTCACCAGCGCCAATGTGGCGTCGGTGCCCAGGTCAGCACTGATCAGCGTCTCTTCGATCTCCTCCCAGGTGGCCTCGTCGACCCGGTTGCGGGTCAGGAGGTCCAGCAGCCGGCGCCCCATTCCGGAATCCGAGCGGGCGAGGCGGGCCCGCAGCCTCGCCAGGCGACCGGCGACGGGCTCGGGGGTCTCGCGAGGGGCCTCCCCCGCCGGGTCGTCCGCGAAGTCATCCGCCAGCTCGTCGGTGAACTCGTCGCTGAGGTCGTCGGGCAGGGCAACCGTGTCCACCGACCGGATCAGCGTGTCGCGTGGGACCTCGGCGTCGTCGCCCACGCCGGGCGTGTAGTCGACGCCTGGTCGAGCGGCGGTCGCCCGGCCGGTCGGCGGACGGCCGGTGCGACGCGAGGCACCCCGCCACACGATGCCGATTCCTATCCCCACCCCGGCCAGCAAGCCGGCAATGGTCAGGGTGACGGTTGTGGGGTCGGAAAAGAGTTCCTGCACGGGCGCAGTGTCTCAGTGTGAGCTGACGTGGTCCCGCAGTCTCTGGCTGATCACGGTGCTCACGCCGTCACCGCGCATGGTGACCCCGTACAGCGCATCGGCGGCCTCCATGGTTCGGCGCTGGTGGGTGATGACCAGCAGTTGACTGGTCTCCCGCAGATCCGTGAGCACCTCGATGAGTCGGCCCAGGTTGGTGTCGTCCAGGGCCGCCTCGATCTCGTCGAGCACGTAGAACGGGCTGGGCCGCGCCTTGAACAGCGCGATCAGGAAGGCGAGCGCGACCAGCGTCCGTTCACCACCCGAGAGCAGACTGAGCCGCTTCACCGTCTTGCCGGCGGGTCTGGCCTCGACCTCGATCCCGGCGTTGAGCAGGTCGTCGGGGTCGGTGAGGACCAGTCGACCCGACCCGCCGGGGAAGAGTCGGGCGACCACCTCGGAGAAGTGTCGAGCGGTATCGACGAAGGCCTCGGCCACCACCTGCTCGACCCGTTCGTCGACGTCGCGAATGATCGTCATGAGGTCGCGCTTGGAGTCGGTCAGATCCTGCTGCTGTTGCAGGAGGAACCTGTGGCGCTCTTCGAGTGCGGTGTACTCCTCCATCGCCAGCGGGTTGATCGACCCGAGGGTGGCCAGCGCCTTCTCGGCCGCGCGCAAGCGCCTGACCTGGTCGTCGCGGTCGTAGGCAATCGTCGACACCTGGTCGACGGGCGGTTCGGGGAGCTGCTCGTCCGCTCCGGCGGTGGCCTCCGGGACCACCGGAACGGGCAGGTGCGGGCCGTACTGGGCCACCAGATCGTCGGGGTCGAACCCGAAATCACCGGTCGCCGTGTCCATCAGCGCGTCCAGGCGGAGCCGCTGTTCGGTACGGGCCAATTCCTCGGCATGGACCAGATCGGTCAGCGTCGAGCGTTGCGCGCCGAGGCGATCGAGTTCGGCGGTCGCGGCGGTGCGAGCTGCCACTGCGCTGTCGTAGTGGGCCTGATACCGATCGCGGGCAGATGTGGCGAGCGCGGCGACGCGGGCGGCTGCCCGTACGGCGTCACCAGCGTCGGCGCGGACTCCTGCCGCCACCTCCCGGTCGTGTCGGGCCTGCTGATTGGCCAGGCGTGCGGCGTCGGCGGCGGCCGCAGCCGCTGCCACCGCCCGGGCGGTGGCATCGGCCTCGCGCCGGGCCCCGGCGAGGCGTTCGGCCACGCCGCGTTCGGCGACGCGGGCCATGGTCTCCTCCTCACGCAGTGCAGCGGCGGCGGTTGCCAGCTGTTCGGGTGGCCCGTCCTGACCGACCTCGTCGCGCTCGGTGGCATCAGCGTGAACGAGTTGGTCGCGGCGAACCACCGCCCTGTCGGCCTGGGCTCGGGCCTCGACCAGCCGGGCCTCGATGCCGGCGACGGCGGCGGTGGCTCGCCGCACGTCCGCGGCCGCGCTGGCCGCCTGCGCCTGGGCCGTCACCAGCCGTTGCCGGTGCAGGGCGGCCTGCGATGCGGCGTCGGCATGAGCGGCCCGGGTGGCTTCGAGGTCGCGCTCGGCGCGTTCGACGTCGACGCGTGCCCGGTCGGCAACCGCCCTGGCCTCCTGCCACCGGGCGTCCGCCTCGGCAACCGCTGCGTCTGCGCTCGCCTGCTGAGCCACTCGCTGCAACGAGGTGGCCGCCGGCGGGGACCCGCCCTGCACGGTGTCGACGGTGACCAGGTCGCCGGCCACCGTGACCGCTGTCATGCCCGGGTGGGTGCTGACCAGATCCACCGCTGTGGCCACCGCGTCGGCGGTCGCCGTCTCCGTACTCGGATCGGTGGTCACGATGACCGCGTTCGCCAGCCTCGCGCGCGCCCAGTCGGCGACCGCGCCCTCCCCTGTCACCACCTCGGTCGCCGCCCGTGCCCGCCCACCCAGATTCGGCAGCGGTGCCGCGGGCATCGTCGACGCCACTCGGCCGGCGGCCGTGACGACGATCGCCACCCGCCCCGCTCCCGCCTCGGCGACGGCTACCACGGCGCCGGCGGCACTGGGCAGGTCGCCCAGCGTCACGGCCTCGGCGGTCTCCCCGAGCAGTGCGGCGATTGCGACGTCGTATCCGGCGGACACGCCCAGCTTGCTGGATACCAACACCGACGTCGGGTGACGCTCGGCGACGAATCGAGTGGCGACGGGCGGGGCTGCCATGGCGGTCAGCGCGTCGGCTCGCGCCCGGGCGGCCGAGCGGTTCCGGTCGGTTGTCCGTTCTGCTGCGTCGGCCTCGTCACGGGCCTTTCGCGCCAGGACGTGGGCCTGTTTGGTCTGCGCCAATGCGGCGTCGGCGACCGCCAGCTGCGAGAGGACGTCGACCTCTGTCCCGCCCTCCCCTGCGACTGCTCCCTCCCCTGCGACTGCTCCCTCGACCATGGGCCCAGCCGACCCACCAGGGCCGGCGCCCGACTGCAGCTCCCCCTCGGTCTGCCGAGCCAGCGACGCCAGCAGCGCGTCCTTCGCCCGGTCGAGCTCTGCCGCCAACGCATCGACCCGAGCCTGGGCGCCGGAGACCTCGGCGTGCGCCCGGGCCACGTCGTCGCGGGTGCGGGCCCGGGTTCGCGCGCGCTCGGCGGCCTCGCGTTCGGCCTTCGCATGAGCAGCCTCGGCGGCGCCTCGCTTCGCGGTCAGGTCGCGCACCAGCTCGATCGCCGCCACCGCTTCGCTCTCGAGTGCGGCCACGTCGGCCGCGGCCGCGGTGGCGAGTGCGGCACGGTCTGCCACGTCGTCGTCGTCGGCCGCGATCGGGCGAGCGTCCAGCAGGTGGATCCGATCGTGGGTCAACCTCACGATGGCCAGTAACCGGTCGTGGACCCTCGTTGCCCGGCCGGCACCGCTACGCCAGCCCGCCGCCGCCGGTCCTGCCTCGTCCGCCGTGGCGACGGCCTTGGCGCGAGTCGCCTCAGCCCTCGTGATGTCGGCCTCGACCTGCGCCAGGCGCTGGCGGGTCGTCACCCCGTCGCTGGGATCGAGCACTCGCAACGCCTCGCGCGCCCCAGCCAGGTCGTCCGCGAGCAATCGGAGCCTGGCGTCGCGGGCATCGGCGGCGAACCGGCGCGCCCGCTGCGCGGTACGGGCCTGTCGACCGAGCGGCTTGAGTTGGCGGGCCACCTCGGACGTCACGTCTGCCAGACGCACCAGGTTGCCGTCCATCGCCGCGAGCTTGCGCAACGCCTTCTCCTTGCGGCGACGGTGCTTGATGACCCCTGCCGCCTCCTCCAGGAACAGCCGTCGCTCGGGTGGCGTCGCCGTCAACACCGCGTCCACGCGCCCCTGCCCGACCAGGACGTGCAGCTCACGGCCGATCCCGGCATCACCCAACATGTCCTGGATGTCGAGGAGTCGGCATGCCCGGCCGTTGATCGCGTAGTCGCTGCCCCCGGCCCGGAACATCGTGCGAGTGACGGTGACCTCTGCCGCACCCTCGGGGATCGAACCGTCACTGTTGTCGAAGGTGAGCGCCACCTCGGCACGACCCAGAGGTGCCTTCGCGGCGGTCCCGGCGAAGATGACGTCGGCCATGCTCGCGCCTCGGAGGGTGCGCGCCCCCTGCTCGCCCAGTACCCACGAGATCGCGTCGACCACGTTGCTCTTGCCCGAGCCGTTGGGTCCCACGACGCACGTGATGCCGCGCTCGAAGCGCAGCGTCGTCGACGAGGCGAAGGACTTGAACCCCTTGAGGGTCAACGCGGACAGGTACACCGTGGCCGAGGGTAGCCCGCCTGCCCGGGGGTCGGCGTCAACGCCAGGTCACCGCGCGGGCCCGAGGTCGGCGTTGACACGCCGGACAGGTGAACGACGACCGATTGGTGAACGTCGACCGGAGTACCTGTGAGCCGCACCGCGGGCAGGCATGCCCCTCCCGGCCGTACACCGCCAGGTCCGTCTCGAACCAACCCGACTCACCGTTGACGTTGACGTACAGCGCGTCGAAGCTCGTCCCCCCCGCCGCGACGGCTGCCCGCAGAACGTCGCGGACGTGACCCAGCAGGCCTCGGACGGTTGCCCCGGCGATCCCGTAGGTGGGTCGATCCCCATGGAGTCGAGCCCGCCACAGCGACTCGTCGGCGTAGATGTTGCCGATGCCCGATATCAGGGTCTGATCGAGCAGCGCTCGCTTGAGAGCGGTCCGTTTGACCCGCAACCGGGCCACGAAGGCGGCGTCGTCGAAGTCCGGGTCCAACGGGTCACGGGCGATGTGCCGGACGCTGTTCGGCACCCCGGACTCGCAGTCGTCCGCCGCCAACCGGCCGAACATGCGCTGGTCCACGAATCGAATGTGGGTCCCGTCATCCAGCGCGGCGATCACCCGGGTGTGGGCATGGACGTCGGCCGCGGCGTCGACGACCCGCACCTGACCGGACATCCCCAGGTGGACGACCACGGCCTGGTCGTCACCGTGCGGAAGCCACAGAAACTTTCCCCGACGTTGCGGGACACCCAGCGTCGCTCCGACCACACGCCCGCTGAACTCGTCCACGCCACCGGGCTGGTCGCGCAGCAACCGCGGATGTAGCACCACCACCTGCTCGACCCGGCGCCCCACGACCAGGTCGGACAACCCGCGTCGAACGCTCTCGACCTCAGGAAGCTCGGGCACGGATCACCGCCACCGCCTGGGTCGCGGCGGCCTGCTCGGCGATCTTCTTGCTGCGGCCCTCACCACGGCCGACCACGTCGGCCCCGACCCTGACCGTGGCGCTGAATACCCGCTCGTGGACCGGGCCGTCCCCACCGACCTCGTAACGCGGCGGGGTCAGGCCGCGCTCGGCGGCGAGTACCTGCAGAGTGGTCTTCTGGTCGAGATCGACGGCCGCCCGACTGGCCGCCGCGATCAGGGGGGCGGCGATGCGCCTGACCGCGTCGCTCGCCACCTCGATGCCGTGTTCGACGTAGACCGCGCCGATGAGGGCCTCAGTGGTGTCGGCCAGGATCGAATCCTTGTCGTGTCCCCCCTGCGTGGTCTCGCCCCTGCCCAGGCGTACTGCATCTCCCACCCCGAGGGCCCGCCCGATCTGAGCCAGACCTGTCTGACTGACCACCGAGATCCGCATCCGGGACAGCTGTCCCTCACTGTCCGTCGGGTGATCCCGGAACAGCACGTCCGTGACGGCGAACCCGAGTACGGCGTCGCCCAGGAACTCCAACCGTTCGTTGGTGGCGACGCCACCGTTCTCGTACGAGAAGGACCGGTGGGTCAGTGCCAATTCGAGTAGTTCGGTCGGCAGGTCGACACCGAGGGCCTCGACGAGGGCGAGGCGGGCGTTGTCGGCGAGCTGAGCGTGGGGCTCAGAGCTGCTCGTGCTCACTCCGCAGCGCCTCGGTGTATCGACGGTCGTCGTATGCGCCGCAGGCCGGACACGCCTGGTGTGGTCGCCGCGCCGCCCGGCACTTGGGGCAGGTGGTCAGCGTCAACGGGGCGGCTTTCCACTGCGCGCGCCGTGACCGGGTGTTGCTGCGGGACATCTTGCGTTTCGGGACAGCCATGATCGGACTCCTTAGTGCTGGTCAGGACTGATGGTCAGCGAGTTGAGGGCTGCCCACCGGGGATCGGTCTCGGTGTGGGTGTGGGTGGGGTCCTCTGCCATCCGCATACCGCAGCGGGCACACAACCCCAGGCAATCAGGTTGACACACCGGCTGGAACGGCAGCGCCGTGACGACCGCGTCTCGCAACGCGGGTTCGAGGTCGAGGTAGTCCCCATGGACCAGGGCGGTCTCGTCGAGGGCGTCCTCGTCACCGGCCTCCGGCGGGTCGTAGAGGTACAGCTCCTGCACCGGCGCGTGCACGGCAGTGGTCACCGGATCGAGGCAGCGCACGCACTCGCCGGAGGCCTCTGCGTCGGCTGTGCCGCTGACGTACACCCCCTCCATCACGGATTCGAGGCTCAGGCGGATGGTCACATCCGTGCCCGACACCACACCGATGATCTCGCTTCCGAGGTCCGGCGGCGCCGCGACGACCCGTTCGAGGCGCTTCATCGCGCCAGGTCGGCGGCCCAGTTCGTGCAGATCGACAGCCAACGGCGAATTCGGATTGACCCGCTTGGGTCGGGCCGTCGCAGTCACAACCGACTAGCTTAGCTGGCTTTCAAGCGCTCCAGTAACGGAGCCAGAACGGTCGGCGGCACCAGCGACGCCACATCCCCACCGAGGCGAGCGACCTCCTTCACCATGCTGCTGGAAATGTGCTCGAAGCGTGGCTCACCCGGCAGGAACACCGTCTCGATCCCGCTGAGGTGGCGGTTCATCAGCGCCATGGGCAGCTCGTAGGCGAAGTCGGTACCCGAGCGCAGACCCTTGACGATCGCGACGGCCCCACGTGATCGCGCGTAGTCGACCAGCAATCCGTCGGGGACGACGTCGACCTCGACGTCCGCCGTCGCCGGATCGGTCGCCAACGACTCGCTCATCAGCTGTGCTCGTTCGTCGACGTCGAACAACGTGGCCTTGGAATGGTTGCGCACCACGGCGACTATGACCGTGCCGAACAGCGTCACGGCACGGCGGACGACGTCGAGGTGGCCGAGCGTCACGGGGTCGAACGAGCCGGGACACACCGCCACGCGCGACGTCGTCTCGGGCATGACCAGACCGTACCGGCCGCTCGACTCGCGTGGACGTGCCCGGCCGGGCGACATCCGTATCGCGCAGGACGTGGGTAGGTCGGTCCGGACGACGCTGGCGGCGTCCCCGCATCGGTCAGTCAGCCACCGTGACCCGGGCGACCCCGGCTGCGGTGACGTCCACCCGGAACACCCGATCGCCGACTCGAAATCCGGTGACGCTCAACGCACCGAACGGCCACGGCGAGACGGGACGTGCCGTGAGGGTCCCCCCAACCGGCGAGAGACCCAGCACCGCCGACAACACCGACACCGCCGCCGCCGCCGACCACGCCTGGGGGCGACACGAGGCCGGGTAGGGCACCGGTGTCGGTTGGTCGATCCGGTCGTCGCCGGCGAACAACTCGGGGATTCGCCCCTCGAAGGCGTGCATCGCCGCGAGCAGGCCATCCGCAACCACACCGGCCGCCGCAGACCCGATCCGCGCGAGGCCGTGGACGCCGATGGCGGTGTCGTGCGGCCACACCGAACCCACGTGGTAGCCGGTCGGCGAGTAGCCCTCGGCCAGAGCAGACAGCGTCCTGATGCCGAATCCCGAGAACATGTCCGGTGCCGACAGCCGGTCGGCGACCAGCCCGCTCTCCCGCTCGTCCAACAGGCCAGTGCCCAGCAGGTGACCGATGTTGCTGGTCAACGAGGCGACCGGGCGCTTGGTGACGTCGAGGGCGACGGCCGGGAACGCCCCCCTGTCGTCGTGAACCCAGAATGCCGACCGGAACGCGTGCCGCAACTTCCCGGCCCAGGCGCGCGCAGCTGCCGCGCCCGGCCGGGCGAAGGCGTCCAGCAGGTCGGCGCCCGCACAGGCCGCCGCGTAGGCGTACGCCTGGACCTCACACAGCGCGATCGGTGGGGCGGCCTGGGCTCCGTCCCGGTGGCGAACGGCGTCCCCGGAATCCTTCCACCCCTGGTTCGCCAGGCCCCGTCCGGACTCGTCGACGTACTCGACGAAACCGTCGCCGTCGACATCGGCGATCTCCAGGAGCCATGTCAGGGCTGCCTCCAGAGCGGGCAGCAATTCCTCGACCTCCGCCGCAGGCATCGCCCACCGCCAGGCATCAGCCAGCGTGAGGATCCACAACGGCGTGGCATCGATGGAGCCGTAATACACCGGTGGCAGGGAACGCGCCTCGCCGCCGGAGTCCGTATCGGTGAGGGCGAACCCCTCGGCACGGACCTCGTGCAAGATCTTGCCCGGTGCCTCGGCGGTCACGGGGTCGTGTCGGGTGCCTTGGAGGGTCGCGAGGACACGCAACGTGGACGCCGCCAGATCGGTGGTGAGGGGAAGGATCATCCGGGCTGCCCACAGGCTGTCCCGGCCGAACAGGGTGAGGAACCAGGGCGCGCCCGCGGCCGCGAAGTCGTGACCGGTGTGGGGCGCGAACGACATCCGCAACCCGTCCAGGTCGGCCAGCGCCCGTGACACGACGGCGGACCATCTGCGGTCGTCGCCGACGATGCGCAGTTCGGGCAGGTGCGACCGGATTGGAGCCGGCGCGCTGTCCATGGCGTGTGGTTGCGGCCGTGTCACGGCAGGCGATGGCAACTCGGGTGAGGACGACCCCGGTGATGACAACCCCGGTGAGGACGACCCCGGTGAGGACGACGCGGGTGAGGACGACGCGGGTGAGGGCCGCGGCAGGGTCCACGTGACCGCCCACCTCACGGCGACCCGGTGACCTGCCGCGACCTCGACGTCCCAGGTGAGTCCGGCGTCCGAGCCGTCGATCCTCACGAGGGCGCCCGGGGCACTCAGTCGGGATCGGCCGGCGCCGTGCGTCCACGAGACCCCGCCATCCATCGGCTGCGGCGCGATGTCCGGGTACAGCGCAGGTGCGACGCCCAGCTTGATCGCATCCAACGGCGCCAGGTCGGCGCTCACCACGAGGCCGAGTCGCACTCGGATCGGCACGACGGCCCACGACTGGACCTCGACGGTCTCGGTGACCTGTGCGTCCTCCAGGTGACGGCTGCGGACGACGCGAACCGTCGGGTCGGCGCCGGGATTGCCCACCCCGCGCGCCAGACCGACGAATTCGGCGTGGTCGGGTGTCGACGCGGAATGGGCGACCGCGACGGGCTCGACACCATCGAGCGACAGCACGGCGCGGCGCAGGACCCGCACGTCCGACGCCAGATAGCCCGTGACGCCATCGCCGCAGACTTGGCCCGAGGCAGCCGACCACACCTGAACCGGAGCGTGGATCGACGCGACCAGATCGTGCAACCAGGGTTGACGGTGTGCCTGACCTTCGGACACGCGGGCTCCTCTGTGAGACGCAGTAGGTCACGAATCAGTCACGACGACTAGCGCTGGCTGGCATGGTGTGGTTCATTAATTGAGCGCTCAAATCTAGCCAGGACAACGGTAGCGCCCGATCCACGAGGCACCAACACGGCGTGTAGGCCACGAATCGCGAGGAGGCGATACGGATGTCAGCGACGCAGCCGCCGACCCTCGACACCGTTGCCAGCCTCGCAGGCGTCTCACGACAGACCGTGTCCAACGCCTTGCACCGACCGGACCGGCTCCGCCCCGCCACCCGCGCCAGGGTCGAGGCGGCGATCGACGAACTCGGCTACCGCCCGTCGATCCCGGCACGGCAGCTGGCCACCAGGCGCGCCACCGCCATCGCCGTGCCCGCGCACCGCCCCCAGCCCGACGGGGTCTCGGGCCTGCTGCTCGATGCGTTTCTGCACGGACTGGCCGACGCCTGCCTGCCCAGCGGGCACCGGGTGATCCTGTACCCGGCCGCTCCGGCGGGCGACGACGAAACCGAACTCATCGCCGATCTGCTGTTGACCGGATCCGCGGACGCAGTCGTCCTCACCGCCACGCACCCCGGCGACCGTCGGGCGGCGTGGCTGGGCGAGCGCCGGACCCCGTTCTGCAGCTTCGGGCGGCCGTGGGACGACGACGACGACGCTGTCCAACCGCACGACTGGGTCGACGTCGACGGCGCCGACGGATGCGATCAAGCCGTGTCCTACCTGGCCGCCCGCGGCTGCCGACGCATCGCCTATGTCGGTTGGCCCGGCGGTGGCGTCGCCCACGACCGGCGCTCGGGGTGGCACCGGGCCGCCACCCGGCTGGGCGTGATGTCGTCGCTGCCCCCCATCGCCTGCGACGACGTCATCGACTGCGCCGAGACCGCCGTGGGCTCCCTGCTGGAATCGTCGACGCCTCCCGACGCCCTCGTCTGTGCCAGCGACACGCTGGCCCTGGGGGCGTGGCGGGCGACCAGATCGATGGCCGAACCACCGCTCATCGTCGGATTCGACGCCACCCCGGTCACCACGGCGCTCGCCATCCCCAGCGTCGCCCAACCCGTCGCGCTCGCCGCGCGAACGTGTCATGACCTCGTCCTCGCCCGCCTCGGCGGCAGCGAGGCACCGTTTCGGGGCGTTCTGCTCTCTCCCGAGCTGCGTCTCCCGAATGGCCGTTCCACCGCTCGCGCACCACGCTGAACCCACCCGCCCATCAGATCCACCCCGCCAGCACCGTCCCCACCACCTTTCGACCCAGGAGTTGAGCGCTCGAATGAAGATGACCAGAGGCAGCGCCGCCTTGACCGCCCTGACCGCCCTCACCCTCGCCGCGGCCGCATGTGGCGGTGACAGCTTCGACAGCGGCACCACCGACGGTGACGCGTCCGGCAGCGCCGCCGGTGACACCACCGGCGTCGCCCTGACCGTGCTCATCGCGTCCAGCGGTGACGCCGAAACCGCAGCGGTCACCGAGGCCGCGACCGCGTGGGCCGAGGAGACCGGCAACACCGTCGACGTCCAGCCTGCCCAGGACATCCAGCAGCAGCTGGCCCAGGGGTTCGCCGGCGGCAACGCCCCCGACCTCTTCTACGTCGAGGCGGGACGCTTCGCCGACTATGCCCAGGCCGGCAACCTGTACCCGTACGCCGAGCAGCTGACGGACAACGACGACTTCTACGAGTCGCTGCGGACGACGTTCACCTACGACGGCGAGCAGTACTGCGCCCCCAAGGACTTCTCGACCCTCGCCCTGCAGATCAACAACACCGCGTGGGAGGCCGCCGGCCTGACCGACGACGACGTCCCCACCACGTGGGACGAACTCGCCACCGTCGCGGAGGCACTCACCACCGGCGAGCAGGTCGGTCTGGCCGTGGCGCCGACACGTGACCGCCTGGGCGCCTTCCTGGTGCAGGCCGGCGGGTATTGGGTCAACGAGGATGCCACCGAGGCGACGGCCGACTCGGCGGAGAACGTCGAAGCCCTCACCTACGTCCAGAGCCTGTTGGCAGCCGGTTCCGCGGCCTACCCGGCCGATCTGGATGCGGGTTGGGGTGGTGAGGCCTTCGGTACCGGTCGCGCGGCGATGGCCATGGAGGGCAACTGGATCCGTGGCGCCATGACCAACGACTACCCCGACGTGGACTACCAGGTCGTCGAATTCCCGGAGGGCCCTGGTGGACCCGGTACGTTGCTGTTCACCCAGTGCTGGGGGATCTCGGCCGACTCGGAGAATCAGGCCGCCGCGGTCAGTCTGGTGGACTACCTGACGACTCCCGAGCAGCAGCTGGCCAATGCCGAGGCCTTCGGTGTCATGCCGAGCCGTGAATCCGTCGAAGCGGACTACATCGAGGCCTTCCCCGACGACGCCCCCTTCATCGCGGGCGGCGAGTACGGTCGCGGCCCGGTCACCGCGCCCGGCATCGAGGCCGTCATGGTCGATCTGGACGCCCAGCTGGAGCAACTCGGCTCGGGTGATCCCGCACAGATCCTGCAGTCGTTCGACTCCAACGCCTCCGGCATCGTCGGCCAGTGACCATCGCGGCGACCCCGAATCCGGGCGCGCCGACGGCACCGCCGGCCCGCCCCACCCGTCGCCCCCGCTCCGGCGGGGTCACGGCGGGACAGGGGCGGGCCGGGTGGCTGTTCGTCAGTCCCGGCGTGATTCTGCTCGTGCTGTTCCTGGTGGCGCCGATCCTGCTGGCCCTGTGGGTGTCGGTCACCGACTGGAGCGGGCGGGGCAGTCCGCTGTCAGGTGATGTCGGGTTCGTCGGCGCCGACAACTACGCCCAGATCCTGACGGAGGACGGCCTGGTCAAGCGGGACTTCTTCACGTCGTTGCGCAATACCGGGTACTACGTCCTGCTGGTGGTCCCCGCCCAGACGATTCTGGCGTTGTTCTTGGCGACGGTGCTCAATCAACGGCTGCTGCGCGCACGCGGTTTCTTCCGCACGGCGTTCTACTTTCCGTCCGTCACCTCGTCGGTCGCCATCAGCCTCGTGTTTCTTTTCATGTTCTCCGGGAGCGGGGCGATCAACGATCTTCTCGGGTACGTCGGGGTGCAGGGACCGACGTGGTTCGGCGACAGCCGCGGGTTGCTCCACCTGTTGGGATCGGCGGTGAACCTGTGGAGCATCAGCGACCCACCCCAGGCATTGACCGGGACGACCGTCCTCGGCCTCACCGGTTGGGAGTGGCTGTCGGGTCCCAGCGTCGCGATGAGCGCCATCATCATGCTGGTGGTCTGGACGACCACAGGGACGTTCATGCTGATGTTCCTGGCCGCATTGCAGGACGTTCCCGTCGAGGTCGAAGAGGCCGCGCTGGTCGACGGCGCCAATCGGTGGCAGCGGTTCACCAACGTCACCGTGCCGCATATCCGGCCGACGCTTCTGCTCGTCGTCACGCTGGGCCTGATCGGGACCTGGCAGGTGTTCGACCAGATCTTCATCACCACCCAGGGTGGGCCGGCGAAGACCACCCTGAGTCCCGCCTTCCTGTCGTACTTCTATGCCCTCGAGAACGGTCAATGGGGAGTGGGGACGGCCATGGCGTTCATCCTGTTCGCCATCATCATCCTGTTCACGCTGCTCCAGCGACTGGTGTTCCGTGACCGCGACGCGGCCCGCCAACGACGCCGAGAACGCCAGCGCCGGCAGGGGGTCGCGTCATGACCACTCGCCGGGCGGGCGTGGCCGCGGTGGGAGTCGTCGTCGGGTACGTCGTGCTCGTCGTGTTCGCCCTCATCTATATCTACCCCTTCATCATCCAGCTGGTCACGGGGTTCAAGACCACTGCCGATGCCACCCAGAATCCTCTCGACCTGATACCTGAGCCGGTGTCCCTGGATGCGTTCCGACGCTTGGCTGCCACCAGTTTCGGCCTGTGGTTCGGTAACTCGATAGTGGTCTCGATTCTGGTCACCGTAGGTCGGGTGTTCTTCGATTCGTTGGCCGGATACGCGCTGGCTCGGCTGCCGTTCCGAGGGCGCAGCGTCCTGTTCGCCACTCTCATCGCACTGCTCGCAGTTCCCGGCGTCGTGCTGCTGATTCCCAAATTCCTCGTCCTCAACCAACTGGGGATCTACGACAGCTACCCCGCCCTGTTCGTACCCCTGATCGCCGACGCCGCCGGAATCTTCATCATGAAGCAGTTCTTCGAGTCCATTCCGGTATCGGTCGAAGAGGCCGCCCGCATCGACGGCGCCAGTACCTTCCGAGTGTTCTGGTCGGTCGTACTGCCGATGGCCCGCCCGGCCCTGATCACCATCACGATCCTGTCGTTCCAGGGTTCGTGGAACGAGTTCCCACACTTCTTGGTCGCTTCGCAGGACCCGGATCTCTATACCCTGACGAAAGGGGTGGCGACCCTGACCAGTGGGCAGTTGGGGTCGGGTAACCAGTATCCGATCAGTATGGGCGCGGCCCTGCTGATGACGATTCCGGTCGCACTGGTGTTCTTCGCCTTCCAACGGTACTTCGTCCGCGGTGCGACAGCGGGTGCCGAGAAGGGCTGAGGCGCCGCGGGGCACCAGTCAGGGCGCGCCTACGGTGGGATGGGGCATCTCGGCGAACCACACGGTCGTCTCACCGTAGGTGCGCCCGTCCAGCGGCTCCAGGATCGTTGACCAACCCGGCCTGGGCGAGCGGGCGCTGCGCTCGACCGTCACGACCGCACCAGGTGTCAGGACGTCGGCGACCGCCTCCAGTACCTCGGCGAGATCGTCGTCGCTGAGGACGTACGGCGGGTCGCACAGCATGAGGTCGAATCCCTCGCCACGGGCTGCCGCCGCAGACAGGAAGCGGTCGACCCGATCGGCGACCACGCTGACCGGCCGCAATCCCAGGGCGACCACATTGGACCGGGCGACCGCCGCCGCGGCCGGGTCCGCCTCCACCAGCACCGCTGAGGCGGCCCCGCGACTCATCGCCTCCAACCCCCGCGCACCGGATCCGGCGAAGAGGTCGACCACTCGGGCGCCGTCGACGGCACCCATCGCCTCCAACCGGGCGAACAACGACTCGCGGACCCGATCGGTCGTCGGCCGGGTCCCGATCCCCTTCGGGGCGGCGATTCGGCGCCCACCCGCGCTGCCGCTGATGATGCGCGTCATGCCCGGTCGATGAATTCGTCGCGACCACCGGTCAACGCCCGGTTCACCGCCTCGGCCAGAACCGGCTGGGTGTCCAACTCGGGATCGGCCTCCACGACGGACTCGGCCGCCACCCGCGCCGCGGTGATGACGTCCTCGTCCCGCAGCACCCGGAGCAGGCGCAGCGAGGACCGCCGTCCGGACTGGGCAGCGCCCAGCACGTCGCCCTCTCGGCGTTGATCGAGGTCCAGGCGAGCCAGTTCCAGACCGTCGCGGGTGGCCGCGACGGCGTCCACCCGAGCCCGCGCCGGTGACCCGGCCTCGGCACCGGTCACCAGCAGACACACCCCTGGTCGCGAGCCCCGCCCGATCCGACCGCGCAGCTGGTGCAACTGGGACACGCCGAACCGGTCGGCGTCGAGGATCACCATGACCGACGCGTTCGGGACGTCGACCCCGACCTCGATCACCGTGGTGGCGACCAGGACGTCGACGGCTCCCGACGAGAATGCCGACATCGTCGAGTCCTTGACGTCGGCGGGCAGGCGACCGTGCAGCGCGGCCACTCGTACCCCGCCGAGGACCGGTTCGCCGCTCAGTCGGTCCAGCATCTCGACCACCCCCACCGGCGCCGGTCGGGCCGCCACGGCCTGGTCGGCCGGCTGCCCGCCCATCATGTCCTCCCCGACCAGCATGTCCTCCCCGATCATGTCCCTGTCGACCATCTCGTCGTCGAGGTCTTCGGCGTCTCCGCTCCCCGATTCCCCGCCGATTCGTGGGCAGACGACAAAGGCCTGACCACCCGCGTCCACCTCTTCGCGGACCCGGGTCCACACCCGGCCCAACCACTCCGGGCGTTCGGCGAGCGCGACGACGTGGGTCGCGACGTCACCGCGCCCGGCCGGAAGTTCGTCGAGCGTGGACACGTCCAGGTCGCCGAACACCGTCATCGCCACCGTCCGCGGAATCGGCGTGGCGGTCATCACCAGCAGGTGGGGCGCCGGCCGGTCAGCCGCCTGCGCGGCGGTGCGTAGCGCGTCGCGCTGCTCGACGCCGAATCGGTGCTGCTCGTCCACGACCACCAGGCCCAGGTCCGCGAACATCTCCGGGTCCGACAGCAGGGCATGGGTACCCACGACGATGCCGACCGCTCCCGACGCGACATCGGCCACGGCACTGCGCCGCGCGGTGCTCGACTGGGATCCGGTGAGTAGCGCGACCCGGGTGCCCCGGACGTCTCCACCGAGCATCCCGGCCGCTCCCAGGTCACCGAGAAGGCCGCGCAGCGTCCGATGGTGCTGGACGGCGAGCACCTCGGTGGGTGCGAGCAGAGCGGCCTGGGCACCGCTGTCGACGACGACGAGCATGGCGCGCAGGGCGACGATCGTCTTGCCCGAACCCACCTCGCCCTGCAGCAGCCGCTGCATCGGGGAGCCGGACGCCAGGTCGGCGGCGATCTGGTCACCGACGCGCGACTGCCCGGCGGTCAGGGTGAACGGCAGCTGTTCGTCGAAGGCGGCGAGCACGCCGACGTCACTCGCACGGCGCACCACCGCCGGATGGGCGCGCGCCACGCGGCGCCGCTGCACCAGGCCCACCTGAAGGACGAAGGCCTCCTCGTACCGCAGTCGTGCCAGCCCGGTATCGGGCGCAGTCGTCGTCGTGGGGCGATGTATCGCACGCAGCGCGGTCAGCCGATCGGGCAGCTCCGCGTCGGTCAACACCTCGACCGGCACCGGGTCCGGCACGTCGACCGGGGTCAGGGTGTCGAGCACCTGAACGATGCACCGCCAGATCGTCCCGCTGGCGATCCCTGCGGTCGCCGGATAGATCGGGACCAGCGGCGCGATGGTGGTGGTGGCGTCGGGGGTGCCGGGCTGGGTGGGCACCGTCATCACGTCGAGGCGTGAGAACTCGGGGTGCACCAGTTGCAGCCGGCCCCGATAGCCGTCGACCTTGCCCGTGAACACCGCCCACAACCCGAGGGTGAGCACCTTGTCCAGGCGACGCTGGTTGAAGAACGTGAGGCGCAACGACGACCGTCCGTCGGTCACGTCGACGTCGGTGATGCTTCCCGAACGCTGCTTCATCGGGCGCGTGGTGACCGACTGGACCTCAGCGATGATCGTCACGTAGTCGTCGGGCACCAGGTCGGCGATGGGTGTCAGTTCGCCGGTCGGCAGGTAACGGCGCGGCACGTGAGCCAGCAGGTCACCCACCGTGCGCAACCGCAGTCCCCGCTCGAACACGTTCGCTGTCCGGGTGCCGAACTCGGTGCGCAGCGTGACGTCCATCCGCCCGACCGAGATCGAGGACGCCATCGAGGGCGACGGAGCATGGGCGCGTGGGACGAGTGCGTTCCCACTCACCCGGATACGGTATCCCGATCTGATTGGGGCCCTGGCGGACCCTGGGCTACCCTGACGAAGTTGTCTGCGGTCGCCTGGCGCCCAGATTGCCCGGGGTGTCCAGTCGGACCTCCAGTATCGACCTGAGGAGTGGAGACAGCCTGTGGCTGCGAACTGCGACATCTGCGGCAAGGGCCCCGGCTTCGGTCACGCCATCTCGCACTCGCACCGACGGACCAAGCGTCGGTGGAACCCCAACATCCAGCGCGTCCGGGCCATGGTGGGCGCCACCCCCAAGCGGCTCAACGTCTGCACGTCCTGCCTGAAGGCCGGCAAAGTCACTCGCTGAAGTGCACCCAGCCCCCGCTACCCAGGTAAGGGCGACCGTCCAGGTGCACTCCGGTTCGACCGTCTCCGCCTGACGGCGAGACCGAGCCGATCCGCCGGAACCCGACCGGAAGCGCCGCGCCGGGCGAGAACGTGGCCAACATGGCGTGATCCTCGCCGCCGGTCAGTACCCACTCGGTGGGATCCACCCCCAGGTCGTCGGCGACATCACGAAGCGCCGCGCCGCCACCCAACTCGGCTGACTCGAGATCGATCACCACTGCGGACGCGGCTGCGACCCGGCGGGCATCGCGGACCAGGCCGTCGCTGACGTCGATCAGCGAGGTCGCCCCTGCCAGGCCGGCGCGCAGCCCCGCGTCGTAGTCGGGCACCGGTCGCCGGTGAGCGGCCAGCACGACGGCGTGTGACCCACTGCTGTCACGATCGGTCCTCGATCGGGCGGACCCCAGGCGCAGCAGCGCCAACCCGGCCGCCGATTCGCCGAGCCCACCGGCAACTGCGACGACGTCTCCTGGTCTGGCACCCGATCGGAGCACGGGGGCGTACCCCTGCAGTAGGCGACCCACCGCCGTGCCGGTCACCACGACCTGGTCGCCGGCCGCCAGGTCACCACCGGCGACGGTGGCCCCGGCTCGGGCGCACTCGGTGGCCAGCCCGTCCGCCAGGCCCAGCACCCAGTCGACGGCGGTGTCACCGGGCAACGTCAAGGACACCAGCAGTGTCTCCGGCCGGGCACCCATCGCTGCGATGTCGGCCAGGCAGGCGGCGGCGGTCTTCGCGCCGATGTCCTCGGGGGCCGACCAGTCCAATCGAAAGTCGACCCCTGCGACCAAGGTGTCGGTGCTCAGCACGATGGACCCGCCGGGGGCCAGCACGGCTGCGTCGTCGCCGGGGGCCACCAGCAACGGCGACGTGACGGTCGATCCCGACGACCCCAGCGCCAACCGAGCGATGACGAGGCCGACCAGACGGTCCTCGCCCACCTCAAGGACTGTCGACATTCGTGAGCCCATCTGGTCGTAGGTTGGAAGCCGTGCTGCGGGTGTCCATGATCGGGCCACGCCATCGCCGGCGGCTGACGCTCTCGGTGGCGACCGTGATCGTCGCGGTAACCCTAATCACGTCGACCGGCTGCGCGGGCGCGGTGGACGTGGCGCCCGCGCCGCAGGCGGACACCCTCGCCTGCGCCACGCTGATGGACGCCCTGCCGACCACCCTCGCGGGATTGTCCCGGCGTGGCACGAATGACACGCCCGGAGTCGCCGCCTGGGGTGACCCCGCCGTCGTCCTGCGCTGCGGTACCGAAACTCCCGGGCCCACCACGCAGGGGTGCCTGACCGTGGACGACGTCGACTGGGTGGTTCTGGGCACCGACGAGCAGGCGCCGGACTCCGTCGCCGCACTGTTCAGCGCCTACGGCCGGACGCCGGGGGTCGAGGTGGAGTTGCCGGCGGGCTACGTCGCCGCCGAGGTGCTGCCGGGTGTGGCCTCGGCGGTCGGCGCCCTCCCGCAGTCACGCCGCTGCCCCTAGCGACGCCACCCCCGACTGCAGCAGTCCTGCGGCCGGGCCACGACGTCGCGTCAGCGCAGGCCGACCGGACGGGCGAGGGCGATCCGCAACAGTCGGTCCACCAGCGCCGGGTAGTCCAGTCCGGTGGCCTGCCACATCCGCGGGTACATCGAGATGGGAGTGAATCCCGGCATCGTGTTGACCTCGTTGACGACGACCTGCCGGCCGTCGACGAAGACGTCGACCCTGGCCAACCCCTCGCACCGCAGGGCCTCGAACGCGGCCAGCGCCACCGTGGCGACCCGGGCCGCCACCCCGGGCGGCAGGTCTGCCGGGCAGTCCAGTCGGGCGGCGGACGGATCCAGGTACTTGGCCTCGAAGTCGTAGAACTCTCGCCCACCCAGCATGACGATCTCGCCGCATTCGCTGGCCTCGGCAGGCGAGCCGTCGAGGCCACCCAGGACACCGCACTCGATCTCGCGGCCGGTGACGGCGGCCTCGATCACCAGGCGCGGGTCGTGCTCGGCAGCGGCGGCGATGGCGGCGTCGAGACCCGCGTCGTCCTTGACCCGACTGACGCCCAGGCTGGACCCCGCCCGGGCAGGCTTGACGAACACCGGCCAGCCCAGGCGTGCCACCTGATGGCTGACCCCGACCCGATCGCCGCGCCACTGGTCGATCGAGACGCTCACCCAGTCCGCCACGGGCAGTCCAGCGGCGCGCAGCAGCGTCTTCATCACGTGCTTGTCCATGCCCACGGCCGAGGCCAGCACGCCCGATCCGACGTATCGGATGCCGGCGAGGTCCAGCAGGCCCTGGACGGTGCCGTCTTCGCCGTAGGGGCCGTGCAGGACGGGGAAGACGACGTCCAGGGGCACGGCGGCGCTGCCGGCAGTCAGCGGGTGCAGGCGCGCGTCGCCCACCTGGAGGCCGGGCAGGACGTGCGCGGCATGACCGTCGATGCGCAGTGCCGAGTCCACCGTGACCTCGGGCAGCCGCCCCTCGACGATGCGCCAACGGTTCGGATCGTCGTCGACCTGCAGCCACTGCCCGTCGCGGGTGATGCCCACGGCCACGACGTCGTAGACCGACCGGTCGATCGCGCCCAGCACCCCAGCGGCGGTGGCGCACGAGATGGCATGTTCGCCCGAGCGGCCACCGAACAGGACGGCGACCCGTGGCCTGGACGTGGTGGATCGCGCGGGTGTCTGGGTGGTGGCCGACGTGTTCATCGCCTGGGAGGCTAGTCCGTGTCGATCCACCGCAGCGGTGGACACGGTGACTGGATAGCGTGCCTCATGCCGTCGTCTCCGATGCATCACGCCACTCGCGTCGTCGCTGCGGGGCGTCCACCCCGAACCATCGGTGGCCCGCTCAACCCACCCATCACGTTGTCGACGACGTTTCACGCCGCCGATGCGGACCCTGACGCGGACTGGACCCTGGACGCCACCGTGGTCGACTACGCGCGCACGGACGTCGACACGTGGGCAGCGCTCGAGAGCGCCCTGGGTGACCTCGACGGCGGACACGCCACCGTGTTCGCGTCGGGCATGGCGGCCATCACCGCCACGATCGACCACGCCCTGTTCGCCGGCGGCCCCGTCGCGATGCCCCGGGTGATCGTGACGGGCAACGCGGAGTACAGCGGGACCGCCGCCCGGTTAGCCGAATTGGGCGCACGGGGTTGGGCCGAGATTCGCCGGGTCGACCTGACCGACGGCGAGCAGGTCGCTGCCGCGCTGGTGGGCGCACACCTGGTGTGGGTGGAGTGCCCGAGCAATCCGCTGCTCGACGTCGCGGACGTGGCGGCGATCAGTGACGCGGCACATGCTGTGGGGGCCGTGGTCGCGGTCGATGCCACCTTCGCGACACCTCTGCGGATGCGCCCGATCGAGCTGGGAGCCGACGTCACCGTGCACTCGGCGACCAAGATGCTGTCCGGTCACTCCGACGTCCTGATGGGGGTCGCGATCACCGCGGATCCGGCGACGCACGAGGGGCTCAGGCGCCGGCGCCGTTCGGATGGTGCCGTCCCCGGGCCGTTCGAGGCATGGCTGGTGCTGCGGGGGTTGCGCACCCTGGACGTCCGCCTCGAACGTGCCGAGGGATCGGCCACGATCCTGGCCCAGCGGCTACGGACCCATCCCCGGGTGACCCGGGTCCGCTATCCCGGCCTGATCGACGACCCGGGCCATGCCACCACGACGCGGCAGTCGAGCGGACCGGGCAACATGATCGCCGTCGAGGTCGACGGCGCGGTGACCGCCGAACGGGTTGCGGACGCGTGCCGGGTGTGGACCCACGCCACCAGCCTCGGCGGAGTGGAGTCCCTCATCGAGCGCCGTCGCCGACACCGAGGCGAATCGGCGACGGTGCCCAAGGGCCTGATGCGGTTGTCCGTCGGCCTGGAACACGTCGAGGACCTGTGGGCCGACCTCAGCGGGGCACTCGATCAGGCGTGAGCAGATTCACGGTCCCGCTCATTCGTGCTTGCCGGTGTCCGGCAGGCCGTGTTCACGCGGATCGAACAGGGTCGACGGGGGGACCTCGCCTCGCTGATCGGCGACCACCGCGGTCAACGCGGTCATGATCCGCTCGGTGGCGAGGCCCAACACGTCGGCGTCGACGACCCGGCCCATCAGATCGTCCAGCGGCACGGCGGGCCCGGCCCACACGGCCACCGTGCGTCGGGGCAGGAATCGGATGACCCGGCCGTACCGGGGCAGGATTCTGTGGGCGCCCCATTGACCGAGCGGGATCACCGGACAGCCGGTCTCCAGGGCGATCCTGGCCGCCCCGGTCTTGGCACGCATCGGCCACAGCAGTGGATCCCGGGTCAGCGTCCCCTCGGGGAACACGATGACGACCTCACCGCGGCGAACGACGTCGACCGCCGCCTGGTAGGCCAGTGCGGCATTCTCACCGCCGCGCTCGACGGGTATCTGACCTGCGCTCGTCAGCAACGCTCCCAGGAATCGGTTGCGCCACAACGACGACTTGGCCAGGTACCTCATCACGCGGCCGTTGGCCCAGACGAAGTGACCGGCTGTCACGGTATCCAGGTGTGTCACGTGGTTGGCGACGACCACGGCGCCACCGGTCCGGGGCAGATTGGCCGCGCCGCGCCAGTCACGACGGTGGAGCACCGACAGGCTGGGCAGGACGACCCCGATGCCGAGGCGATAGCCCCAGCCCAGCCGGCGACGCTGCTCGCGAGGTGGTGCCATGCGCCCAGGCTAGGTCGCGGTGGTGTCGCACGACGACGCCGGGCGCGTCACCGGCTCGGGTGCGGATACCCGATCATGACCAGTGATGGACATCCCCGTCGGCACCCCATGGCCGTGGACGGTCGTCCTGCCGGTCAAGGGCGGGCCGTTCGCGAAGACGCGCCTGTCCCCGCTGGGCAGTCGCCGTCTCGCCATCGCTGCTGCGGTCGCCACGGACACAGTGGCAGCCGTCGCGGGGTCGTCGCGGGTCGCCGGCATCCTGGTGGTCAGTGCCGACGCCGCGGTGCGGTCGTTGGCTGCCACGTTCGGCGCCGAATCCGTGGCCGACCCGGCCCTGGGGTTGGATGCCGCGGTTCGAGCCGGGCTGGACGTGGCCCCACGGCATCGACCATGCGCCATCCTGCTCGCCGACCTGCCCGCCGTCCGCCCGCGAGACGTGACGCGGGCGCTGGACGCCTGCATGATGGCCCTCGCCGCAGGTGCCGCCACGGTCGTCGTCCCCGACACTGAGTCCGAGGGCACCGTGCTGTTGGCCGCGGCGCACCCGGCGGCACTGCATCCGCAGTTCGGTCCGGGCTCGGCAGTGCGCCACGCCCGCGGCGGCGTCAGTCTCGACCTCGCGCTACCGAGACTGCGCCGTGACGTGGACACGTCGGCCGACCTGGAGGCGGCCATCGGTCTGGGGGTCGGACGAGCGACCACCGCAGTCCTCTCTCGCAGCACCTGACCAGCTCTCGTAGCACCTGAGCAGCTCTTGTAGCACCTGACCAGCTGTCGCGGCACCTGACCAGACGGTCCGGCGCGCCGGGCGTCAGGCCCGGACGACCTTGGCGCCGAGCGCCTCGAGCTTGTCGTGAAAGTGCTCGTATCCGCGATCGATGATGCCGATACCGCGCACCGTCGTGGTCCCCTCGGCAGCCAACGCGGCGATCAGGTGACTGAAACCACCGCGCAGGTCGGGAACGGAGATCTCGGCACTGGTCAGCTTGGTCGGGCCCGAGATCACCGCCGAGTGGCGGAAGTTGCGTTGCCCGAAGCGACACGGTGACCCGCCCAGGCACTCGCGATAGATCTGGATGTGCGCGCCCATCTGACGGAGCGCCTCGGTGAATCCGAACCGGTTCTCGTACACCGTCTCGTGGACGATGGACAGGCCCGTCGCCTGCGTCAACGCCACGACCAGCGGCTGCTGCCAGTCCGTCATGAAGCCGGGGTGGACGTCGGTCTCGAGGACGATGGAGTTGAGGTCGCCGCCGGGGTGGAAGAAGCGGATGCCGTCGTCGTCGATGTCGAACGCCCCACCCACCTTCCGGAAGGTGTTGAGGAAGGTCATCATGTCCGCCTGGCGGGCACCCTCGACGAAGACGTCACCGCCGGTCGCGAGCGCGGCCGACGCCCACGAGGCCGCCTCGGTGCGATCGGGTAGGGCCCGGTGGGTGTAGCCGCCCAGTGCGTCGACACCCTCGATGCGGATCACCCGATCGGTGTCGACGCTGATGATCGCGCCCATCTTCTGCAGTACGGCGATCAGGTCGCCGATCTCGGGCTCGATCGCGGCGCCCTTGAGCTCGGTCACACCCTCGGCGCGCACCGCCGTCAGCAGTAGCTGCTCGGTGGCGCCCACGCTCGGGTAGGGCAACTCGACCTTGGTGCCCTGCAGCCGTCGGGGCGCGCGGATCCTGATCCCGTTGGGCAACTTGTCCACGACGGCGCCGAACTGGCGGAGCACGTCCAGGTGGAAGTTGATCGGTCGGTCCCCGATCCGGCAGCCACCCAGGTCGGGGATGAACGCCTCACCGAGGCGATGCAGCAGTGGGCCGCAGAAGAGGATCGGGATCCGGCTGGAACCCGCATGGGCGTCGATATCGGCCGCTCCGGCCAGCTCGACGGCTGAGGGGTCCAGCAGCATCTCGCCGTCCGCGCCGGACCTGCTGACCTGCACGCCGTACAGCTCCAGCAGGCCCTGGACGACCTTGACGTCACTGATCTCGGGCACGCCACGCAATCGGGACGGCGCCTCCCCCAGCAGGGACGCCACCATGGCCTTGGTCACGAAGTTCTTCGCGCCCCTGACGGCGATCCGACCCGAGAGTGGGGATCCGCCGTGGACGATGAGGGTGTCACTCACCGGCCCATGGTGGCCCATCCGGACGCCACGTGCCGACTCGGGCAGGTCGACCCGCCGGTCGGGGCGGATGGATCAGGCCACAGTGCGCGGCCGCCACGCCTCGCGGCGCGCCTCGAACGAGGTGACCTCGTCGACGTGACGCAGGGTCAGCCCGATATCGTCGAGGCCCTCCAGCAGCCGCCACCGGGTGTAGTCGTCCACGGCCATCGCCACGACGACGTCACCGCAGCGCACCTGGCGAGCAACCAGGTCAACGGTGACCTGCGAGCCGGGCCGAGCCTCCAGCTCGACCCACAGCGCCTCGATGCCGGACTGCTCGACGGTGCCCGCGACCAGGCCCTGCTTGCCCGCGTTGCCGCGGAAGATGTCGGCGAAGCGGGACGACAGCACGGCCCGGAAGCCGTAGTTCGCGAGCGCCCACACCGCATGTTCGCGACTGGACCCGGTGCCGAAGTCCGGCCCGGCGACCAGAACGGTGCCGGTGGTGTAGGCGGGGATGTTGAGGACGAAGTCGGGATCGGTGCGCCAGGCGGCGAACAGGCCGTCCTCGAACCCGGTCCGGGTCACTCGCTTGAGGTAGACCGCCGGGATGATCTGGTCGGTGTCGACGTTCGATGCCCGCAGCGGAACGCCGACGCCGGTGTGGGTCGTGAATGGCTCCATGATCGATCTCTCATCTCGGGGCTGAGGCTGGTCCGTGTGGGTCAGGGCTGGGTCGGAGCTGGGTCGGGCTGGGGCAGGACTAGTCGAGGTCCGCGGGGCTGGACAGGGTGCCGCGGACTGCGGTCGCCGCGGCCACCAGCGGACTGACCAGGTGAGTGCGACCACCCTTGCCCTGCCGGCCCTCGAAGTTGCGGTTGGAGGTACTGGCGGCCCGCTCGCCGGCGCGCAACTGGTCGGGGTTCATCCCCAGGCACATCGAGCAGCCCGCGTGTCGCCACTCGGCACCGAAGTCGGTGAACACCGCGTCCAGACCCTCGGCGATCGCTGCCTGACGGACCCGCTCCGAGCCCGGAACCACGAGAACGCGTACGTCGGGGTGGCGCCGGCGGCCCCGGACCACCTCGGCGGCGGCCCTCAGGTCCTCGATCCGGCCGTTGGTGCACGAACCGAGGAAGACCGTGTCGACCTTGATCGCTCGCAACGGTGTCCCCGGGGTGAGGTCCATGTAGGACAGCGCGCGCTCGGCCGTCGAGCGTTCGCCTGGGTCGACGATGGCGCTGGGATCAGGCACTGCACCCGACAGGGGCAGACCCTGACCCGGGTTGGTCCCCCACGTGACGAAGGGTTCGATGCTCGCCGCGTCGAGAACGACCTCGGCGTCGAACCGGGCGCCCGGATCGCTGCTCAGCGAGCGCCAGTAGGCCACGGCGTCGTCCCATGCGGCCCCGACCGGGGCATGGGGTCGTCCCGCCAGATAGGCGAACGTCGTGTCGTCGGGGGCGATCATCCCGGCGCGCGCCCCGGCCTCGATCGACATGTTGCAGATGGTCATCCGCGCCTCCATGGACAGCGCACGGATCGCCTCGCCCCGGTATTCGAGGACGTAGCCCTGCCCCCCACCGGTGCCGATGCGGGCGATCACGGCGAGGATGATGTCCTTGGCGGTGGACCCGGGCGGCAGTTCGCCGTCGACGGTGATGGCCATCGTCCGGGGTCGAGCCAGCGGCAGCGTCTGCGTGGCCAGCACGTGCTCGACCTCGCTGGTGCCGATCCCGAAGGCCAGGGCGCCGAACGCGCCGTGGGTCGAGGTGTGGCTGTCGCCGCAGACCACCGTCAAGCCCGGTTGGGTGAGCCCCAGCTGTGGGCCGACCACGTGAACGATCCCCTGCTCGACGTCGCCGAGGCTGTACAGCCGGACACCGAACTCGGCGCAGTTGCGGCGCAGCGTGTCGACCTGGGTTCGGCTGACCGGGTCGGCGATGGGCAGGTCGATGTCGACGGTGGGGACGTTGTGGTCCTCGGTCGCCAGGGTCAGGTCCGGACGTCTCACGGGGCGACCCGCGAGACGCAACCCGTCGAACGCCTGCGGGCTGGTGACCTCGTGGACGAGGTGAAGATCGATGTACAGCAGGTCGGGCTCGTCCCCCTGGCCGGCGCGCACGACGTGCGCATCCCAGACCTTCTCGGCGAGCGTGCGGGTGACCGGGGTGCCGGACATGGCTGCCTCCTCTGGCAGAACCGACTTGGCGTCTCGTCATGTGAGACGGCAATATCATCTCGTGGACAAGCATAGCGGTGTCGGAGTGCTGGACAAGGCGGCGGCGGTGTTGGCCGCGCTCGAGGGTGGTCCCGCCTCGCTCGCCCATCTGGTCGCCGCGACGGGCCTGGCGCGCCCGACCGCCCACCGACTGGCCGTGGCTCTGGAGCACCACCGGCTCGTCGCCCGCGACCAGCAGGGTCGCTTCGTGCTGGGGCCCCGGCTAGCCGAGTTGGCCACGGCTGCCGGCGAGGACCGGCTTGCCGCACTGGCCACCCCGGTGCTGGCCGCCCTGCGCGATCACACGGGCGAGAGCACGCAGCTGTACCGCCGTCATGGGGACCACCGGGTGTGTGTCGCAGCGACCGAGCGCCCGACCGGACTGCGCGACAGCGTGGCCGTCGGCACCGTGCTGTCCATGCAGGCCGGTTCGGCGGCACAGGTCCTGCTGGCCTGGGAGGAGAAGGAGCGCCTGCAACGCGCGATGAACTCGGCCCGGTTCAGCGCCTCCACCCTGGCGGTCGTCCGCCGTCGTGGGTGGGCGCAGAGCGTCGGCGAGCGAGAGGCCGGGGTCACCTCGGTGTCCGCCCCCGTCCGCGGCCCACAGGGACGGGTGATAGCTGCGGTCTCGGTGTCGGGCCCCATCGAGCGACTCGGGCGACAACCCGGGCGACTTCACGCCCCCGCGGTGATGGGTGCCGCCAACCGGCTGACCGAGGCGCTGCGACGCGGCGCGGCCGCTGCCGTGCCCACGACAAGACCCCCGGTCGGATGACCGGGGGTCGGTGGTAGCCCCGACCGGATTCGAACCGGCGCTACCGCCTTGAGAGGGCGGCGTGCTAGGCCACTACACAACGGGGCCGCGTGTCCGGTCAGCCGCTCGTGAGCGGGAGAGGACGCTGGGGTACCAGGACTCGAACCTAGACTAACTGAACCAGAATCAGTTGGGCTGCCAATTACCCCATACCCCATGGGGCAGGTCGCCTCACGACGACGTGCTGGGGAAGGATAGCCGACGGCGCCCACCGGGCGACAACGGCGGTTCCAGCGATGGGCGAGCGGATGAGGTCGACAGGATGAGTGGGACGCGATCCACCAGAGGGTGGCTGTCCGCACTCGTGCTGGTCGCTGTCGCCTCTGCCATGGCCTGCGGCACGATCGGGTCCCAACCGCTGCCCACCGCGTCGTTTCCGGCCGCCGGGGGTGCGGTCGCTCCGTCCGAGGCGCTCACGCCTCAGCCGCCTGCCTCGTCGGTGGCCGCGGCGTCACCCGCACCCGGCTCACCGGCTGCCCCGCCGCCACCGCCCACTCGGCCGGTGACCATCGCCTTCGCGGGAGACATCCACACCGAGGGGCCGGCGTCGGTCGTCGTGACGAGCGGCTTGGGCCCGGTCTCGGACCTGCTCGCGGCGGCGGACCTGGCCATCGTCAATCTCGAGACGGCCATCGTCACCAGTGCCGACGCCGTCCCCGATCCCAAGACCTACACCTTCCAGACGTCGCCTCAGGTGCTCGACGGGTTGGCCGGCAGCGGCGTCGATGTCGCCAGCATGGCCAACAACCACGGGATGGACTACGGCACGATCGGCCTGGCGGATTCGGTGGCGGCGATCGCGGCGACCCCGGTACCCGCCGTGATCGGCATCGGTGCGACCGCCGCGCAGGCCTGGGCCCCGTACGTGACCGAGGTCGGCGGACGCAGCATCGGTGTGCTCGGCGCCACCGACGTGCTCGAGAGCGAATCCTGGGTGGCCCAGGGCGACACCGGGGGTTTGGCGAGCGCGAAGAATGCCAGCGAGGAGCGACTGATCGCCGAGACCGCCGCCCTGGCGGAGCGGGTGGACATCGCGATCGTGTTCCTGCATTGGGGCCGCGAGCTGGAGGTCTGCCCGACCGAGCGACAACAGGGTCTCGCGCAGCGACTGTCGGACGCCGGCGCGGACATCGTCGCCGGATCCCATGCCCACGTGATCCAACCCGTTGCCACCGTCGGCGCCACCACCGTCGCCTACGGCTTGGGCAACTTCGCCTGGTACCACTCGCGCGAGCCGTCCAGCATCACCGGCGTGCTGACAGTGACGGTGGCGCCCGACGACACCCAGACCACCTCGTGGCAGCCTGCCAAGATCTCGGGTGGGCTGCCGCTGCCCCAGGGAGCACCGGTGTCCGTACCCGTCACCGGCTGCGCCTGACCGTCGTGGGAGCGACCCCCTCCATCCCCTCGACGTCCGGTCACATCCTCGCCGCAACCGTGCTGCGGCTGCCGATGGGTGCGGCTGTCGCCGCGGTGCCGGTGATGGCCGTGGCCGGGCTCGCCCAGACGATGGGTCGGTGGCAGCCGGGCGTCGCCCTCGGCTCGGTGATCGTGGGAATCGTCATCGGCGTGGTGGTGGCACGACAGCTGCCCGCAGCGCGGCTGCCGGCCTGGGCGGCGCTGACGGTTCTGGCGATCGCTGCGGGTGCGGGGATCTGGGCAGCCCTCACCCACGGCGAGCACCTGTCGGTGAGGCGTGACTCCGGCGCCTACGCGACCTACGCCCTGTCGCTGGCGCAGTTCGGTGGTGTGCCGATCGACCCGCAACTGGACGTCTTCGGGGTCGGCGCCACCGACCCGTTCGTCCGGGTGAGCAGCGGCGCGAACTACCAGGTGCCGATCCGGGTCGACGGCTCGACGGTCGACCTCAGCGTGGTCCCTCAGTTCCTGATCGGCACCCCGGCCACGCTGACCCTGGGTTGGTGGGCCGCAGGCTGGACCGGGCTGTTCGTCACCCCGGCGGTCACCGGGGCGCTGGCCCTTTGTGCGTTCGCCGCACTGGCGTCGTTGGTGACCGGGCCGCGGACCACGGTGCTGGCGACCCTCGTCTTGGCGATCACCCAGCCGGTGCTGTTGGTCTTGCGCCAGACGTACTCCGAACCGTTGTCGATGCTCATGTTGGTGGCCGTCGCCATCGCGGCGGTCCTCGCCGCCGACCACCGGAATTCGCGGGTCGCCACCTGGTTGGGCATCCTCGCCGGCGGACTACTGGGCGCGAACCTGTTCGTCCGGATCGACGGCTTGCGTGAGGTCGTGCTGCTCATCCCCGCCCTCACGGTGTTGGCCCTGCTTCGTCACGCCTGCGCCCGGGGGTGGCTGGTGGGGCTCGCCGCGGTCGGGGCACCGGCCGCGGTGGCGGCGCTGCCCTGGTCCTCGCCGTACGTCCGCCAGGTCTCGGGATCGGTCATCGCCCTACTCGTCGCGGGCGCGGTCGCGTCGATCGCGGGCATCATCGTCGCGACCTGGGGGCGTGACCTGGGGCCGCGGATCACCCTGCGGATCACTCAGGCGGCGCCCTGGGTGGTGGCGGGGGCGGTCGTCATCGCCGCAGTCGTATTGACGTCGCGCCCGTTGTGGCTGGTGGAGCGGCGGGAGTCGGGGCTGCCGGGGGCGCGCGAGTTCGTGTCCGCACTGCAGACCGAACAGGGCATCGAGATCGACCCCACCCGGACCTACGCCGAGAACTCGGTGGAGTGGTTGTCGTGGTGGGTGGGCCCGCCCGCGCTGGTGTTGGCGGTGGCAGCCGCCGCGGTCGCGTTGTATCGAGGCCTGCAGCGCGTGCGGGACCCGGAGTCGCCCGCCCTGCCCGGGTGGTTCGTCCCGTTGAGCGTCGGCGTCGCCAGCGCACTGCTCAGCCTGTACCGGCCGGCGATCACCCCCGATCACCCGTGGGCCGATCGACGGTTCGTCACCACGACCCTGCCGACGGTCGTTCTCGTGGCATCGATTGCCGTCGCATGGTTGGCCACCCGCGCCGGCCCGGTCGGCAGCTGGCGCCGGCGGGCGGCCGCGGCCATCCTCGCGGCCGCCGTCGTCGTACCCGCCGCGCTCGCCACCTGGCCGGTCGCGACGACCCGTACCGAGGTGGGTCAGCGTGAAGCCACCGAGGCGGTGTGTGACGCGCTGCCGGATCGCGCCGCAGTGATCACCATCGACCACCAGTCCCGGGTCGAGTGGACGCCGGTGCTGCGAGCCCGCTGCGACATCCCGACGATCGGCCTGACCCGACCGGACGACGCATCCGAGGCGGCGTTCGGGGAGGCGGTCGCGGCAGCGGCGGCGGCAGCACGCGCCAGCGGCTACTCGCCGATGGTCATGGCAGGCAGCGCCCTCTCGCTGCCTCGCCTGCCGGTCAGCTGGACCCATGTCGTGGACCTGGACACCACGGAGCCGCAACGAGTGCTGCTCACCCGGCCGGACGGAACCCGGCCGCTGGCCAACGATCTGTGGCTGGCCGAGCTCTGAGTGGGCCTTGCTAGGGTCCACCCGGTCGATTCACCCGGCCAGGACTGAGGCCGCCCGACATGCTCACCACCATCCAGATCGACGCCCTCTTCGCCGCCGACCTACCCGAGGTCGAGGCGTGGCAGGCCCGCTACCCGCCACGCGAGCTGGCGCCAGGGGCTCATGTCACCCGGTTCGCTCCCTCACCGACCGGCAACGTCCACATCGGCGGCCTGTACGTCGCGATGGTCTGCCGTGACCTGGCCCGTCACTCCGGTGGGCGCTACCTGGTCCGAATCGAGGACACCGACCAGGCGCGCGAGGTGAGCGGCGCCCTCGACGGCTTCGCTCGCGCCTTCGACTACGCCGGCCTCGACGCCGACGAGGACCTGGGCACCGGCGACTACGGTCCGTACCGGCAATCCGCACGCGAGGCGATCTACCACTCCTACGCCCGTGACCTGTTGCGCCGCGGCCTCGCCTATCCGTGCTTCGCGACCCGGGAGGAGCTCGCCGACGCCACCGCACGCCAGAACTCGCTCAAGGTGCCCACCGGGTACTACGGCGAATGGGCGACGTGGCGTGACGCCGACCCCACACAGGTCGCCGCCCGCCTCGACGCGGGCCAGCCCTACGTCGTGCGGTTCCGATCGCCGAATGAGGTCGGGCGAATCCGCTACACCGACGCGATCCGAGGCCCGCTGGAACACGAGGCGAACCGCAACGACGCGGTCATCCTCAAGTCGTCGGAGCACTCGCCCCGACTGCCGACCTATCACTTCGCCCATGCCGTCGACGATCACCTGATGCGGGTGACCACGGTGGTGCGCGGTGAGGAGTGGCTCTCGTCGGTGCCGCTGCACCTGCAGCTGTTCGACGCGCTGGGTTTCGACCGGGTGACCTATGCGCACATCGCGCCCCTGATGAAACTGATTCCGGGTGGCAAACGGAAGCTGTCCAAACGCAACGACCCCGAGGCCGGGGTGGACTACTACATCGACGCCGGGTACCCGGCGCCTGCGGTGCTGTACTACCTGAGGGCGCTGGCGAATGCCCGCCTCGGTGAGGTGCCCCTGCCGCAGGCGCTCGCCGAACCTCTCACCCTGACGGATTTCGGGGTCGCCGGGCCGCTGGTCGACCTGGCGAAGCTCGACGACCTGAGCGCCGACTACGTGGCGACGCTGTCCGGGCCGCAGGTCGTGGCGGCTCTGCTGCCGTGGGCCGACGGCCACGACGGCGAGCTGGCCGCGATCCTGCGGGCCGAACCTGATCTGGCGTTGCGGGCACTGGCCGTGGAACGTGACGGCGCCGAGAACCCCCGCAAGGATCTCCGGACCTGGTCGGATTTCCGCCCCGTCTACGGGTTCTTCTTCCCGCAGCTGTTCACCGACGTCACGGGATTCGACGACCCGCGGCTGGCCGGCCTCGTCGGCCCCGCGGCAGCCCCCTTCGTCGCCGATCTGGTCGGTGGGTACCGACACCTCGCCGATGCCGCCGCCTGGTTCGACCAGATCAGGCAGGCATCGATCCGCAACGGCTTCGCGCCGACCCCGAAGGACTTCAAGCGTGAGCCCGCCGCCTATCTGGGGTCCATCCGTGAGGCTGCCCAACTGGTGCGGGTGGCCATCACGGGATCGACCCGCAGTCCCGACCTGCACGCCGTCAGCCAGGCGATCGGCGAGGCCGAGTTCGTCCGCCGCCTGGGCACGATGCTCGGCTAGGACGATCCGTCAGCGGGCCGGCACGCCACGTTGCAGCAGGCCGTAGACGAAGCCGTCGGTGAGCGCCTCCCATGACGCCTCGACGATGTTGGCGCCGACCCCCACGGTGGTCCATGTCGTCGAGCCGGCACAGGTGCCCACCAGCACGCGAGTGATGGCACCCGTGCCGTGGCTGGATTCGAGGATCCGGACCCGGAAGTCGACCAGGTCGAACCCGGCCAGCTCGGGGTAGGCCGGGGTCAGGGCCTCACGAAGGGCTGCGTCGAGGGCGTTGACCGGACCGTTGCCCTCGCCAGTGGCCACCACCCGCCGCCCGCCGGTGACCAACTTGACGGTCGCCTCACTGCTCGCCTCACCGTCACGACCGCCGGGTCGGTGTTCGGTGATCGCCCGCCACGATTCGATCTCGAAGTACGTGGGGACGCCCTCACCCATCCGCCGGGCGAGCAGCTCGAAGGACGCGTCGGCCGCCTCGAACGTGTACCCCTCGGCCTCTCGCGCCTTGACCGCGTGGGCGATCGCACCCACCAGCTCACGATCGGACAGGTCCAGCCCCAGCGAGCGGCCCTTGAGCTCGATGCTCGCCCGTCCGGCCATCTCGGACACCAACATCCGCATGTCGTTGCCGACGGCCTCCGGATCGATGTGCTGGTACAGGTCGGGATCGACCCGGATCGCACTGGCATGCAGTCCTGCCTTGTGCGCGAAGGCACTGGCCCCGACGTACGGCTGGCGCGAGTACGGCGGGACGTTGGTGATCTCGGAGATGGTGTGCGAGATCCGTGACGCCTCGGTCAGGCCCTCGCCGCGCAGTACGGCGGTCCCCCGCTTGAGTTCGAGGTTGGCCACGATCGTGATCAGGTCCGCGTTGCCGGTGCGCTCGCCGTAGCCGTTGATGGTGCCCTGCACGTGCATGGCACCCGCATCGACGGCCGCCAGGGTGTTGGCCACCGCACACCCGGTGTCGTTGTGGCAGTGGATCCCGATCAGGGCACCGGTCGCGCTCCGTACGTCGGCCACGACCTCACCGATCCGGTCCGGCAGGTGGCCACCGTTCGTGTCGCACAGAGCGACGACCTCGGCACCGGAGTCGACGGCCGCTCGAACGACGTCGAGGGCGTATCCGCGGTCCAGGGCGTACCCGTCGAAGAAGTGTTCGGCGTCCATGAACACCCGACGCCCCTCACCGGTCAGGAATCGGACGGTGTCGGCGATCATGGCGAGGTTCTCGGTCGCAGTCGTGCGCAGCGCCAGGTCGACGTGACCGGTGTGGCTCTTCGCGACCAGTGTGACGACGCTGGCGTTCGCGTCCAGCAGCGCTCTGACCTGCGCGTCGGCGTCGACGGCGATCCCTGGTTTGCGGGTGGCGCCGAAGGCGGCGAGCACGGCGTGCTTGAGCCGGAGCTCGTCGGCGGCCAGCGCGAAGAACTCGGTGTCCTTCGGAATGGCGCCCGGCCAGCCGCCCTCGATGTAGCCGACTCCGAGGGCGTCCAGGTGACCGGCGATGGCCAGCTTGTCCGCCACCGACAGGCTGAGCCCCTCCTGCTGGGCACCGTCGCGCAGCGTCGTGTCGTAGACGTGGAAGAGGTCGGTCACGCCAGCCGCCGCATCCACCCGTGGGTGTCCGGGGTACGGCCGTACTGGATGTCCAACAGGGCACCGCGCAGCGCCAGGGTCACCGGCCCCGCCGTGCCGTCGCCGAGCTGGACCTCACCGCCGTCCCAACGCAGTCGCCCCATCGGAGTGACCACGGCGGCGGTGCCGCAGGCGAACACCTCGCTGATCGAGCCGTCGGCGGCACCCTGCTGCCACTCGGCCACCGACACCCGGCGCTCGACGACCTCGTGACCGGCGTCCGCCGCCAGCCGGAGCAGGGACGAGCGCGTCACCCCCTCGAGGATGGTGCCGGTCAGGCTCGGCGTGACGACCGTGCCATCGGAGTGGACGAAGTACAGGTTCATCCCACCGATCTCCTCGACCCACTGCCGCTCGATCGCGTCGACGAAACAGACCTGCTCACAGCCATGGGCGGCCGCCTCCTGCTGCGCGAGAAGGCTGGCGGCGTAGTTGCCGCCGCACTTGGCCTCGCCCGTACCCCCGGGTGCTGCCCGGGTGTACTCGGTGGTGAGCCAGATGGACACCGGCGTGGCACCGCCGGAGGCGAAATACGACCCTGCCGGTGAGCCGATGAGCATGTAGCGCACCTCGCGGGCCGGGCGAACCCCCAGGAAGCTCTCGCTACCGAACATGAAGGGCCGTAGATAGAGACTGGCCTCGGGTGCGCTGGGCACCCAGGCGACGTCGGCACGGACCAGCGTCTCCAGCGAGTCGAGGAAGTAGTCGACCGGCAGTGCCGGTAACGCGAGTCGCTCGGCGGAGCGGACGAAACGTTCGGCGTTGGCTTCGGGGCGAAACGACCAGACGCTGCCGTCGGCATGCCGATACGCCTTGAGGCCCTCGAAGACCTCCTGTCCGTAGTGCAGGACCGCCGCCCCCGGCTCGAGGGCGATGGGCCCGTACGGCTCCAGCTGGCCGTCGTGCCATCCGGCCTCCGGCGTCCACCGAGCAGTCACCATGTGGTCGGTGAAGAACCGCCCGAACCCCGGGTCGGCCAGTACGGCCGCGATCTCGGCCGTCGTCCGACCCGGCGTGGTGGTGAGCTCGGTGAATCGAAGTTCGGTCGCGATCATGTGGGCGCCTCCAGGCAACGTGTCGTCACCCACGAGGGTAAGGGGAGGATCACACGTGATCACGCGGCCCGAATCGGCGGACGTGGTCGCGTGGGCCGGCGAGGTGGAGACTGGGCATGGTGACACCTTTCTGATGGTTTGGAGTGATATCGGCAGTATGTCGCCGACATGTTTCCGCCAGAAAGGAGAAATCACCGTCAAAATATACGGAAAGTAAACTAATGGCTACTCTTGGCGATGGCTCCGCGATAGCCGCCGGGGCGCGTCTCGATCGGACGTCAGGCGAACCGCCCGACAGATCCACCGTCACTGCCTGTCACGAGTGGCGCGGGCGTCCGGCCTCCGACGTCCCCCGTCAGCGTCTCAGCTGTCGAGACGGAGCTGAGCCATGATCGACCCCGCGATGCCCGCGGTGGTGGCACCACCCTGTTCGGCCCGGTCGGCGACGGCGCCGCGAACCGCCGATCGAAGGGCATCGGCAGCCCCACGCAAACCCACGTGGTCGGCCAACATGGCGGCCGAGAGCACCGCGGCAGTCGGGTCGGCCAGGCCGCGCCCGGCGATGTCGGGCGCCGAGCCGTGCACCGGTTCGAACATGCTCGGCGTGGCGCGCTCGGGATTGACGTTGCCACTCGCCGCCAACCCGATACCCCCGGTGACCGCGGCCGCCAGATCGGTGATGATGTCCCCGAACAGGTTGTCGGTCACCACCACGTCGAGAATCTGGGGCTTGCTGACCATCACGATGGTCGCGGCATCGACGTGCAGGTAGTCGAGCGTGACGTCGGGGTACTCCCGATTGACTGCCTCGGCGGTACGACGCCACAGGTGGCCTGCGTGGACCAGCACGTTGTGCTTGTGCACCAGGGTGAGGTGACGGCGAGGCCGCTCGTTCGCCCGGGCGAAGGCATTACGTACCACCCGCTCGACGCCGAATGCGGTGTTGACGCTCACCTCGGTGGCGATCTCGTGCGGTGTCCCGACCCGCAGGGCTCCCCCGTTGCCGACGTAGGGCCCCTCGGTGCCCTCGCGGACGACGACGAAGTCGATCGGTCCGGCGGCCAGGACGTCGGCCGCCAGTGGGCTCGCCACCCCGGGCAGAAGCTCGCAGGGGCGCAGGTTGACGTACTGGTCGAGGGCGAATCGCAGACGTAGCAGGAGACCTCGTTCCAGCACACCGGATGGCACACCGGGGTCGCCCACCGCGCCCAGCAGGATGGCGTCCGCGGTTCGCAACTCGTCGATCTCGTCATCGGTGATCGTCTCGCCCGTTCGATGCCAGCGTCCGGCCCCGAGGTCGAAGTCCTGGGTCTCGATCGTGGCGCCGTCGACCTCGGCCGCCAGTCGCAGCGCCTCGACGGCCACCGCCGTCACCTCGGGGCCGATGCCGTCGCCACCGACGACGGCTACATGGATGGTGCTCGTCCTGCCGTCGATCATGGATGCGACCCTATCGAGGCGTGGAGCCGTCGGTCGCCGCCAGGTCGACACTGCGGACCCGACGGGCACCGATCTCGTCGTCCAGTCGAACCAGCAGGTCAGGCGGCACTGCCGAGTCGACGCTGAGCACGCTCAGCGCCGATCCGCCCAGCCCCGACCGTCCCACCTGCATCGCCGCGATGTTGATGCCGGCCGCACCGAGGACCTGCCCGATCGCACCGATCACACCCGGACGATCGTCGTACCACAGCACGAGAAGGTGCTCGGCGAACGGCACCTCGAGGTCGTACCCGTCGACGCCCACCAACTTGGGCACCTGCGTCGGGCCCGTCACCGTCCCGGCGACCGACCGGACCTCGCCGTCGGCCATCGTGGCCCGCAGGCAGATGGTGTTGCGGAACTCGCCCGCGTCGTCCTCGGTGACCAGCCGAACGGCCATCCCCCGTTCGTCTGCGACGGCCGGGGCGTTGACGTAGGTCACCTGCTCGGCGACCACGTCGGCGAAGACACCCTTGAGCGCCGCCAGCCGCAACACCGAGACGTCCAGCGCCGCGATCTCGCCGCGCACCTCGATGTCCAGGTGGGCGGGCACCTGGGTGCACAGTGCGGTCAGGGTCCGGCCCAGTGTCTCGGTCAGTGCGATACCGGGGCGTACCCGCTCGTCGATGACGCCGCCGGACACGTTGACGGCGTCCGGCACGATGTCGCCGGCAAGTGCCAGGCGCACGGAGGTCGCGACGGCGATTCCGGCGCGTTCCTGCGCCTCGACGGTCGACGCGCCCAGGTGAGGCGTGACGACGACGTTGTCGAAGCCGAACAGGGGCGATTCGGTGGTCGGCTCGACCGCGAACACGTCGATTCCGGCACCGCCGACCTGGCCCGAGCGGATCGCCTCGGCCAACGCCGCCTCGTCGACTATGCCGCCCCGCGCCGCGTTGACGATCCGTATCCCGCGTCTGGCCCCGGCCAGTTCGTCGGCACCGATGAGGCCGATCGTCTCGGGCGTTCGCGGCAGGTGAACGGTGACGAAATCAGCCGTCGCGAGGAGTTCCTCCAGGGTCGACAACCGAACGCCCAGAGCCGCCGCCCGGACGGTACTGACATACGGGTCGTAGGCGACCAGGTCCATGCCGAATGCGGCCATCCGCTGCGCGACGAGGACCCCGATTCGGCCCAACCCGACGATGCCCAGGGTCTTCTCGAACAGCTCGACGCCGGTGAACCTGGCGCGCGACCATTCGCCGCTGCGCAGCGACGCACTGGCCGGGGCGATGTTGCGCGCCACCGCCAGGAGCAGCGCGATGGCATGTTCGGCAGCCGACACGATGTTGGACGTGGGGGCGTTGACGACCATCACCCCGGCCTGCGTGGCGGCACCGACGTCGACGTTGTCCAGGCCCACGCCGGCCCGGGCCACCACGGTCAGCCTGCTCGCCGCGCGGAACACCTCGGCGTCGACCACGGTGGCCGAGCGGACCAGCAGGGCATCCGCCTCGCGAACGGCGGTGAGCAGTGCCGTCCGGTCCGTTCCGTCGCATGTCACCACGTCGAAGTGCGGACCGAGAGCCTCCAGCGTGGCCGGTGACAGGGTTTCGGCGATGACGACTCGGGGCCTGGTCACGGAAGGTCAAGCTACTAGCGCCGGTCACCGCCCGACGGCGCGCCGCCAGGCGGTGAAGGAGCCCGCCGGGCCGGAGCCCGGACGAGACAACCACGGCCACGGGTGAACCTCGACCGGCTGGATCGCCGCGGCGCGTCGGACGAACCCCGGTACCGGTGCCCACGTCACCGACACCGCCCGGTCGAGGAGGACGGCGACGGGATCGTCGACGTACACCTCCACCTCACGGCGGGCGGCAAGCTCGGCGACGGTCTCGGCCAAGAAGACCAGTCGCTTGCCGGACAGCCGCAGCCGCGCCAACAGCGGTCGGTCGAAGACCACGACGACCGGCAACGTGGGATGTGCCGCCATCGCCGGGTCGGAGTCACCCATGCTCTCGAACGTCATCCAGACCGCGTCCGGCTCGTCCGTACCCTCCATCCCGGCGGGGCCAGCACCGGGGCCCGTTGCACTCGTCGGGTGGCGGAGTCCGACGGGCGGGTCGACGGCGACCCCGGACTCGTCGCCCGGCCAGTCCTCGATGGGGCACTCACGACGCAGCCGACAGGTATCGCACAGTCCCGGAGCCCGCTTGCGGACCTGCCACCTGCTGAATCCGTACGGCTTGCCGGTTCCGGCGCCCACAGTCCACTGCCACCCCAGCCGATTCGCGGCCCGCGACCCGTCCAGCAGATGCGTGAAGAAGGCGTCCTCGCCCTCACGCCAGTCGCGGCCGCCACGGATCGTCCACTGCGACGCCAACCACATCCGGGTCTGATTGACCATCCAGCCGTTCGTCTCCAGCCCGCCGACCACCAGATCCATACAGGCCATCTCGCGCGACCACGGCTCGTCGAGGTGCAGCGACGAACGTGGGGGTTCGTATCGCAGCGCTCGTGCCAGGTCCGCGCCGACGCGGGCGTACACATGGCGGGCGTACTCCGCCCACAGCAGTTCGTCGCGGTACTTCTCCCGATCCGCCGCGGGCGCGTCGGCCACCGCCTGCCATACGGTCGTCAGCGGCAGCAGGCCGTGACGGATGTAGGGGCTCATCCGGCTGGCGCCCTGCCGGCGTTCGGGCCACACCTCGTTCCGCGAGCGCGCGTAGCCGGTGATGTCGAGCGCGGCGAGAGCGGCGTCGGCTGAGCTCTGACCACCCCGGAACATCGGGCTGGGGGCGACCTCATCGGCCCCCTCAGCGGTCACGTCCCCCAGGTGACGGGCCACCCACTCGACCTCGGCACCCGGCTCGGGTGGGGCTTGACGGGTCGGCCTCATCCGATGCGCCGGATCCGGATCGGCCCCTTCGCGGTACTCGGATCGACCACTCGCCCACCCTGGACCACCTCGACCGATCCACCGGCCACCAGCCGACGGGCAGCGGCCCGGGCCGGTTCCGTCAGGTCGCGCCACTCGTCGCCCGTCGCGGCGACGCTGCGCGCAGCCTCGCTGGGGCAGATCGTGGCACCGCGGGAACGACCGGCGAGCAACTGGACGATCGCCGTCTCCAGCTCGGCGTCGACCGGGCGCAGCCCGCGCGAGCGACACGCGCCCGAGCAGTAGCGCACGTTCGCCCAGTCGCGCTCCCACTTCTTACGCCACTCGATGGTTCGCCCGCAGGCGACACATGCCTTGGACAGCTCGACGGTCACCGGTCGATGGTGCGCCATCGCCGTCCGCGCGGTGTCAGCGGGCTGCCGTTCCCTCGACGTAGTCGGCATCGCGGTTGCCGTCACCGATCCACGGCATCATCGATCGCAGGCCTCGACCGACCGCCTCGATGGGGTGAACCTCCTGCTCGGCCCGCAACTTCTTGAACTCGATCGCGCCTGCGTCCTGGTCCGCGATGAACCGGGCCGCGAACGAGCCGTCGGTGACATCGGACAGCACGTCGCGCATCCGCTGCTTGACGCTGTCGTCGACGACCCGGGGCCCGGACACGTAGTCGCCGTATCGGCCGTGTCCGAGACACTCCACCGCTGCTTGGCGATTCCGCCCTCGTACATCAGGTCGACGATCAACTTGAGCTCGTGGAGGCATTCGAAGTAGGCGACCTCGGGCTGGTAACCGGCCTCGACCAGGACCTCGAAACCCGATTGCACCAGCCGGCTCGCGCCACCGCACAGTACGGCCTGCTCACCGAACAGATCGGTCTCCGTCTCCTCGGTGAAGGTCGTCTTTATGCCACCCGCCCGTAGGCCACCGATTGCCGCCGCGTACGACAGCGCCAGGTCCCAGGCGCCCCCGGTCGCGTCGCTCTCGACCGCCACCAGCACGGGGACCCCACGACCGGCGCTGTATTCACGACGAACCAGGTGCCCCGGTCCCTTGGGCGCCACCATTGCCACGTCGACCCCGGCAGGCGGGGTGATGTAACCGAATCGGATGTTGAATCCATGAGCGAAGAACAGTGCCTTGCCCGGGGTCAGGTTGGGCTCGACGAACTGCGAGTACACGGTGCGCTGCACGTGGTCGGGCACCAACATCATGATGACGTCGGCCTCAGCGGCAGCCTGCGCCAGCGAGACGACGCGCAGCCCCTGCTCGGCGGCCTTGGCCGCACTCGTGCTCCCCTCGGCCAACCCCACGCGGACGTCGACGCCCGAATCACGCAGACTGAGCGAGTGCGCGTGTCCCTGACTGCCGTAGCCGATGACCGCGACCGTGCGCCCGGCGATGATCGACAGATCGGCGTCTGCGTCGGTGTAGATGTGAACCATGGGGCGAGACTCCTCGGTGAGTGGTATCGATGTCCGTTGGATCAAGCGGAGCGTAGTGCGCGGTCGGTGATGGCACGCCCGCCGCGGTTCAGGGCGACGACGCCGGACTGAACCAGCTCGCGAATACCGAACGGGGCGAGCACGTCGAGCAGTGCGGCGTTCTTCTCGGGTCGCCCGGTGGATTCGATCGTGACGGCGTCCGTGGCGACATCGACCACCCGGGCCCGGAACAGCGTCGCGGTCTCCAGCACGGCGGATCGGGTCGTGGCATCCGCGCGCACCTTGACCAGCAGCAGCTCACGCTGAACCGCGCCGTCGGGCTCCAGCTCGACGATCTTGAGGACGTTGATCAGCTTGTTGAGCTGCTTCGTGACCTGTTCGAGCGGGAGTTCGTCGACGTCGACGACCACGGTGATCCGGGACACGTCGGCCGCTTCGGTGGGACCGACCGCGAGGGAGTGGATGTTGAAACTGCGCCGCGAGAACAACCCCGCGACGCGGGCCAGGACACCGGGGCGGTTCTCGACCAGCACGGCCAGGGTGTGACGGGTCATCGGGGACCTGCCGCAGCCGGGGTGTCCAGCGCCGGACCGTCGGTCTCTTCGCGGTCCCACTGTGGCGCGATACCGCGAGCGACCTGGATGAGGTCGTTACTCACCCCGGCTGCCACCATCGGCCACACCATGGCGTCACGGTGCACGACGAAGTCGACCACGACCGGGGCGTCGTCGACCGCCATCGCCTTTTCGATGGTGGCGTCCACGTCTTCGGGACGCTCGCAGCGCAGACCGACGCAGCCGTAGGCGTCGGCCAGGCGGACGAAGTCAGGAATGCGATGGGAATGGAGGTCGGTGTTCGAGTAGCGGGCGTCGTAGAAGAGCGTCTGCCACTGCCGCACCATGCCGAGGGAGCTGTTGTTGATGATGGCCACCTTGATCGGGATGTCGTTGATCGTGCAGGTGGCCAGCTCCTGGTTGGTCATCTGGAAGCACCCGTCGCCGTCGACCGCCCAGACGGTCGCATCCGGTCGGCCCACCTTGGCGCCCATCGCCGCCGGCACCGAGTACCCCATGGTGCCCAGACCCCCCGAGTTCAACCAGGTACGGGGGTTCTCGTAGCGGATGAACTGCGCCGCCCACATCTGGTGCTGGCCGACGCCCGCCGCGTAGATGGCGTCGGGCCCGGCGATCGCGCCGAGGCGCTCGATCACGTACTGCGGTGACAGTGATCCGTCGTTGGGCAGGTCGTAGCCCAACGGGTAGGTGTCCCGCCACGAGTCGACCTGGCGCCACCACCCGGTGAGGTCGGCCGTCCGTCCCGCCTGGTGCTCGTCGGCGATGGCCGCCGCCAGGTCGATCAACACCTCCCGGACGTCGCCGACGATGGGCACGTCCGCGTAACGGTTCTTGCCGATCTCGGCCGGGTCGATATCGGCGTGGATGACCTTCGCGTCCGGCGCGAACGAGTCGAGCTTTCCCGTCACCCGGTCGTCGAATCGGGCGCCGAGAGTGATCAGCAGGTCCGCCTTCTGCAGCGCGGTGACAGCGGCCACCGTGCCGTGCATCCCCGGCATGCCCAGGTTGGACGGGTGACTGTCCGGCAGGGCACCGCGGGCCATCAGCGTGGTCACCACCGGTGCCCCGGTGAGGTTGGCCAGGTGCAGGAGTTCGCGGTGAGCGTCGGCACGGATCACTCCACCGCCGACGTACAACACCGGCCGGTGCGAGTCGAGAATGAGACGGGCGGCCTCCCGGATCCGCTTGGCGTGCGGTTTGGTCACCGGTCGGTAGCCGGGCAGATCCAGGTGCTCCGGCCATTCGTAGGGGGCACGCGCCTGCAGGGCATCCTTGGCGATGTCGACCAGGACCGGTCCGGGTCGCCCGGTCGAGGCGATGTGGAACGCCTCCGCGATGGCTCGCGGGATGTCTTCGGCACGGGTGACCAGATAGTTGTGCTTGGTGACGGGGAAGGTCATGCCGGTGATGTCGGCCTCTTGGAATGCATCCGTGCCGATCGAGCGGCTGGACACCTGGCCCGTGATCGCCACCATGGGCACCGAATCCATATGGGCGTTGGCCAGCGGCGTCACCAGGTTGGTGGCGCCGGGACCGGAGGTGGCCATGCACACGCCCACCCGACCGGTCGCAGACGCGTAGCCCTCTGCGGCGTGCCCGCCTCCCTGCTCGTGACGGACCAGGATGTGGCGGATCTGTGTCGAGTCCATCAGCGGGTCGTAGGCGGGGAGGATCGCCCCCCCGGGGATGCCGAACACGACCTCCACCCCGGCCTGCTCCAGTGCGCGGACGAGCGACTGGGCGCCCGTGACGACGTCAGGGCCCGCCGGCGCGGCGGCGGTCGTGGGCGGTGCCGGATGCGTGGTCGTCATGTCGTCTCCTCGTGGCGGACGGGGCTGTGACGGGTGTCCTGACGGGTTGCGTGGCGATGGGTTGCGTGGCGATGGGTTGCGGGTGGGCGGGGTGCGTGACGGGTCGGGCCGAACATGAAACGACCCCTCCGCCCACATGGGCGAGAGGGGTCGGGCATCGCAGACCGCCGAAGCGAACGGTCAGGCGATGCCCTCGACGATTACTACTCGACCGCGGTGGCGGTAGCAGCCGATGGAAGACTTCACAAGGGGGACAGTATCAGGCGAAGACCACGACCGGCTTGACCGTCGTTCCGTCCGCGGAATCGTCGAAGGCCTGGGTGATCTGGGCGATCGGATACCGGGTGACGAGGGTGTCGAACGGGAACCGCCCCTGGCGCCACAGGTCGATCAGCTGCGGGATGAACACCTGGGGAACCGCGTCTCCCTCGATGATGGTCCGCAACCCCCACCCCTTGAGCAACGACGATCCGGTCTCGAGCGTCGTGTTGGTTTCGGGTGCCTGGGCCCCGACGAGTCCGACGGTGCCGCCGTACCCCAGGGACTCGGCTGCCTGGCTCAGTACGGCGGGAACAGCGGTGGACTCGATCGCGAAGTCGACGCCACCGCCGGTGATCTCGCGGATCGCCTCGACCGGGTCGTCCGTTCGGCCGTTGACGGTGTGGGTGGCGCCCAGCGTGAGGGCGAGTTCCAGTCTGCTGTCCACCACGTCCACCGCGATGATCGTCGAACACCCGGTGACGACGGCGGCCAGCAGCGCGGCGCTGCCGACCGCGCCCGCGCCGAACACCGCCATGGTGGAACCCGCCGCGGGTCTGAGTGAATTCATCACCGCGCCCGCGCCCGTCTGGATCCCACACCCCAGCGGCCCGAGCAGGTCCAACGGCACATCCTTCGGGACCGGCACCACGCTGCGCTCTGCGACGTTGGCGAACGAACCGAAGGACGACTGGCCGAAGAATCGAGAGGAGATCTCGGTATCGCCCAGCCGCAGGCTGGAACTCCCGTCGGGGCGCCTGCCCCCGAAGTTCCGGGCGAACAGCTCGACGCAGTAGGCGGGTCGCCCGCGCAGGCAGTTCCGGCACCGGCCGCACGAGTCGAACGACAGCACGACGTGGTCGCCGACCGACACCCCGGCCACGCCCACGCCGATCTCCTCCACCACGCCGGCACCCTCGTGACCGAGGACGGCGGGCAACGGGGTCGGGTACACCTGATCCCGGACGATGGCGTCGGTATGGCACACCCCGGTCGCCACCATGCGTACCCGGACCTCGTCCGGACGCGGGTCGTCCAGTTCGAGGTCGTGAATGGTCAGAGCCTCGCCCGACCCCGTCGCCACAGCCGCTGTGATCCGCATGGTGTCCTCCTCGACGCCGCCCGCGGCGATGTCGCCGGCGAGAGCCTCGACGCTACGTCCCAGCCCGCCCTCTCGCGATGTCGAGATTCCGGAGAGCGGAAGGGGTCACCCCGTGACGGCGCCGTAGCGCGCGCTGCCGACCAGCTTGGCGTACTTGGCGAGGACCCCTCGGGTGTAGGCCGACGGCAGTGGCGTCCACCCTTCGGCGCGGCTCGCCAACTCGGCCGGGTCCACCAACAGGTCCAATCGGCCGTTCGCCACGTCCAGCCGGATCCGGTCACCGTCGCGGACGAAGGCGATCGGCCCGCCGTCGGAGGCCTCCGGGGCGATATGACCGACGCACAGGCCGGTGGTGCCACCCGAGAACCGGCCATCGGTCAACAGCAGGACGTCCTTGCCCAGACCGGCGCCCTTGATCGCAGCTGTGACCGCCAGCATCTCGCGCATTCCCGGACCGCCCTTGGGCCCTTCGTAGCGGATGATCACCACGTCACCGGCGGCGACCGTGCCTGCTTCGACCGCGTCCATCGCGGGCTGTTCGCGGTCGAACACCCGCGCCGTCCCCTCGAACACCGTCGCGTCGAAGCCCGCGCTCTTGACCACGGCGCCGTCCGGTGCCAGCGACCCCCACAGCACCGTGATGCCGCCGGTCGCGTGCATCGGGGACGCGAAGCTACGGATGACCGTGCCGTCGACCGGGGGCAGATTCAGCGCCGCGAGGTTCTCGGCCATCGTCGAGCCCGTCACGGTCAGCGCGTCGCCGTGCAGGAATCCCGCCTGGAGCAGCGCGTTCAGCACCACGGGCACGCCGCCGATGCGGTCGACGTCGGTCATGACGTGGCGACCGAACGGCTTGAGGTCGGCCACGTGCGGCACCTTCGCCCCGATCCGGGTGAAGTCGTCGAGTTCGAGGGGCACGTCCGCCTCGTGAGCCAACGCCAACAGGTGCAGCACCGCGTTGGTGGACCCGCCGAACGCCATGAGTACCGCGATCGCGTTCTCGAAGGCCTCACGGGTGAGGATCTGACGCGTGGTGATCCCACGCTCCAGCAGTCCCACCACCGCCTGACCCGACCGCCTGGCGAAACCGTCACGACGTCGATCGGTCGCCGGCGGCGCGGCCGAACCGGGCAGCGACAATCCGATGGCCTCACCGATGCTGGCCATCGTGTTGGCGGTGTACATCCCGCCGCAGGCGCCCTCGCCCGGGCAGATCGCCCGCTCGATCGCGTCGACGTCCTGGCGACTCATCAGCCCACGAGCGCAGGCACCGACCGCCTCGAAGGCGTCGATGATCGTGACCTCGCGCTCGGTACCGTCGGACATCGTGGCCCTGCCGGGCAGCGTCGATCCGGCGTAGACGAACACCGCGGACACGTCCAGCCGGGCCGCCGCCATCATCATGCCGGGCAGCGACTTGTCGCAGCCGGCCAGCAACACCGTGCCGTCCAGACGCTCGGCCTCCATCACCGTCTCGACGCTGTCGGCGATGACCTCGCGGCTGACCAGCGAGAAGTGCATTCCCGAGTGGCCCATCGAGATGCCGTCGGACACGCTGATGGTGGCGAATTCGAGCGGGTATCCCCCGGCCGCGTGCACCCCCTCCTTCGCCGACTGGGCGAGGCGGTCCAACGAGAGGTTGCACGGCGTGATCTCGTTCCAGCTGCTGGCGATGCCGATCTGCGGCTTGGCGAAGTCCTCGTCGCCCAAGCCGACGGCCCGCAGCATGCCGCGAGCGCCCGCCCGCTCCATGCCGTCGGTGACGTCGCGGGAACGGGGCTTGATGTCGACCATGCTCGGCACCTTAACCGGCGTGTCGCGCCGTCCCGGTGGGCAGGGCCGCCGCGGCGTTCCGCGGGCGCGTCACTCGGCCGCGACGCGCTCCACCAGTAGCTGGCGGACCCGGGCCGCGTCGGCCGAGCCGTTCATCTCTTTCATGACCGCGCCGATCAAGGCTCCGGCGGCCTGCACCTTGCCGGCGGCGATCTTGGCGACCACGTCGGGGTTGGCGGCGATGGCCCGATCGATGGCGGCCGTGAGGGCACCGTCGTCGCTGACCACCTCCACGCCGCGGGCCACGAGAACGTCCTCCGGCTCACCCTCGCCGGCCAGCACCCCGTCGAGGACGTCACGCGCCAGTCGGTCGGTCAGCCGGCCGGCCTCGACCAGACCCTGCAGGGCGGCGACCTGTCGCGGCGTGACCGCCAGGTCGGCGAGGCCCACGTCGGCCGCCTTGGCACGCCGCGACAGCTCGCCGAGCCACCACTTGCGGGCCGCCGTGGGGGCGGCGCCGGCCTCGATGGTCTCGCTGATCAGTTCGGCGGCGCCGGCATTCAGCACGTCGCGCATCTCGAGGTCGCCGAACCCCCACTCGGCCATCTGCCGGCGTCGGCGCACGGCCGGGGCCTCGGGCAGACCCGTTCGCAACTCGGCCACCCATGCCGGGTCGGGGGCGATCGGAACCAGGTCGGGCTCGGGGAAGTACCGGTAGTCCTCGGCGCCCTCCTTACTGCGCCCCGACGTGGTCATGCCGGTGTCCTCGTGCCAGTGCCTGGTCTCCTGGACCACGCGGTGGCCCGCGCTCAACCGCGCAGCCTGACGACGCACCTCGTAGCGGACGGCGCGTTCGACGCTGCGCAGCGAGTTCACGTTCTTGGTCTCGGAGCGAATACCGAGAGGTGCGTCCGCGGCGGACCGCAACGACACGTTGGCGTCGCAGCGCAACGACCCCTGTTCCATCCGGACGTCGGACACACCGAGGCCGAGCAGCACGTCGCGCAGCGCCCCGACGTACGCGCGGGCGATCTCGGCCGCCCGGGCACCGGTGCCCTCGATGGGCCGGGTCACGATCTCGATCAGGGGGATCCCGGCGCGGTTGTAGTCCACGAGGGAGTACGCCGCCCCGTGTATCCGTCCGGTCGCGCCGCCGACATGGGTGGACTTACCGGTGTCCTCTTCCATGTGCGCCCGTTCGATGGGGATCCGCACGATCTCGCCATCGCCCAGTTCGACGTCCAGCCACCCGTCGTAGGCGATCGGCTCGTCGTACTGCGACGTCTGGAAGTCCTTGGGCATGTCCGGGTAGAAGTAGTTCTTGCGGGCGAACCGGCACCGCGCGGCGATGGTGCAGTTGAGCGCCAGGCCGATGCGGACGGCCGAGCGGACGGCGGCCTCGTTGACGACCGGAAGCGATCCGGGTAGGCCGAGACACGTCGGGCAGGTCTGCGAATTGGGTGGCGCACCGAACGAGTGCGCGCAGCCGCAGAACATCTTGGTCCGGGTATTGAGTTCGACGTGGACCTCGAAACCCATGACCGGGTCGAACTGCGCGACTGCCTCCTCGTAGGTGGCCAACTCCAGCAGCGAATCGTCGAAGCCGGTGACGTCGACACCGGAACCGATCGTGGCGGTCATACGGACACCTCCAGTGCGGGCGGGACGAGGGGGCGGCCCCACTCGGCCAACAACCGGGCCTCCAACGCCGCACCCACGCGGTACAGCCGGTCGTCGGCCCGGGCAGGGGCGAGGATCTGGATGCCTGCGGGAAGCCCGCCGGCCAGGCCGCTGGGCAGCGACATCCCCGGCACGCCCGCCAGGTTGGCGGGAATGGTGGCCACGTCGTTGAGGTACATCGCCAGCGGGTCCGACAGCTTGTCGCCGAAGCGGAACGCGGGGGTCGGCGCGGTCGGCGACACCAGCACGTCACATCGCTCGAACGCGGCCGCGAAGTCACGCTGGACCAGGGTGCGCACCTTCTGGGCACTGCCGTAGAACGCCTCGTAGTAACCCGCGGACAGGGCATAGGTGCCCAGGATGATGCGCCGCTTGACCTCGGCACCGAAGCCGGCGGCGCGGGTCGCCGACATCACCTGCTCGGCGGTGGCGCCGGGGTCGCCGTCACCCACCCGCAGTCCGTAGCGCATGGCATCGAATCGGGCCAGGTTGCTGCTGGCCTCACTCGGCAGGATCAGGTAGTACGCCTCCAGGGCGTACTCGAAGTGGGGACAATCCACCTCGACGACCTCCGCACCGGCAGCGGTGAGCAGGGCCACCGACTCGGTGAATCGGGCCAGCACGTCGGGGTCGTAGCCGGCGGTGTGACCGGCCCCCCCCAGCTCACGCACCACACCGACCCGGGCGCCGGACAGGTCGCCGCCGGCACCCTCGCGGGCGGCCGCCACGACATCGGGGATCGGTTCGTCCAGCGACGTCGAGTCCAGTGGGTCGTGCCCGCCGATGACGGCATGCAGCAGGGCGGCGTCCAGCACGGTCCGCGCGCACGGCCCGGCCTGGTCGAGGCTGCTGGCCAGCGCCACGAGGCCGTAGCGGGACACCCCGCCGTAGGTGGGCTTGACGCCGACGGTCCCGGTGACCGCAGCCGGCTGTCGGATGCTGCCACCCGTGTCGGTGCCGATCGCCAGTGGCGCCTCGAACCCGGCGACGGCCGCGGCCGACCCGCCACCGGACCCGCCGGGGATCCGCTCCAGGTCCCACGGATTGCGGGTGGGCCCGTAGGCCGAGTGCTCGGTGGAGGACCCCATGGCGAACTCGTCCATGTTGGTCTTTCCGAGGATGGGCATCCCGGCGCCGCGCAGTCGGGAGACGACCGTGGCGTCGTAGGGCGGTACCCAGCCGCGCAACACCGCGGATCCGCAGGTGGTCGGCATGCCCCGGGTGGCCAGGACGTCCTTGACCGCGATCGGGACGCCGGCCAGCCGGCCCACGATCTCGCCCCGGGCGCGGGCGCCGTCGACCGCGGCCGCGGTCGCCAGTGCTCCGGCGTCGTCGACGTGAAGGAAGGCGTGGATCCCGCGATCCTGATCACCGTCGACCGCTGCGATCCGGTCCAGGTGAGCCCGGGTGAGCTCGACCGCGGACACCTCGCGCGCGGCCAAGAGCTCGGCCAGGTCGGCGGCGGTGCGCTGCAGCAACTCGCTCACGTCAGTCCTCCTCGAGGATGCGCGGCACCCGGAACCGGTAGCCCTCACGAGCGGGCGCCCCGGACAGCGCCTCCTCGGTGTCCAGGCTGGGCCGGGGAACGTCTGGGCGCATGACGTTGACCAGCGGCAACGGGTGCGACGTTGCCGGAATGTCCGATCCGGCCACCGATTGCACGCGGGCCACCGCCGCCAGGATGCCCGAGAGTTGACCGGCCATCAGCTCGCGTTCGTCGGCGTCGAGGTCGATCCGGGCAAGCGTGGCCAGATGGACGACATCGTCGCCGCTGAGGGTTTCGGGAGGCACGGGGCGGAGTCTATGAGACGACTCGCAGTCGCGGCGGAGCGTGACGACGCACCCAGCGAACCACGTCGGTCGGCTTGAGCGGCTCTGCGAGCAGGTAGCCCTGCGCGACGTCGCACCCGATCAGCCGCAGCCGGGCCAGCGTGGACGGACGTTCCACCCCTTCGGCGACCATGGTCAGGTTGAGTCGGCGCGCCAGGTCGACGACGGCCTGGACGACGGCGGTGTCGGCGTCGTCGCCGTCCACGCCGTCGACGAACGAGCGGTCGAGCTTGACCTCGGCGACCGGCAGCCGGCGCAGCAGCAGCAGCGACGACCAGCCGGTGCCGAAGTCGTCGAGGCTCATCCGGATGCCGACCCGCTCCAGGCGCTCCATCGTCGCCACGACGGCCGAGAGGTCGCCGGTCAGCACCCGCTCGGTGATCTCCAGGGTCAGCAGAGATCCGGGGACGCCGGCGTGGATGAGGCTGGCGGAGGTTCGATCGGCGAAATCCGGGTCTTCGAGGTCGCGCAGGCTGATGTTGACGGCCACCGGGATGCGCTCGCCCTGCTGGAGCCACCGGGCCACCTGATCGAGGGCCAGGTCCAGTACCGCGGTGGTCAACCGGCCCATCAATCCGGTCTGTTCGATCAGCGGGATGAAATAGCCCGGGGCCACCTGGCCTCGTCCGGGATCGTCCCAGCGCAACAAGGCCTCGACGCCGGCCAACCGGTCCCCGTCGGGGCCCAGCGCGACCTTGGGCTGATAGGCCAGGTGGAGTCCGCCGTCGTCGAGCGCCGACCGTAATGAGGCGACCAGTCCGAGGCGCTCGGCGGAGGCGTGGTCGGTCCGCTCGTCGTAGATCCGGACGCCCGTCGCGGTGTCCTTCGCCGCGTACATCGCCAGGTCGGCTCGGGCGAGGAGTTGCTTGGCCGTGGCGGCGTGATCGGGGGTCAGCGCCACCCCGATGCTGGCACCCGGTCCGAAGAGCGGCCCGTTACCGTCGATGACCTCGGACAACGACGATCGCAGGCGCTTCGCGAGATCAGTCAGCGCGTCCACGTCACCCACCCCCGGAACGAGGACGCCGAATTCGTCGCCACCGAGGCGAGCCACGATGTCGACCGGACGAGTGGCAGCTCGCAGCCGTTCCGCGACCACCCGCAACACCCGATCCCCCGTCAGCTGACCGTGGCCCTCGTTGAGCTCGGTGAAACGGTCGAGGTCGACCACCAGCAGCGCGGAGGGGACGTCGTCGGAGACCGCCGCCCGGACCGCGCTCTCCATCCGGGCCTGCAGGCCGTCGCGGGTGACCAGGCCGGTCAACGGGTCGACCTGCTCGGACAGGGCGACGTCGCGCCCGCCGCGGGCCAGGATCTCTATGGCGCTCACCGCGGTGACGGCACCGATCGCGAGCCAGACGGACGCGTTGAGCAGTACCGCGATGGCGGGACCGAGCAGGACCAGGGCAGCGACGACCACGCCGGTGTCCCGAACCCGCGCGTCGAGGGCCTCCCAGAGCGACCCGCTGCGACCCAGGGTGTCGACCACGGCGCCCACCAGCATGTGGGCGGCGAAGACCGAGATCACGACGACGCCGGCGTGGACGATGGCCAGCCAGCCGGCTGCGGGGAACGCCTCACTGGGCACGCCACCCCCCGCGGCGGCGATCAGCAGGACTCCGGCGACGACCAGACCACCGAGGTCGGCGGCGGCTCGGGCGGCTCGGCGCCCCGAACGCCGCCGGTCGACGAGCAACCCCGCGCCGGTCGCGATCGTGGCGACGGCGACCGCGACGAACGGGCCGGCGACGAACAGTGCGGCCACCGAGACCGACGTGGTCCAGCCCTGCGTGGGGATGTCACCGACTCGACCCGGCAGAACGGACCACACCTGACCGACGATCATCAGACCGAGGGCGACGGCCGCACCCGCCATCGCGGTGGACCCCGCCAGGTCGGCGATTCCTGCGCCGGCGTCGAGGGAGGCGGCGGTGTCGCGCCACAGGACGACGCTCGACAAGGCCGACAGAACGGCTACCAGCAGCAACGGGGTGAGGGCGGCGGGGGATCGCAGCCATTTCCGGAAGGTGGAGACCTCGTACAGCCGAACACTGCCCGGACCCAACGAGGCTCCCCTCACTCAAACGGTGCATCCGGTGGGTTTCCACCGGGTGACAGGCAGTCATCATGTGCGCCGGACGCCGCGACCGCAAGCATTTCCGTAACAATCACGTTACTGCTGGTAACGCACGCTCGTCCCGGTGATGTTTTGGGCGTTTCGTGGTTATTCGATAGGGACGAGACCGGCGGCGGCAGGGCCTTCCGTCAGCAGTAAGTCGAAGTGAGCCTCGTCGAGAACCAGCACACCCAATTCTTCGGCGCGGTCCAGTTTGGTGCCGGGATTCGCACCGGCGACGACGGCGGAGGTCTTGCGAGAGACCGCGGACGACACCTTGGCGCCCCGCGCCAGCAGCGCCTCGCGGGCCTCGTCCCGGCTGTAATGATCGAGGCTGCCGGTCACCACCACGGTGAGGCCGGCGAGGGGGCGAGCGCCGCCGGGGACCGTGGGGGCGGCCATCACCACCCCGGCCGCTCGCCAGCGCTCCACGATGCGGATATGCCAGTCGACCGCGAACCACGAGGTCACAGCCGCCGCGATGGTCGGGCCGACGCCGTCGGTCGCCGCCAGGTCGTCCACGTCGGCCGCCGCGATCGCGTCGATCGACCCGTATCGGGTGGCGAGTGAGCGCGCCGCGGTCGGCCCGACGTGGCGGATCGACAGCGCGACCAGGACCCGCCACAGTGCCCGGGTCCGAGCCTGGGCGAGGTTGTCCAACAGTCGACGCCCATTGGCGGACAGGTCGCCATTCTTGTTGGTGTACAGCGCGACCGCCCGCAGCGACTCCTCGGTGAGGTCGAACAGATCGCCCTCGTCGGTGATGACACCCGCGTCCAGCAGCGCTCCGGAGCCCTCCCAGCCCAACGCCTCGATGTCGAAGGCGCCTCGGCCGGCGACATGAAACAGGCGTTCTCGCAGCTGAGCGGGACACAGCCGACTGTTGGGGCACCGCTGGTCGACGGCAGTCTCGGTGTCTCGGCGCAGTTCGGTGCCGCACGTCGGGCAGTGAGTCGGCATGACGAACGCCCGCTCGCTGCCGTCGCGTACCTCGACCACGGGGCCCAGCACCTCGGGAATCACGTCGCCCGCTTTTCGCAGCCACACCATGTCGCCGATCAGGACCCCCTTTCGCCGGACCTCGTCGGCGTTGTGCAGGGTCGCCATGGCCACTGTCGACCCGGCCACGACGACGGGCGTCATCACCGCGAACGGGGTCACCCGACCCGTGCGACCGACGTTGACGTCGATGTCCAGCAGCCGCGTCCGCACCTGCTCGGGCGGGTACTTGTAGGCGATGGCCCACCGCGGGGCGCGGCTGGTCGAGCCGAGGCGGCGCTGGAGTGACAGGTCGTCCACCTTGACGACGACACCGTCGATCTCGTGCTCGACGTCGTGGCGGTGCTCGGCGTAGTAGTCGATATAGGCGACGACCCCGTCGACGTCGTCGACCACCCGGCCGGCGGTCGAGGTGGGCAGTCCCCACGCCGCCAGCGCGTCGTAGACCTGTGACAGCGTGGCCGGGGTGTCGCCGGTCGCGCTGAAGCCGTCGATCAGTCCGACGCCGTGTACCCGCATCGCCAGCGGACGGGACGCCGTCACCCGGGGGTCCTTCTGGCGCAGCGATCCGGCCGCCGCGTTGCGCGGGTTGGCGAACGGGGCCCGGCCGGCCTCGACCAGACCGTCGTTGACGTCGGCGAATCCGGCGAGTGGAAAGAACACCTCGCCGCGTACCTCGATCCGCCGGGGTGGTGGCGGTCCGCTGGGATCGAGCCGGTGGGGTATGCCGCGAATGGTGCGCACGTTGTGGGTGACGTCCTCGCCGGTGCGGCCGTCGCCGCGGGTGGCGGCGAGCACCAGGACGCCGTCGTCGTATCGCAGGTTGACGGCCAGCCCGTCGATCTTCAGCTCGCAGAGCCAGCTGACGTCCGTACCGGCATCGACCTGCGCCCTGCCCGCCCAGGCCCGCAACTCGTCGGGGGTGAACGCGTTGTCCAGGCTCATCAGTCGAGCGAGATGGTCGACCGGCGCGAAGTCCGTCGAGAAGGTGCCGCCGACGTTCTGCGTGGGGCTGTCGGCACTGACGAGTTCGGGGTGCGCGGCCTCCAGCACCACCAACTCGCGCCACAGGTCGTCGTATTCACCGTCGCTGAGGTCCGGGGCGTCACGCACGTAGTACGCGAATTGAGCCGCGCGCACCGCCTCGATCAATTCGGCCCAGCGTTGCGCCGGCGTCACCTCTCGTCCACCGCCTCGACCAGAGCTGAGACGGTGCCCAGCACACGCCGCAGGGCGGCGACTGCCCCCCTCGGGCTGGCCCCTGCGAGGCCGCAGACCGTGGTGACTCCGACACCGGCCAGCTGGTCGGGCGACAGCCCGATCTGGCGCCAGGCGGTGACGAAGGCCGCCGCGTCTGCCCGCCCCGAGTCCAGTGGTGACGCCGCGGACCCGGCCCGTAGCGGGTCGCTCAGCCCCACCGTGATGCGCCGCCCGGACTCGACGATCTCGGCGCACGCCTGCCAGGCGTCGCTGGCGATGTCGGTGATGTCGCCCATCCCGAGGGCGATACCGACGAGGTCCGGAGCGGCGGACGCGATCAGCCGCAGCGGGGCGTCGTCGGCGCAGCAGTGGACACCGGTCGAGGTGGTCGGAGAGGCCGCTCGGATGTGATCGACAACATGCGTGAGGTTGGCTGTCACCTCGGCCACCTCGATCGCGGGCAGGTGGCCGAACCCCGACACGGTCGGGACACCACCCCGGATGACCGCGGTCAGCGACGGTTCGTCGAGTTGGACCAGCCAGGTAGCCCCCGGCACGGCTCGATGCAGGGTGCCGAGCAGTTCGACGATGCCCTGTCCGAGCGATTGCGTGATCTCGCGGCGAGCACCCGGATCCGCCAGGGCGACCTCACCTCGACTGCGATGGAGTTGGGCGGCCAGCGTCGCCGGGCCCGCGACTGCGACCGATATCGGGCCCACGTACCCGTCGGCGCGTTCGGCCAGGAGGTCGATGTCCTGACGCCAGAACGAATCAGCCCGCGACTGGTCACGGCCGGGATGGTCGACCAGGCGCCACCCCGACGGCTGCAGGTCCACCGGCAGGTCGACCAGCACCGAGGCGGTCCGCCCGATCATGTCGGCGCCCACGCCCCGCGCCGGCAGTTCGGGAACGAACGGCACGTCGCCGGCGCCCAGCAGGTCGAATACCGTCGAGAGGGTCGCGGCGGGATCGGTGCCCGGCATGGACCCGACACCACCGGCCCAGGGGCGCGCGGGAAGGTGTGGCACGACGACGACGCTACGACACGACGGCCGGAGCCGACGTCAGTCCACGGCCACCAACCGGTAACCGACGCCACGGACCGTCTCGATTCGATGCGGCCCCAGCTTGCGGCGCAGATAACGGATGTACACGTCGACGACATTGGAGCCGGGATCGTAGTCGTAGCCCCACACCGACGACAGCAGCTGTTCGCGGCTCCATACCCGGCCAGGATGGCGCAACAGCTCCTCGGCGAGGGCGAACTCGCGGGCGCTGAGGTCGACGTCGACCCCGGCGACAGTGACGCGCCGACTCAACATGTCCACTGTGATGGCGCCGACCGACAGCGTCGTGGACTCGCCCTGGGTCCGGGTCGGCGGTCGTAGGCGGGTCCGGATACGAGCCAGCAGTTCGTCGAAGTCGAAGGGTTTGCGCATGTAGTCGTCTGCACCGAGGCGCAACCCGGTGACGGTGTCCTGCACGCTGTCGCGGGCGGTGAGGACGACCACCGGAACGTCGTTGCCGCTGCCTCGTAGCGCGTCGAGGACTCGAAACCCGTCCATTCCCGGGAGGCCGATGTCGAGAATGACGAGGTCGACGTCGCCCGTGGCCGCCCGGGTGAGGGCTGCCCGACCGTCGGTGACGATTTCGGTGGTGTAGCCGGCGGCCCGCAGGCCCTTGTCGATGAATGACGAGATCCGGGGTTCGTCTTCGGCGATGAGGATCCGGGTCACCGCAGATCAGCCATCCGATCCGAGTCGACGGGCAGGACCAGGGCGAACGTGGCTCCCGTGCCGGGGTTGTTGTCCAGTTCGACGTGACCACCGTGGCCCGCCGCGATCGCCGACACGATGTTGAGGCCCAGGCCGGAGCCACCGTCTGAACCCTCGCCACTGCCTCGTTCGAAGCGCTGGAACACCCGGCCCTCGTCCTCCGGGTCGAGACCGGAGCCGGTGTCTCGGACCCAGATCCGCACCCAGGCCTGTTCGTTCGACCACTCCAGGGCAGAACCCACGGCGATGACGTCATCGGTGCCGGTGTGTCGAATCGCGTTGACCGCCAGTTCGAGCAGGGCCTGAGTGACCCGCTCGCGATCCAGGGCGACGGTTCCCTCGGCGACGGCGTCCAGCCGCCAGGCGCGCGGTGCCATGGCAACCATCTTGACCAGCACGTCGTCGACCAGGATGACGATGTCGACCGGTGCTGTGACGACGAAGTCCGGTCCATCGCTTCGGGCAAGGGTGAGGAGGTCGTCCACCAGACGACTCATCCGTGACAGTTCGTCGAGCACGATCTCACGCGTGATGCCCACATCGGCCGGATCGTCGGGGTCGACCAGGTCCATGTGACCGCGAACCACCGTGATCGGCGTCCGCAGTTCGTGTCCGACGTCGTCCAGCAGTCGACGTTGACTGACGAACGCCGCTTCCAGGCGCGCCATCATGGCGTTGAAGGCCACCGCGACATCCGAGACCTCGGTCGCGTTGGCAGCCACCGGGATTCGCCGACCCAGATCTCGGTCACCCACGCTGCGGGCGGCATCGCGCAGCTCGGCGAGTGGCAGCAACAGCCGACCCGCGAGGATCCAGCCCACCGATCCCGCCAGCACGACGACCGCGAGGTAGACCAGTAGCTGGGTCCGGATGCTGCGGATCACATCGTCGTACGCCTGGTCGTACAGGTGACCGGTAACGAACCACGCCGGCCGCGGGTCGTCGTTCACCGAGACCGGGATGGCCGCCCACGCCAAGGTGCCCGACGCGAGTTCTGTGTTCGAATATCCGCCCGCCGGTCGGTCGGCGACGTCCCGGGCCAGGGTGGACGCCTCCACTTCGGCGGCCAACGGCGCCTCCTGAATGGATCGGACGCTGTCGTTCACGACGGTTGCGAGAACGTTGTCGGGAGCGGTCACGCGGCGATCGACGGCCGCATCCAGCAGCCGGTCGAGGTCGCTCCACGGTTGCCCGGTTCGGGGATCGACACCGTCGGCCAGTTGGCGGAACCGGCCCACGTCTGCGGCCAGTCCGACTGCGGCGGCAGAGTCCAGGCCGGCCCGTTGCACCCGGTAGGCCAACAGTCCGGCACTGGCGAGCCCGATCGTCAGCAGGAGGACGATGGTCCCGACGACCTGGGCGCGCACCGAACGCACCAGACGCCGTGGCCAGGTGCGGTGCAGGGCAGAGCCTCCGCTCACCTGAGGACGGTGGGGTGGCCTGGTGCCACCGCCACCGCTATCCACAGGCTTTCAGTGTCGACCGGCCGGGTCAGTCGTCACTGTCGTCGTCGTCAGACGTGCCGCCATCATCCGAGCCGCCATCATCCGAGCCGCCATCATCCGAGCCGTCGTCATCCGAGCCGTCATCATCCGAGCCGCCATCATCCGAGCCGTCGTCAGACGTGCCGTCATCATCCGAGCCGCCATCATCCGAGCCGTCGTCAGACGTGCCGTCATCATCCGAGCCGCCATCATCCGAGCCGCCATCATCCGAGCCGATGGTGGCCGGTGTCGTGGACGTCGTCGACACCGGAGCGCTCGTCACGCTCGGCGTAGAACCGCATTCGTCGCGGTCGTCCGTGCCGTCGTCATCGGTGCCATCGTCATCGGCACGGTCATCCGCGTCGTCATCGGTGCCGTCGTCATCCGTGCCGTCGTCGTCGGCACGGTCATCCGCGTCGTCATCCGGATCGTCGTCACACGACGGGCTGGGGCTGCTGGTGGTGGTCGAGCCGACCGACACGGCTGATCCGAGGTCCGGGCGGTCGGTGGCCACGGCAAAGGAAGCGGCACCGATGATGAGGGCAACCACCGCGCCGATGCCACCGACGACGACTGGCGTCTGTGTATTCATGGACTCAACTCTGTGCGACTGCTGTGAGGCATCGATGAGACCCGGATGAGAGCCCTCTCATGTCAGCGTCGCGCCACCCAGAACTCGGTCATCGAGATAGATCGCAAGGGTTTGACCAGCGGCGATCGCCCTCAGGGAGGTCGAGGTGCGCACCACGACATACTCCCCCGCCACGTCGTCGACGACCGCCGGGACCGCCGTCCCGTGAGCCCTCATCTGAACGCTCACCTGTTGTCCGACGGACGGCACGTCCGCCAACCACGACGGTGACGTCGCCCGCAGCTCGGTCGTGGCCGACGCGTCGCGATCTCCCACGACGACCGTGCGATCGACCGGGCGGATAGCGAGCACGTATCGGGGACGCCCATCCGGTGCGGGCCGATCCAGCGCGAGGCCGCGGCGCTGACCGATGGTGAATCGATAGGAACCGTCGTGCCGGCCGACCTCGGCACCGCTGGTGTCGACGATCGGCCCCGGCGCGGCACCGTGTCGCCGGGACAGCCAGCCCGCGGTGTGCCCGTCGGGGATGAAGCAGATGTCGTGGCTGTCCGGCTTGGCTGCGACGCTGAGCCCGCGTCTGTCTGCCTCGGCCCGGACGTCGGCCTTGGAATCGGCGTCGCCCAACGGGAACATGGCCATCGCCAACCGGTCGCGCCGGACCGTCGACAAGACGTACGACTGGTCCTTCGCCGCGTCGGTGGCCCGGTGCAGGGCGGGCCCGTCCGCCTCGACGGTGCGCCGGGCGTAGTGACCGGTGACCAGCGCCTCGAAGCCGAGCGCAACGGCGCGGTCCAGCAACGCCGAGAACTTGATGCGTTCGTTGCACCGGATGCAGGGGTTGGGGGTCCGGCCTGCGGCGTAGGCGTCCGCGAAGTCGTCGATGACGTCGGTCGCGAAACGCTCGGCCAGGTCCCAGACGTAGAACGGGATGTCGAGGGCGTCGGCTGCGCGTCGCGCGTCGTGCGCGTCGGCCACCGAACAGCAGCCACGCGCCCGCGCCCGACCTCCCCCAGCCTCGGCCCGGGACAGCGCCAGGTGCACGCCGGTGACGTCGTGACCGGCGTCGACCGCCCGCGCCGCGGCAACTGCCGAGTCCACGCCCCCGCTCATCGCCGCCATCACCCTCATCGGGTACCCACCAGCTCCGCGCTCGCGTGTGCCCGACGGGCCGCCCTCGCCTGCACGACCACGCCCGGCATTGCCCGAACCACCGCGTCGATGTCGGCCCGGGTCGTGGTGTGCCCCAGCGAGAACCGCACCGCGCCGCGGGCATGATCCTCCGGCTGGCGCATTGCCTGCAGCACCGGACTGGGGTCGTGGACGCCGGAACGGCACGCCGACCCGGTCGAGGCCGCGATCGCCAGCCGATCCAGCAACAGCAGCAGGTCCTCGCTGTCGCAGCCGGGAAAGGTGAGATGGGCGATGCTGGGCAGGTTGTGCCGTGGGTCGCCCGCTCCACTGAGGTGGGCGCCCGGGCACCCGCGAAGGAGACCGTCGATCAGGTCGGCACGCAGCCGACCCAGCCGGGCGCCCTCATCAGCGCGGGTGGCGACGGTGGTGCGCAACGCGCCGGCCAAGGCGAGTGCCAGCGCCACCGAGACGGTGCCACCGCGACGACCTGACTCCTGTCCGCCGCCGGGAGTGGGGGCGACCAGATCGGTACCCGCCCGGACGGTCAGCACCCCGACCCCGATCGGCGCGCCGACCTTGTGGCCACTGATCGCCATCGTGGTCACCCCCGCCTGGTGCGCCGACACCGGGATCGTGGTGGCGGCCTGAACGGCGTCGACGTGCATCGGTACCCGGTACTGGGCTGCCAGCCCGCCCAACTCGGCGATCGGCTGGATGGTGCCGACCTCGTTGTTGGCCCACATGCACCCCAGCAGCGCGATCGTCGCCGGTCCGCCGTCGGCAAGGATCCGCTGGGCGGTGGCGCCGACATCGACCCGGCCACCGCTATCCACTGGGAGGACCACCACCTCGGCCCCCTCGACCACCAAGGTCTCAGCGGCATTGCGGACCGCTGGATGCTCCACGGCACTGAGCAGGATCCGACGCCGCCGTGGATCTGCCCGGTGACGGGCCCGGAACACGCCCTGGACGGCCAGGGTGTCGGCCTCGGTGCCGCCGGACGTCAGGACCACCTCGTCCGCCCGACACCCCAGCGACGCCGCGATCGATTCGCGGGCGTCCTCCAACAGTCGTCGAGCGTGACGACCGGCCGCGTGCATCGATGCGGCATTGCCCGTGACGTGACTCGCCGTGGTGAACGCGGCCAGCGCCTCGGCTCGGACGACTGTCGTGGCGGCGTGATCGAGATACACCTCAGCGCCCACCGGTACAGGGTAGGCCGACGCGATCAGGTGCGACGTTTCGCGATCTCGTCGGTCGCGGCGGGCAGGACGGTTGCCAAGTCTCCGACGACCCCGAAGTCGACCATCTCGAAGATCGGCGCCTCGGCGTCCTTGTTCACGGCCACCACGGTCTTCGACGTCTGCATGCCCGCCCGGTGCTGGATGGCACCCGAGATCCCGGCTGCCACGTACAGCTGGGGCGACACTGTCGTGCCGGTCTGGCCGACCTGGTTCGCGTGCGGGTACCAGCCGGCGTCGACGGCCGCGCGCGACGCTCCGACCGCACCACCCAGCGCGTCGGCGAAGGACTCGACCGGGGCGAAGTCGCCGTTGGTACCGCGTCCGCCGGACACGACGATGGCGGCCTCGCCGAGATCGGGGCGCCCGCTCGCCTGTCGGGGGGCCCGGGCGGTGATCCGAGCGGCGCGGGCAAGGTCGGACAGTTCGGGGACGAAGGCGACGACGGTGGCCTCGGTGTCGGCGGCAGGCTCGGGAGCGACCGAGTTCGGCTTGACGCAGATGATCGGGATGCCGTGGCTGACCACGCAGCGGGTGGTGAACGACCCGGCGAACACCGACTTGATGGCGACCAGCTGGGCGGGGTTCTCGGTCTCGTCGCGCTCGACGTCGACAGCGTCGGTGACCACACCCGAGGAGATCTTGATGGCGAGGCGGCCCGCGACCTCCTTGCCGCTGCTCGAACTCGGTACCAGTACCGCCACCGCGCTGTACCGAGCGACCAGTTGGGCAAGCGCCTCGGCGACCGGCGCCACCAGATGATCGAGGACGGCGGCGTCGTCGACGGTGACGATCGTGGTGGCCCCGTGCCCGCGCAGTGCGTCAGCGGCAGAGGCGGCATCGGGACCGACGACGACGGCGACCGGGTCACCGATCCGTCTGGCCAGTGTCAACAGCTCGAAGGCGGCCTTGCGGACGGTACTGCCGTCGTAGTCGACGAGAACGAGTACGGCTGACATGGCGGGTCCTCTCAGACGAGCTTGCGGGAGGCGAGGAAATCAACCAGCTGAGCCGCGCCGCTTCCGTCGTCGACGACTACCGAACCGGCGGCCTTGGCGGGGCGCGCATCGGCGGCGACGGCGTGGCTCCAGGCCGCGTCCAGCCCGACGTCGTCCGCGGCGATCCCCAGGTCGGCCAGAGTCAGGGTGGTCACCGGCTTCTTCTTGGCGGCCATGATCCCCTTGAACGAGGGGTAGCGGGGTTCGTTGATCTGGTCGGTGACGCTGACCAGCGCCGGCAGCGTCGACTCGATGGTCTCGACACTGGTCTCGCCGTCGCGGCGGATCCGGACCGTGGCTGCGCCCGGGTCGACGACCAGTTCTGCCGCGTACGTGACCTGAGGTAGTCCCAGTCGCTCGGCGACCATCGCCGGCACGACACCCATCCCGCCGTCGGTGGACGACATCCCGGTGAGGATGAGGTCCGCGGACTGGGTCGCGAGTGCGGCGGCGACGACGGCGGAGGTGGCGACCGCATCAGAGCCGTGGATCGCCGGGTCGCTGACGTGGACGCCGGCGTCGGCGCCCATCTGCAACGCCTTCTTGATCGCGTTGGCCGCCTCGGGCGGACCCACTGTCAGTACGACGACCTCTGGGCGTTCGCCGGCGGCGCCGAGCGCGTCGGCGACGACCAGCGCCTCCTCGACGGCGTACTCGTCCAGCTCACTCAACAGGCCGTCGACATGTGCCCGGTCGGTGGTCAGGTCGTCGGCGAAGCGCCGATCCCCCTGAGCATCAGGGACGTACTTGACGCAGACAACGATCCTCATCGAACGCTCCTCATCCGGTTCAGGATCTGGTTTCGATCTATGTTAACCATCGGTAACTTCCGGTCGGGTACCTGCCCCCAGGCGGTCGTGCCAGGCCGCCAGGTCGGCGAAGGCCTGACGGGTGGATGCCGCCTTGGACCAGCGCTGCTCGCGGTCGGCGACCACCCGTGCCGGCGCCCCGGCCAGCACGACGAACGGATCGAAGACGCCCCGAACCACGGCGTGCGCCGCGACGATGCTGCCGTCGCCGATCACCGTGCCGCGCAGCACGGTGCTGCGGACCCCCAACCACGATCCGGATCCGATCCGGATGGGCTTCTTGACCAGCCCCTGATCCTTGATCACCCGGTTGGGGTCGCTGTGCTCGTGGTCGAAGTCCGCGACGTAGCACCAGTCGGCCAGCAGAGTGGCCTCGCCGACCTCGATATCCAACCAGCAGTTCATCCGGACGTCACGGCCCAACACGGTGCGCGAGCCGAGCCGTAGCGACCCCTCGTGCGAGCGCAGGCCACACCCGTCACCGATGTGAACGAAGGCGCCGAGGTCCAATCGGCCGCGCCCGGGCACCGTTTCGATCTGCACCCCGCGGCCCAGGAAGACCATCCCGCGGGTGACCACATCGGGGTGCGCCAGACGCAGCCGGGCCAGTCGCCAGTAGCGCAACAGGTACCCCGGCGTGAACGCCCGGTGGCGCAGTACCCACCTGATCGCGTGCCAACTCACATGGGAGTACTGGTCGGGATCGCGACCGTGGCGCAGGCGCAGCAGCCATGCCCGCAGCAGTGGTGACGGTGGCATGCGCTACGGCCGGACGCCGGTCACGGACACGTTGTAGAACACCGCCTCGGGGACCACCCTGGCCAGTACCCGGTCGATCGATCCGGCACGCTGCCAGGTGCGGTAGGCGAACATCGCCCAGTTCCAGCCCAGCCGGTCGGGGTTGACGGCCGCCTCGAACGTCCGGATCGGCCACCCCAGGACCGCGGCCACCAGCTCCTGCCCGCCCGTGGCGACGTCCACCGCGCCCGCCCGCAACGCGGTGCGGGCCAGATCCGAGGGGACGAAGGTGTGCAGGTCCACCACGGCTTCGAGGGCAGCGGCGCGCGAGGACTCGTCCAGCTCGGCAGGCGGGCGGGCCCACCGCGAGCGCAGCGGCGCCAACCGGGTCGCTCGCGTGGTCGCCTGCCAGGTCCAGCGCCCCAGGCGCCGGGCGTACGCGTCCCCGATACGACTCGGCTCGCCGGCGAACACCAATCGACCGCCGGGCCGAAGGACCCGCAGGCACTCCCGCAGACCCGCCTCGACGTCCACGACGTGATGCAGCACGGCGTGACCGAAAACCAGATCGAACGCCCCGTCGTCGAAGGGCAACCGCTCGATACCCGCCACCTGTCCCGACACCTTCCCCGGGACGTCGAAGCCCAACCGGTGGGCGTTACCCAACGCCACGTCGACCATGCCCGAGGAGACGTCGGTGAGGACGACCTCGTCCAGCCACCCGGCCTGGCGCAGATTCAGCGAGAAGAACCCGGTCCCGGCGCCGATCTCCAGGGCCCGACCGAACGGGCGCGGAGCCGCCGCCCCGCCCAGGGCGGCCGCGAATCGGTCGGCGGCGAAGTCGATGCAGCGGGCGTCGAATGAGATAGACCACTTGTCGTCGTAGGTCTGTGATTCCCAGTCGTGGTAGAGGACCTGAGCCGCCACCGGATCATCGAACGCGCGCTGCACGTCGTCGGCGCTCGCGGGAATCGTCGCCGACTCTGGCGCGCCGTTGTCGTCCACGGCGGGGAGTCTGCCAGTCCTCATCGGGCACGGCAGACTGCACCGGTGCTCGCGCCCGCCGCCCGTCCGTCCCATTTGGGTGTTCATCTGATCGGGGACGGAGTCGACGTAGCCGTCTACTCCGAACACGCCACCGCGGTCGACTTCTGTGTCGTCGACATCGGCGACGACGGCGCCCGGACCGAACGGCGCACGCCGTTGGAGCACCGGGTGCATGGCATCTGGCACAGCCACGTCCCAGGCATCAGTGCCGGTCAGCACTACGGGCTACGAGTCCACGGTCCCTGGCAGCCTGATCGCGGTCACCGGTTCAACCCGGCCAAGTTGTTGCTGGACCCCTACGCCCGGGCGGTGACCGGCGCGCCTACTCCGTCGCCGGAACTGTTCGGCCACGTCGTCGACGCCACGTTGCGGGGCGACACCTCCGTGCTCAGCCAGCACGACTCGCTACCCAGCGCCCCGTTGGGGGTGGTCGTCGACGACACGTTCTCGTGGGCCGCGGACCGTCATCCCCGCGTCGCCTGGGCCGACACCGTGATCTACGAGACCCATCTACGCGGTCTCACCATGCGCCACCCCAGCGTCCCGCCGGAGATTCGCGGCACCTACGAGGGCTTGGGTCACCCGGCGGCGCTGGCTCACCTGTTGCGCCTCGGGGTCACCACGGTCGAGCTGCTCCCGATCCACGCCCGGATGTCCGAGGTGCGGCTGACCCAGATGGGGCTGTCGAACTTCTGGGGATACAACACGATGAGCTTCTGCGCCCCCGATCCGCGGTTCAGCGCCGCGGCGCGGCGCGGCGAAGGTCCGGAGGCGACTGTCGCCGAGTTCAAGACCATGGTGAAGCGGCTGCACAGTTCGGGTCTCGAGGTCGTCCTCGACGTGGTCTACAACCACACGTGCGAGGGCGGCGAGGCGGGTCCGACCGTGTCGTGGCGCGGTCTGGACAACGCCTCGTACTACCGGCTGTCCGGTTCGGGGTACTTCGACACCACCGGGACGGGCAACTCACTGGACTTCGGCCGCCCGGAGGTGATCCGGATGACGTTGGACTCCTTGCGGTACTGGGTCGAGCAGATGCACGTCGACGGGTTCCGGTTCGATCTGATGACGACGCTGGCGCGCGGGCGCGACGGGTCGTACTCCCCCGATCACCCCCTGCTCATCGCGTTGCGCACGGACCCGGTGCTGTCCGCGGCAAAACTGATCGCCGAACCGTGGGACGTCGGCCACGGCGGGTGGCGGACGGGGCAGTACCCACCACCGCTCACCGAGTGGAACGACCGCTACCGCGACGACGTCCGCGAGTTCTGGTTGCCGGGTGGTCGTGCCGAGCGCGAGGGTCGCCCCGGTCCGGGGGTGCGGACACTGGCCACCCGCCTCGCCGGCTCGGAAGACATCTTCGAGGATCTGCGCGGACCGCTGGCGTCGGTGCACTACCTGGCCAGTCACGACGGATTCACCCTGGCCGACCTGACGGCCTACGACCATCGGCACAACGAGGCCAACGGCGAGGGCAACAGGGACGGCGCGCAGACCAACCACTGCGACAACCACGGTGTCGAGGGCCCGACCACGGACGGCGCGATCCTGGCCGCCCGCCAGGCGACGTTGCGGGCGATGCTGGGCACCTGGGCCGTGACGGCGGGGGTGCCCATGCTGCTGGCCGGCGACGAGATGGGTCGGACCCAGCGCGGCAACAACAACGCCTACTGCCACGACGACGAGGTGACCTGGGTCGACTGGTACCACGGCCAGTGGCAGCAGGATCTGCTGGATACCGTGCGGTTCCTGCTCAAACTGCGGGCCAGTCACCCGGTCCTGCGTCAGGGCGCCTTCTTCACCGGTCGCTCGGTGCACGCCGACGGCACGAAGGACCTGGCCTGGTTCACCGGCGACGGCGACCAGATGTCGGACGAGCAGTGGTACGACGGATACCGGCGCACGTTGCTGATGTACCTGCACGGTGAGCCTGCGGGCGGCGACTCGTTGTTGGTGGTGTTCCACGGCGGCCAGCACGACCGCGAGATCACCCTGCCCGATCAGCCCTGGGCGCAGCGTTACCGGCTGCTGTGGACGTCGGCGTCGGCGCGTCCCGGCTGGCCCGTCGGCCCGGTGCCGGCCATCCCCGCGCCGGGACCTGCCGATCTGATGCCTGCCGATCGTCTGGTCGTCGCCGCCCGGACCGTCACGATCCTGTCCGCCCAGCATGGGTAGGTGACGGCCGCTGGCGAGCGTCGCATGAGGCGCCGGGTACGCGGGCGAGGGCGGCGTCACAGCGCCTGTGTCCGGCCCCCGCCATAGGCTGCTCAGGAGCCGAAACCTCTCGGCGCGGCGGACGACACGGGGTGGGACATGGGCAAGGCCAACCGGCAGCGCCGCGCGACGGACCGGAAGGCCCGACGGGCGGCACGACCCGGCCCACGTGGCGCATCCTTCACGTCCGCCGCAGGTGCTGCGCCAACGGCAGGTGCTGCGCCTGCGGCAGGATTCGCGCCGCCGCGGCCTCGTTCGGCCGACGTGGCCGACCTCGTGGCAGAGGCCGTCCACGCTCACCTCCACAACGGACCGGCAGAGGTCGACGCCGCCATCGGCTCGCTGCTGGGCGAGTGGGGATCGGTTCGAGGCATCGTCGCGACGGCCATCCAACAGGCACTCGAACGGATGGTCAGCGGGCTGTGGCTCGGCGGGTGGGAGCCGGCCGACGTCATCCGCGTCGTCGGGCGCCGCCTGACCGGACGCCACGTCCGCCTGGTCGGCGACGTGATGGTCGCCGAACTGACGACCTACCCACCGTCGTCGATCGAGGCACGCTGGGCGGCCCAACTGACCGAGGCCGAGGCCAGGGCCTGGTGGCCGGGCGATCTCGGATACCTGCAGGCCTGGCTACAACAGGGCTCACCGGACGTCGATCAACTGCTCACCGATGCGATCGTGCTGCTCGGCACCCTGTCCGGCCTGCCGCAGCTGGAGGCGCTGTCAGCCCGCCCCGGGACCGCGGCGCCACCGGTCGTGACCGAGGGCGAGGCGCAACGGGTCGACGACCGCATCCTCGGCCGGGTCCGAGCCCTGCTGGCCAAGGCCGAGTCCACGCCCTACCCGGCCGAGGCCGAGACGTTCACGGCGGGAGCGCAGGCCCTGATGGCCCGGCACAGCATCGACATGGCGTTGCTTGCCGCCACCAGCCCCGGTGCGCGGCACGCCCCTGCCGGTCGGCGCATCGGCATCGACAACCCGTACGAGTCGCCCAAGGCCCTGCTGCTCCAGGTCGTGGCCGAGGCCAACCGGTCCCGGATGGTGTGGAGTCAGGACCTCGGCCACGCCACGTTGGTGGGATTCCGCAGCGACCTCGACGCCGTCGAGACGCTGTTCACGTCGTTGCTGGTGCAGGGCACCCGAGCGATGACGGATGCCGGCTCCCGGACCACCGTCAGCGGCCACTCCCGGACCCGAGCCTTCCGGCAGTCCTTTCTGTCGGCCTATGCCCAGCGCCTCGGCGAACGGCTGCGCGAGACGACACAGGCGCAGACCGCCCGGGCGGCGACCGAGACCGGACGGGCGGACCTGCTCCCCGTCCTCGCCGCCCGCGATGCGGACGTCGCCGCGGCCACGACCGTGTTGTTCCCGGCTGTCGTCAGCCGCAGCATCCGGATGGGTAGCGATCCCGAGGGGTGGGCAAGCGGCCGGAGCGCCGCCGACCTCGCTGTCCTGCAGGCCGACGCGCCCGTGCAGGGCCCCGCCCCACCAGCAGCGGAGTCCACATGAGGTCTACCACCCCTCGGGCTCGTCACCCGGCGGCGTTGGCGACCAGACCCAGTTCGGCGGGGGCAACCATGGCGTCGTGCTGGGGCAGGACCCGAACGGTGTACCCGAAGGCCCCGGTGCGGCGAAGCGGCAGCGAGCCGCTGAAGCGGTGTCGGCCATCGCCCAGACTCTCGGCCTGCTCCAACCGCAAGTAGTCACCTCTGGACAGGGTGTCAGCCTCGTCCACGGTCCCGTGCACCAGCTCGACCCGCACATCTGCGGGCGCAAGATCGCCCAGCTGAACGAACGCGTCGACCACCAGGATGTCGCCGATCTGCGGTGCCGCACCGACGCCCTTGCTGTCGACGTGGTCGACCCGGACGCCGTGCCACGCCGTTACCACGCGCTGCTTCCACGCCGCCAGATCGCGGGCGCCGGTGTGCTCGGCACCGCCGTCCAGGGCGCGCGAGGAGCGGGCGGCCGGGGTGTACAGCTCGCCCACGTAGTCGGCCACCATCCGGGCGGCCAACACCTTGGGCCCGAGCGTCGCCAGCGTGTGGCGCACCATCTGCAACCACCGGGCCGGCAGCCCGGCCTCGGCACGGTCGTAGAACGTGGGTGCGACGGACGACTCGATGAGGTCGTACAGCGCGGCCGCCTCGAGGTCGTCACGGTGGTCCGGGTCTTCGACACCGTCCGCGGTCGGGATCGCCCAGCCGTTCTCGCCGTCGAACCACTCGTCCCACCAACCGTCCAGGATCGACAGGTTGAGCCCACCGTTGAGGGCGGACTTCATCCCCGACGTGCCGCATGCCTCCAGCGGACGCAGCGGATTGTTGAGCCACACGTCGCAACCCGGGTACAGCCGACGCGCCATCGCGATGTCGTAGTTGGGCAGGAAGGCGATCCGGTGACGCACGTCGGCCTCGTCGGCGAAGCGCACCACCTGCTGGATGAGGCGCTTGCCGCCGTCGTCGGCCGGGTGCGACTTGCCGCCGATGATGATCTGGATCGGGCGCTCGGGGTGCAGCAGCAACGAGCGCAGCCGGTCCGGGTCGGACAGCATGAGGGTGAGCCGCTTGTACGTCGGCACCCGTCGGGCGAACCCGATCGTCAGCACGTCAGGGTCGAAGGCGCTGTCGATCCAGCGCGTCTCGGCCGGGGAGGCACCGCGCTCGGCCCACGATTGGTGGAGCCGGCCGCGCGCCCAGGTCACCAACTGCGCGCGCAGTGCCCGCCGCAGCGCCCACAGATCGTCGTCCTTGGCATCAGCGAATGCCGACCAGTCGTTGAGGTCGGCGAACCCCGGCCCCACCAGGTCGACACCGAAGTCGACAACCAAGCGGTCGACCCATGTCGCGGCATGGACGCCGTTGGTGATGGACGAGATCGGCGTCTCGACGGGATCGAACCCGGCATAGAGGCCCTGGAACATCCCCCGGCTGACCTCACCGTGCAGCTGCGAGACGCCGTTGGCACGCTGCGCCAGACGCAGCCCCATGACCGCCATGTTGAACAGCGTGGGGTCACCGCCGGGGTAGTCCTCGGCACCCAACGCCAGGATGTCGTCGCTGTTCAGGCCGGGCAGGGCGGCCCCGCCGCCGACGAAGCTACGGACCAGGTCACGGTCGAACCGGTCGATGCCCGCGGGCACCGGCGTGTGCGTCGTGAACACCGTGCCGGCGCGCACCGCCTCGACCGCCTCGGCGAAGCTGAGACCGGCGTCGACCAGCTCGCGGATCCGCTCCAGACCGAGGAAGCCCGCATGGCCCTCGTTGCTGTGGAAGACCTCGGGTGCGGGGGTGCCACTGACCCGGACGTAGGCGCGGACCGCGCGCACGCCACCGATGCCCAGCAGCATCTCCTGCTGCAGGCGGTGCTCCTTGCTGCCGCCGTACAGCCGGTCGGTGACCACGCGGGCGCGCTCGTCGTTGGCCGGGATGTCGGTGTCGAGCAGCAGCAGCGGCACCCGGCCGACCTGGGCCACCCAGACCGCGGCGTGCATGTGACGGTCCTCGGGCAGGCCGATGCTGATCTGGACCGGGGTGCCATCGGCCTCGCGCAGCATCGACAGGGGCAGCTCGTTCGGGTCGAGAATGGGATAGGTCTCCAGCTGCCAGCCGTCACGTGACAGTGACTGGCGAAAGTACCCGGTCTTGTAGAACAACCCGACGCCGATGATCGGGACGCCCTGGTCACTGGCCGCCTTGAGGTGGTCACCCGCGAGGATGCCGAGCCCGCCGGAGTACTGCGGCAGCCCGGCGGCGATCCCGAACTCGGGCGAGAAGTAGGCGATCGCCTCGGGCGCGTCGGTCAGACTCTGGTACCAGCGCGGCGTCTCGACGTAGGCGCGCAGGTCCGCGGCCGCCGCATCGACCTTGGCCACGAACTCGGTGTCCGCGGCCAGGCGAGCGAGTTCCTCGGGGCTCAGCAGACCGAGCAGGCGAACCGGGTCGCCGGCCGCGGGCGTCCATCGGGTCGGGTCGATACCGCTGAGGAGGTCGCGCGTGGGCGGGTGCCAGGACCAGCGGAGGTTGAGTGCCAACTCACCGAGGGCGGCAAGTGGCTCGGGCAGCACGGTGCGGACGGTGAACCGCCGGATCGCTCTCACGTCGCGGAAGCCTAGGGGTGCCGGAGACCTCGATGGTCCGCATTCCACCGGCAGCGCTCAACCGCGTCGTTGGTGCGCGTCACGGGTGACCCCAGTACCGTCACCACCGTGGGTATTCACGCACCCGAGACCGCGACGACGCGTCCACCGGGGTCAGCCGTCTCCGCCGACCCGATTGCCCTCTCGGGCAAGCCGACCGTGATGGGCCGTATCGCGGTGCTGGAGGTCACGCCCTGTGTCGACGGCGGGAGATGGCCGGCGAAGGCGGTCGTCGGCGAGGCCGTGCCGGTGCGGGCCACCGTGTTCCGCGAGGGCCACGACGCGGTGGCGGCGACCGTCGTGCTGCGACGCCCCGACGGCTCGGTGCACAGCCGGCGCCTGATGACCGAGATCTCACCGGGGTCCGACCGTTACGGCGTCGTCGTCGTCCCGGACGCCATGGGGCTGTGGTCGTTCACCGTGGAGGGCTGGTCAGACCCCTTCGAGTCATGGCACCACGCGGCCGAGATCAAGGTCGCGGCCGGAGTCGACGTCGAGCTGATGCTGGCCGAGGGCGCCGCCGTGCTGGAACGCACGCTCGTCGGCCTCCCACCGGTGGACAGCGACGCGGGCGGGGCGCGCCGGGTGTTGACCGACGCCCTCCGGGCCCTGCGCGACATCGCCACCGACCCGGCGCGCCGCCTCGCGGTGGCCTCGGGGCCTGACGTCCGCGCGGTCGTCGAGCAGTTCGGCCTGCGCGACCACGTGAGCGTCAGTCCCGCGCTGTCGCTCACGGTCGAGCGCGAACGAGCCCTGTTCAGCGCCTGGTACGAGTTCTTTCCCCGCAGCGAGGGCGCTCGCCGCGACCCCGAGACCGGCCGGTGGACCTCCGGCACGTTCGCGACCGCGGCGCGCCGACTGCCTGCCGTGGCCGACATGGGCTTCGACATCGTCTACCTGCCCCCGATCCATCCCATCGGTCGACTCAACCGCAAGGGCCCCAACAACACCTTGGTGGCCGGCGAGTTCGACCCGGGGTCACCGTGGGCGATCGGCTCCGCCGAGGGTGGCCACGACGCCATCCACCCGGACCTGGGTGACGCGGACGACTTCGCGGCCTTCGTGGCGACCGCGCGATCCCTGGGCCTGGAGACGGCCATCGACCTGGCGCTGCAATGCGCTCCCGACCACCCGTGGGCGACGACCCACCCAGAATGGTTCACCACCCGGGCCGACGGCTCGATCGCCTACGCCGAGAATCCGCCCAAGAAATACCAGGACATCTACCCGCTGAACTTCGACAACGACCCGGTCGGCCTGTGCGCCGAGATCCGTCGAATCGTGGAATTGTGGATCTCACGCGGGGTGACGGTGTTCCGGGTCGACAACCCGCACACCAAACCCGTCCAGTTCTGGGAGTGGTTGATCGGGACCATCAACGCCGAGCATCCGGACATCATCTTCCTGGCCGAGGCGTTCACCCGGCCCGCGATGATGGCCACCCTGGGCCGGGTGGGCTTCCAGCAGTCGTATACGTACTTCACCTGGCGGACCACCAAAGCAGAGCTCACCGGGTATGCGGAGTACCTCGCCGGCGACAGTGCCGATTACATGCGGCCCAACTTCTGGCCGAACACGCCCGACATCCTCCACGCCTTCTTGCAGTCCGGTGGTCCCGCAGCCTTCCGGTTGCGCGCCGCGTTGGCCGCGACCATGGTCCCGTCGTGGGGGATGTACAGCGGATACGAGTTGTACGAACACGTCCCCCGCCCGGGCGCCGAGGAATACATCGACAACGAGAAGTACGAGTACCGCCCGCGGGACTGGGCCGCAGCCGAGCGAGACGGACGGTCCCTCGCGCCTTACATCACCCGGCTCAACGCGATGCGGCGCGAGCACCCGGCACTTCAGCGACTGCGCAATATCACGTTCCACCCGACGACCGACGATTCCGTCATCGCCTTCTCCCGGCATCTGCCCGCTGACCAGTCGCCGACCGGGCGACCCGACACCGTCCTGGTGGTGGCGAATCTGGACCCCCATGGCGCCCGCGAATCGATCGTCGACATCGACCCCGCGACCATCGGCGCGGGTCCTACCTTCGACGTCCGCGACATGGTAACCGACCGCCAGTGGACCTGGGGTGTGCGGAATTACGTGCGCCTGGACCCCTACGTCGAGCCGGTCCACATCTTCCATGTGCACCACTGATTCGGGACCCGGTTACTGACGTGCAGGGTCTGCAACTGTCGACACCGGGATTGCGTAACGACCGCTCGTGGTACAAGAAGGCCGTCTTCTACGAGGCGATGGTCCGGTCGTTCGCTGATTCCACCGGTTCCGGGTCCGGTGATTTCGGTGGCCTGACCGATCGCCTGGACTATCTGCAGTGGTTGGGTATCGATTGCCTTTGGCTCCCGCCGTTCTACGATTCACCACTGCGCGACGGCGGGTACGACATCAGCGACTACTACGCCGTGCTGCCCGAGTTCGGGACCCTGCCACAACTGACCGAACTGGTGTCGGCCGCCCATGCCCGCGGCATCCGGGTGGTCACCGACCTGGTGCTCAACCACACCAGCGACGCCCATCCCTGGTTCCAGGCCTCGCGATCGGACCCCGACGGTCCGTACGGCGACTTCTATGTCTGGAGTGACACCGACGACCGGTACGCCGACGCCCGGATCATCTTCGTCGACACCGAGACGTCGAACTGGACGTTCGACCCGATCCGACGGCAGTTCTTCTGGCACCGGTTCTTCGCTCACCAACCGGACCTCAATTACGAGAACCCGGACGTCCAGGACGCCATGCTGGACGTGTGCCGGTTCTGGCTCGATATCGGCATCGACGGCTTCCGCCTCGATGCGGTGCCGTATCTGTACGAGGAAGAGGGCACCAACTGCGAGAACTTGCCGGGCACGCACGCGTTCCTGGCCCGGGTGCGCGCGCTGGTCGACCTCGAATACCCCGGGCGCATCCTCCTGGCCGAAGCCAATCAATGGCCGAAGGACGTCGTGTCCTACTTCGGAACGCCCGAGGCGCCCGAATGCCATATGTGCTTCCACTTTCCGGTCATGCCGCGGCTCTACTACGCCCTTCGTGAAGAACGCGCCGCGCCCATCATCGACATCCTCGCCGACACCCCGGATATTCCGGCGGACGGCCAGTGGGGGACATTCCTGCGCAACCACGACGAGTTGACCCTCGAAATGGTCACCACATCCGAGCGTGCCGCCATGTACGGCTGGTACGCCCCCGACCCCCGGATGCGCGCCAACATCGGCATCCGGCGCCGGCTGTCGTCCCTGCTGGATGGTTCGCGAGCCGAGATCGAGCTGTTGCATGCCCTCCTGCTGTCGCTGCCAGGCAGCCCGTGCCTGTACTACGGCGACGAGATCGGCATGGGCGACAACATCTGGTTGGCCGACCGCGATGCCGTGCGCACGCCCATGCAGTGGAATCCTGACCGCAATGCGGGCTTCTCGAACGCCGACCCCGGCAAGCTGTACCTCCCGGTCGTCCAATCCCTGACGTATCACTACGCGGCAGTCAACGTGGAGGCCCAACTCGCCTCGTCGTCGTCGTTGCTGCACTGGGTGCGGGGAATGCTCGAGTTGCGCAAACGTCATCCCGTCTTCGGGCTGGGCTCGTACCAGCCGCTGGACGCCGACAACCCGGCAGTGTTGGCGTTCTTGCGCGTGCTGGACGCCGACACCCCCGGTGGTGCCGACGAACACCCCGAGACGGTGTTGTGCGTGCACAACCTTGCGGCCACCCCGCAGGCAACCCGAATCCGCATCCCCCAGGCGGCAGGTACCGAGGTCAGCGACCTGTTCGGTGGAACCGGCTTCGAGCCGGTCAGCGCCGACGGCGTCCTGGTCGTCACCCTCGGCTCGCGTGACTTCTTCTGGCTGCGACTGCGCGCTCGACGGGGGTCGGAATGACCCCGCCGGCGGCAGCCGACCTCGCGTCACTGCTGCAGACCTGGCTTCCCGCGCAGCGCTGGTATCCCGCGAAGGGGCGAACCGTCTCGATGCGAGTGGTCGCCGACCTGACGCTGGCCGGCCCGGCCGACGGTCCCAGCGTGTCGAGCCCGCGCGTCAGCCTGGTGGTCGTCGACCTGGGGACCGGCGACGACGCCGTGGCCGGCTCGCGCATCTCGCTTCACGTCCCGCTGGTCGCCCACCGCGAGGCAGGCCACGCCCCACCGAGGACGCCTGACGCCTACGTCGGGGTGTTGCGTACCGCGTCGGGCCCGGTGCACATCTACGACGGCCCCCACGACCCCGCCTATGTCGTCGCCCTGGACGCGCTGCTCGACACCGCGGCGCGCGTGACCTCCAGATCCGGCTGGGTGGAATCGTTTCCCACCTCGCCTCCGGCGCTGACCGGCGAGTCACCGACGGCGGGTCTCGCCACCAGGTCCCGGATCTCGTCGCGGGTCCTCACCGGTGAGCAGTCCAACACCTCGATCATCGTCGAGCCGGTGTCGCGACCCGACTACATCGTCAAGGTGTTCCGGACCACGCCGACGGGCGAAAATCCTGACATCACGCTGCAGACGGCGCTCGCCGATGCCGGGTCCACCCGGGTCGCGCGCCCGGTGGGCTACGTCCGCGGCGGCTGGGTGGACGGGGACGGCCACACCGTCGTGGCCGACCTGTTGTTCGCCAGCGAGTACCTGGCCGACGCACCGGACGCCTGGCGCACCGCGACCCAGGCCGTCGAAACCGGGCACGACTTCGTCGCCGACGCCCGCGACCTCGGGGCTGCCACGGCGGAGGTGCACCTGGCCCTCGCAACGGCACTGCCGGTCGAGGCGGTGACGCCGGAGCGGCTCCGGATGCTCGCCGACTCGTTGGTGGCCCGCGTCGGGTGGGCGGTGGACTCGGCGCCCGAACTGGCCGAGTACGCCGCCGCGTCGCGCGCCGTCATGTCGGCGGTGGCAACGGTCGAGGACGCCCCCAGCTTTCAACGCATCCACGGTGACCTCCATCTGGGGCAGGTGCTGCGCCCCGCTGGGCTCGGGTGGATCCTGTTGGACTTCGAGGGCGAACCGCTACGCCCCTTGGCCGAGCGCAGCGGTCTGGACTCACCGCTGCGAGACGTCGCAGGGATGTTGCGGTCCTTCGACTACGCGGCGCGGCGAGTCACGGTCGGCCTCCCACCGGGGGCGCCGACCGAGGCCGCGCTCGCCCGGGCCGACGCCTGGGTGGCGGCGGCACGCTCGGCGTACTGCGAGGGTTATGGCGCCGTCTCCGGCCGTGACCCCCGGTCCCACCCGGCCCTCCTGGCCGCCCTCGAACTCGAGAAGGCGCTGTACGAGGTGGTCTACGAGACGCGTAACCGGCCGAGTTGGCTCCCGATCCCCCGGCATGCCGTCCGGCGCCTCGCCGGTTGACCCACCTCGTCGGATCAGCTCGGGAATCACCTGACACAGCCCGAACACTCGCCTGACCGCGCCTTGACCGGGCCGACCGATGCTTCTGATGTACCCGCCGCCCGGGTGAGTACATCGGACAGGAGATCGTCATGCGAGCCACCTCACGCGCCGCCACCATCATCGCCACCGCCGTCCTCTCGGTCGGACTGGTCACCGGTTCGGCCGTCTCGGCCTCGGCAGCCACGTCGGCGCCGGAGTCCACCACCACGTCGGAGGCCACGACCACTGCCAACCAACGCGAGCGCCGACTCGAGTTGTTGTGCGCGCGGGTACCCAACGCCATCTCGCGCATCGAGAACCTGCAGGAACGCCTCGCCGGGGACGCCACCACCCGCGGTTCGCTGCTCTGGCTGGAGGCCAAGGCCGAACAGGCCCGCGACGCCGGCCGCGAGGAGCTGGCCACGGCACTGGAGAACCGGGTCGAGGTCCGCACCGAGCTCGCCGAGCTGCTGCCGCAGCGCATTGAGGCCCTGCAGAGCGCCCAGATGTCCTGTGACGAGGCCGGCCTGTGAGGAGAAGCGTCGTCGTGACAGCCGGCTCTGCCCTGCTCGCCGTCACCGTCCTCGCAGGCTGCAACGCGCAGCGCGCCGGTGACGACACCCCGGCGAGCGTGGCCTCCATCGAGGCGGCACTGGATGAGGCCGAGGACACCGCCGCCTCCGTCGAGGCCGAATTGGCCGAGGACACTCCCTGATCGGGGGGTTCCGGACCCGTTCGGCTGCCGGTCGAACGGCTAGTGACGGACGGCCCTCGCGGGCGGCAGCCGGATCGTGACGGCCACGCCGCCCTCGGGGGCCGTCGTCGCGACCGCGCCACCGCCCATCAACCGCGCCAGGCGACCCACCAGGGCCAGTCCCACTCCACTACCGACAGGGCGCTCACCTCGATACCGCTCGGTCAGCAGACCCGGCTCGAACGCCACGGCCAGTTCCTCGGGCGCCAGACCGGGACCACCGTCGCGGACCTCGACGACCGCCCCGTCGCCGACATCCGGATCGGCTCGGGCAGCGAGGACCACAGGCCCACGATCGCCAGGCGGTTGGGCGGCGATGACGCGCAGCGCGTTGTCGACGAGTGCGTCCACCGCCTGACGCAGCCGTTCCGGGTCAGCCGACGCCCACACCCCACCGGGTCCAGTCCCCGCACCGGCCGGCACCTCGAGGACGAGGGTCACGCCCAGCGCGGCCGACCGAGCCGACCAGGCCGCGAAGGCAGCCCTGATGAGGTGCGTGACGTCCACCTCGACGATCTCGATCGTGACGTCGTCCGCCTCCAACCGGGCCAGGGCCAACAGTTCCTCGACCCGGCGCTGCAATCGGGCGGCCTCGTCGCGGATCACACGCCCGGCGTTGGCCACGTCAGGGCCCGACACCACACCGTCGGCCAGGGCCTCCGCATATCCGCTGACGGCGGTCAGCGGGGTACGCAGTTCGTGGGACACGGTGAGCAGGAAGCGGCGTTGGCGGTCCTCGCTGAGGGCCAGGGCGTCCGAGAGCCCGTTGAGGGCCTGCGCCACGTCGGCGATCTCGGGCGGGCCGTCGAGTTGCACGCGGACACCCCGCTCGCCGGTGGCCAGTCGCCGGGCGGCGCTGTCGAGGTTCACCAGCGGTCTGGTGACGGTCCGGGCCAGTACGGCACCGCCGACCGCGCCGATCACCGCACCGATGGCCGCCGCCAGCAACGCCCGGCGCCGCGACGCCGGAACGAACGAGGTGGCGACCTCCAGGGGCTGGGCCACCAGGACGGCCGAGTCACCCGCCTGGCGACCCACCACCAGCCATCGACGGCGATCGACCGCCCGGATGTCGCTCAGCGGGGCACCGGTGGCCAGCGACGTCACATCCTCAGGGGTGAAGGGTCCGACGCCGATGACCGCGTCCGGCTGGTCGATCCCCACCACGACGCTGGTGACCTGCCGGTCCTCCAGCGCACGCTGCACCGCGTCGACGCCGACCCGCCCGTCCACCGGCCCCCCACCGGCCACCCCGGCGAGCAGGTCGGCGTCTCGTCCCAGAAGGTCGATCGCCGCGTCCTGCGAGGCCTGCCGCGCGAACCCGACGACGAGGGCGAACGTCAGGGCCGACGTCGTCACCGACACGATCAGGACGAGGATGGTGATCCGGCGGGCGAGGCTCATGCGGTCACGGCCTCGACGCTGTAACCGACACCGCGGACCGCGCGCAGCGTGACGGCTGACCCGACCTTGGCCCGCAGCTGCGCGACGTGCACGTCAACCGTCCTGGTCACCAGGCCGGCCGGGTAGCCCCACACCCCACTGAGCAGCTGTTCGCGCGAGAACACCCGCCCGGGGCTGGCCATCAGATAGTGGAGGAGATCGAACTCGGTGGTCGTCAGCTCGACCGGCGACCCACCGATCGTCACGCGGCGGGCGGCGGCGTCCACCGTCAGGGTCCCCAGGGTCAGCGCTGCGGAGGCCTGCGCGACCGGCTGCGAGCGCCGCAGCACCGCTCGAACCCGTGACACGAGTTCTCGGGGGCTGAAGGGTTTCGTCACGTAGTCGTCGGCGCCCAGTTCTAGACCGACGACCCGATCGACCTCGTCGTCGCGCGCCGTGACGAACAGCACAGGCGTCCAGTCACCCATCGCCCGCATCCGCCGACACACCTCGGTGCCGTCCATCAGCGGCAGCCCGACGTCGAGCAGGACGACGGCAGGACGAAAGGCCGCCACCTGATCGAGTGCGGCACGACCGTCGCGCGCCACCCGTACCTCGAAGGCCGCGGCCTCCAGGTAGGTCCGGACCAGGTCGGCGATCGACGGTTCGTCGTCGACCACCAGGATGCGTTCACCGCTCACGCAGGCTGACGCTACGCGGCGGGGAATCGGCGCCGAGTCGTCACACGCAACAGGTCGACGCCCTACCCCTCGGGCGGCCAGGATGGAGTCATGTCGAGCCTGCAGCACGCTCCGTCACCGGATCCGCTCGCCGTCGACCCGGACGTCCTGGCCACGGTCGCGGCAGGGTCGTACTACCAACCGCACGCCGTGCTCGGCGCTCATCCACACCCGGACCAGACCGCGGTGACCGTTCGGGTCCTGCGACCGTTCGCCACGTCGATCACGCTGCTCACCCCGATCCAGGGCGACTCCGGACTGGTGCGCACGCCGATGCGGCACGAGCACGACAGCGTGTGGGTCGCCGTTCTGCCCCTTGCCCAGATCCCGGACTACCGGATCGACGTCGCCTACGACGGGGTCGCCGGTGAGCACCACGAGGTCAGCGACGACTCCTACCGTTTCTTGCCCACCGTGGGCGAGGTGGACCTGCACCTGATCGGCGAGGGACGCCACGAACAACTGTGGGAGGTGTTGGGCGCCCACGTTCACCGTTACGACGGTCCCATGGGGGACGTCCTGGGCACCGCCTTCGCGGTCTGGGCGCCCAATGCCCGCGCGGTGCGGGTGGTGAACGACGCGAACGGTTGGGACGGGCGCACGCACGCCATGCGCTCGCTGGGTTCTCGGGGGGTGTGGGAGCTGTTCATCCCCGGGCTGGGTGCCGGAACCCGGTACAAGTTCGAGATCCTCGGCCACGACGGGCTGTGGCGGCAGAAGGCCGATCCGCTGGCCTTCGCGACCGAGGTGCCACCGTTGACCGCATCGGTCGTCACCGAGGCACGCCACGTCTGGGGAGACGACTCCTGGCTGGCCGCCCGCGCTGCGACCAATCCCCACACCGGACCGGTGAGCATCTACGAGATCCACATCGGGTCGTGGCGCCAGGGTCTCAGCTACCGCCAACTCGCTGACGAACTGGTCGCCTACGTCGGTGACCTGGGCTTCACCCACGTCGAGTTCCTGCCCGTGGCCGAGCATCCGTTCGGCGGGTCGTGGGGATACCAGGTGACCGGCTACTACGCGCCGACGTCTCGATTCGGCTCGCCCGACGATTTCCGTTACCTGGTGGACAAGCTCCACCAGGCGGGCATCGGCGTGCTGGTCGACTGGGTGCCTGCCCATTTCCCGAAGGACGAGTGGGCGTTGGCCCGCTTCGACGGCCAGCCGCTCTACGAGCACGCGGACCCACGACGCGGTGAGCACCCCGACTGGGGGACCCTGATCTTCGACTACGGTCGCCGCGAGGTGCGCAACTTCCTGGTGGCCAACGCATTGTTCTGGCTGGAAGAATTCCACGTCGACGGCCTGCGGGTCGACGCCGTCGCCTCGATGTTGTATCTCGACTATTCGCGCAACCCCGGTGAGTGGGTGCCCAACGTTCACGGTGGCCGCGAGGACCTGCAGGCCATCGACTTCCTGCAGGAGGTGAATGCGACCGCGTACAAGCGCGTTCCCGGGGTGATGATGATCGCCGAGGAATCGACGGCGTGGCCGGGCGTCACCCAGTCCACCGACCTGGGCGGGCTGGGTTTCGGCATCAAATGGAACATGGGGTGGATGCACGACTCGTTGTCGTACGTCGCCAAGGAACCCGTGTATCGCCAATACCACCATCACGAGATGACCTTCTCGATGGTCTACGCGTTCACCGAGAACTTCGCCCTGCCGCTCAGTCATGACGAGGTCGTCCATGGCAAGGGGTCGTTGCTCCGCAAGATGCCCGGCGACCGGTGGCAGCAACTGGCCACCCTGCGGGCATACCTGGCATTCATGTGGGCCCACCCCGGCAAGCAGCTGATCTTCATGGGTACCGAGCTGGGACAAGAACCCGAGTGGTCGGAGTCGCGGTCGTTGGACTGGTGGCTGTTGGACACGCCGTGGCATCGCGGGATGCACGACCTGGTCCGAGACCTCAACGTGGTGTACCGGGACACGCCCGCCATGTGGGCCGACGACTTCGGTCCGGCGGGGTTCGAGTGGCTGGACGCCAACGACGTCGACCACAACGTGTTCAGCTGGGTCCGTAAGGCACCGGGGCAGCCCACGCTGGCCTGTATCGCCAACTTCGCGGGCGTGCCGCACCTGGAGTACACGATCGGTCTGCCCCATGGCGGCAGGTGGCGCGAGGTTCTCAACACCGACGCCGACAGCTACGGCGGTTCGGGCGTCGGCAACCTCGGCGTCGTCACTGCAGACGGCCCGCCGCGCAACGGTCGTGGCGCCTCCGTCACCCTGGCGGTCCCACCGTTGGCGACGATCTGGCTGGTCAGCGAGACCGCGATGCCGGACGCGGTAGGGACGGCACGGCCCGGGGCCATCGGGTCGCCGCACTCGGTCGCTGACGGCTCGACCTCGGCCGCCGCACCCGAGGTGGCCGACCACGAGGCCCGGCTGCCGGGCTCGGCCCCCACCCCCCCTTTCGCTCACATGCCCTCGCAGTGATAACTATTCATGACTTTTCCCCGGGGCCGTGGCGTCGCGAGTACGGATCGACCCCGCCACAGTCGCTGATCTTGAGGAGGAAATTCCGTCCGGCTGCCGAGTGTCAGTGGTTGAGATGGGGTCCAGTGCGCCTGACACAAACTCAGTGTCTCCACGTTCTGCAGATTGTTTACTTTCGAGCAGAATAGCCTCCTGACTACTTTCTGTTAGACCCTCCAGGCCGGGCAACTGGAAGTCCAAGGGCGCCGCAGCCGCCCTACCAAAGAACTCAGCAAGCAGCGTCAGGTCCGACAGCGTCGATCACTTCGGCATATGTGCCACCGAAGCCGCCGGACTCGAGGTGGCCGAACTCAATGCTCGAGACGGGGGCAGTACTGCTGGAGGCACTCGCTGTCGCAGGGCTCAAAGCGACAACAGACAGCGCTGTTCCCAGAACAAGGATGCGAGCCGTGAGGGAGCGTTTCATTGGGTACCCTCCAGTAGTGTGACGAGGTGCAGACTTGATGCTCCAGCCACGCGCCAGGGGAGGCCATGGATTGCGACAATGGCGTGGGACTCCCCCACTCCCCCCAACATGTGGGAAGTCTAGGTCCGGTCGCCGACGGACACGAGTGGCCTGAATCCGCCGGATTCCATCAGACTCCTGGCGATGTAGTCGGTGAGGTTGCGGAAGCAGAGGGCGGAGCCGCGGAGGTGCGCCAGTCGGCCGTCGATGGCCTTGGTGGGTCCTTTGCTGGTGCCGGGTCGGTCCAATTGGGCCGGGACGTCGGCGGCACGCTTGGTCAGGGTCCGCCCTAGGGTGACGAGCTCCGTCAGGGCGTCGGGGATGGCGTGGCGGACGGTGTTGATGACGGCCTGCATCTGCTGTTTGCCTGCCGCTTGGTCGGGGTGCCGCGAGGCGGCAATCATCCGCCGGAAGATGCCCCAGGTCGCCCCGACCTGGACGTGGTCCTCGACGGCGAACAGAGCCGGGAGGCGAGCGTGTTGCTTGCCGGTGACCAGGGTCGGCGCTGGTGTGCAGGGTGCGGCGTGCCCGGTGGAGGGGGTCCTGGGTGCGCCCCCGGTCACCGCGTATGTCCCGTTGGACGCGTTGGCCGCAGCGGTTCAGTGCGTCGCCAGTAGGGCGAACGACTTGGAAGGGGTCGATGACTGCGGTGGCGTCGGGGAGTTCTTCGGCGGAGGCGGTCATGAACTCGGAGAACCCGTCCATCGCCACGACTTCAACCCCGTCGCGCCATGCCTGAGACCGGTCGGCGAGCCACTGCCTGACTACTCTTTTCGATCGGCCCTCGACCATGTCCAGCTGCCGCGACGGGCCCGTCCCCTCCCGGAGCGGGGTCAGATCGATGATCACGGTGACGAACTTGTCGACGCGTCGGGTGTGCCGCCAGACGTGTTGAACGACGCCAATGACCTGCACGCCGTCAAACCGGTTCGGGTCGCGGATGAGAACGTGGCGACTCTCGGCCAACACGGCGTCATTCTCGGTGCTCCCGGACACGGCCAGGCCCTCGGCGATCTCGGCCACCGTCAGATGTTGCATGGCCAGGCCCTCCAGCGCCCACCGCAGCCCGCGCCGGGACACCGTCGCCCTCGCCTCGGCCGCCTTGCTGGTGTGGTGACGCTACACATGCCCGCACTCACGACATCGGCACCGCCGGACGGTGACCAGCAGCGTGGTGGGTCGCCACCCGAACGGCTCTTGCGCCAGCTGCCAGACCAAGGTGTCGCGTGGCCTGCCTCCGCACCCGCATCTGAGATGAGCCTGTCAATCCAAGCGGGAATAGATCCTCGTAAGTTGCAAGCCCGAGAACCGGACGCGATCATTGACGGTAGCGAACCGATTAGTGCTGCGGAATTGGCACTATAACTGTGGGCCAGAGCGTCCAGGCGTTGCCTTTATAGAGCGCGTCTAGCGGATACCGTGAGCAACCCCCACTGATAACCGATGCCGGCGGGCCTGGGGGCGTGACCCTCGGTTGGCACTAACGGCTCCAACGAGTGCGGCAATCGAACGACTGCCACTTAATGCCAACGAGCTCAGTCGGAGTGCCGGTAAACGTTGTCCCGTCGCATCTAGCCATCACTCAACCCCGAACCCAGCTCAGCTCGGCTCGAACATTTGTTCGCCATCCTCCGACGCGGATCTGCACGAGCTTCCGGGGTTGCTGGTTGCCGCAAAGAGCAGTCCAGACCTACTAACGTGATCCCACTCCTTCCAAGGCTCGGAGGCGTGTGTCCCGGGTTCCGCAGAGTTAGAAGAGCGCCCTGGCCAACGCTGCCCGTGCCTGGCTGACCCGGGGGTCGGCGGGGCCCACGACCTCGAACAGCTCGAGCAACCGCGTCCGGGCGGCGGCCCGGTCGTCACCGGAGGTGCGGCGGATCAGTTCGACGATGCGGTCGAAAGCGTCCTGGACATGACCGCCGTACAGGTCGAGGTCCGCCACGGCCAGGTGGGCGTCGAGCGCCGAGGGATCGGCTGCTGCTGCGGCCCGGATGCCGGCCTGTATTCCGGCAGGCACGGCCCGGACCCGGCTGAGCAGGGATACGTGAGCCAGGCCGGCCTTGGCGTCGGCATCGGCCGGTTGCTCGTTCAGGGCCTGCTGGTAGGCAGCGATCGCGGCGTCGTAGTCCTCGCGCTCGATGGCGTCGTAGGCGGCCTGGTGCAACGGCGGCAACGGCACTCCGACCTCTGCGGTGACCGCGCCCGGGTCGGACACGTCCACTCGGCCGGTGACCCCGTTCGCGGCGGCCACCCGCAGCAGCTCGTCCAGATATTGGCGGACTTGGGGTTCGGGCCGGGCGCCGGTGAACAGCGGCACGGGCTGGCCCTTCAGCAGCGCCACCACCATGGGGATCGACTGCGCCTGGAAGGCCTGGCCCAGGCGAGGGTTGGCGTCCACGTCGACCTTGGCGAGGATGAATCGGCCCGCGTACTCGGCCGCCAGTCGTTCGAGGATCGGCGACAACTGCTTACACGGCTCACACCAGGTAGCCCACAGGTCGACCACGACCGGGACTGTGAGGGACTGCTGGATGAGGTCGTTGAACGTCTCCTCCGTCGAGTCCACGACGAGCCCGGGGACCTCGGCGGCCGCGGTGCCCGGGGCGCCGGCAGCTCCCGGGCGAGGTTGCGCCGCGGTGGCGGGACGCGCGAGGGACGACAGGTCGATCGCGCCCCGGATATCCAGGCGGGGGGCGGGCTGCTGAGTCATGGCTCTTCCCTGATCGTGGACGATGGCGCCGGCGGGATCCGTGGCAGCCTGGGACAGACGGTAACGCGTTGCACGCCGAATCCGCTCAGGAGACCCGGACCTCGGCTACCCCGTCAGCGACCGCGACGACGCGGATGTTCCCGCGTTCGGCGGGTACCACGAAGGCCAGGGCCGCGACGGACTCGGTCGTCAGCGTGCCGCTGACCTGTTCGACTCCGACGGCTGCCACGAACTCCGTCGGGACGCCGATGACGCCGCGGCCGGCCCGTACGGTCGAGGTGAGAGTGGTCCGGAACGCCACCATGACCAGCGCGTCACCGGTGGCGGTCAACGCTGCCATCGCCACCTCTCGACCCTGGTCGTCCACCACCACCTCGTGGCTGACGGTGGTGGTCGCCACCGACGTCAGCCGGTCGGTCTCGGCGGCGGTTCGCTCCGCGAGGGCGGCAGCGAAACCGTCCGCGGCGAATTCGGGGGCGTAGACACTGGCGTCACCCAGGGTGAGCACGTCGAGGTAACGCTGTGGCAGTTGTGCCACCACGTCAGGTAGGGGCCGTGGCGACGCACTCGGCGCCGTACTCGGCGCCGAACTGGGCACAGTCAACGCCACGGCGCCGTCCGTCGCCGGTGGGAACGGCCCCACGACCTCGCCGTCGAGCACGGCCATGACCGCCCACAGCCGATAGGGAGTGCGCGCCGAGTCGTTCGTGTAGACGGCGATCCGAGCGGACCCGTCGCCTCCGTCGCCCTGGGTGACGGTGGCGAATGCCCGCGGCCACCCGCTCACCACGGGCGCGACCAGTACGTCGCGAGGACCCTCGACGGTGGCGGCGGAGATGGGATTGGGCTGAGCGGACGTGTTCGCGGCCACCGCCCACAGCAGCGCCGGCCCCGCCAGGCGAGTCGCCGCCACCGTCTGGTCCCAGCCACCCGCCGTATCGAGGCGCGTGAGAACCGCTGCGGCATCGTCGGCGATGCGATCCGCCTGGGTCGCGGTGACCACCGGACCCGGCGGCGACGATTCGACCTCGACCGGCTCGGGCAGCGCCGCGCAGGCGGTGATCAGGCACATGACCACTGCCAGGATCGCGGATCGGCCTCGGTGCGCGCCCCTCATCGCGGCCTTCGGTGTCGTCGTCTCGGCCTGCGGCGCGCGGCGATGGCGTTTCGCCGGGACAGCGCCAGGACGGCGGCCACCGCGACCAGCAGTCCGATGACCGTGGTCGGCCAGGCAGCGGGATGCCGGGCACCGGAGGTCCACTCCAGATCCACGTCGCCGGGGCCCACCACGGCCACCGACCACTCCGGGTCCGGCCGCGTCAGCACCAACGCGGTCGACCCCTCCCCCGCAGCTGAGTCGAGCCAGATGTCGCTCATCGTCGGATCAGGCACGACCGCTGAGCCGGTGAGTGGCTGCGCCCGGAGGGCATCTGCGGCGAGCAGTCCGGTGACTTCGACACCTGTCGCGTCCCCCACCCAGACTGCCAGGTCCGCGGTCCGGGCGACGCCGATGAACACCCTGCCGCGGCCCTGCACCTCCACTCGGATGTCCTCACCGGTCAACGCCGCCACTCCGGCACCGGTGGTGACCAACCCCGGGCTGGATACGGACGCCCCCAGAACGTCCGGCGGTGCGGCCACGGCCAGCATGACGACTCCCACGGTGGTGGCGACGATCCCCAGCCCGGCAATCGACGTCCACACCGCCCGGGGCACCACGTCACGACTTTACGTAACTCTGTCGCGGGTGGGCGGGAACCAGACGCGCGGCGCCGGAGTCTCATCACCACACGCAGGCACTCGACGACCCGGGAGACATCATGGGTGCAGACATCACCGACCACACGGCCCAACCTGATCGCTCTCCTCGGGTCGGTCGCCGGGGTTGGCGTACCGCGGTGATCGCCGCTGCCACCGCGGTGACCGTGAGCTCGGCCGCGATCGTGATCAGCACCCTGGCTGCTCCAGAGGCTGCCGCGGCCGGGCTGATCCCGTTCGATTCGTGCGAGGCCCTCGATTCCTGGTACACCGAGGCGGGACTTGCCGAGGTGGGGCCCTACGGACTCGGTGGCCCGATGACGGCCTTCGGCACCGGCGTTCCCGAGGCCGCGAGTGCCGATGAGAGCGCAGGCCAGGGGACGTCGCGGGCCGCGGCTGGGGGGTTGGACGCCGGTGTCGGTACGTCCGAGTCGGGGACCAATGTCCAGGAGGCCGGCGTCGACGAACCCGCCGTCCTGAAGACCGGGTCTGGCGTCGTCTACACGATGGTCGGCACCGATCTGGTGCTCACCGACGTCACCAGCGCCGCTGTCGTCGCCCGGGTGTCCCTCAACACCGGGCCGGGCGCCGGACGATTCGAGGGCGGAGGGGCGGCGGCGAATTGCTGCTGAGCGGCGATCGCGTCGTCGTGTTGTCCTACGGGTGGATCGAGCAGCCCGGTCTGCTGGGTGCCGATGCAGCCGATGACCGGTCGATGTCGTCCAGCTACGTCCCCGGGATCGCTACCACCGTCGTCACCACCGTCGACGTCAGCGACCCGGCGGCACCGGCGGTGGTGGCCTCGCTGGAGGTCGAGGGCAACTACCTGTCGGCGCGCGCCGCCGGCGGCAGCATCCGACTGGTCACCACCTCACTGCCCTCCCTCGTTTTCGCCTACCCGGGCGGGCCTTCTCCGACCGGCTCCGACGGTGCGGTCCTGGACGAGGCGGCGGCTACCGAGTTCAATCGTGAGGTCATCCGCGCGGTCACCGCCGACGCGTGGCTACCCCAGCGGATCACCCGTACCGACGACGGCGCCGTGACCCGCGGGCCGGTGCTGGATTGTGCAGCGGTCGCCCATCCCGGGGTCGACAGTGGCCTGGGCACGCTGACCGTGATGACGCTGGACCCACTCGCCGCCGACGACGACGGCCTCGTCGTCGATGCCGACGCCGTGACGGCCAACGGCGAGAACGTATACGCCTCGACCGACCGGCTCTACGTTGCGACGACGGCCGGCGGCTGGAATGCGACGGGGATCACTGATCCTGCCACTGACCTGCACGGCTTCGACGTGTCGCTGCCGCAGCAGACCACGTACCTTGCCTCGGGCACGGTCGACGGTTGGTTGTTGGGCCGTTGGGCGATCAGCGCCGAGGACGGCTACCTGCGCGTCGCCACCACCACCTCGTCACCGCGCGGCGAGACGTCCGCCCCCGATATCGCCACCGACGAGATCGCCACCGACGAGATCGCCCCCGACGACGCGGTCTCCAACCAGGTACTCGCCCCGGCGCCGACCGCCACGCAATCGTCGGTGCACGTACTGGCCGAGGCCGACGGCGCGCTGGTCCAGGTGGGCCGACTGGACGGCCTCGGCCCCGACGAGTCGATTCGGGCCGTTCGGTGGTTCGGTGACATCGCCGTGATCGTCACGTTCCGCCAAACCGACCCGCTCTACACCGTGGATCTGTCCGACCCGACGGCACCGCGAACCACCGGCGAGCTCAAGGTGACGGGGTATTCGGCGTACCTGCACCCGATCGGCGGGTCTCGGTTGCTGGGGATCGGTCAGGAGGCGACCACCGACGGCGTGACCACGGGCACCAAGGCGGAGATGTTCGACCTCACCGACCTCACGGCGCCCCGCTCGGTCGCGTCGATGGTGTGGCCCGATTCGTCGTCGCAGGTCGAGTGGGACAGTCGGGCATTCACCTACCTGCCCGAGCGGTCGATGGCGATCGTTCCGGTCGACTTCTACCCGCAGTACACCGAGGAGCCGAACCCGGGGGTGGCCGGCGTCGAACCGCTGCGCGGCAGTTACGGGCCGAGCGTCCTCGCCGTCGACGTCGCCGGTGACGCCGTCGTCGAGAGCGCCCGCTGGTCGCCGCAGGCCGAGGCCGGCCAGGCAGGGTGGTCCTACATCGAGGCGGTCGTCGTCACCGGCGACAGCGTCGTGGTGAGGCTCTCGGGCAGTACGGCCGACGGCGCAGCGACCACCACGTCGCTGGTCGTACTCGCGGTCGACGACCTGGCCGTCGAGGCCAGCGTGGCCATCGGCTGAACGAGGCCATCAGCTGAGCGAGGCGATCCGACTCCTCACCGTGGCCACGAGAGCGGTGAGGCCCGCCGCGGAGGAGAGCGATGCGGGGTCGAGGTCATCCGGCTGGATCACCCCGTGCAATCCGGCTGCCGCCAATACCTGCGACGCAGGGGTGCCGGGGCGGGTCCGACCGCGGGCCTCGGCCAGTACCGCCTCGCCCAGCAGCACGAGTGTCGTCGCGGTGTCTGTGGCCTCGGCGGCGCCACGCACCCCGTCCCAGTCGACACGGGGCGCCGTGGAGAGGTCGAGGGCGGGGTCGAGTGAGGGGTCCAGTGAGGGGTCCAGTGAGGGGTCGAGGGCGGGTGGGCCCAACGGTCGGCGGTACCCCCGCGATGCCCGCCATGCCGCGTGCTCGTCCAGAGCCTTGACCAGCGCGGCCACGTCAGCTGCGTGAGCGGCCGACGACACCACCTGAGGAGTCCAGCCCGCGGGCGCGGCGACCGGTAGCGCGAGATGCCACTGCCGAGCGGTGTCGGCGCTACCGGGCAGGTCGGCCTTCGTCACGCAGACGATGTCCGCGACCTCTGCGATGCCGGCCTTGAGGGCCTGGATCTCGTCACCCAGTCCGGGGGGTACCGCCAGGACGGTGGTGTCGACGTACCTGGTGACCGCGATGTCGGCCTGACCGACACCGACCGTCTCGACGATCACCTCGTGATAACCGACGGCGACCGCCACCGCCACGGCGAGCGGGATCGCCGCCGACAGCCCCCCGGCCTCACCACGGGCTGCCATAGAGCGGACCACCAGCGCGGTGTCGTGCCCCGGCAACGGTCTGGTGGAATCCACGAACCTCACCCGGTCACCCAGCAGGGCCCCGCCGGTCAGCGGGCTGGACGGGTCGACGGCGAGCACGGCGACCCGACGCCCAGCCGCGACGAACGCCTCAGCCAGGGCCGCAGCCAGGGTGGACTTGCCGGCGCCCGGCGGACCGGTCAGCCCGATCACCCGGGCCGGCCCGACATCCGGTTCGGCCAGCGCGGCCGCGAGCGCAGCGCTCAGTCGACCGGCCCGGGGGCTTCGTGGCTGGGCGGCGACGTCTTCGGCCGCACTGAACAGCCGACCGACGGCGCGTCGCGACCCGGCCCGCGCGGCGGCGATCAGCTGGGCCTCGACGTCCACACAGCGCAGCGTAGGAGGCAGCGCCTAACCTGTGGCGATGGACGAGGCGGCGGGCGACGGCGCGCACGATGTCACGACCCCTGTGGTGCAGGTAGTGCGTGTCGATCATGTCGGGATCGCCGTACCCGATCTGGACGACGCCGCCGACTTCTTCGCCACCGTTTTCGGGTTGTCGACCTATCACCGCGAGCGCAACGCCGACCAGGCGGTCGACGAGGCGATGCTGACGCCGTCGCCGCAGGATCCCTCGACCGGCGTCGTGCAATTGTTGGCCCCGGCAGGCCAGGACTCGGTGATCGGACGCTTCCTCGACCGTCGCGGCCCCGGCTTGCAGCAGTTGGCATTGCAGGTGACAGACGTCGACGAGGCCGCAGATGCGCTGCGCCGCCGAGGCCTGCGCGTGATCTACGACACGGCACGAACCGGCACGGCTGGCACCCGGGTGAACTTCGTACATCCGGGCGACGCGTTCGGCGTCCTCGTCGAGCTCGTGGAGGTTCGGGGGGTTCCATAACCCCGCTGGACGACTAGTGTTTGGCCATCGTCGCGCCGTTCGTCCGCACGGTCCGACCGGCGCAATTACGGAGGAGTGTCAGTGAGCGAGATCCGCCCCAGCGAGTTCGACGTCGTCATGCGCGGCTACGACCGCACCCAAGTCGAGGCCAAGCTCAAACAACTCGAACGGTCTCTCACGGATGCCCGCTCCCGGGTCGAGGACCTCGACAACCGGTCGATGAAGCTGGCCGGCGAGTTGGCCGAGTCGCACCGTCAGCTCCGTGAGTCGGATCGCCCCACCTACGCCGGGCTGGGCTCGCGCATCGAACAGCTGCTACGTCTCGCCGAAGAGCAGGCGTCCGAGATGGTGGCCTCGTCCCAGGCCGACGCCGAGGAGATCCGGGCCCAGGCCCGACTCGAGGTCACCGAGTTGCGGGCGGCCTCCGAGGCCGCGGTCGCGGAGATGCGCGCCACGGCCGCCCGCGAATCGAACGAGATGCGCGAGCGGGCGCAGGCCGAATCCGAGCAGCTGACAGCCGACACCAGCCGTCGGGTCGAGGACATGGTCTCGACTGCCGAGCGCACGGCTGCCAACCTGGTCGGCAGCGCCGAGCAGGAGGCGTCCGAGAAGCGGTCCACCGTCGAGCGCGACGCGGCCAAACTCAAGGCGACCGCCGACCGCGAGGCGACTGCCGCACGGGTCGCCGGCAAGCGTGAGGCCGACGAGTTGCGGGCGAACGCCAAGCGTGAAACCGACGAGATGCGAGCCGCCGCCGAGGTCCTCCTCGAACGTACCCGCGAGGACACCGACCAGCAGCGCTCCGAGCTCGAGATGGAACTCGCGTCGCGTCGCGAAGAGGCCGAGCGCGAGATCGCGGCCCGCCACGAGGCAGCCCTGCAGCAGGCCCAGACGCTGGTCAGCGAGGCCGAAGGACGCGCCAGTGCGGCCGAGGCCCGATCCGCCAAGGCACTCGAAACCGCCGAGGCCATCCGGCGCAACGCCGACGAGCAGGCCAAGTCCCTGCTCGGCAACGCCCGTCGTAACGCCGACGAGGTCCTCGCCCAGGCACGCCTGCACGCCGAACGGGTACTCACCGAGGCTCGCGCCGAGGCCGAGCGGACCCGTAGCGCCACTCAGCGTGAGGTCGACGAGCTGGTCAAGCAGCGCGAGAGCGCCATGGCCCACATCAACCAGCTGCGGACACTGCTGGGTGCGTCGGCACTTCCCGGCCTGCCCGAAGCACCCAAGGAGAACGGGTCGCCGGGCGGCGCGATCGAGGCCGGAAACGGCACTGCGGAGGTACCGACCGACGAAGAGCTGAAGGTCATCGTCGAAGCGAACCAGGCCCCTCGATCCGTCGAGATGGCCGAGACCGAACGCGCCAGGTAGGTCGGTAGTGACGGCCGGGCCGTCGAGGGACCCCGAAACCGAACAGTTGATCCTGCCGGGCCTGCCGGAGCCAGACCCGGCAGTGGATCCCGAGGGTGACTCGTCGGCGGACTCGGCGCTCGGAGAGGGTGGCGAGTCCGCGGGACGCCAGGCGCGGACCCGTCGGCTCGGCCGTCCGACCCTTGTCAGGTTCGAGGCGTTCCGCTCGGGTTTCATCGGTGCGCTGGGGGTCACGGCGGCGCTCGCGGTCGTCAACTCGTTCGCTGCGGCCAGTCAGGTGGTCACCCTGGTCTTCGCCGCCCTGTTCGTCGCCCTCGGCCTCGACCCGTTGGTCAGTCAGCTCGAACGACGTGGCATGTCCCGCAGCATCGCGGTCACCTCGACGTTCGTGTTGCTGGTGCTGGTGGCCGTCGGATTCTTCGCGACCATCATCCCGGTGGTCGTCGAACAGACCGGAGACCTGGCAAGCGCGGTCCCGCTGTACATCGAACGCATCGAGAGCAGTGACCTGGCGCAACGACTCGACCGCGAGTACGAGGTCTTCGATCGGATCAACGCCGAGGTCGAGAAGCAACTGACGTCGTCGGACGCGGCGGCCGCGGTGTTCGGCGGGGTGCTGGGCGCCGGGCGCGCCGTCGCCACCGGATTGTTCAGCGTCTTCACCGTGCTCATCCTCACGCTGTACTTCCTGGTGTCGTTGCGCTCGATGACCGGCGCCCTGTACCGGTTGGTCCCGGCCAGCGGTCGGCCCCGGTTCGTCGCCATCGCCACCGAGGCCCAACGCCGGGTCGGTGGCTATGTCATCGGGCAGGTCAGTGTCGCCGCCCTCAACGGCGTGCTGTCGTTCATCGTCATGCTCGTGCTCGACGTCCGCTACCCCGTGGCACTGGCCTTCGCCGTCGGCGTCCTGGGCCTGGTCCCGCTGGTGGGCGCGACCCTCGGCGCGATTCTGGCCTGCGCGATCACCGCCCTGTCGTCGTTCGCCGGGACGATCGAGGGGGCGTCGTGGTGGGCGATCCTGGGCGACACGATCGTCCTGGCGATCTGGTTCGTCATCTATCAGCAGGTCGAGAACTACATCATCGCGCCACGGATATTCGCCCGATCGGTGGCGGTGCCCGGCACTCTGGCCGTGGTCGCGGCCCTGATCGGCGGCTCGCTACTGGGGTTGCTGGGCGCGCTGGTCGCCGTGCCACTCGCCGCGATCATCCTGTTGATCATCCAGGAGGTCGTGGTGCCCCACCAGGACCGCCGCTGAGCCGCTAGCGGCGACGTAGCCGGTTGGTCCAGCAGCCGGAGTGCCAGTGGCGGCGGGCATCGACGGCCTCGCCCCCCAGCAGCGGGGCATCGACCGGCCACGCGACGACGTGCGGCGTGGCGGGGCGGATCTCCTGGGCGCACCCCGGGCAGCGGTACGTCTTGGTCGACGACGAACCGGTGATCCGGCGAACCATCCAGTCGCCGTCGGCATGCTGCTCGGCGACCTCGCCGGCCGCCAGCATGCGAGAGATGTCCCCCGGCAGGTCGTCCCCGGCGATCGCCAGGCGTGGTGCCGGGCCACGACCTCGTGACGAGCCACCACGGACAGGGCCGCCCTTGCGGCGGGGTCGAGGGCGTACCACCCCACCAGTGTCCCTCAACGGGGCGCGGTCGACGTCAGGGTTAGGCTCGGCGACCGTGCGGATCGTGGTGGCCCGATGCTCGGTGGTGTACCGGGGTCGTCTGGACGCATCGTTGGCGAAGGCCCGACGCGTGCTGATCGTCAAGGCCGACGGTTCGGTTCTTGTGCACTCGGATGGCGGGTCCTACAAGCCCCTCAACTTGATGAGCCCGCCGTGTCGCCTCACCGTGTCACCACCCGGGCCCGACGCTCCCGACGGAGCCACCGAGCAATGGACGGTGACCGCGGGCAAGGGTGACGACGTCCTGGTCATCACGTTGTTCGACGTCGATCACGACATCGTCACCGAGTTGGGTGTCGACCCGGGTCTGGTCAAGGACGGCGTCGAGGCTCACCTGCAGCGGCTCCTGGCAGCTCATCCGGTGACGATGGGGAGCGGGCTGGATCTGGTCCGACGAGAGCATTCGACGGCGATCGGGCCGGTCGACATCCTGTTCCGAGACGCGGCGGGCGGCCACGTGGCGGTCGAGGTCAAGCGTCGGGGCGACATCGACGGGGTCGAGCAGCTCACCCGGTACCTGACCCTGCTGAACCGCGATCCGCTGTTGGCGCCGGTGCGGGGGGTCCTCGCCGCGCAGGAGATCCGCCCTCAGGCCCGGACGCTCGCTCACGATCGGGGCATCGGCTGCGTGGTGGTGGACTACGCCGAACTGTCCGGCCGGGACGACCCGGGCCTGCGCCTGTTCTGAGTCACCCGCCTACCGGCGTGGTCGATCACGCCTGGTCGATCACGCCTGGTCGAGGACGGTGCGGGCGATGGCCGCGTCGGCTGGGAAGACCAACACGCGGGGCCCCTCGGTGGTGGGCGCCAGGGTTGCTCGGATGTTGTGCTCGATCAGACGCAGCCGCAGCAGTTCCGCCTCGGCGAACGTGGCGGGTGACGCGACGGGCTCCAGTACGCCGTAGTCGGTGGGGGCACCGACCGGTGATCGCCGCTCGACCAGCGAGCGCCCACGACTGAAGGTCCAGCGCATCATCAGGACGATGACGAGCAGCCCGACCAGGCCGACGATCGGCCCGAAGGCGTACGAGTAGTTCGCCCACCCTGGCATGACGTCAGTCTGCGCTGGCTAGAGCCGCAATGACAGCCTTGGAAGGCACCGGGCCCGAGCCGGCGTCCGCCAGGCCGATCGCGATACGCATCGCGCAATCGCTCATCTCGACCTCGAACAGGTGGTTGCTGTCGTCGGTCATGTAGACCATGTGGCCGAACACCTCCACGGATACCGCGCCGAGCAGGCGCAGCCAGGCACCGGCGAACATCTCGTTCAGCGGGTGCGGCAACCCCCCGAACAGCGTCCCGTCGTGCTCCTTGCTGATCGTGAATCCAGTGGCGAACATCCCGGCGAACACCTGACCGAAGCGCTCACCCGCCGCTGCCGCGCGGACACAGCCGGCCTCGGTCCAGCCCGGGTGACGAGGCCCGAACATCAGACCGAATTCGCGGGGGTGCCCCAGCGCCCAGGTCCGGAATGCCCGGCTGGCTGTCATCAGGTCGGCCAGGGTGCGCTCGGTCCGTGAGTGCGCCTCGTTCAGCTCGCGCCCGCTGGAGGCCACGACGGCGGCCAGTTCGTCGAAGAGCGACGCCTCCAGCGCGTCGAGCAGCACGGCCAACCCGTCGTAGTAGCGGTAGATCGCCGAAGCGGTCATCCCCATCCGCCTGCCCACCTCGCGCAACGACACGGATTCGATCCCACCCTCGACGAGCAGAGCGCGGGCAGTCGTCAGGATCTCGGCCTCGGTTGCGGCTCGCACCCGTTCGCGACGGGGGACAACACCCGGGCGCGACCAGCCCAGCGGTGGGATGTTGACAGCGTTCACGTTCGTCAGCATAGTTCGCGGTAAATCGAGAACAGCGTTCACTACGACAACGCACTATCACGGAGGATACGGATGTTGACCTCACTCGCCCACCTCATTCACCGGCGACGGATCGCCGTGCTGGTCGTCATCGCCGCCCTCCTGGGCCTCGCCGGGTTCAGCGCGTTCGGTCTGGGGGGTGGCCTGTTCGGCAAGGCCATCGACGGCGGGTTCGACTACGACCGTTCGGAATCGTCCGTCGCCGCGGCGGTCGACACCGAAGAGTTCGGACGTACCGGCTACGACGTGCTGGTCACCTACACCTCCCCCGGTGCCACGATCGACGATCCCGGCTTCGCGGACGCAGTGACGACGACGTTGGACGCAGCCCTCGTCGAGCACGGCGACGCCATCGTCGAACTGGTCAATCCGCTCGAGTCGCCCGATCCGCGTGCCACGGGCCTGGTCTCTCCGGACGGTACGACCCTGGCCGCCCTGGTGCGCCTCGCCGGCGAGACCCCATACGAGCAGTCCGCGGCGTACAGCAGCGAGCTTGCCGAGTCGTTGATCGCACCGGACCCCGTCACCACCCTGCGGGGCGGGCTGGCGCCGGCCGGCGACGACATCAGCGCCCAGGTAGGTGCCGACCTGGCACTGGCCGAGGGAATTATGGTCCCGATCGTGTTGGTCCTGCTCGTGATCTTCCTGGGTGGTGTGGTCGCGGGGTCGTTGCCACTGGCGATCGGCGGGGTGGCCATCATCGGCAGCTTCGGCCTGCTCTCGCTGATCGGTGAGTTCACCGATGTCAGCATCTTCTCGGTCAACGTCGTGACCGCCCTGGGTCTGGGCCTGGCCATCGACTACGGCCTGTTCATCGTCGCCCGATTCCGGGAGGAGCTCACGCCCGGTCGCGAGGTCGGCGACGCGCTGGCGGCGACCATGGCCACCGCAGGTCGCACCGTCCTGGTCTCGGGGCTGACGGTGGCGCTCTCGCTGGGCGCGATGCTGTTCTTCCCCTTCATGTTCGTCCGCTCGCTGGGCATCGGATCGATCAGCGCCGTCGTATTGGCGATGCTCGCCGCGCTCACGATCCTGCCCGCGCTGCTGTCCCTGCTGGGGCGCCGGATAGACGCCCTCCCGGTGCCGTTCCGTCGTCGGATGCGGGCCGGTGGCAGCAGCGAGTCCGGTGTGTGGTCACGCCTGGCGATCATCGTCATGCGCCGGCCGGTCATCGTGATCGTCGCCGTCCTCGCCCTGCTCGCAGTCCTGGTCTCGCCGGTCACCGGCCTGCGCCTCGGTGGTGTCGACACCCGTGTCCTGCCCGAACGGGCCGAGAGTCGCCAGGCCGCGGACCTCATCGATGCGCAACTGCCCGCGCTCGCCGTCAACAGCGTCCAGATCATCGCGCGCGCAGCCGACGACGCGGCCTTGGGCCAGGGCGAGGTGGATCGCCTCGCCACCGACGTGGCAGCCCTGGCCGGCTCGCAACCTCGAGTCCTGGCCCAGAGCGAGAGTGCGGTCTCGCTGTCCGTGGCGCTGCCGGACGCAGATCCCTTCACCGCCCAGTCGCGCGACCTCGTCGCCGACATTCGAGCGCTGGAGATCAGCTCCGGCGAGGTACTGGTCACCGGCGAGACGGCCCTCTTCGTCGACCGGCTGGGGATCATCGAGCAACGGCTGCCGTGGGCCGTCGCCTTCGTCATCGTGGCGGAGTTGCTGTTGCTGTTCTGGGCGTTCGGCTCGATCCTTCTCCCGATCAAGGCTGCGGTCCTCAATACCGTCACCATCGCCGCGACGTTCGGGGTGCTGGTGTGGGCCTTCGGCGACGGCAACCTGTCCGGGCTGCTCAACTTCACCGAGACGGGCTTCCTCGAAACCAGCCAGCTCATCATCATCGTGGCGATCGCCTTCGGTCTCAGCATGGACTACGAGGTGTTCCTGCTCTCGCGGATGCGGGAGGAGTGGGATGCGACCGGCGACAACGAACAGGCCGTCAGTCGCGGCCTGCAGCGAACCGGAGGCATCGTCACCGCGGCGGCACTACTGCTCGGTCTGGTGGTCGGTGGGTTCATGTTGGGTGACATCACGTTCATCCAGATGATCGGGTTGGGCCTCGCCTTCGCCCTGCTGCTCGACGCCACCATTATTCGCGGGCTGCTGGTCCCGGCCACGATGCGACTGCTCGGGCGGGCGAATTGGTGGGCACCGCGACCCCTCGCCCAGTGGTGGGCCAGGTACGGGCTTCGCGAGCAGGCCACGCCGACTGCTGTGATCAAGGAGCCGGTGCACGCCTAAGCTGCGGGCATGGTCGTTCTCTCGCGCATCTATACGAAGACCGGTGACGACGGGACGACGTCGTTGGGTGACATGTCACGCACGGCGAAGACCGATACCAGGCTCATCGCCTTCGCCGACGTCGACGAGGCCAACTGCGCGATCGGCGAAGCGGTGGCCGGGCGGCCGCGCGAAGAGCTCGACGACCAGGTCACGGCCCTGCTGGTGCGAATCCAGAACGACCTGTTCGACGTGGGCGCCGACCTGTGTACGCCGCTGCGGCCCGACCCCGAGTACCCGCCCCTACGGGTCACCGCTGCCTATGTCAGCGATCTCGAGGGCGCCATCGACTACTACAACGCCGACCTACCGGCCCTGCGGTCGTTCATCCTGCCGGGCGGAACTGTCGCCTCGGCCCGGCTCCACACGGCCCGCACCATCACTCGCCGGGCCGAGCGATCCACATGGGCGGCGATCGAGACGTACGGCACAGACGTGCGGTCTCCGGACGAGGGCCCGGGCGGCGTCAACCCACTCACCGCCACATACCTCAACCGGTTGTCGGATCTGCTCTTCGTCCTGGCACGAGTCGCCAACACGGCTACCGGTGACGTGCTGTGGGCACCGGGTGGCGGGCGCCAGACCGCACCGGACTCGGCGGGGGACCCACCCGTCTCGTGAACTAGCTGAGGTCGACACCACGTCCGGGCGGCCCGGACTCGACCCAGACGGCGAACGCGCCCGCCGCGTGCGCGTCCATCGCCAGTTCTACGGGTTGGTTCTCGTACTCACATCGCAGAATCATGCCCTCGCCGGCCCACAGGCCCTCGCCTGAGGTCGGTCGCCGGTCCAGCACCGACATCCTCCGCCGATCGAAGACCCGTGACGGCCACCAGCCGACGCCCAGCACGACGAAGAACGACACATGGGTCGCCGAATACCTGGCGATGCCCACGCGCCACCGCGTATCCGAATCGGTCAGCGCGCTGCGAGGCGTCGGAACGAAACGCAACTGGCAGTCGAAGGCACCCCGCATGGAGATCAAGATCGAACGCCGGGCGACCAACCAACCGACGCCCGCAACGCACGCCACCAGCAGGCCGATGGCGACCTCGACGGCAAGGTGCGCCTCGGCCCCCAGGGCTGGAACCAGATCCGGGAGCCCGCCAGCGGCCATACCGAACCGTCAGACGGTCTCGGCGCCCGAGGTGACGCTGACGTTCTGGGCCACCAGGGTGACCAGATCGTGGTCGACGGACAAGAACCCGGAATCGACCTGGGCGACGACGGTGGATCCGGAGGTCGCCGAGATCGACACCGGCCCGTCCGCCAGCAGCGCCAGTAGCGGCTCATGCCCGGTCAGGATGCCGATCGACCCTTCGAGGGTGCGTGCGCTCACCATGCTGGCCTCACCGGTCCACACCCGCCGATCGGCAGCGACCAACTCGACCCGCAGCGTCATCAGGAACCCGTCTCGGACTTGATCCGGTCATAGGCCCGCATGACGTCGTCCAGCCCACCGACGTTGTAGAACGCCTGCTCGGGAATGTGGTCGAGCTCGCCGTCGCAGATCTTGGCGAATCCCTCGACCGTCTCGGCCAGGGGCACGGTGGACCCCGCCGTCCCCGTGAACTTCTCGGCCATGTAGGTGTTCTGCGAGAGGAACTGCTGGATGCGCCGGGCGCGCGCCACGACCACCTTGTCCTCCTCGCTCAGCTCGTCGACACCGAGGATCGCGATGATGTCCTGCAGCTCCTTGTTGCGCTGCAGGATCTGCTTGGTCCGGGTGGCCGTCTTGTAGTGGTCGGCACCGATGTAGCGCGGGTCCAGGATGCGTGAGGTCGAGGTCAGCGGGTCCACCGCCGGGTACAGACCGCGCGAGGCGATGGCGCGTGACAACTCGGTGGTCGCGTCGAGGTGGGCGAACGTCGTGGCGGGCGCGGGGTCGGTGTAGTCGTCGGCCGGGACGTAGATCGCCTGCATCGACGTGATCGAGTGACCCCGGGTCGAGGTGATGCGCTCCTGCAGCACGCCCATCTCGTCGGCCAGGGTGGGCTGGTAGCCCACGGCACTCGGCATCCGGCCCAACAGGGTCGACACCTCGGACCCGGCCTGGGTGAACCGGAAGATGTTGTCGATGAACAGCAATACGTCCTGGTTCTGAACGTCACGGAAGTACTCGGCCATCGTCAGCGCGGCCAGCGCCACCCGCAGCCGGGTGCCCGGCGGCTCGTCCATCTGGCCGAAGACCAGGGCGGTCTTGTCGAACACGCCCGCCTCATCCATCTCGACGATGAGGTCCGACCCCTCACGGGTGCGCTCGCCAACCCCGGCGAACACGGACACGCCACCGTGGTTCTGTGCGACCCGCTGGATCATCTCCTGGATGAGGACGGTCTTGCCCACGCCGGCACCACCGAACAGGCCGATCTTGCCGCCGAGGACGTAGGGGGTGAGCAGGTCGATCACCTTGATGCCGGTCTCGAACATCTGGGTCTTGGATTCGAGCTGGTCGAAGGGCGGAGCGGAGCGGTGGATCCCCCACCGCTCGGTGGGCTCGAACACCTCCCCCTCGGTGAGGTTGAGCGGTTCTCCCAGCACGTTGAAGACCTTGCCCTTGGTGATGTCGCCGACCGGCACGGTGATCGGGCCACCGGTGTCGATCACCGAGGCACCCCGGACCAGGCCGTCCGTGGCCTGCATCGAGATGGCGCGGATCAGGTTGTCACCGATGTGCTGCGCGACCTCGAAGGTCAGCGTCCGGGTGACATCGCCGACCGTGACGACAGTCGTCAGTGCCTGGTAGATGGCCGGCATCGCATCCGCGGGAAACTCGATGTCGACGACGGGTCCGATGACCCGCGCGACTCGACCGGTAGCGGATCCGGCGGTGGCGGTCGATCCCTCGACTGCTGTGGCGGTCATGGTGGTCACCCTTCGTCGGTCTGCTCGTTAGTCACTGCTGGTACTGGCGGCGAGGGCGTCGGCCCCGCCGACGATCTCGGTGATCTCTTGGGTGATCTCACCCTGGCGTGCGGCGTTCGCCTGGCGGCGAAGCGTACGGATCAGCTCTTCGGCGTTGTCGGTGGCCGATTTCATCGCTCGTTGGCGACTGGCCAGTTCGCTGGCGGCAGCGGACAACAGGCACGAGTAGACCCGACTCTGGATGTACTGCGGCATCAGGGCGTCGAGCACGACCTCGGGTGAGGGCTCGAAGTCGTACAGCGGCAACGGCCCGGCGCCGCGAGCCTCCTCGCGAGTGCTCGCCGAGCCGGCCTCGACGACGTCGTCGACGACCTCGACGGGCAGCAGACGAATGACCTCCGGTGCCTGCGTCACCATGCTGACGAAGCGCGAGTACACGATGAAGATCTCGTCGACGCCGCCGGCGTCGCCACCCGCGATGAAGGCGTCGACCAGGGTCTGCCCGATCTCACGGGCAACGTCGAACTCCGGCTCGTCCGACTTGCCGGTCCAAGACTGCTCGTAGGCCCGGTTGCGGAAGGAGTAGAAGCCCAGTGCCTTGCGGCCGGACAGGTAGACCACCGGCTCCTTGCCGTCATCGCGAAGCGCGGTGATCAGTCGCTCGGACTCACGGATCACCGACGACGAGTATCCGCCCGCGAGCCCGCGGTCCGAGGTGACGACGAGGACCGCGGAGCGACGGATCTGGTCACGCTCGACAGTCAGTGGGTGATCGGTGTCGGAGAACGTGTAGAGCGCGCTGACGGCACGGGTGAGGGCACGCGCGTACGGCGAGGCAGCACGACTGCGCTGCTGCGCCTTGATGATCCGCGACGACGCGATGAGTTCCATCGCCCGCGTGATCTGCTTGGTGGCCTGTACCGATCGCATCCGCGACCGGTACGCCCGCAACTGCGAGGCCATCGATTCCGCCCTCTCTTGGAATGTGTCGTGATCGGTGTGCGGTCGGTCCCCGCCCCACCCGGCTTAGGTGAGCCGGATCAGCGGCGGCGGACTATCTGCTCCTGCGACACGTCGTCGTCATCGATCGAGCCGGGCTCGTCGTCGTGACCGGGCGCTGATATCCCCTGGCCGGAGCCGGTGAGGAAGTTGGCCTTGAACGCCTCGACGACCCGCTTGAGCTCGGCGACGGTGTCGTCGGACAGCGCCTTCGTCTCGCGGATGGTGTCCAGGACGCCGGGGTTGCGCCGCATGTGGTCGAGCAGCTCGGCCTCGAAGCGACGGATGTCCTCGGTGTCGATGTCGTCGAGTTGGCCGGTGGTTCCGGCCCACACCGACACCACCTGCTCCTCCATCGGGAACGGCGCGTACTGGTCCTGCTTGAGCAGCTCGACCAGCTTGGCCCCGCGGGCCAACTGCGCCTTCGACGCCGCGTCCAGGTCCGAGGCGAACATGGCGAACGCCTCGAGGGCACGGAACTGGGCGAGGTCGGTACGCAGCGTGCCGGCGACCGACTTCATGGCCTTGGTCTGGGCAGCGCCACCCACCCGCGAGACCGAGATACCGACGTTGACGGCCGGCCGGACGTTGGCGTTGAACAGGTCCGATTCCAGGAAGCACTGGCCGTCGGTGATCGAGATGACGTTGGTCGGGATGAACGCCGACACGTCGTTGGCCTTGGTCTCGATGATCGGCAGACCGGTCATCGAACCCCCACCCAGTTCGGGCGAGAGCTTCGCGCATCGCTCCAGTAGCCGCGAGTGCAGGTAGAACACGTCGCCGGGGTAGGCCTCACGGCCCGGCGGGCGACGCAGCAGCAGCGACACCGCACGGTATGCCTCGGCCTGCTTGGACAGGTCGTCGAAGACGATGAGGTTGTGGTGGCCCTGGTACATCCAGTGCTGGCCGATGGCCGACCCGGTGTAGGGCGCCAGGTACTTGAAGCCGGCCGCGTCCGACGCCGGTGCCGCGACGATCGTCGTGTACTCCAGGGCGCCCGCGTCGGCCAGCGCTGCCCGGACGCCCGAGATCGTCGAGGCCTTCTGACCGATGGCGACGTAGATACAACGGACCTGGCGCTTGGGATCACCCGAAGCCCAGTTGTCCTTCTGGTTGATGATGGTGTCGATGGCGACGGCGGTCTTGCCCGTCTGGCGGTCACCGATGATCAGCTGACGTTGGCCACGCCCGATCGGAGTCATGGCGTCGATGGCCTTGATCCCGGTCTGCATCGGCTCGCGGACCTCGGCGCGCTGCATGACCGAGGCGGCCTGCAACTCCAGCGCGCGCCGCGCCTCGGCGACGATCGGGCCGAGACCGTCCAGCGGGTTGCCCAGCGGGTCGACGACACGGCCCAAGAACCCGTCACCGACCGGCACGCTCAACACCTCGCCGGTCCGACGGACCTCGAGTCCCTCCTCGATGTGGCCGTAGGGGCCGAGGACGACGACGCCGATCTCGCGGACGTCGAGGTTCTGGGCGATGCCGAGGGTTCCGGCCTCGTCGCCGAAGCGGAGCAACTCGTTGGCCATCACGCTGGGTAGGCCCTCGACGTGGGCGATGCCGTCACCGGCATCGACGACTCGGCCGACCTCTTCGGCACTGGCGGCGCGGGGGTTCCAGTCCCGAACGAAGGCGTCGAGGGC
>JANNOG010000026.1:0-1970 GCA_031398915.1 Micrococcales bacterium | reverse complement strand
CTTGCTGACGACCCCCGGTGCGCTCGATCAGCCCGGAAGGGCGCAGCCGTGGACGAGGTCGAGCTGGTCAGGGCTAGCTCCATGCCGCTCGCGATGTGTCGGGGCCTTGTCAGCACGTCCCGCAACCCGACCGGCCTACGGCGTCTGGTGGTGCACGCCGTGATCGCCGGGGGTCCACCCTCGATGGACAGGCAGGCGCCAGGGCTCGGTCATGAGATCGCTCCCGCGATCTAGTCGATGGGTGCGCGGCTGTCCGGGTGTCCCACGTAGTTGAACTCGTAGTTCATCTCGCCGCGCTCCGTCACGACCTCGGACCCTTCCGTGATCGTCAATGTCCCCTCGGCGCGGTAGCGCGTGTACGACGGCCGGATGCCCATGCGGTCGAACTGATCGCGCTGTCCGCCGCCGAGCTCCGGCGGGACGTCGCTGGCCCCGTACACGTCCAGGTTGACCAGCTCGTCGGTCCACTCGAAGTCGAGCTCGAACGTGCGGGCGCCGTCCCGGAAGACGTACCTGCTGCGCTTCGGGTAGTCCTTGCCGCTCTCGGGGTCACGCGCCGTCGTGACGTCGCTCTCAACTCCGTCGCGGTTGTCGAAGATCACCGCGCCCGTCTCGTCGAGCACACCGAAGATCGGGATCCGGGTGAAGCCGAACCGCTCGCTGGTCCAGAGGTCGTAGACGACCACGGTGAAGTGCTCGCTGTAGAACCGGCCCCAGAGCCAGTGGTGCCACGACTCCTGGAGGTCGGCGTCGGTCCACTGGTGGTCGTGGTAGCCCTGGCCGGCGACGTCCCAGGTGTTCCCGTCGGCGGTGACGGTGCCCGTCACCTCGCAGCGCGGCACCGCGTGCACGGCGTAGTGGAACTCGCCGTCCCCGCTGAGCGCGATCTGCGCGGTGCCACCCGGCCGGTAGGAGTCCACGAGTGCCGTGTAGGACAGCTCCACGCCCACGCCCTCGATGGGGTCGACGGTGACGCTGAACGTCCTGAGGTCCCCGCTGGCAGCGTGCGGACCGAAGGGGAGCTCGCACCGGGTGGTCCCGACTTCCGACACGGCGACCGATCCCGGAGCCATGCGTTGGAACAGGCGCCCGTCGGGCAGGGTGACGAAGAGGTTCACCACTGTGCTGAGGGATTCCCCTCCCGAGGGGCCGGGTCCCACGAGGCAGAAGGCGATGGCGGTCGTCGTCCCGTCCGCCATCGCGGCCTCGAAGTGCCACAGCTCGCTGCATCCTGTGACGGCGTCCTCCCGGCGGCCGACCTCCCACGGCGCGATGGTGTCGGGCTCGATCCCCAGCCGGGTGTAGTCCTGCGGCCGGGTCATCAGACGTGCGTGCGGCATGTCATCTCCTCGTTCTCGGTGGTCGTTCGCGGTGGGGCCCGCTCCCGGGGGCCTGGTCAGCGCTTGAGCACCTCGTGACGGAACATGGACCAGCCGCCGACCTTCAGGCCCGGTGTGGTGACCGCGGCGATCTTCCGGACGTACCGGTCGTCGTCGAGCTGGTCCAGGAGCATCCGGGCGAGGTCCTCGCGGGACATGAACATGCCGTCGATGCGGGTCTCGGCAACCGCGTACCCGGTGCCGGACTCGTTGGTCAGACCGGGAGGCCGCACGATCGTCCAGTCCAGGTCGCTGGCCGATACCGTCGACTCCATCTTCTCCATGTCGTCGTATACGGTCCTGCCGACGTAGTCGCGCATCACCGACCGGGACAGCCGCCCCGTGATCCCGTCGGGCTGGTCGTGGGCGTCCACCCCGCCCGAGGTGAGGACGAGCAGACGGCGCTTGCCGCGACGGGTCATGGACTCGACGAGCAGGCGGGCGCTGGTCGAGTACACCTCGACCGGCTTGCGGGTGAAGGACGCGCCGATGGCGCAGATCACGGCGTCGGTCTCCGCCACCGCTGCATCGATGACACCCTCGGTGGTGGCGTCACCGGCGATGACGTGCAGCCGCTCGTGGTGGAGCGGG
>JANNOG010000133.1:0-18382 GCA_031398915.1 Micrococcales bacterium | reverse complement strand
GTCGGCGAAGTCGTCGGCGAAGTCGTCGGCGAAGTCGTCGGCGAAGTCGTCGGCGAAGTCGTCGGCGAAGTCGTCGGCGAGGTGCAGCCACCAATGGTGACGCTGCGATCAGCCGACGTGCTGGCCGCCCGGATGCGCTCTCTGCTGCTGCGCTCGGACGGGACGCCGCCGCAGACGAGCGTGGCCGGGGTAGTCGAATGGTTCGGCGCCATGCAGGCGCAGGACAACGGCAGCGGCATGTGGTCCTTTGGGTCGCGGCTGCCCGACATGACGTCGTCCGACGTCACAGCAGCCTTGGAGCGTCGCGAGGCGCTGCGGACCTGGCCGATGCGGGGCACCGTGCACTTCGTCCCGCCCCGCGATGCTCGGTGGATGCTGGACGTCACGGGCGTCAAGGCGCTCGACGGCGCAGCAGGTCGTCGAGCGCAGCTGGGACTGGCCACCGAGACCGCCGACAAGGCAGTCGACGTCCTGGCGGCGGCGCTGACCGGCGGCGGGCGATTGACCAGGGCCGAGTGTGTGAATGCACTGACCGACGCCGGCATCACGACAGGTGGCCAACTCGCTTATCACCTGCTCTGGTACGCCAGTCAGCAAGGAGTCACGTGCATTGCGCCGAATATCGACGGCGAGCAGACGTTCGTCCTGCTGGACGATTGGGTGCCCGAGCCACATCGACCCGACCGTGACGAGGCGCTGGGTATTCTCGCGCTCCGCTATTTCCGTAGTCACGGCCCCGCGCCACGCCAGGATTTCTCCGGGTGGACGTCGCTGACCGCTGCAGATGCCAAGCGGGGCATCGCGGTCGCAGGTGATGCCTTGATCAAGCTGGACGTGGCGGGCAGCGAGATGTACGCCGCGGCTATGTCGTCGGACGACATCGGCGCGCCGCCACAACCTGTCCGCGAGTGGGGAAAGGACGAGTGTCTGGCGTTGTCAGGATTCGACGAGTATCTATTGGGTTTCAAAGACCGATCGCTGATGCTGGCTGACGAGCACAAGAGCGCCATCATTCCTGGCGGCAACGGCGTCTTCCAATGGACGATCGTTCGGCGAGGACGAGTGATCGCGACCTGGCGTCGCAAGCCTCTCAAGTCACGGATCGTCATCGATGTCCAGCCATTGGTGTCCGTCCCAGCCGCCGATCGCGTTCTGGTCGAGGCCGCTCTCGGGCGCTACGGCTGGTTCGTCGGCTCCCCGGTCGAGGTTCGCTGGGCGATCCCGCGCGCAAGCTAGGCCCGAGGGCTCGCAACGTGGCGCGAGCAGTCGTGCCAGCACGACCCAGGGGGCGGGTGACTCCCTTGTCCCGGACTGTAGCGGCTCGCAACACTCGCAACGTCGAACCGGGCGGTCGTCGTGGCTGGCGGACGAATGCCACCGGATTGCCGCAACTGATGGGAGCAACGCGTGACCACCTCGATCTCGACCCCACGCTACGGACTGGGCGCTCGACGGCTGACCGGGATCGCGGCCGTGGTCGTCGCCGTGATGGCGGCAGCCTGCACCGGCGCCGGATCGCCGTCGGACACCTCGTCCACCGGAGATTCCGGCGTGGAGTCGGAGGCGAGCGACCCGAGCACCGCGATTCCCGAGTTCGATCCGGCAGACCTGCCAACCGTGCCCGCCGCCGTAACGGTCTCGGGTGCCGACCCGGTGTCGCGGGCAGCAGAACTCGTCGCAGCCACATCCGATGATCTGGCCGACGTGTCCGCCGGATGGCTGGCCACCTATGCCGAGTTCGGCGTCCCCGTCGTCGACCTACGAGCGGCCGATCAGCCGGACGACCCGGTAGGTCCCCGATGGTCCCAGGTGTGGTCGATCGGGCAAGCCAGTCGCGGGACGGTGACCATCCCGTTGTACGACGTCGCAACGACGCTCGCCGCAGCCGTGCCGTCGGCGGACGCCGGCGATGTCCTGCTCGCCGATCTACGCAGCGCGTCGACCAACCCGGACCCGACGATCCAAACCCTCGCCCGATTCGTCGCTGCGAAATCGGTGGCGAACGGCTGGACCGATCCACTCGACCCCGCCGCGACCCCCGAGACCGTGGGCTTGGACGCCGCAACTGTCCAGTTGCTGGCCTGGGTAGTGCTACGCGACGCGCTGATCCTCAGCGTGTCCGCCGAGACGGCCTCAGCCGCCGAACCGATCATCGAGGGCGCCGCCTTCACCTCTGACAGCGAAGTCGTCCTCGTCGCCGCGCCGGTCAACCCGGGCACGCCCGCGCCGAAACCATGCTCGGAGTCGTGGGGCGATTCCGACACGACCTCGTGGACGAACTTCATCTCCAACAAGCTGGGCGGCGGTATCGGCGTCGGCGGTGACGGTGGGCCCGCGTTACCCGGGGTCGTCGAGGGAGTTCTCAGGGGTCTCGAGAAGTTGAGTCCCGAACTGGCCCCGGCTGTCGAGCTGTCCAAACGGGCGGCGGAGTTCATCGGCAAGGCCAACATCATCTCGTCAGTGCTCTCGTTGATGGCGCAGCTCAACGCCGTACGCCTGTACGTGTCGCTGGGGGGCGCCGAGCCGCTGACGAGGATGAAGACGCGCGAGGATGGGGAGGACCAGGACCTGGACGTCGAACTGACCTACGACTTCGAAAATCTCGACATCAATGCACCGCTCACCTGTGGGCTGGTGTTCTTGTCGAACCTGATCGGCGTGGGCCTGTCCATTCCGGCCAACGGCGCGCCCATCAGCGGCGCCGAAATCCTCGTGGACACGGGGAAGAACATGCCTGAGCGCATATATTTCGGTCGCTATGACTACAGGAAGTTGACGACCGACCAACGTGGTCGGGCCACGCTGAACGTATTGGGCCATGCACGCAAGAAGGAGGTTCCCAGTTCGGCGAAGAAGAAGCTGGACGAGTACGGCATCCGGTTCTCTGCTCAGGTCGAGGAGGCAAGTCTGCAAAGCATATTGAACATCCTGCTCGATGGTCTCTCGCTCAATCCCAACGGCGCGGTCAGTGGGGGCATCAACATCGCCAAGACGTTCCACTACGACTTCGACGAGCAATTCTTCCCCTACTACGAGTGGGAGACCGACAGCTATCGTGTCGATTCTGCACCGCTGTGGAACGCGGCCTATACGTTCTCGGGTGTGGTGTGTGACCTCGACAAGCCCTTCACCATCACGATGGACGGCAGCACCATCAGCGCATTCGTCGGATCCATCACCTTCACCCCGACCAGCGACACCACGATGACGTATTCGTTCGCGGGAACATTCGGCCCGGTGACCGGCCAGGGGTCCGGAACCGTGATCATCGACAAGACGGCCGACAATCCGACGCTGCTCTTGGACGGCGGGCAGTGGGCAGCCGACTTCCCTGCGCCGATCGGCCGAATCCCGGTGGGTCCGGAGGGCGCCCACTTGCTTGATGTCCAGTCCGTGTCGCCCGTGCTGCTGATCCCCGACGAGAACGCCTGCCAATGATGATGGCCTGAGCAGCATTCTGACTGATATCGACCAACGACGGCGCTATGGACCCAGAAGGCTGATGGGAACCACGTCCACGCCATCCTTGCGCCGATATGCGTATCCAGCGGCGGTGATAACGATCAGGGCCGCCGGTGGACCCATTACTGTCGTATCTATGCGGTCGACGAATTTGAGTAGGGAAGCGGCCCCGGCGTCCACCGAGTTGACCGATAACTTGACTTCGCACGCCAGCCATCGACCATCTCGGAACTCGACGACGATATCAACCTCAAGGTCCGTGTTGTCACGATATGCGTAGACGTCCCCGCCACCCGACTGCGCGTACACCCTCATATCCCTGACGACCAGCGATTCGAAGACCAACCCAAAGAACGAGGGTTCTCCGAGAAGCCGCTGGGGCCCAACCTGCAAGGCAGCCGTCGCGAGCGACGGGTCGACAAAGTGCCTGACGGGGGACGTGCGCACTCGTGAACGTGAACGGATATTGGGTGACCATGCCGCGAGGTCCTCGATAATCAGGACCCGAGAAAGGGCGTCGATATAATTGCGAACGGTTTCGTCAGCCAGGGGGGTATCGCCGCCGGCGTCAGCGACAAGGGTCCGCGACGATGCCCGTGTGGCGAGGTGCCGGGCTAGGGAACGCACCAGCCGCCGGACACGGACAGGGTCGCGCGCCGCATCCGAGCCCGGAATATCCAGGCGGATGATCTGCTCGAGATAGTCCCTGACCAGTTGCCCAGCGTCAGCGTCCGCCATGCCCAAGGATCCAGGCCACCCACCCCTCACGCACCACCCGGCTACGTCCTGAAGGGTGGTGCCCTCGTCGGGGGCCCGCGCGGGTTCACCGGCCGCCAACGCGGCCAAGCTGACCCGAGCCGACGATGCGCCGGATTCGGCAAGCGACATCGGACGCATGCGGATGCGGGCGAATCGGCCGGCGCCCGTGTGTCGGGTGACGTCGTCGGCGGGTGAGGCCGATCCAGTGAGGATGAATTGCCCAGGCTCACCCACGTCATCCACCTGGCGGCGAACTGCGTTCCATAGGTCCGGGACGACCTGCCATTCGTCCAAGAGCCTTGGGGTGGCGCCGTTCAGGACAAGCACCGGGTCGAGGCTGGCCGTCTCGCGAGCCCGTCGATCGTTTCGCAACGGTTCGGCTAGGCGTTTCGCAACGGTGAGGCGCCGCCCGATGCCAGAGAGTGGCCCACACGCCTTCAGATCAGGTCCATGGCGGGTGCCACGAGGGTGAACGCCTCGTCGAGAAGAGCCTCCAAGGGGACCGCCCCCTGACCCGCCACCCAGCGGTTCATGGCGGAGTCGAACGCCGCGAAGGCGACCGACACCATCAACAGAGGTCGAGGGTCGACGGCAGGGTCCACTCCCGCGCGACCGGCGATGACCGCAGCCACCTGGTGTCGCCACTGGATTTGCCACTCCAGGTACCGACCCATCAGCGCGGGCGTACGCACGATCACGGTGGCGAGTCGAACGTCCTTCGGGTCGGTGGGATGGCGGACGAACACGTCGAACGCCCGTCGGAGTGCAACCGACGGCTTCTCCGCCGGGGAGCGAGCAGCGAGGTGCGCGTCGAGCTTGGCGCCGATGTGCGCGATCGACTGCACCAATACATCCTCTTTCGAGGCGAAGTATCGAAAGAACGTCCGTCTCGACACTCCTGCCGCAGCGGCGATCTGCTCGACCGTCGTCTCCTCGAAGCTGCACTCAGCCATCAGCGAGGCAGCCACATCGACCAACTCCTCGTGAACCAGTCTGCGCTTGCGCTCTGCCAGGCCCGGGCGCCGTGGCTGATCGGCATCGGCGTGGGTCACCGCCCCACCGTAGCGCCAAGAAACGCAGAACGAGACACGAGCGGCACGCGGTGGCTGTTTTGACATCGAGTGCCGTGCGGGTCAGGCTGTGCCTATGACTGATTCATGGACAGCGGAGCGGATCCCGGATCTCGACGGACGTACCTTCGTGGTGACCGGCGCCAACAGCGGACTGGGCCTGGCGATGTCTCGCCGGCTTGCCCGGCACGGCGCCCGGGTGATCATGGCGGTGCGCAACCTGGCCAAGGGCGAGAGCGCCAGGGCCGACATCGCTGCGGGGCTGCCGGGCGCCACCCTGGACCTGCGCCAGGTCGACCTTGCCGACCTCGAATCCGTGCGCGCCTTCGCGGATCGCCTGATAGCCGACCAGGTGCAGATCGACGTCCTGGTCAACAACGCAGGCGTGATGATGCCGCCGAGGTCGTTGAGCCCACAGGGTCACGAAACCCAGTTCGCGGCCAATCACCTGGGGCACTTCGCGCTGACCGGGCGCCTCCTGGGTGTACTGAGCGCTGGCACGGATGCTCGGGTGGTCACCGTCAGTTCGACAGAGCACAAGCCGGGTTTCATTCATTTCGACGACCTCACGGGCGAGCAGAAGTACAGCCCGCGCGGCTTCTATCAGCAGTCCAAATTCGCCAACGTACTGTTCGGGCTGGAGCTCGACCGACGGTTGCGAGCCGCCGGGTCGTCGGTACGCAGCGTTCTTGCCCACCCCGGTTATTCGAACACCAACCTGCAGTCGAGTGGCCCGACGGGAATCGTCAAACTGCTGAGTAGGGTCATGAATCCCCTGCTGGCCCAGAACGTCGAGGTGGGGGTCTTGCCTCAGCTGTATGCCGCCATCGATCCGGCAGCACAGGGAGGGCAGTTCTTCGGCCCGGACGGCCCGCTGGAAGCCCGCGGATACCCCACCCTGGTCCAGCCGACGCCGACCGCGACGGACACCGAGCTCGCGCGCAAGTTCTGGGAGCTGTCCGAGCAGCTGACGGGTGTGCACTACGACCTTCCCGAGACGGCACGCGACACCGTCTAGGAGGGCATCCGCCTGATCGCGTCCAGTCGTTCTGGTGGCGACCAGTCGTCCGGCGCACCGAGCGCGCGCCTAGGCTGCTCTCCCCGACGACGTGGAGGCCCGCCATGCTGGAACGCTTTCGACTGGACGATCGAGTCGCCGTGATCACGGGGTCCAGCAGAGGGTTGGGGCGCACCTTCGCCCTGGCCCTCGCGGAGGCCGGGGCGGACATCGTCGTGGTGGGCCGGGATGCGGCGGCGGCCGAATCGGTGGCGGCCGAGGTCCGCGCGCTCGGTCGTCGGGCGCTGGTCGCCCTCGCCGACGTCACCAGCCGTGCCGCGGTCGAGGACTTGCGCGATCGAACCCTTGCCGAATACGGGCGGGTCGACATCCTCGTCAACAATGCCGGTACCTGTATCCATAAGCCTGCCCTCGACGTGACGGACGACGAGTGGCGGGAGGTGATGAGCGTCAATGTCGATGGCGTGTGGTTCTGTTCGCAAGTATTCGGCGCAGTATTCGTCGCGCAGACCTCGGGCACCATCGTCAATATCGGCTCCATGTCCGCCGACATCGTCAACCGGCCACAGTGGCAGCCCGCCTACAACGCATCCAAAGCGGCCGTGCATCACCTGACCCGAAGCCTGGCCGCCGAATGGGCGCCCCTGGGGGTGCGAGTCAACGCCCTGGCGCCCGGATACATGCGAACGGACATGGCACCGGTCGACGACCCCCGCTTTCATCGATTCTGGATCGACGATGCGCCGCAACAGCGCGCCGGCGAGCCCGACGAGCTGGGTCCCGCCATCGTGTTCCTGGCCAGTGACGCATCGTCGTACATGACCGGATCGGTGTTGCGAATCGACGGCGGTTACTCGGTCTTCTGATCCGAGGGACGTCCCGGCAGCAGGATCCAGGTCAACACCGCCCCGGCCGCAGCGACGCCCGCTGCGAGGAGCGACCCCGGTGGCGAGTGGCCCGTCTTCCCGCGGGAACTGGAAGTACTGCACGATCAGCAAGATGAAGCCCGCCAGGGCGAAGAATGCGACGGTGATCGCGGCAGCCGATACCGAGAATCGTCGATCGGTGAACAGCGCCAGGTCGAGCGGCGGGTCGGCGGTGCGGCGTTCCCAGAGGAGGAACGCGGCGAGCACGGCAGCGGCGGATACCAGCTGCGCGACGGTGTGCGGGCTGGTCCGGCCGCGCTCGGGTGCCTCGATGACCGCATGGACCAGCAGGCCGACGACGAGGACGTCTGCGCGCGGGGAGGCTGGTACGGGAGGGACTCGGACGGTTCGACAGAGTGTGTCCGACAGCATGATCCGGCGGCCCAGCACCCACCCACAGCACCGCCCGACGCATAACGTCCGCCACAGTGCCAACGAGCACCCCCTGCCGTGCCGGGGCACACCGGAGGTCACTCATGTCGCAGTCCAGCCCCCACGTCACACCGGCAGATCACCCCAAGTCGGCGCAACACCGTCGACGAACCATCACGGCCACCGTCGTCGCCGTTGCTGCGGCCGCTGTGATCGCCATGGTGCTCTGGGCCGGTGCCGGGGCGGTGGCACGCGTGCAGCAGCTACCGGCCGATGCCGCGTTCGACTACCAGATCGGCGGCGACTACACGCCCAGGTCAGGCACCCGCGTCGTGTCCAGGGACTGGTTCGCGGGTTCTCCGCTGCGCGGCGGGTATTCGATCTGCTACGTCAACGCCTTCCAGACCCAGGCCGACGAGGCGGGGGTGACCCGTCCGGACGAGCAGTCGGCCTGGCCGCAGGACCTGGTGCTGACCGCGCTGGGCGACGACCCCGAATGGGGCGGGGAGTACCTGGTCGACCTCAGCACGTCCGCCAAGCGGACCCGGGCCGCCCAGTGGGTCGAGCAGATGACCGACGGCTGTCAGCGCAAGGGCTTCCAGGCCGTCGAGTTCGACAACCTCGACTCGTGGACCCGCTTCGACGGCACCCCGCTGCAGGCCGACGTGCCGTTCGGCAAGGCCCAGGCCATCGCCTACGCCGAGCTGATCACCGACTACGCCCACCGCCGCGGTCTGGCCGTCGGGCAGAAGAACACCTCAGACCTCGGGCGGGCCGCGTCGCTCGACGTCATCGGGTTCGACTTCGCGGTCGTCGAGCAGTGCGGTGAGTACGACGAGTGCGACGCCTTCACCGCCGTATTCGGCGACAAGGTCGTGGCCATCGAGTACACCGACGCGGGCTTCCGTCGAGCGTGCGCCGGCGTGGGGGCCGACATCGCCGTGGTCAGGCGGGACGTCGAGGTGACCACCCCGAGCAGCACCGCCTACCGGTTCGCCCGCTGCTGACGTTCGACGAGGTTCGACTCAGGACCGGGACCCTCGCCTGGTGAAGCCCGCGACGACGACTAATGCCGCGAGGACGCTGGCGACGATCACCAGACCTACGGGCGCACCGAGCGGACCGTCCCAGCCGCCGCTGCCGTCGCCGGCGGGTACGGCGGTCGGTACTGCCGGCGTCGTGTCCACGATCTCGACCACAACCCTCGGCGGGCCCTCCAATGTGTAGACCCGGAATGGCTCCTGTCGCCGCACACCGACGAAGCCGTCCTGGTGCGCCTCGAACCAGGCGCCGGCGAGGACCTCGGTGACGTGGACCGTTCCGGCTGCCGCCACCTGCTCCGGCCCCGGGTAAGGGACCTCGCCGGGCAGTGGCTCCGTGGGGATCCGGACACCCGAGAGCCCCACCGCCAGCGTGGTCCCTCCGGGCAGGTCGACCGGAAACCCGCTCCCGTCCCTGCGGGGATCGTCGGTGTAGGCGACCTGGTAGCCGGGCATGCCTGTACCGGAGAACTCCCAGACCACACGGTCGAAACCGTCCTGACGAGCGACCCGGATACCGGTGAACAGCACGTTGTCACCGGACGGCTCGGCACTCTTGGCGGCGGTATCCGCCTGGGTCGTGCCCGGCGACGCTCCGGTCGCAGCGGCTGGTGGAGCGCACACCAGGGCTATCGATGCCAGAGCAAGGGAAAGTGGGACCAGGATTCGCCGATAACGTCGCATGACCACCTCGTCACGTCGTGGTTCGCGGGTCCTTGACACTAGTCGCGTGTGACGTAGATAACAAGATTGGCCCAAGGTAGGGCCGTGCGGCACTGAGGTCTCGCTCGCTTGCGTCATGCGAGCGTGGAATACGACCCAAGGGGTCACAGCTGAACGGGTGATGTCGGCCCACGGCCGACGTCCCCGGCGTGACGGAACGTTCAGAGCGGGGTCCGAGGCCCCGATGTGTACGGCGGGTGGAGGGACCACCCGGTATGCCTCACCCGCCCGGAGCTCATCATGGCCGCACTCGGAACGCCCCTGCCCATACCTTCGCCAGGTGCGCGGCACTCCAACCGGCGCCGGGCACGCGCCCATCGACGGACCGCGCTGGTGGCGTGGACCCTCGCCCTCGGCGTGCCGGCGGCGGCGGCGGCCGCCCTGTGGACCGTCGGCGGCAGCGGGGACGGTCAGGCGCGTGCGTTGACCGCCCAGAACCTCGTCGTGACGCCCGGTACGGCAAGCGCCCAGCTCTTCCCCGGCGGCGTCGGTGACATCGTCTACACCGTCAGCAACCCCAATCCGTTCCCGGTCCGAGTCACCGGCGTCAACCTGGGCGCCGTCACGGGTCAGGGCACCTGCATCGCCTCGAACTTCACGACATCGCCGGGCACCGTCGCGCCAGTGACGATCCCTGCGGGTACGTCCGGCACAGTCACTGTGACCGGAGGGGTGGTCATGACTCTCGCTGCCGGCGACAACTGCCAGGGCGTCAGCATCACCGTCGCCGGCAGCCTCGTCGCCTCCCAGGTCTGACCGCTCAGCTACCAGGATTCGACACGCACATGGCAGCTCGCACGGTTGCCGGGTTCGTGGGGGCGGTGGCGCTGATGCTCTCGGTGGCGGGTCCCAGCGCCGCGGCCTGGGGCACCCCCGGGTCCGGGAGTGGGGGCGGTCGGGCCGCGACCCTCACTCCCCCCGCAGCGGTGTCTGCCAGCTGTTCGGTGGTGCCGACCAACGGTATCGACGTGTCCTGGTCGGCGGTCACTCCTGCTCGACCAGGCACCCAGTATCAGGTGGAACGCAGCAGCAACGGCGGCACCACATGGACGACCATCACGACGACCACCGGCACGACCGTCCGCGACACCCCCACCGCGCAGGCTACGTATCGATACCGCGTGCTCAGCCGGCTCGGCCAATGGGCCAGCCCAGCCGGCCCGCTCACCGCGCCGCGCACGATCAGCCTCGGACTCATCTGCGGGTGATCTCAGCCAGCACGCTCGCCGAGCACCACCTGGGCCGTAACCGCTGCGGCGAGGCCGTCTGGTGGGCGTATCGGTGCCCCCACGCACCCGGACTTCTTCAGGTCCACGCGCCCGTTGAAACCAGATGGCGTATGACTGCAGGTAGCTCCGACAGACTCCGCTGGGACCCGAACCGCAGCGGTCCACGACCAAGGCTCAATGAAGGGCCGCCGCGGGTCGTGTCACGTTGGAGCGCGCGCGGCGGGAGCCCGGTCACGCTGGCCGATTGCCGCCGACCGTCGGGGTGGTGTCCCCGCGCCCGACCGCCCACGCCCGCGCCTGATCGTCGGTGAACCCGACGTTCAACGTGACCGTGACTTGGGTGGCCTGCTGAATCCCCAGCAGGTCGAGATCGATCCCGGTATTGCTCGTGACCCTCACCTGGAAGGCGTCCGGCACCGACAGCTCGACCCGGGTGCCCCTGTTGCTCTCGACACGGATCGCCCTGTCGGACAGGTTCTCGGTCGAGACCACAGCGGCGCTGCCGCCCTGGTTGGCGTTGACGACAATGTCGCCGCGCCCGACATTCAGCGTCACGTCGGCAGCCACGCTGTCGCTCAGCGTGAACTGGTCGGCGGTCGCGAGGGGTGCGTCCACCCGCAATACGGCCCCGTCGGCGCCGAACACCTGCAGGCGGTCGACGGTCGTGAGCGCGGGTAGCGAGACCGTCCGCAGCGATCCGGCGGGCGTGCCCGGGGCCGCGAAGTCACTGATCTGCACCCGGAACACGGTGGTGAGGCCTGGCAGCGCATAGTCGGTGAGGTTCGCGAAGTCGACCGCGCTCGTGCTGATCAGGAGGTTCCCGCCCAGTGACGCGATCGACTCCAGCCCGGTGAGCGACTGCAGCCCGACACCGCTCACCTGGAGGTCCCCCGCGACGGACGTGATGCCGCCGAGCCCCTCCAGATCGGTGAGCGCGGGGTTGAGGCTGATGCGTATGGCGTCGGCGGAGCCGGTCACCGACCCCAGAGCCGAGAGGTCTGCGAGCGCGGGGTTCTCGCGGATCACGAGGGTCCCGCCATTCACAGTGGTCAGACCGTCCAGCCCGTCCAGATCGGTCAACACCCGGTTGTCGGTGATGTTGAGCCCTCCGGCGGCGGTGACGTTCTCGAGACCGTCGAGTGTCGTGAGGGCGGTGGTGGACTGCACGGACACGAGCCCGCCGACCCGCTGGAGGCCGGCCAACGGGGTGAGGTCCGATACCGAGCCGGGGGCCGCGAAGGTGCCGCCGATGAGCAGCCGCCCCGTGACCTCGACGACGCCCTCGAGCGCCTCCGCTTCCTGGTTCGTGCGAACGACCGCGTCGCCCTCGATGACCTGGGGGTCGGGACCGAACCGGGCCGTGGCGAAGACTCCAGGTCCGGTCGCCGGGTGCGACACGCGCACCAGTCCGCCCTCGTCGGTCACCGGGTTCCAGGTGAACGTCGCGGCGCCGAAGGCGTCCGTCGTCAGGGCGAGCGGCACCACGGGGACGCCGCCGACGGTGAGGAACCCGTCGCCGTCTTCCACGGTCGCGAAGACGCTGCCGCCCTCCAGCGGGGTCAGCGGGTCACCGACCTCCTCGCCCTGCGTCGCTTCGAGCACAACCTGCACGTCCACCGGCACGCCCGGGTCGCTCGGTAGGGACCCGTCGGTCACCTCCACGAAGCCGGGCTCACCCTCCGCCCGCGCCGAGATCGTGACGTCGACCGCGTACGGGGACAGGACGATCTCGGTGCGGGCGAACTCGTCCTCCAGCTGGGCTTCGGCGCCGACCACGGCCACCGTCCCGGGCGGCACCGGCCCGTCGGGGTGCTCGTAGTCCAGGCAGGCGGTGCCCTGGGTCACACCGGGCGCGTCGAAGACGGTGTCCACGACCGTTTCGGTCATCTTCCCGGGGCCCTCGATCAGCCTGAACGTGACGGGTACGCCAGGGCGGAGCGTGTCCAACCGGTCCCGAACCTCCACGCAGACCGGAGTCGTCCCACCAGGCTGCAGGACCTGCTCGGTGATGGGAGCGGTGGTGAGCGACGGGTCGAAGCGCTTGACCGTCAGACCCTCCTCGTCCGAGCCGACGAGGGTGTCGACCTCGCCGAACAGCAGGTCCTCGTCGATGGTCCCCAGCGCGGCGAACGCCGTCCCGGGGATCCCGACGCCGACGACCCGGAGCACAAGCGCGCGTTCCTGGGGTTCCTCGCCTCGGTCGAGTTGGGCGCGCACCCGCCCGTCGGCACCGGTCAGCGCCTGAGCGAGGACCGGGTCGGTGCCACCCGGGACGACGAACGCAGCACCGGTCGCGGTGAGGTTGACGAACCCGGCCTGGGGGAGGCCGATCCGCCCACCGGGCAGCGGGACCGCCTCCACCCCGGCGGGGACCGGCGTCTGCGCGGGCACCGACACGAGGACGCGGGCGTCGATGTCGACGAAGCGGTCCTCGACTGTCAGCGTCGACGGGGTGAGCTCGGCAGTGGTCGTCGTGCGGATGCACGAGGTGGCCGCGGTGACGTTCTGGACCGCCGCGCCGTCGTCGAACAGCTGCGCCTGCCCGGACAGGAACGCCGGAATCGTGATCCAGTCCCTCGCCACGACCACATCGGCGGAGCAGCCGGGCAGCAGGTAGGTCGACTGGAGGATCGCGGCCGCCCCGCCTACCTGACCCTCCAGGAGCAGCGGCAGGTCGGAGACCGTCGTCGCCTCACCGATGGGCGCAGGCAGCGGGGGGTCGTTTCCCGGGCCGACAGCAGAGGTGAGGGACCGCAGCCGGTTCGTGATGGTCACGGCCCGGGCGAGATCCTCGGGCGAGCTGGAGGCGACAGCGAGGGCGGGCACGACGATCGAGGTGTAGTACAGCGCGACCTGCTGGGCGAACACCGCGTCGGAGCCGGGCGCGCCACCGAGGAATGCGGCTGCGGCGGGCGGCAGGGTCGGCAGCTGCTCGCCAACCTCCGGTACGTCCTGGAGGGCGGCTGCGAACAGCTTCTCCAGCTGGCTCACCTTTCCCGTCCAGACGGCCGCACTGCTGAAGTGATCGATCCGCATGGTCAGCGAGCGGTTGTCGTCCCCGCGGCGGAACGTCGGCAGCTCCAGGCCGGGTTCGCCGTCGCGGTGGGTCGAGGCGAACACCGGGCCCTCGGGCAGGGTGCTGCCATCGGGCAGGCGGACCTCCAGCGTCGCGGGCACGGCGAACTCAAGGCCCGCGGGTTGCAGTGACACGCCCGCGACCACGCCGTCCGCGACGGGATCGAGCCCGCCGACAGCTGCGGGGGCGACGCTGATCTCGGCGGTCTCCTCGACGGCAAAGGCAGGCACGACCAGGGTGTACGTGCTCCCGTCGGCCGCTGTCGCCCGGACGGTGCCGCCGCCCTGCCCGATGGCTGCCGAGGCGCTGCGGGGGACGTCGGGGTCGGCGGTGACGACGAGGTCGGCGATCTCGACGTCGTCGACCGGGTCCGGCGCACAGCGAGCCGGGTCGGCATCCGTGACCCGCAGCGGCAGCGGCGGCACCCACCTCACCGGAGCCAACCGGGGCGGCGACAGCACGCGGCACCTGTCAGGCTCGGTCACGACGGTGACCTCGGGGCTGCCGTCGATGACGTCGACCGACACCACCCTCACCACCTGCAGCCGAGGTGAGCGTCCCGCGACGGCCCAGCCGTCCCGGTCGGGGTCGAGGTCGCGCACACCGACCGCAGCGGATGCGGCGACGTCGCGCTCGAGGACGACCTTCGAGGCACCCGCCGGGTGCGCCACGGGCACGACCCTGGCGCGGTAGGCGTCGGCGTCGAGAGCGGCGAGCGCCGCAGCCGCACCACTGGGTCCACCGTGGCCCCCGCGGTGTGGGCCGGGCACGAACGACCCGCACAGGACGAGGATGACGACGAGAAGGATGTTCACGAAGGCCTCTTTCGATGGTGTGACACACCCGCGCGTGCCCTTTCGGAAGTTATCTCGGCGCTTCCGGCGCCGTCCATGGCGCATCTGGTACTCCTGGTACCGCCTGGCATGCTCCGCCTGTGGCCCATCCGACGGCGTCCAGCCTGCTCCGCGAGGTTCGTGAGGCCGCCCGGCTCAGCAGACGTGACCTGGCCGCCCGGGCGGCCGTGTCGGAGGAGTCCATCCGCTCGTACGAGTCGGGACGTCGCACTCCCTCGCGGTCCGCTCTGGTGCAACTGCTCGACCGCTTGTCCGTCGACCCGATGCGCCGCGGCGAGATCATCGAGGCGTTCGGGTATTCCGAGGACGCCGTCATGGTCGGCACGCAGGCGGATTCCCCCTTCCACAGCCTGGACGAAGCGCTGGTCGACATCGCGACGCTCCCATGGCCGGCGCACGTGAACACGGAGTTCTTCGAGGTCGTCGGCGCCAACGCGGCCATGCAGCGGCTGTGGCAGGTCGACCTGGGAACCCTCGGACGCGCAGTCGAGCGCAACATGATGATCGGCCTGTGCACCCCCCGCTGGGCGGACCGCATCGAGAACTGGGACGAGGCGATGCGACTGTGCGCAGCGATCCTCAAGGGCGGCTACGGCGACCAGATCGTCGGGCCGGACGGGCCCAACCCCTACTTCGAGGCCGTCATCAACCGGTTCCTCCAGGGGGACCCCGGCTACGTCCAGCGGTTCCTGGCGATCTGGGCCGATGTCACGCCGCACGTCAACAAATGGCGCTTTGCCTTCCCCATCACGTGGTGCACCGCCGACGGCGCGCGGCTCCGGTTCCGCGTCTCGGTCAACCCCGTCAATCTGGACCGGTACATGACCATCAGCGAGTGGCTCCCGCTCGACGCCGAGACGTGGCAGTCCTTGCCGGCCCCACCCGAAGCGCCCTGATACCCGAGGAGATTTTATGAGACGACCCGCCGCCACCATTGCCACGGCCGTTGCCGTGCTGTTAAGCACGATCGCCATCACGCCCGCTGCCCAGGCCGACGTCTCGCGCACCCTCGTGGGCGTGCGGACCGGCTACACCGCCACCACGCAGCAGTCGTTCTCGCTGCCGTCGGGTCCCCAGGTGGTGACCGCTGTCATGGCGCTGACCCCGCGGGATCCGGCGTCGCAGGACTTCCGCTGCCGGATGCAGGCGATCTCGGCCACGAACGTCACCACGCTCCTCGACGAGACGGTGATCCGGGTGCAGGACACGATCCCGCCACTGCCCACCGTCTCGAACAGCTTCCCGACCATCACGCTGCTCGGCGTGGTCTCGGGGCCCGCGGTGCTGCGGGTGGCCTGCACCCGAGTCGCGGGGTCGGGGACCGCCCCCCGGGTGGACCGGCTGAAGGTGGTCGCCGACAACGTCGCGGGAGCAACCGCCAGCGATGTCTTCGGACAGAACCTGTCGTCGGTGATCAGGAACCGGACGACCGGGCAGGTCCGAGCGCTCGCCACCGTGAGCCTGGAGCCGCAGGACACCACCGCTGGCGATCTGACCTGCTCTCTCACCATCCTCATCGGTGGCACAGAGGTGCCGGCCGTGCTCGACAGCACCGTCGTGCGCGTCCGGCAGACCCCGGCCGGCCAGGGCGGGACGTCGAACGCGCTGCCGCAGGTGACGCTGGCCGGCTTCGGCGATGCGGGCGATGGCGGGGAGGTGAAGGTGTTCTGCGCACCGGGGCAGGGCAAGCAGTTCGTCCAACCACAGGTGAGGCGGGCCGTCCTCGTCGTGCACCCGGCGAACGCCCGGACCGAGACGGCCACCGAGCGGCCGGTCGTCGACGGGAACGGGCGGGGGCAGATCTGGGTCGAGGGCAGCGACGCTCATACCGTGGTCGCGACCGTGACCATGCGGCCGGTCTCCGAGGCGGCCGGCGACCTGGTGTGCAAGCTCGTGTTGCGCCGGGAGCGGGTATCGGACTCGGTCGAGGACGAGGTGCGGGTCCGCGTCAAGGCGATCTACGACCCGAATCCGCTGACCAGCAACGCCTTCCCTCGGATCACCCTGGTCGCGGCGGCCAACTCCGCGAACCGACCGGCCGACTACGGGGTGCGCTGCGAGTCGGTGGCCATCCCCGGGTACCAGCAACCGATCGTCGAGCGAGTCACCCTCACGGTCGCGCGCACCGGATCCGTCGACGACCTGCAGTGAAGCACGGCGGAGGGTTCTACGAGCTGGATCCTGACCAGCTCGAGGAGCTCAGCGACTACCGGAACAGGGCGTAGGTGTCGTGGGGCTCATGGCTCGACGATCGACTTCAGGCTCGCCGGGTCGCTGTCGCTCTCCAATGCCTGCCCCACGTGGTCGAGGTCGAAGCGGCCCGTGACCAGTGAGTCCAGATCGACCTGACCGGACGTCACCAGGTGGATCGCCAGCGGCCACGTGTCGGTGTAGCGGAAGACGCCGGTCAGGGTGATCTCCCGGTTCGCGATGACGCCCACGGGCAGCAACACGTCGGGCTCACCGAGGCCGACGAGGACCACCACGCCAGCGGGGCGCACGCACGCGATGCCCGAGCGCACAGCGGGCGCCGCGCCGCTGGCATCGACGAAGGCGTCGACGGCCAGGTCCAGGGCCACGACGTCCTGGGTGAGCGGGTCGAAGGTCGACGTCGCGCCGAAGCGCTCCACCCGGTCGCGGCGCTCAGCGACGAGGTCGGTGACGATGACCTCTGCCGCCCCGAAAGCTCGAGCGGTCTGAGCGGCGATCACCCCGATGGGGCCGGCGCCCGCGATGAGGACCCGGCTCCCCGGCACCACGCGCGCCTTGCGCATCGCCGCGATGGCGACCGACAGCGGCTCCAGCAGCGCCCCGGCGTCGTCGGACAGGGCGTCGGGCAGGGTGTGAGCGAAAACCGACGGCGCGGTGACGTAGCCGGCGAACGCCCCGTCCACCGGTGGGGTGGCGTAGAAGCGCATGTGCGGGCACAGGTTGTACCGCCCCGCCAGGCACTGACCGCACACGTGGCAGGGGCGCTGCGGCTCGACCGCCACCCGCTGGCCGAGCCGTCCGGCGTCCACGCGGTCACCGATCCCGACGATGCGCCCAGCGAGCTCGTGGCCGAGCACCAAGGGAGCCTCGACGACGTAGTCGCCGATCCGCCCCTCGCGGTAGTAGTGGACGTCGGAGCCGCAGACGCCGACCGAGCTCACCTTGACGAGCACCTCGTCGGGCAGGGGATGCGGCACCGGCCGCTCCTCCACGGTGAGCTGCATCGCAGCGGTCAGCACGCTGGCGCGCATCGTCGCCGGCAGCGGCCGACCTTCCACGGTGACGGTCATGCGCACATGATGCCGGACCGATGCGGTCTTTTGGTGCTTGGTGACGGTTCAGCGGGATGCTCGATGTCCACCGAGTACACGCGCGTCCACTCGCTGTCGTAGAGGGTGGGCGCCGACGCGGATCAAGGCGGGTTTGTGCTGCTCAGCGGAGGGCGAGGGATTCGATGGACGACGTCCAGCACGGTCACCGCGCGCAGCTGCTTATCGATCCGACAGACGAGCTATCAGGTGCCGCGGCGGCGCGGTGGGAATCGCCCAGCGGCGCCCGCCTCTGCCTCCGGGCAGGCGGTCTGCACCTTGCGGCCAACGCGGCGCGGTCTGGTCGGAGCGTCTTAGAGGACCGTCAAGGCGGCCGTGAGCGAGCCGTCAGAGCGATTCAACCAGGTCCATAACTGGAGTTGCACCAAAAATGCGGCGATAAGGACCTTCGCTCACCTGCTTCAAGATGGCGACTTCGACGAGGCGGTCCACGGCAGACTTTGCGGTAGGGACTGAAACGCCATATTTCTCTGCAACGAACGGCATGCTTATCATCGGCCAATCGACGAGGTCCTCGACGATCTGCACCACCA
>JANNOG010000073.1:0-10661 GCA_031398915.1 Micrococcales bacterium | reverse complement strand
GGACACGACGCGGCGGGACACGACGCGGCGGGACACGACGCGGCGGGACACGACGCGGCGGGACACGAGGCGGTGTTGTACTTCCGCCCGCGCGCCGAGCGGGACAGCACCGAGTTCTATGCCGACGCCCGGTACGGCGAGCTCTGGGTCGGCTCGCGGCAGTCTCTGGCGGAGATCGCCGCCGAGACCGGCATCAGGGCGGTTCACCTCGACGAACTCGACGAGGTGCTGATGGCGGCGGACGCCCCGCCCACCCGGCTGATCACCGAGGCGTCACCGACGCTGACCGCCCTCGTCACCTCGGCTCGGACCGCCTCGGGGCAGTCACCCGCGACCTCGGCACCCGGCACCGACAGCCTTGGCAGCGACCACGCACCCGCCACCGACCACGTCCCCAGTAGCGACGACGCGACCCAGGAGACCCCGAGCGAGGAGGCGGTGGTCAGCGACGACGATGCCCTAGCCGCTTTCGTCTCCGTGATGCGGCTGGTCAAGGACCCCTGGGAGGTCGACCAGATGCGCCTCGCGGTGGCCGCCACAGCGGTCGCGTTCGACGATGTCGTGGCTGCACTTGCGGGCGTCATCGGCCACACCCGCGGCGAGCGGGTCGTCGAGGGTGTCTTCGCTGCCCGGGCTCGCGAATTGGGCAACGGCATCGGCTACGACGTCATCGCCGCCAGCGGGGGGCACGCCTGCACGCTGCACTGGGTCCGCAACGACGGGCCGGTGGCAGCCGGAGACCTCATCCTGGTCGACGCCGGCATCGAGGTCGACAGTCTGTTCACCGCCGACGTCACGCGGACCCTGCCCGTGTCCGGGCGTTTCACCGACCCGCAGCGGCAGGTCTACCAGGCGGTCCTCGACGCGGCCGACGCCGCATTCGCCGAGGTTCGCCCCGGTTCCTCACTGGCCGCAGTCCACGCCGCCGCCATGCGGGTCCTCGCCGAGCGACTCGCCGCCTGGGGACTGCTTCCGGTGGGCGTCGACGAGGCGCTGGACCGCGAGACCGGTGGCCAGCACCGCCGATGGATGGTTCACGGCACCAGCCACCACCTGGGCATGGACGTCCACGACTGCGCTCTCGCCACGCGCGAGCAGTCCATCGAGGGCGACCTGCTCGAAGGAATGATCTTCACGATCGAACCGGGTCTGTACTTCCGCCCGGACGACGAACTGGCGCCCGCCGAGTTGCGTGGGATCGGGGTGCGGATCGAGGACAACGTCCTGGTGACCGCCGACGGTTACGAGAACCTGACCGCGATGCTGCCGCGACACCCCGACGCCGTGGAGACGTGGGTGCGCACCGGACGACGGTGACACGTACAGCTGGTGACACGTACAGCTGGTGACGCGTACAGCTGGTGCCCTGGCGATACTCAGCCCGGAAGGCCAGGATGTGCCCATGGCATTCATGGGACCCGGGCGGTCAGGGCGGGTACCCGCCGTCCCCACACTCTTCCGCGGCGAGCAGATCGCCGTCTACGACTCGTACGCCGACGCCCAACGGGCCGTCGACTTCCTGTCGGACAAGCGCTTCGCGGTACAGAACGTCGCCATAGTCGGAACCGACCTGCGGATGGTCGAGCGGGTGACCGGACGCCTCACCTATTCTCGGGTGGCTTTGGCCGGGGCATTCTCGGGTGCCTACTTCGGTTTGTTCGTCGGATTGTTGCTGTCCTTCTTCTCGGATACCAGCCTTCAGGTCATCCTCGCGGCGGTCATCATCGGGGCGGCATTCGGAATCCTGTTCGGGGTCGTCTCGTACGGCTTCACGGGGGGTCGGCGCGACTTCACGTCGGCTAGTCAGATCGTCGCCTCGCAATATGCAGTCATGTGCAATCCCGCCATGGCGAATGAGGCGCGAAACGTGCTCAACGAGCTCGGCGGCGTGACCTCGTCACCTCCGGGCACGCTCGGCTAGCCAGTCGAGAGCGCTTCGAGGACTGCCGGGTCACCGAGGATGTCCGCCAGGTCACGTGCGCTCAAGCCGTCGTTGCCTGGCTTGTCCGGGTCCGCCCCCGCCTGCAGTAGCAGGGTGACGGCGTCCGAGTCGGCCACCGAGACGGCGACGCTCAACGGTGCCTGCCTACCAGGCAGGGCCAGGTTTGGTGAGGCCCCTGCATCGAGCAGTGTCCGCGTGGCCTCCGCGCAACGGGCCGACACCGAGGCCGTCAGCGGCGTGTAGTCGAACCCCGGAACGACGACGTCCGGGGCGGCACCCGCCGTCAGCGCCGCGCGCAGCGCGGCCACCTGGCCGGTGACCGCGGTGCGCAAGACCCGACGTGACGAATCGTCCAACCGCGAGCCGTCGAGCGCGGCGTCGACAGCGAGCACGACGGGCGGGTCGTAGGCCACGAACCAGCCGCATCCCCGGAGATCGACCGCGCGTGCCGGGGGCTCCTCGATCACCACCGGCGCACCCTCTCGGGCATCGACCGCGAGCAGGGTTGCGACCACGCCGATCAGGCCAAGCCACCAGCCGACACGTGTCGCGGGCCAGGCTTGGCCCCGCGATCGCGTGGGGGTCTGCGGTCGACGGGCGTCGCCACCGTGCGCGGTTCTCACATGACTATGGTGAGCCACCCTCGGCCGGTCGACTTGCCCTGGCGGCCGGGCCGGAGTAGTCACGGAACGTGTCGACAGCCGGAACCAGGGTTTTCGCCGCTCGCCTGGCCGGGCTGGCGGCCTTCGATCCGTTGGGCGACCAGGTGGGTCGGGTGCGCGACGTCGTCGCGATCCTCGCGGTGACCCGTGCCCGGGTGGTGGGTCTGGTCGTCGAGGTCCCCGGTCGGCGGCGGGTCTTCGTCCCGATGACGCGGATCCTGTCGATGGAGTCCACGCAGGTGATCACGACCGGCTTGGTCAACATGACCCGCTTCGAGCAGCGTCCCTCCGAGACACTGGTCCTGGCGGACCTCCTGGATCGTCGAGTCACGCTGATCGACGGCACCGGCGACGTCGAGGTCGAGGACGTCGCCATGGAGGCCGGTCGCGGCGGCGACTGGACGCTCACCCGCCTCTTCGTGCGCCGCTCGGTGACCGGACGGACATCGATCCGGCGACGCGGCGAAACCATGCTGATCGACCTCGGCGCGGTGACCGGACTGGGGCCGACCGACACCCAGCAGGGCGCGGCCAACCTGCTCGCGGCCTTCGACGAGCTGAAGCCGGCCGACCTGGCCGAGGTCATGCACGCCATGACGCCGAAGCGGCGGCGCGAGGTCGCCCAGGCACTGGACGACGAGAAGCTGGCCGACGTCCTGGAGGAGCTACCCGACGACGACCAGGTGGACATCCTCACCACGCTGCAGGGCAAGCGGGCCGCCGACGTGTTGGAGGCGATGGAACCCGACGACGCGGCGGATCTGCTGTCCGAGCTTCCCGAGGCCACTGCGCAGCGGTTGCTCGACGCCATGGACCCCGACGAGGCGGCCTCGATCCGGCGGTTGCTCGCCTACGACGAGGACACGGCCGGGGGGTTGATGACGACGGAACCGGTGATCCTGCCGCCCGAGGCGACGGTGGCCGAGGCTCTCGCCCGGGTCCGGCGGGCAGAGCTGTCGCCCGCGACGGCAGCTGCGGTGTTCGTCTGTCGTCCGCCGCTGGAGACGCCTACCGGGCGCTTCATCGGCACGGCACATGTCCAGCGGCTGCTACGCGAACCCCCGCACAGCGCTGTGGGTCTGGCGGTCGACCGCCACCTCGAACCACACACCACCGACGCCCTGTTGCCGACGGTGACGAGGTTCCTGGCCACCTACAATCTGGTGTCCGCGCCGGTGGTGGACACGATGGGGCGCCTGGTGGGGGTGGTCACCGTCGACGACGTACTGGATCACCTGCTGCCCCAGGACTGGCGCGAGAACGACGACCCCGATGCCGTCCGCCGACGCCAGGCACGCCGCACGTTGGATTCGGCGATCGGCGCACGTGCCACCACGACTGCCGGTGGCCTGGTTCGGCGACGCAACGGAACGGGTGGAGAGGGTGGCGAGAGTGGCGCGAGTGGCTGAGACCCGGCGCGGTTGGGGTGGACCGGTCGACCTGGCCACCCCCCGTCAGCGCGGCCGACGGACTCGGGTGCGGGCGGCCCCGGACCCGGAGGCCTTCGGTCGGCTCTCCGAGCGGATCGCCCGATTCATGGGCACTGCCCGGTTCCTGGTGTACATGACGCTGGTCATCGCGCTCTGGCTACTGTGGAACACCCTGTTGCCGCCTGCCTGGCAGTTCGATCCCCGCTCGCTCAACTTCACCCTGCTCACCTTGATCTTGTCGATGCAGGCGTCGTACGCGGCACCGCTGATCCTGCTGGCCCAGAACCGCCAGGCCGACCGCGACCGGGTGGCGGCAGCCCAGGATCGCACCGCGTCCGAGCGCGCCCTGGCTGACACCGAGTACCTCACCCGTGAGGTCGCCGCCCTCAAGATCGCGTTGCGCGACGTCGCCACCCGAGACTTCATCCGGTCCGAGCTCCGCGACCTTCTCGAAGAGCTCGATCAACGCGCCCCGGCGCCGGCACCGTCGCTGCCGGCGTCGACAGCGGCACCGGCCCAGGCCTCTCAGCCGCTGGTTGCCGACCCGAACCTTCAGGTGCCGGGCTGATCTGTCGACAAGGACGCGGTGGCAGACACCTTGGCAGGATCGATCGGCGTGCCGGTTCCCGCGACCCCCGGGCCGACTGGGCGGCGCCGACTGGGTGATCTCCTCGTCGACAGCGGACTCATCACCGCGGCCCAACTCAGCCAGGCACTGACGGCACAGCAGCAGCGACCGGGCGGGCGGCTACGCCTGGGCCAGGTCCTGGTCGAACTGAAACTGGCCGACGAGCGCGATATCGCTCTCAGCCTGGCCGACCAACTCGGCCTACCCAGCGTCGACCTGGCCAAACGCACCCTCCCACCCGACGCGGTCCGATCGTTGCCACAGGCGATGAGCGAACGCCATGGGGTGTGTGTCGTCGAGATCCGCGACGACGGCAAGGCGGTGTTGGCAATGACCGACCCGACCAACGTCGTCGCGCTGGACGACGCACGCGCCATGCTGCGCAAGGACGTCGTGCCGGTCGTCGGCCTGGAGTCACAGATCCGGGATCAGCTCAAGCGGGCGTGGTCGTTGAGTGCCGACAGCGCCGGCATCGTGGCCATGACCGACCAGATGACCATCGACGACGTCAGCGAGAGCCTGGACAGCGCGCGTGCCGTCGAGGACGCACCGACGGTGCAGCTGGTCAATCGAATCCTCACCGAGGCGGTGAACCTCCGAGCCAGTGACGTCCACATCGAGACCCAGCGAGATTCGCTACGGGTGAGATTCCGCATCGACGGGATCCTGCGGGACGTCATCGTGGCGCCCAAGGGTGCCGCCGGGTCGGTGATCAGCCGGATAAAGATCATTTCAGGTCTGGACATCTCGGAGCGGCGCGTCCCACAGGACGGTCGTACCCGGATCGTCGTCGACCGCCACGAGATCGACACCCGGGTGTCCACCCTGCCGAGCCTGCACGGTGAGAAGGTCGTCATCCGGCTCCTCACCCGCGGCGACGACGTCCCGACCTTGGCGAGCCTGGGGTTCGAACCCGAGCAGCTCACCGCGTTCCGTCACGCCCTGTCCCTCCCGCAGGGCCTCATCCTCATCACCGGGCCCACGGGATCGGGCAAGACCAACACGCTGTACGCGGGCATCCACGCCATCCTGGACCCCGAGAAGAACATCGTCACGCTCGAAGACCCGGTCGAGGTCCAGCTACCCGGGATCACCCAGGTCCAGGTCAACCCGAAGTCCGGCATGACGTTCCAGGCCGGACTGCGCAGCGTGCTGCGCCAGGACCCCGACATCGTCCTGGTCGGCGAGGTGCGCGATGCCGAGACCAGTGAGCTCGCCCTCAAGGCGGCGTTGACCGGACACCTGGTGCTCACGACCTTGCACACCAACTCGGCGGTCGCTGCCCTGACCCGACTGATCGACATGGGGGCCGACTCATTCCTGGTGGCCAGCTCGCTGGTGTTGGCCGTGGCGCAGCGGCTGGTGCGACGACCGTGCCGTGCCTGCTCGGCGCCCTACGTCCCCGACGAGGCGACGCTGAGCCTGCTCGGCTTGAGCGTGGCCGACCTGGCGAAGGGAACCCCCACGAAGGGGGTCGGCTGCCCGGACTGCGCCGGGACGGGCTATCGGGGACGAACCGCGGTGTACGAGGTCCTCGAGGTCGACTCGACGATGCGCAAGATCCTCGTGAAGGACCCGACCGAGGCGACCATCTCGGCGCAGGCGGTGGAGGCGGGAATGCAGACGCTGCGTGCCTCGGCGCTGCGCAAGGCCATGGCCGGGCAGACCACATTCGAGGAGGTCATTCGGACGACGACCAGCGACCGACGCGAGGGCAACGCCTGCCCCGCATGTTCGCGGCCGACCGAGCACGGGATGGTCGCGTGCCCGTGGTGTGCGACCAATCTGGAGTCGGCCCAGTGCGCGTCGTGTCAGCGCCCGATCGACGACGGCTGGGCCCTGTGCCCCTGGTGCCGCACCGCCGTCCCCGAGCAGCGGCGCGCACCTACGATGGAGGCGTGAGCCCCTCCGTATCGGTCGCTGATCAGGTACGCGCCGCACTGGGCGCGGTCCTCGATCCCGAGATTCGCCGCCCCATCACCGATCTGGGGATGGTCAAGGACGTCACGGTGGATGCGGACGGCGGCGCTGACGTGGCGCTGTTCCTCACTGTTGCCGGGTGCCCGATGAAAGAGGCACTGACGACCGACGTGACGGCCGCCGCGATGGCAGTGCCAGGAGTGTCGCGGGTACGCGTCGAACTCGACGTCATGAACAGCGACCAGCGAGAACAGCTCCGCCGTCAGCTGCGTGGCGACGATTCCGCCGAGCCCGTCATCCCGTTCGCCGCTCCGACGTCGCGGACGCGGGTGTACGCCGTGGCGTCCGGTAAGGGCGGGGTCGGCAAGAGCAGCGTGACCGTCAACCTCGCTGCGGCGATGGCGGCGTCGGGAGTGAGCGTCGGGATCGTCGACGCCGATGTCTACGGTTTCTCGATCCCCCGGATGATGGGAGTCGAGCGTCCCCCCACGCGGGTCGACGACATGATCCTGCCACCGGTGGCCCACGACGTCCGGGTCATCTCGATCGGCATGTTCGTCCCGGGAAATCAGCCTGTCGTGTGGCGCGGACCCATGCTGCACCGCGCCCTCCAGCAGTTCCTCGCCGACGTGTTCTGGGGCGAATTGGATGTCCTCCTGCTCGATCTGCCGCCCGGCACCGGGGACATCGCGATCAGCGTCGGTCAATTGCTGCCGTCGTCGGAGCTGCTGGTGGTCACGACACCGCAACAAGCCGCGGCCGAGGTGGCCGAGCGTGCGGGAGCCGTCGCAGCACAGACCCGGCAGCGCGTGGTGGGTGTCATCGAGAACATGTCGTGGCTCGATCTGGCCGATGGCTCTCGACTGGAGGTGTTCGGATCCGGGGGCGGCGCGAGCGTGGCGGCGTCGCTGAGCCGGATTCTCGGAGCGGACGTACCTCTGCTGGGTCAGGTGCCGATCGACATGGGGGTGCGCGAGGGCGGGGACGTCGGACTACCGATCGTGTTGTCACACCCCCGGTCACCGGGTGCAGTCGAGCTGAGGCGCATCGCCAGTGGCCTGTCCGTACGGCCGGCCAGCCTGGTCGGGAAGCGATTGGACCTCAGCGTCGCTCGTTAGGACTGGCCTGGCGGTGGGAGGTCCGGCGGGTGGCGTCGAATCTAGTGGCCCGCGTCTGAGGTTGTTGGGCGGTGGGCCTTCGCCAGGATCTGGTCGGCGGTCTTGGTCGAGGTGAACGGGTGGGCCTGTTCGTTGTTCCAGCCGTCGACGAATGCCCGGATCTTCGTAGTGAGGTCGCGGACGGAGCGGTAGGAGCCACGGTGGACGGCCTGACGTTCGGCGATGGAGAACCAGCACTCCACGAGGTTCATCCACGAGGCATGCGTCGGGGTGAAGTGGACCGTGATCCGCGGGTGGTTCGCCAGCCAGGCCCGGACGTCGGCGTGCTTGTGGGCGGCGTAGTTGTCCATGACCAGGTGCAACTCCACGTCCGGGTAGGCGCGGGCGACCTGGCGCAGGAACACCAGGAACTCCTCGTGGCGGTGGCGGGGTTGGCAGCGGGCCGTGACCTTGCCCGTCGCGATCTCCAATGCAGCCAACAGCGTCGTCGTGCCGTGACGGACGTAGTCGTGGGTGCGGCGCTCGATCAGGTGCGGCTGCATCGGCAACACCGGTGCGGTCCGGTCCAACGCCTGGATCTGCGACTTGTCGTCCACACACAACACGACCGCGTTCTCCGGCGGGTTCAGATACAACCCGACGACGTCAGTGACCTTCGCGACGAGCTGCGGGTCGGTGGAGAACTTGAACGTGCCCGAGCGCCACGGCTGGACGCCGTACTCCCGCCACGCCCGCGCCACAGTGGCGTCCCCGATCCCCAGATGGCGACCCAACAGCCGGCTGGACCAGTGCGTCACCCCGTACTTCTTCGGTGGTGGACGCAATGTCACCTCGATGATCCGACGGTGATCCACCCGCCTGGGACGGCCCGACTTCGGCCGGTCATCGAGCCCGGCCACACCGGCGGACTCGTACCGGGCCCGCCACGTCAACACAGTCTGGCGCGCCACACCCAACCGGCGGGCGATCTCGACATGAGCCACCCCGTCCGCGGCCAACAGCACGATCCGCGCCCTCTGCACCAACCCCGCCGGCATCACCGCCGACCGCGTCCACCGACCTAGCGTCTCCCGATCCCCATCACGCAGACCCAACGGCTGTGCTCGCACCCCAGTCTCCCGCGACCCCAACCGTCTAGACACTAACGACGCGCGGCACTAGGTGACCTCGGCATCCACCGACGGATGACCACCGCCTACCCGACACTATGACCGAACAGCAGGGAAGCAGCTGATGTCGGCCGCACCGACGCGGTGCTTCGCGACATCCCGACCGCCCCGATTGAGCTGGTCACCCCTCGGCCGGACCATGACCAGGCGAGCCACAGACGCCTTGGCCTACTTCGGCCGACCCGGCACAACCACCGGCCTACGGAGGCGGTCGACGGCCGCATGGAACACCGACGAGCTCCACCCTCAGTTGTGCCATCCCCACCCACTTCGTAGCCCGCAGCCTGCTGAACCGGGCGCTCCTGACCTACCCAAACCTGCATTTCCGGCAAAGCTAGCTATCGAGACGGCATGGGCCGCCCGGCAGATGCACGCACCGAAGCGACGCCACTCAGCGGCGTTGCTTCATCCGAAGATATCGCACCGACGCGACGAAGATCCCTGCGAGAGTCACGAGCAGAGTTATTTGCACCGCCAAGGAGATCGGGTCGCCAAACTGCGGGAGAAGTGGATTCCCCCCTGACGAGTGGATTATTACGTTCATAACATCTCCGATCTATCTGTAGCGTTCTGGCCACGAATTCAACAGTAGGTTCGATTGGAGGTAGCCCCGTCCTTGAAGACTCGGCCATACGCTGTCCGTGTCTGCTGTATCAAGCCACCCTGAATTATGAAGGAGAAGTTTCCCCTGCCTCCTGCCTGAAATGCCGTTCTCGCACTGCTACAGAATCCCTCGTAAGTGCCGTCCATAAAAGTGTAAACCCAACCGTAGGCAGCGTAACCCGTCCGCGAAACGGTGGGAGTGACTGTTATTCGGGTGCCATTATAGCAGTAATAAACCACAACACTGACCAATGTTATCCACCGACCCAGGGAGTTCTTGGTTCCCTGCCTGAAGGTTGTGTATTGACACTTCTCCGAAGCGGCCGCCCTCGTAGCTGCACCTAAACCCGAATCGTACCCATTTAATGTCACGACCGACTCTTCGGAAACAACAGCGGAAGGAATCGAGTTAGGTGAAATATCCGCTTCGTGTAAAATATTAGCGGAGATAGCTCCAGTGTAAGTGGTATCCCCAATCGTCACGGAGGTGCCGGGAGCTATGGTCACTGCAGCCTGCTGCTGCGACGCATGGGCACTCGCAATAGATTGAGTGGGCAGCAACAGGACAAGGGAAGACAGTGCCATTACCGAGATCCGCTTCCCCGCAGAATGTAAGGCTGCTCGCACTACCGACTTTTCCGCCGTACTCATTCTCATCCCCTGACGTTGAGTAACTAGCTGTGATTGAGACGCTACCCCCCCCCCAGGCCAAGATTGCAAGACTTTTCGGACAGCAGTATCAGCGGGGCTGTCGATAACTCGGCGTCACTCACTGGCGCACAGACCCGGACAGTTGAGACCGTGACCCGTGCACATCGACGCCCTCCTCGACCCGGCCCATCTCAGCGAGATGATCACCGAAGGCTTCTTACGCACCCAGCCCGACCAGCTACTCACGATCGTCAAGTACACTGAGACAGCGCAGTACGGGCAGGTGTGGAATGCGACGACGCGCCAATGTCGCGGGCCGGTCGTCCACGTGGACCGTTCCCCAGGTAGTGGACGCGGGCGGGGTTGCCCCAGCTGAATGGGGTAGAGGATCATGGGTTCGACGAGGCGGTCGTATACGCCGGAGTACAAGGCCGCGGCAGTGGATTTCTTTCTGCGGCATGGGCGTCCGGTGTCGGCGGTAGCGCAGAATATTGGTGTGCATGAGATGACCCTCGGGAGATGGGTGAGGATGGCGAAG
>JANNOG010000065.1:0-17557 GCA_031398915.1 Micrococcales bacterium | reverse complement strand
GGGAGCTACTGCCCTTCGCTGCCGCCATCGATGTCGGTGTCAAGACGATCATGACGTCGCATATCAGCCTGCCGCAGATCGATTCCACAGCCTGCGCCACCTTCTCTCCAGCGATCCTGCAGACCCTGCTGCGCGGTGAGTTGGGTTACGACGGTGTCGTCGTCTCGGACGCGTTGGACATGGCGGGGGCCAGCGGCGCCATCGGTATCCCCGAGGCGGCGGTACAGGCGGTGGCCGCCGGGTGTGACCTCCTGTGCATCGGGACGAACACCACGGACCGCCAACTCGGCGAGATCGAGTCGGCGCTGTCGGTCGCACACCGGGACCGGCGCCTGCCCGACTCCCGCCTGTCCAACGCGCTCGACCGGGTGGCCGCTCTCGCGGACTGGTCTCACGATCACCGCCGGGACATCGAGCGAGACCATTCCGGTGCGGTGACGTTCGACCTGGCGAGAACGGCGACCTCGTTCGATGTGGTGCCCGGCTTGCGCCTCGTCGAGCCGCTCCACGTGGTCCTCATCGAGACGCCTGCCAACATCGCCGTCGGAACCGTTCCGTGGGGACCTCTGACCAACGGTTGGCACGTCGCCCAGACCCTCCGCGAGGGCGACAGCCTGCAGCAGCCCCCCTCGGGTGCTCATCTGGTGATGGTCGGCAAGGACAACCACCGCCACGCCTGGGTCCGCCGCTCGGTCGACGACGCGCGGGCGCGTCACCCGAACGTCGTCGTCGTTGACATGGGGTGGCCGGGTGAGGATCGTGGTTACGCGGACATCGCCACATTCGGGGCCTCGCGCCACGTCGGCCAGGCGTTGCGCCTCCTGGTGAGTGGGTCCGCTCGATGAGGGTCGGGGTCGACATCGGGGGAACCAAGACCGAGGGCGTCGTCCTCACGGCGACCGGGGGAATCGAGCATCGCACCCGGCTCCCGACCGGTGTGGGCGCGCACGGCGTGCTCAGCGCGGCGGTGGCGGCGGTGAACGGACTCGCGGAGTTGGCCGGCGTCCCGGCACACGGCTTCGATTCGGTCGGAGTCGGCGTCCCCGGTCGGGTGGACAGCGTCACGGGCCGCGTGGCCCACGCCGTCAATCTCGGAGTCGACGATCTGAACCTCGGTGACCTGCTCGCCGCCCGCGTCGGAGCGTCCGTCCGGGTCGAGAACGACGTCAACGCCGCTGCCCTGGGGGCCTTTCACCTGTTGGGGATGCCGGCCTCGCATTCGATCGCCTACCTCAACCTCGGGACGGGTCTGGCGGGAGGCCTCGTGCTGGGAGGACGCCTGTGGCGCGGTGCTCGGGGTTCGGCCGGCGAGATCGGCCACATCCCCGTCGACCCGTCGGGTCCGCTGTGCCCGTGCGGTCAGCGGGGGTGTCTGGAGTTGACCGCGTCCGGTTCGGCGGTGACGCGGCAGTGGCCCGGGGATCACCCGCAGCCGGTGCGGGCCTTGTTCGAGGCGGCGGATTCTGGTGATCCGCGAGCGGTCGAGGTGCGCCGCCGGTTCGTCGAGAACGTCGCCTCCGCCGTCCGGGTGCTGGTACTGACGGTCGACGTCGACACCGTGGTCATCGGCGGCGGCATCAGCTCGTTGGGGGAGCCCCTCCGGGTGGCGGTGCGAGACGTGCTTCGGGAGTGGGCGGCCTCCTCGGCGTTCCTCGACTCCCTGGAGCTGCCCGACCGGGTGGTGTTGCTTCCCGCCGGGCTGCCCGCCGCCGCGGTCGGTGCTGCTCTGGTCGGGGTGGGGATCGAACCAGAGCTCGTGCTCTGATGACCGAGGTGGTGATCGTCGAGGACGCCGCCGCTGCCGGGTCGCTGGCCGCCGATGCCATCTGTGACCTCGTCGGCGACCGACCCGATGCGGTGCTGGGCCTGGCCACCGGGTCCACACCGTTGACGGTCTATGCCGCGCTGGCCGGTCGGCGTCGGGCCGTGGCGCTCGGTGCGGTCCGCTGGTTCGCGCTGGACGAGTACGTGGGCCTACCGCCAGGGCATCCACAGTCGTACCGGGCGGTGATCGATCGTGAGGTGGTGGCCCCGCTCGGCCTGGATCACCGGATGGTGCGAGTGCCTGGCGACGGGCCGATCCAATCCGCCGGCGCGCGGTTCGAGGCTGAGATCGAGTCTGCCGGTGGCATCGACCTCCAGCTTCTGGGGATAGGGACCACCGGTCATATCGGATTCAACGAGCCCGGTTCGTCGTTGGCGTCGCTGACTCGGGTCAAGACGCTGACCGAACAGACCCGCCGCGACAATTCGCGGTTCTTCGATTCGATCGACGAGGTGCCCATGCACTGCATCACCCAGGGCCTGGGCACGATCATGCGGGCACGGCACCTGCTCCTCCTCGCGTTCGGTGCCGCGAAGGCCGCAGCCGTGGCGGCGGCGGTCGAAGGACCGATCTCGTCGAGCGCGCCGGGGTCGGCGATACAGCTGCACCCACATGTCACGGTGCTCGTGGACGAGGCGGCCGCGGCCGATCTGCGACAGCGTGACTACTACCGCCACGCGTGGGCGAACAAGCCTGACTGGCAGCTGATCTGAGGGCCGGCCGCGTGCCAGGGTCCTACCGAAGGCGCCGACCTGCGGCCCACACCGCCGTCACTGCCCAACTCTGGTCGAGGATCACCAGGTCGGCGTCGTAGCCAGGCTGCAACAGCCCCAGGCGATGACCCAGGCCGAGGACTCGGGCGGGCACCGTGGTCAGGGCGCCAATCGCCTCACCGGGTGACACGCCGAGATCGGTGACTGCGGCGCGCAGGGCCGCGTCCTGGGTCAGGGTCGACCCGGCGAGGGTGTGGGTGCCGCGCAGGACCGCCCGCCCGGCCGTCACGGTGACCTCGCGCGAGCCGAGGCTGTAGTCGCCGTCCGGTGACCCGGCGGCGGACATGGCGTCGGTCACCAGGGCCACCCGACCAGGTGCGGCGCCCACCAGCAGATTCGCCACAGCCGGGGCGACATGATGTCCGTCGAGGATCAACTCGATCGTCACCCGGCGGTCGTCGATGGCAGCGACAACGGGTCCCGGCGCTCGGTGCCCGATGCCCGGCATGGCGTTGAAGGCGTGGGTCAGCAGCCGTGCCCCGTGATCGAACGCAGCTGTGGTGAGGGCGTAGTCGGCCGCCGTGTGACCGACGGCCGTCACGACACCGGCGGTGGTCAACGCCTCGATGGCGTCGAGGGCCCCCGGCAGCTCGGGTGCCAGCGTGACCTGACGGAGCGCGCCCCGGCCCGCCTCGATCAGGTCCTGGACCGACGGGGCATCCGGTGGGCGCAGCTGGTCGGGATCGTGGGCACCCCGGCGCGACATCGCCAGCCATGGGCCCTCCAGATGTGACCCGAGGATCAATGGATCGTCGGCCGCCAGATCGGCGATCACGGCCAGGCTGGTCCTGAGCTCGCGGTGCGGATTGGCGACCAGGCTGATGACGGATCGCGTGGTGCCGTGGTGTCGATGGACGGCCAGGCCCGATCGAATCGCGTCGGCGCCGTCGTCGAACCGGTGGCCCCCTCCGCCATGGCAATGAAGGTCGATGAACCCCGGGACGAGCCAGTTGCCCGCGACATCGACCGAATGATCGGCCGGAGGCGGAGTCCCCGTACCCACCGCCGCGATCGTCGCCCCGTCGACCATCACCCAGGCGTCCGCCCTCACGCCTCGGGCGTCGACGGCTCGTGCGCCGTGGCAGACGAGGCTCACATGTCGATGATGGCAGGGCAAGCGTGTGGCGGGTCACCCGAGCGGGTACCGCCGCTAAGTTTCGTGCGCCAGTCGAAGCACCGTTGTGACGACCTCCGACAGGGGTGCCGTGGTGACCACTGTGTGGTGCGCGGCTCGGCGGAGGAGGGGCTCAATGTCCGCCACGTCACGGACGATACGGGCGTATTCCTCAGGAGACTTGCCGAACGAGTTGTCGGTCCTCGTTCTGATTCGCTGACTCAGGACGTCGAGCGGAGCGGTCAGCAGGATGATGCGATCAAACCGATCGTGGAATTGGGCCTGATTCTCCTCGCAGCCGGCGACGAACAACATGTCGGCATCTTCGGTGCTGAGGAGCTCGTCTATGGCGTCCGCCCGCCACCTCTGGGTGCCGTCGGGCAACTGTTCGCACCAGCCGTCATCGGTGTCGACCGCCTTGCAGCCTCGAGCCCTTAGTTCCTGGTCACAGTCGACGTGCCCGACCCTGACATACCCGTGATCAAGATCCGCCTCATCGCGTCACGGGCCAAGTGCCCCAATCGGGAGGACACACCCGCCAGTTACACCAAAAATCGGACACTCCCGACGTGGACCCCGTCCTGGCGGCGACCTGCGGGGCCAGTGCTCGTGATGACGCCTACGCAGGCAGGATCCTTGTGTCGTGAGGCGTCCACGTTCCCTGCGAACCGAAGGAGAGAGGCGGCAGCCGCGTCGACGTCGCGAGGGTTGAGCTTGATCTCAAAGGCAGCCCACGTGTTATTGCGCGCTGTCACGATGGCGTCGACCTCGTTGCCGTTGGCGTCGCGCCAGGAGTCGACCTGGCCGCGGTGCAGTTGCGAATAGATCCGGAGGTCGCGCACATCAAGTGCTTCGAAGTGAAAGCCCGTCGCCAATGGATCGGCGCGAAGCTCAGTGGTTCCGATAGTGAGTGCCGCTGTGGTGAGTGACGGGTCCACGAAGTAGCGGACAGGGCAGTACGCCGTGCCTGAGGAGGCCGACTAGAGCTGCTGGTAGTAGTGCACAAGAGGCAGCGGAGTGAAGCCGATGCGCTCGTAGAGGCGCCGGGCGGGAGCGTGCCCCTCGTCACCGCCCGTCATCAGGTGCACGAGCGAGCATCCGCTCTTGCGCATCTGGTTGGCAGCGCCCGCGAGAAGGGCCGCTCCCGCGCCTTGCCGCTGGACGTTCGGATCTACCGCGATCATCTCGATGAGCCCGGTCGCCGTACTGAGATCGATTTGGAAGGCCGCAAAGCCAAGCACCTCCTCGTCGGCGGCGACGAGAATTTGGAAATCGGAGCTAGTGCACACCCGGCGAACATCTTCGGCTTGACTGTCCTCCCAGGCCGGATAAACTCGGAAGTAAACCGAGTTACCAAGTACCTCGCGAAAGGACGCAAACACCGGCGCCCACGCTCGCAGTGAAAGCTCGATAATCTGCTCAAGGTCCGAGGGTGCGAAATCGCGCAAAACATACGGCACAACCGCACTTTAGCCTTCTTGGTGTGGTTGCGCTGGCGATTATGACGACGCGGCAGTGCCTCTGCTGTTGAGCGGTTTCGTCTATGGCTGGCTCGACGACGCCGTAGTGAGCGACGCGGCCGGTTTGGTCGGCCCTTCGGTATGGCCAGAATCCGACGTTCGGGCCACGATCGGTCGTGTGATCGCGGCCCGAATGGGGACTCCTGCGGACCAGCTGTGGACTACGGCGGGGGAGCAGGGCAAGAACCGCAGCTCAGCGGCTCACTTCGCTCAGATGTCGTAGTAGAGCTCGAACTCGTGGGGGTGCGGCCGGAGCCGGATCGGGTCGATCTCGTTGGCGTGCTTCCACGACACCCAGGTCTCGATCAGGTCGGGGGTGAACACCCCACCCTCGGTCAGGAAGTCCGAGTCGGCCTCCAGGGCGGCCAAGGCTGCGTCGAGCGACCCGGGGACCTGAGCGATGGTGGCGTGTTCCTCAGGGGGTAGCTCGTACAGGTCCTTGTCGATCGGCTCGGGTGGTTCGATTCGGTTGCGAATACCGTCGATCCCTGCCATCAGCTGCGCCGAGAACGCGAGGTACGGGTTGCACGAGGGGTCGGGCACCCGGAACTCGATGCGCTTGGCCTTGGGCGAGGTGCCGGTGACCGGAATGCGTACGCAGGCCGAGCGGTTCCGGGCCGAATACACCAGGTTGACCGGAGCCTCGTAGCCGGGAACCAGGCGGTGGTACGAGTTCACCGTCGGGTTGGTGAACGCGAGGACGGAAGGCGCGTGGTGCAACAGGCCGCCCACGTACCACCGAGCGATGTCCGACAGCCCGCCGTAGCCTGCCTCGTCGTAGAACAGGGGCTCGCCGTCCTTCCACAGGTACTGGTGGGTGTGCATTCCGGACCCGTTGTCCCCGAAGAGGGGCTTGGGCATGAAGGTGGCCGACTTACCGTTTCGCCACGCGACGTTCTTGACGATGTACTTGAAGGCCATGATCTGGTCGCCGGCCTTGAGCAGGGTGTTGAAGCGGTAGTTGATCTCCGCCTGGCCTGCGGTGCCGACCTCGTGGTGAGCACGTTCGACCTCGAGGCCGATTCCTTCGAGTGCCACGACCATCTCGTCGCGCAGGTCCGCGTAGTGGTCGGTGGGCGACACCGGGAAGTACCCACTCTTGTACCGCGTCTTGTAGCCGAGGTTGCCGCCCTCCTCTTCGCGACCCGAGTTCCAGGCACCCTCCACCGAGTCGATGAAGTAGTAGCCCGCGTTCTGCTTGGTCTCGAAGCGGACGTCGTCGAAGACGTAGAACTCGGCCTCGGGTGCCATGAACACCGTGTCCGCGATCCCGGTTCCTCGGAGATATGCCTCCGCCTTGGCGGCCACCTGTCGGGGGTCACGGCTGTACGGCTCGCCGGTGAAGGGGTCGACGATCGAGTGCGTGAGGACAAGAGTCTTCTCGGCCCGGAACGGATCGATATAGGCGGACGATGCGTCCGGCATGAGCTTCATGTCGGACTCGTGGATGGCCTGGAAGCCACGGATGGATGATCCGTCGAACATCTGGCCATCGGTGAAAGCATCCGCGGTGAATGATCCAGCAGGCATCGTGAAGTGCTGCATGACGCCCGGGAGGTCACAGAAGCGAACGTCGACGAATCGGACGCCTTCGTCGGCGATGTACTTCAGAACCTCTTCTGGGGAGTTGAACATCCGAACTCCTGTCCTGTCGGGTGAGCCGTGAGCGGTGCCCCACGGAGGTGATCAAAGCGGCCAGTCGGGGCACGCTAGGAGAGCACCGTATCCGTCGGATGACCCCTGTGTTGCAGCCACGTGACGCGTGGCCCGTACCGTGTCGCAGGTGAGTGAGGAGTTGGCGTCCACGCGTCCGCTGCGCCGCTCGTGGTGGTTTCGACGCCTGGCCGCACTCCTCGTGGACTGGCTCTCGTGCGTCCTGATCGCATCGGTCCTGCTGCCGTTCGACAGCGAACTGCTACCCCTGGCGGTGTTCGGGGTGTCACAGGTGTTGCTGGTGGGGACGATCGGACACTCGGTGGGCCACCGGCTGTTCGGACTGCATGTCGAGCGCCCCGACGCCAGCCCTGCCGGTCCCGTCGCAGCTCTGATTCGTACCGCCCTGCTGTTGCTGGTCATCCCCGCCGTGCTGACCGACGGCGACGGGGTAGGCCTTCACGACCGTGCCGCCGGAACCCACGTCGTGCGGCGCTGAGTCATCGCTGAGTCATCGCTGAGGCCACCACCGAGTCACCGCTGAGTCACGGCCGAGTCACGGCCGAGTCACGGCCGGGCCACGGCCGGGCCACGGCTAGCGTCCGCGAGCGGCCTTGCGGTCGGGTCGCGCACGGTAGGGGTCGACGCCCTTGGGGATGGGCGGTCGAATCGCGCCCAGCGCCGCCACGCGCCGCGACACGGTGCCGACCTCGGCGGATGTCAACGACCGCGGTAGGCGGGTCAGGCGGCCCGCGAGCTTGCGCAATGGAATCTGATCCTCACCGGACCCGACATGCAGGACGTGGATCGTGACGCCCGATGCCACTCGCGAGTGCCGTTTACGTTCGGACTCGGCCAGGCGCAGTACCCGGGGCAACGGCCCCTCGGTGATCAAGACGATGCCCGGCCGACCGATCGCCCGGAACACCAGGTCACGGGTCTTGGGGTCCACCTGGATCGGTTCCTGCTCGATTCGCCAGCCACGCCGGATCTGTTGGAGGGCGTGTGACGTGGCACCCGGTTGACCCTCCAGTTGGGCGTACATCGCCCGGTCGGCGCGCCGGGCCAGGATGATGAAGGCCACCAGGACACCGATCGTGAGAGCGAGGACGGCGCCGATGACCGCGGCCAGCACTCCTTGACCGCCCGCGACGTACGACACGACGAATCCGGCCGCCGCCGCCAGCACGAAGCCCAGCAGCATCCACCACGTCACCCCACGGTCGTAGCGGCGGGTGAGCGTGTACACCTGCCACAACTGGCGATACCACGCGGGCTTCTTCGCCGATTCAGCCGGCTTCGGGGTGGGGGAGTTGCGGGCCATGGCGTCAGGATAGGTGTGCTCAGGCCACCTCGACCGACACCGTCCGCGCAGCCAGCGCCGTGCGATACAACTGCCCGGCTCGGTAGGACGAGCGGACCAGGGGCCCGCTCAGCACCCCGACGAACCCGATGTCGCGGGCCTCGCCGTCCAGCTCGGCGAACTCGTGCGGCTTGACCCACCGTTCCACTGGGTGATGACGGCGCGTCGGGCGCAGATACTGGGTGATCGTGATGATGTCGCAGCCGGCATCGTGCAGATCCGTGAGTGCCTGCGTCACCTCGGCCCGGGTCTCGCCCATCCCGAGAATGAGGTTGGACTTCGTCACCAACCCGGCGTTTCGGCCCTGGGTGATCACGTCCAGGGATCGGTCGTACCGGAAGGCCGGTCGGATCTGCTTGAAGATCCGGGGCACGGTTTCGACGTTGTGCGCGAATACCTCCGGCGCCGCGTCGAACACGAGGCCGAGGAGCTCAGGATTTCCCGAGAAGTCGGGAACGAGGATCTCGACCCCTGTACCAGGATTGAGCTCGTGAACCTGGCGGATGGTCTCCGCGTACAGCCACGCGCCCTCGTCTGGTAGGTCGTCGCGTGCCACCCCCGTGACGGTCGCATAGCGCAGGCCCATGGCTGCCACGCTCATCGCCACCCGCCGCGGCTCGTCACGGTCGAGAGGCTCTGGCCGCCCGGTGTCGATCTGACAGAAGTCGCATCGCCGAGTGCACTGGGATCCGCCGATGAGGAAGGTGGCCTCTCGATCCTCCCAGCACTCATAGATGTTGGGGCAGCCTGCCTCCTGGCACACCGTATGGAGACCTTCTCGCTTCACGAGATCGGTCAGTTCGGTGAAGTTGGGCCCGGTCCGTGCCCGGGTCTTGATCCACTCGGGTTTGCGCTCGATCGGGACGGCCGCATTGCGAGCCTCGATCCGCATCAGCCGACGACCTTCGGGAGCGACAGTCACCCGATCACGGTACGCCTGCTGACCAACGGGTCGAGGGCCGCCAGGACGTGCCGGATGACGACGTCCCGTGCCTGCCCGACCCCCACCTGACGGCCCAGCTCGGCGGTCAGTGACGTCACCCCCGCGTCAGGGATGCCGCACGGGATGATCGGTGCCGCCCACGCCAGGTCACAGTCGCAGTTGAGGGCGAACCCGTGCATCGTAGCGCCCTGGGACACCCGGATCCCGATGGCGGCGACCTTGCGCTCAGCCGCGCGACCGGCGGCGACCGCCTCGGCGGGGTCCTCGACGACCCACACCCCCGACCGGCCGTCGACTCGCGTGGTGACCAGTCCGAGGTCTGCGCATGCCGCGATCAGGGCGCCCTCCAGGACCCGGACGTAGGCGACGACGTCGAGTGGCTCGGGCAAGGTCACTATCGGGTAGCCCACCAGTTGGCCGGGTCCGTGCCAGGTGATCTTTCCGCCGCGATCCACGTCGACCACCGGAGTACCGTCGGTGGGTCGTTCGTGTGGCTGAGTCCGCTTACCGGCGGTGTAGACCGCCGCATGCTCCAGGACGAACAGGCGCCCGCCCGCGCCCGCAGAGACGGCGGCATGAGCCTCGCGCTGCCACGTCCACGCCTCGTGATAGCCGACGGGGCCGACTGGCTCCACGACGAGCAGCCCGGTCTCGTCGACGTACCGGGTGGGCAGGGCAGCTGGGGAAGCGGCGATGGACACAGAATAGGTCAGGGCGTCGCCAGCGTCGCGACACCGAGTGCGACGACCACTGTCACCTCGATCGACGCACCGAGGACGTCTCCGGTCAGGCCCCCCAACCGACGGGCCACCACCGCCGCGGCCGACACGCCGACCGTCAGAGCCACGAGGACTCCCACTACCGCGCCCAGCGTGGGTGCCACGGCATGCGGCGCGATCACCCCGAGGGCGAACAGCAGGGCGACCGTCACAGCTGTCGTCACCGCCACCGCTGTGACCGCCACACCGGTCGGCACCGACCGCAGCACGGTGGCACCCAGACCGCCGGGGCGGGCAGCGCGAAACGCCCGGGTACACAGCAGTGGCAGGACTGCCCGTGACACGGCCCAGGCCAGGGTGACGATCGCGCCACCGCGCCATGGACCCCACACAGCGATCAGGTCGGCGACGGCGGCGACCTGGGCCAGTACCGCCAGGATCAGGGCCAACGCCCCCACGGGCCCGACGTCGCCCCGTCGCATCACCTCCAGCGCCCGGGTCGCGCCGATCGATGACCCTGGTTCGGTCCCCGTCGCTGTGGCGGCGGCCATCCCGTCAGCGGTGTCGGCAAGCCCGTCCAGATGCAGACCCGCGGTCATCGCTGCGCCGACGGCGACGGCCACGACCCCGGCCACCGACGCGGGAAGACCGAGAAGTGTCGACAGGGCGACCGCGAGGCCGACGCCGACCCCGACGAGGCCACCGGCCACGGGCGCCGACACCATGGCCAGAGCGGCTCGGGCCGGTGTGACCACGCGGGGGGTGGCGACCGTGAGAACGGTGAGGGTGCCGAGGGACAGCCGTATCCCGTCGTCGGCCGCGGCCACCAGCTCACGGATTCGACCGGGCGATCTGTCGGCGGGATCAGCCGTGGGCGAGGGATCAGCCGTCGGCATCGGCCAGGACGTCCGCCAGCGTGGCCATGTCCCGCATCAGCGTCACCGCCGAACGCAACACCGGCAGCGCGATCAGCGCGCCCGTTCCCTCCCCGAGTCGCATGTCCAGCGTGACGATCGGACGCAACCCCAGTGCCTGCAACGCGGCAGCGTGCGCCGGCTCGGTCGAGCGGTGCCCGGCCCGCAACCAGGACACGACTCCCGGGTCCACCGCGGCGGCAGTGAGGGCCGCCGCGCCCGAGACGATCCCGTCCAGTAGGACCGGAGTACGTCGGGCCGCCGCCTGGAGGCAGAGGCCCAGCAGAGCCGCGATGTCGGCGCCTCCGACCCGCCGGGCTACGTCCCACGGCTGCGAGGCTGCGTCGCCGACACGGTCGACAGCGGCCGTGACGACCCGGCGCTTGCGGTCGAGTCCCTCGTCGTCCACCCCGGTTCCGCGCCCTGCCAGGTCACCGGCCGCGGCGCCGCGAAGCCCGGTCAGTGTGGCGATGACGGCTGTGGCGGGCGTGGTGTTGGCGATTCCGAGGTCACCGGTGAGCAACAGGTCGACACCCGAATCGATGGCCTCGTCCGCGACCCGCCGCCCAACGGCGACGGCGGCCTCGAACATCACACCGTCGAGGGCGTCCGCCGTGTCGATGCTGGCCGAGCCCCGTCCCACCTTCCACTCCGTGACCTCCGGCGGGACCTGCCCCAGCGGCCATTCACGATCGACGGCGACGTCCAGCACGCGCACGGACACGCCGTGCTCGCGCGCCAGGACGCTGGCTGCCGCCCCGCCCCTCACCATGGTGCGCACCAGCGCTGCGGTCACCGTGGCCGGATAGGCCGAGACGCCGCGGACGCTCACTCCGTGGTCGGCGGCGAAGACGGCCAGCAGCGGATGCCGTGGTGGGGGTGCCGTCGTGGTCCCGCGCACGGCCGCCCACCACGTCGCCAACTCCTCCAGCACACCCAGGCTGCCCGGCGGCTTCGCCAGGCCGGCCATCCGTTCGACGGCTGCGCTGTGCACCGAGGCATCGGGGGCCGCGATCGCCGACTCGCCCGGGCGGGTCAACTGGGCGTCCTGTCCATCGGTGGGTCGAGAGTCACGGTTCGCCCGGCAACACACAGCAGCACCCGGTCTGCGTCGGCACCCAGCGCACTGTTCAGTCGCCCCTGGAGATCTCGGAACACTCGGCCTGACACGGTCGCCGGCACCACCCCGGATCCGACCTCGTTGCTGACGGCGACCACGACTCGAGGCGTGTCGCGCCACGCGGCGGCAAGGGTGTCGATCTCGTCGTGCACCCGCTGGACCGGCTCGTCGTTCGAGGTGCCCGAGCGCTCGTCCCACGCACCGGCGACATCCAGGGTGCGACTGAGCCACAGGGTGAGGCAGTCGATGAGTAGCGGTGGCCCGGGGGAGCGCAGTAGTGGCACCAGATCGATGGTCTCGACGGTGCGCCACGTGGTGGGTCGTCGGCGACGATGGGCCGACACTCGCTGCGCCCAGTCCGGGTCGCTGTCGTCGGGCGGGTGCCCGGTCGCCACGTACTCCACGGCCGCTGACTCGCCCAGCAATCGTTCGGCCGTCGTGCTCTTGCCCGAGCGCGCTCCGCCCACCACCAGGGTGCGACGACCGGCGTCGGCGCCGGGCTGCGACGCGAGGTGCCGGTCGGCGCGGGTCGAGGTGTCGAGGACGTCGTGATCGCGGGCTGCCCGCGCACCGAACTCGGCCAGGCGCCGGGTGAGCTCGGCCTCCGGCGGATTGTGATGGGACAGATGAACGGCGAGGACGTCGGTGGCGGCGCCGACGACACCGGCCCCTCGTAGGACGCTCACCTGCTCACCCAGTCCTGACAGATCGAGGTGGCCGTGCGCCTCGGCCAGGTCGGCACGGTCGCCGAAGGTCGCGTCGATCAGGGCGACGTCGACTTCGACCCCCCGCAGCGCGGCCACGGTCGCTGGTGGCAGTGCCGCGGTGTCGCACGCGTACAGCACCGCAGCGCCGTGGCGGTCGAGGACTCTGACGACCAGGCCGGGTCCGGAGGTGGTGGCATGGTTGGCCGCGACTGCCAGCAGTCGGTACCCACCGACGGTGACCTCGTCGCCCGCCGCCACCGGCACCAGATCGACGTCGTCGTCACGGCCGATCCACTCACCCCACGCGGCGAGCGTGGCGGCGGCTGCGACAACCGTGAGGCGAGGGCGACGCCATGGCGACTTGCCGGCCCAGGACCGCGCCAGCAGTGCCATCGGCGAGTTGTGGTCGGGATGGTCGTGGCCGATCCAGATCACCTCGACCCGGTCCAGGCTCACCCCCGAGCGGACCGCCTGCCGTGGCGCCTCGGGCCCGCAGTCCAGCAGCAGCCGGCCGTCCACCAGAACCGACGTCGGTGTCCGGATGATCGAGGCGTCTCGGGCGGACAGGCAGTTGGGGCAGGCGCAGAACGCATTGGGCCACCCGTCGGCGGACCCGCTGCCCAGCAGGTGCAGCCTCACGGCAGGCGACGGGGTTCCACCCGGGTCTCGAGCACCCCGCCCGGCGCGTTGACGTCGGCCTCGACGAGGTACGCGCCGGCACCGGTCGTCTCGCTGACGGCCTCGATCATCTCGATCCCCCGATAGACCAGACCGGCGCCGTCGTCGGTGCACCACGAGGTCGGCAGGGTCGCGTCGGCGACGAGGCGGTGCATCACCGGTCGGCGTTGTGCCTCGCTGTCGTAGTGCACCCCATTGCCGTAGGGGAGTAGCCCCAGCCCGTTGGTGACGGCCCGCAGGTCGGGACCGAACGAGTCGGTCGTGCCACCGACGTGCCAGCAGATCGAGCCCGCGCTCACTCCGCCCAGCACCACCCCGGCCTGCCAGGCGTCACGGAACAGGACGTCGAGACCGTGGACTCGCCACACGGCGAGCAGATTGGCAACCGATCCGCCGTTGACCCACACCACGTCACTGCCCAGCAGCAGGTCGGCGACGTTGTCGGTACTCGGCATCGGGAACAACGAGAGAGTGGTGACGTCGAAGCCCGCGTCGACGCCCGCCTCGTGCACCCACGAGTTCCAATGCGCCTGGTCGCCGCCTGCGGTACCGAGGTAACACAGCCGTGGGGCGCGTCCCTGCACCCCTGACAGGTCGACGGCGTGGCGGACGAGTGGACCGAAGCCGATGCGGGTGCGACGGCCTGCCGTCCAGCCGCCGGACGTCGCGACGATGGTGGGTCCGTCAGCCGGCATGGCGACCCACCATCCCGTCGCGGTCCAGCAGGAGCAGGGCGCCTCGACGCCCTGAGGTGAGGGCCCCCTGGATCGAGGGGGTGTCGCGGTGATCACCGATGACGATCATGCCGTCGTCCCGGTGGACCGGGGCGCGCACCGACAGCGGAGGCAACGCCGCCGGCAGCGCCGAGACGATGCAATGCCGCGTGAGTAACCGCCACCCCCTGGCGTCGCCGCCGAGTAGCGCCGCTGCCTGCTCTCGGGCGGTCCGCTCGGCCTCCGGTCGATCGCCGATGACGGTGGTGGCGATGAGATCGGTCCCGGTTGCGGTGCCCGGCGGCACGTACGAGGGGGCGCTGCGTGAGACCACCGCGGTATTGACCAGGCCGTCCACCCGCCGGTGCGCCCCGGTACCGTCCAGATGGAGGTACCGTGCCCGGCCCGGCGGTGCGGTGGGGGTGTCGCTGATGTGCCAGAACGTCGTGAGCGCGCGCACCGGCGGAGCGGCGACACCCAGCAGGGCCGCCATCGCGGGTGACTCGGTTGCCACGATCACCGCGTCGGCGCTCACCTCGCCCGCGGTGGTCCGGGCCCGCCAGCCGGGACCGGTCGACGTGAGTGAGTCGACCCGAGCGCCCAGGACGACCTGGTGGCGGATCGGCGCGGCCACGGCGTCGGCGAAGGCCTGCATTCCCCCGACCGGCAGTCCTGGGGCCGAACCCGTGACGGCAGCAGTGACGAAGGACCGGAGTACCAGGTCGACGTAGCGTCGCGAGGTCGTGCCGGACGGGTCGGCCAGCGTCCCGGTGAGGAACGGTTCGAGGATCTGGCGACGGATCGGCCCGCTGAGCCCGGCGGCGTCGAACGCGGCGTGCCAGCCCATGTCGGGCGCGGTCTCCAGCCGCCGGACCGGTAGCAGCCGGGCCCGGGCGACGTACCGTGCGACCGCGAGCATCTCCTGGCTCGCCAACGACCTGACGGCCGCGCCGAGCGCCGCAAGCGCACCCGGATCACTGCGCGGGTCGGCCAACATGAGGCGCTGACCCGCGCCGACCCCGACCACGACGCCGATCCCGAGTGGTTGCAGCCGCAGTGCGGCGACGTCGACGTAGCGGCGCAACGCCGGGTAGGTCGGGTTGAGCAACTGGAAGCCGTGGTCGGCAGACCAGCCGTCCACGACGTCGGTGCCCACCCGCCCACCGACGCGATGTGCCTGCTCGACGACGACGACGTGACGTCCACTGGCGGCCAGGGTGCGGGCGGCTGCCAGCCCTGCCAACCCCGCCCCGACGACCAGGACGTCGCACCGAGCGGGAACGCCCTCAGCGGTCGAAGCCGGCGCGGTCACGAGGGCCACGCTAGCGGCCTGTGGACGACGGGAGCGGTGTGGTGGTGGTTCGTGATGCGATGTCGTCCATGAACGGTGAGACATGCGTGCTGGTGAGGTGATCGCAGGGTGTCGGTTGGTCGAACCGATCGGCACCGGTGGGTCGGGAACGGTGTGGTTGGGCGTCGACACCGGCAACGGGCGCCGGGTGGCGGTCAAGGCGCTCACGGGGCCTGTTGCCGTGGGCGAGCGACTGCGGTTGCGTCACCCTCACGTGGTGACCGTCCACCGGGTCGATCCCGGGGCCGGCGTCGTCGTGATGGAGTTCGCCGCGGGGGGCAGTTTGGCCCGGACGGTCGCTGCCCGTGGGCCGTTGGACGCAGGCGAGGTCGTGACCGTCGTGGTGGCCATCGCCGGTGCGCTCAACGACCTGCACCGGTCGGGGGTCGTCCACGGGGACCTGTCGGGGTCCAACGTCCTGTTCGGCGACGACGCTCGGCCGTTGATCGGCGATCTCGGGGCCCTGCGGTTGGCGGGCGCCGGACCGGTGGTCGCCACGGCCGGTTACGTCGCGCCGGAGGTGCTGGCCGGTGCCGCGCCCGGGCCTGCTGCGGACGTCTACGGGCTGGCCGCCTGCGGGTGGCTGGCACTGACGGGCGAGGCGCCGCCGGACGCCGCGTCGCGCGCCCCGCTGTCGGTGCTCGTCCCCCATGCCCCGGCACCCCTCGTCGATGTCGTCACCCGTGGCCTGGATCTCGATCCCGGCAGGCGCCCCGCGCCCGTGGCATTCGTCGAGGCAGCCGTCGCCGCGTGCCGTCCCCAGCCGGTGCGGCTGGTGGCAGCGGCGATGCCGGCGTTGGCAGCACCCGAGGCGGTCACCCATCGATTGCGTGAGTGGTCCGCCGACGCCCAGCTGGCCCGCCCGTCCGACCCGGGCCCGGCGCCACGGCGAACCCGCCGCCCGCCGCCGCGCCACCGACGAGGTGCAGTGCGGGTAGCCGTCGCCGGGGTCGGTCTGGGTCTGGCGGGCGGCATGGCCACGTTGCTGTTCCAGGTATTCGCCGACGGCGCGAGCGCACCCTCCCAGGCCGCCACCACGCCGCTACCGACAGCTGCTCCGACGGTGGTCGGTGAGCACGATTTCGACGCCGTCGTGTCCGATCTCGTGGCCCGTCGAACCGACGCCCTGCGATCGGGCGACGCCGCGGCGCTCGGTGCGGTGTACGCGCCCGGTTCGGCGACAGGAGCCGCCGACCACGCCGTCATCGCCGACTCGGGCGCTGTCGACCTGAGCATGACGGTGAGCTCGGTGGACGTGGTCACGGTGACACCACGGACCGCCACGGTGACCGCCCGCGTCACCCTGTCTCAGGGTGTCGACGCCGGCGTGGCCCAGCTGCGATTCGACCTCGTCCACGTGGATCGGGAATGGGTGTTCGGCGAGGTGACGGCCATCGACTAGGGGTGCGCAGATCAGGACCCGGTGGGCTGGTCGATCAGCCACGTGCACGCCGCGGGGATGTCGGCGTGCGTGAAGGTGAACCCGGATGCGGTCAACGCATGCGGGAGCATTCGCTGGCTGGAGGTGATGTCGGCGGAGAACTCGCCCAGGGCGATGCGCAACGCGACAGTGGGCACGGCGAGCAGTGAGGGCCGGTGCAGGGCGGCGCCCAGTGCCTTCGCCACCTCGGCGTTACGCACGGGCGTCGGGCTGCCCAGGTTGACTGCTCCCCGGATCGATTCCGTCGAGAGGCAGAAGCTGATCGCGCGGATCTCGTCCTCGAGCGTGATCCACGGCCACCATTGACGACCGTTGCCGATCGGGCCGCCGACCCCCAGCTTGAACAGCGGCAGCAACCGCCCGAACGCCCCACCCTTCGGGGTCATCACCAGGCCGGTGCGCAGCCGCACGGTCCGGATGTCGGCCACCTCGGCAGCGACCGCCTCGGTTCGCGGACCGGCACTTTGTCGAGATCGAGCCGGATGCCCAGATTGCCCTTGTCGCCCATTTCGACCGCCGAACAGGTCAGCCCCCGGGAGATCTTCCCGTTCGCCGGAACGCCTACGGGGGAGCACATATGCTTCGACTACAGAGCTCGTCCTTCCTCTCCACAGATTGTCTTTGTCACTGTTGAAGCCTTCATCTACCCAGTTGCGGAAAGTCTCACAGACTTCTTGAACAAGTTGCACAACTAATCATAGACGGCGAGGACGTCAGCGGATT
>JANNOG010000053.1:0-23267 GCA_031398915.1 Micrococcales bacterium | reverse complement strand
AGCTCCACGCCAGCGAACACGACCACCACGCCGGCGACCACGACCTCCACGCCTGCCACCACCACGACGACAGCGACCACGACGCCGGCGACCACGACCACCACGCCGGCAACCACCACCTCCACCTCGGTGACGTCGGCCAGCACCACGACGTCGACCACGTCGCGGAGCACGACCAGCACTCCGCTGGGCAGTGCGTCGTCGACCCCAACGACCACCAGGACCTCCACGTCCCTGGCCAGCACCGGTGTGGCTGGCGTCGCCCCACTCCTGGGAATCGCCACGCTCTTCGTGCTCGCAGGTGGTGCGGCAATCCTGCTGACCGCGAATCGCCGTCGGGGCCGTCGGGTCAGCTGACCCCGGATATACACGACGATCGTGACGGTGGCGGTGCGGGACCAGACCAGGTCCCGCACCGCCTTCCTCACTGTTCGGACCGCTATCGCTCGGATTGACGATTCAGCGGCGGCGCAGGCCGCGGAGGAGGTCTGTAGATGACACTGACAGACGTGTCGACACCGCCACCGTTGCCGTCGAACCAGCCCGCCCGCATCGCCCGGCCCATTACGACGCCCACACTCATCGGACGCTCGCTGTTGCTGGTCGGGTTCTTGCTCGTTGGGCTCTTCCTCCAGCTGTTACTACTGAGCCCGTTGGAGAACGCGCGCGCCCAGCAACTCGGCTACGCCAACTTCCGGGCCGATCTAGCGAATTCGACGGCGCCGACCGGGCAGCGAGACTTTGAGGGCAATCTGCTGGTGCCGGGGTCGCCCATCGCCCTACTGTCCGTCCCCGGACTCGGCCTCGAGCGAACCGTGATCGTCGAGGGTACCGAGAGTCGGGTCATGATGAAGGGCCCAGGACACCGTCGCGACACCGTCCTGCCTGGACAACCCGGAGTCAGCCTCATCTACGGCCGGTCCTCGGCCTATGGAGCACCCTTTGCGGGGATCGACACCTTGCCCCTGGGTAGTGAGATCACTGTGACAACGGGTCAGGGTGAACACACCTACGTCGTGTCGGGCATTCGGCGCAAGAACAGCGTGATTCCGTCACCCCCGGCCCAGGGGACGGGACGGTTGACCTTGGTGACGGCGACCGGGCTGCCTTTCGTCCCGACCGACGTGGTCTATGTGGATGCTCGGTTGATCAGTGACCCCGTCGAGGCACCGAGTCGCACCCTGGGCAGCGGCTCACTACTGCCTGCCGAAGACGCCATGGGCCGCTCCGGTGGGGCGGACACCTGGGCCACGGTCGCCCTGTGGTCCATGGCCCTCGCCGTCGTCGGGTTGCTGGCGGCTGTCCTGCACATCAGATGGGGGAGTATGCAGACCTGGCTCGTCGCTTTCCCACTCGTGATCCTCACCGTGGTGATGTTGGCGCGATCATTCATGCCCGCGCTGCCTAACTTGCTCTAGACCACGCGGACAAACCTCAGGGGGACGCGGGTGCGTCCGGGGCGACCTCGATTCGATCCACGACCCAGAGCGGAATGTCACCCTCGTCGGCGGCGGGCACCCACAGGGCGTAGACATTCAGCACGCCTTGGGAAGCATCGATCGGCGTCTCCTGTTCGGCGCCGTCGATCAGTCGGCCGGGCGCACGATAGGCGAACGTCTGGAACACCACCTGTTCGTCAGGGGTGTCCGATTGCAGAGCGACCAGCCCGTTGAACTGAAGTATCGCGCCTTCGATTCGCCCACCTGACCCCCAGGATTCACTGATCTCCAATATGTAATCCTGACACGTGAAGCAGTTGCCACCGGTGACGGGGGCCACGGGATTGGTGTCACCGGACGCGAATCCCCAGTTCATCCCGTCCAGCCAGTACAACACCGCAGCCGCGGCACCCTCCACGCTTTGCTGAGAGGCGGCAGCGGGCAGCTCGGGCGGCGAGGTGGGAACCGGCCGCAGGACCGTGTTGGGATCCCCCTGAACGAACCCGTTCTCGTCCGTGACCGGCACGGATGGGTTCGCGGCCGCATCCGCCACTCCTGATGCCGGGGTGTCGGGAGTCACGACCCGAGTAACGATCACGGCCACGAGCGCGACAACGGCCATGGCGACAATGACCCAGGGCAGCGAGAGCCGTCTCATGCCGGCGACAATACGCCACGTCCCTGTATCACCGGGCTCGGGAACGGCGACGTGGGGTACCCTCGGAGTGTTCTCGTGAAGGGGTTCGCCATGACAGTGAGCACGTACTCGTCGCCTGACGGTGTGAATGCGGATCACGACGCACCGCCTAACCCGGCGACGGGCGGCACGGCGGGTCAACTCGAGGGCAGGAATATCTCGGCGTGGTTCGGTGAACGCAAAGTGCTGGATCGCGTCAACCTGGTGATGGAACGCAACCGGGTGACCGCTCTGATCGGTCCGTCCGGCTGCGGCAAATCCACGTTCCTTCGCATCCTGAACCGAATGCACGAAATGATTCCCATCGCCTCGCTGGCGGGCGAAGTCCTTCTCGACGGTGACGATATTTATGCCGCCGACAAACGTCTGACCGAGGCGCGCAAGCAGATCGGAATGGTCTTTCAGAAGCCCAACCCATTCCCGGCGATGAGCATTTACGACAACGTGCTGGCCGGCCTCACCCTGACCGGGACGCGGGCCAGTCGGGCCACCAAGGACGCCCTCATCGAGGAGTCGTTGACCAAGGCCGGACTGTGGAACGAGGTCCGCGATCGGTTGCGCCAACCCGGCGGTGCCCTGTCGGGTGGCCAGCAGCAACGGCTGTGCATCGCCCGATCCATCGCGGTGCGGCCCCGTGTCCTGCTGATGGACGAGCCGTGCTCGGCTCTCGATCCCACGTCCACCCGACGTATCGAAGAGACGATCGGTGAGCTGTCGCAGGACGTGACGATCGTCATCGTGACCCACAACATGCAGCAGGCCGCCCGGGTGTCCGATCAGACGGCATTCTTCTTGGCAGCCCAGAACACGCCGGGCGTCATCGTCGAACAGGGACCGACCGAGGAGATCTTCAACAACCCCGCCGATCAGCGGACCGCGGACTACGTTCAAGGGCGGTTCGGCTGACATGTTCCGCTTCGCTCGGCTGACACGAGCGTTGTTCTCGGTCGTCGCCCTGCTACTCGTCGCTGCCTGCACCACAGATTCGTCCGGTGAGGTGGCAGGCGACGGTTCATTCGCCGGGTTACAACCAGCCTCGGACGATCCCGAGATCGCCCGAGCTGCCGAGCTGTACGGCGAATACCTGGTTCAGCAGGTCGATCTCACCACCACAGCGACGACGGTCCTGACGACTGCCATCCGGTCCGGCGATGTCTTCGCCGCACGCAATGCCTACCCTCCGGCCCGTGAGCTGTGGATGACGATCTGGCCCGCGGCGCCTCTGCTCGGTGTGGACCCCGACACCCTCGAAGCATCGGTGGACGACCATGACGGTGCCCTGGACCCCGACTTCGCCGGCTGGCACAAGATCGAGTACTTCCTGTACGCCGAACAGACGACGGAGGGCGCGGCAGAGTCCGCCGACCAGTTGGACGTAGCAGTTGCTGCGCTGCAGGCGGGAGTGCCCGATCTCGTGGTGCCGCCCGCAGCCCTGACGGTCATCGCCACCACGCTGATCCGTCACAGCCTGGACGTCACGCTGACCGGGTCCGCCAATCGGTGGTCCAAGACGGAGGTCTGGGACATCGATGCAGCCCTGGCCGGGGCACGCGCGACGTTCGTGTACCTCAGTCCCGCCCTGCTCAGCGTCGACGTCGATCTGAGGAATGCGACGGAGGAGTCGTTCTTCGCGACCGAAGCCACTTGGGCACCCCTACAGGTCAACCGGTCGTGGGCCGCGTACTGCGTGGCGGACGACCCCTACCCCTCGTTGGAGTGTCAAGCGGGCGTGACGGTCGACGCGACGACCCAGGCGGCGATCACGACCGAGTTGACGCAGTTGCACGATCTGCTGGTCCAGGTCCAGGAAGCCTTGGATCTGGCCTGACCCGTCAATTGTCGCGGACGTGTCAGGTGTCTCACTCGGACGCGTGTGGACTGGCAATCCACGCCGAAGTCGTCTACGAACTGTAGGTATGGCCCTCGACATCGATGCCTATGCCAAGACCACAGCCCCACTTCGCTGGGACGACCTCGACCTCGACGCGTTCCGGGACCGCCCGCTGTCCCCGGATGCACTCCGTTGTCTGCGCTACATGAGCGACGTCGAGACCCACACGATCTGCTATCTCAGGGACTTGCTCGTCACCCCGTCCCACGCCGACCCCGAGGTCAGCGTGTTCATGACCATGTGGAACTTCGAGGAGCATTTTCACGGGGTCGCGCTGGACGCCGTACTGGACGTGCACGGCGTGCCCACCGGACCCGAACACACCCGGGCACTGCGCCTCGGGCTGGGATGGAAGGACCGGGTGGAGCCGATCAAGCAGTCCATCGTCGCCAACATCATCGGGACCGACTTCATCGCCACGCACATGACCTGGGGCGCGATCAACGAGTGGAGCGCCCACGCCGCCTACACCCGGATGGCACAGAAGGAGGACCACCCGGTCCTGACCGAACTGCTGTCCCGGATCGCCAAGCAGGAAACCCGCCACATCGCCTTCTACAACTCCCAGGCACGGGTGCGCCTCGCCAAGAGCGCGAAGGCGCGTGCCATCACCAAGTACTCCCTCAAGAACGTCTGGACCATCGTGGGCGGAACGATCATGCCCAAGCCCGACATCCGCCACATGCTCACGTATCTGTTCGGCGGTGGTGAGGGTGTCGAGATGGCTCGCCGGGTCGACGCCAAGGTAGACACCCTGCCCGGGTTGGCCAACCTTCACCTCATCGAGGGACAGTTGCGCAAGCACGGTGTCGCCATCGACTAGCGGTTGTCGATCGGTGGTGATCGCCTGCCATCCGGTGCCAGGTGGACTGAACGTGCACAATGTCCCGGATCCCGCTCTCGGTCGTGCACTGAGGAGGTAGGCTGCGGAGGCTGCAACTGGCGTAGAGGGGTCACCCCTGGGGAGCAGCACAGTTGGTCCAAGGGTCGTACGCCTGGGTCCCGGACTCGGTTCACATCATCCGAGCCCCAGCTTCGCGCCCGACCACAGCATCGCCCCGAGGAGAGCACCGTGACGCTCATCGATCAGCCCCTCCTTCCCGCCCCGGTCAACGAGCTGCCCGCCGACATCACCAACGCGCAGCTCGTCGACGTCGACCCAGACATCGCCCGCCTGCTGGACGCCGAGCTGGGCCGCCAGCGCGACACCCTCGAAATGATCGCGAGCGAGAACTTCGCCCCGTTGTCGGTGCTGCAGGCCCAGGGCAGCGTGGCCAATAACAAGTACGCCGAGGGGTACCCCGGCAAGCGGTACTACGGCGGCTGCGAGCATGTCGACGTCATCGAGAACCTGGCCCGCGACCGAGCCAAGCTGCTGTTCGGTGCCGAACACGCCAACGTCCAGCCCAACGCCGGCGCGGGCGCCAACGCCGCCGTGATGCAGAAGCTGCTGATCCCCGGTGACACCATCCTGGGCCTCGAACTGGCCCACGGCGGGCACCTCACCCACGGGATGAGGCTCAACTTCTCGGGGATGCTGTACGACGTCGCGACCTACGGCGTCAGTGAACGCGATCATCGGATCGACATGGACGCGGTTCGCGACATCGCGCTGCGTCGCAGGCCCCGGATGATCATCGCCGGCTGGTCGGCCTACCCCCGGCACCTGGACTTCGCCGCATTCCGCGCCATCGCGGACGAGGTCGGTGCCTACCTCCTGGTGGACATGGCCCACTTCGCCGGTCTGGTGGCCGCTGGAGTTCACCCCAATCCGGTGCCGTTCGCCGACGTGGTCACGACCACCACGCACAAGACGCTGACGGGCCCGCGCTCGGCGATCATCCTCTGCAAGGCGGACCTCGCCAAGCGAGTCGACTCGGGGGTCTTCCCAGGTCAGCAGGGTGGCCCGCTGGTCCACGCGATCGCCGCCAAGGCGGTGGCCCTGAAGATCGCCATGTCACCCGAGTTCCGCGAGAAGCAGCAGCGCACCCTCACCGGCGCGCGCCTGTTGGCCGAGCGGTTGACCTCGCCTGACGCTCGTCCGCCAGGCGTGTCCGTGGTCACCGGCGGCACCGACGTCCACCTCGTGCTGGCCGATCTGCGTGATTCGCAACTCGACGGCCAGCAGGCCGAAGATCGTCTGGACCAGGCCGGGATCACGGCCAACCGCAACGCGGTGCCCTTCGACCCGCGCCCGCCCATGGTCACGTCGGGGGTCCGCCTCGGCACCCCCGCCCTGGCCACCCGGGGTTTCGGCGACACCGAGTTCGCCGAGGTCGCCGACATCGTGGCCGGAGCGTTCGACCCCGCGTCGGACGTCGGGGCGCTGCGCGAGCGGTCTCGCGCACTGGCCGCCCGATTCCCGCTGTACGAGGCGATCGCCGACTTCGCCCGGACGTGAGTACGACCAACGTCTCTGCCGTTCGGTTGGATGGTGTCGCCCGAGCTGCGCAACTGAAGGCTGAGTTCGCCACCCGGGTCGAGGCGCTGCGGTCCAGGGGGATCCACGCCGGCCTGGCGACCGTCCTGGTCGGCGACGACCCGGGCAGCCGTGCCTACGTCGCAGGAAAGCATCGCGATTGCGCCGAGGTCGGACTGGTGTCGTTGCGGGTGGACCTTCCGGCCGACGCCACCGAGTCGATGGTGCTCGACGCGATCGCCACGCTCAACGCCGACCCGGCGTGTACCGGGTACATCGTGCAGCTGCCGTTGCCGCCGGCCGTCGACACGCAGCGAGTCCTGGAGGCGATCGACCCGGACAAGGATGCCGACGGCCTGCACCCGGTCAACCTGGGCAGGCTGGTGTTGCGTGTCGCCGAACCGATCGTCTCGCCGTTGCCGTGTACCCCGCGAGGGATCGTGGATCTGTTGCGTCATCACGACGTGCCGCTTCGCGGTGCCGAGGTGGTCGTCATCGGTCGCGGCGTCACCGTGGGGCGCCCCCTCGGGTTGCTGTTGACCCGGCGAGGTGTCGACGCCACGGTCACGCTGACCCACACGGCGACCCGTGATGTGGCGGAGCACGTCGCACGAGCGGACATCGTGGTCGCGGCAGCGGGCTCGGCGGCCATGATCCGCCCGGAATGGGTCAAGCCCGGAGCAGCCGTCCTCGACGTCGGCATCACCCGCGTCCCCGACGCCGCCACCGGGCGCTCCCGCCTGGTCGGTGACGTCCATCCTGGCGTGGCCGAGGTCGCCGGGTGGCTGGCCCCGATGCCGGGGGGGGTGGGCCCGATGACTCGGGCCATGCTGTTGGCCAATGTCATCGAGATGGCCGAGCGGACGACATGAGCACCCGGCTGGTCGTCGTGGGCACACTGACCGTGACCATGGCGGCTGCTCTCACCGTGTGGGTGCTCACGCCCCTGGACTCCCGCGTCCAGGCGCGACCACTCACCGACCCAGGTTCGCTGTGGTCGGAGCCGCTGATGACGCCCACGACCATCGCCATTCCGCTACCGCCACCCGATGCCGGCACGACCGCGGCACAGCCCACGACGCCACCACCACCCCCGGCCGCCACCACCGCGGCGGCGCCCGCGGCCACACCGCCACCACCAGACACTGCCGAGACGGGTGGCGGCGCCGCGGCCGGCGGGTTGGACACTGGTGCGGTGTCCGGTGGAGCCGCGCCGACCGACCGCGCGTTCCCGCCTCCCGGGGTGGGTGCCTCATCGACGCCGATCGGCACACCGGCCGGGTTGTCCGTCGACGATCCCCGCTACTCGTTCACCGGCCTGCAGGACGACGGGATCACACCCATCGCCTATGACCCATGCCGGCCGATCCACTACGTGGTGCGCCCCGACAACGCGCCACCCGACGGAGCCGCCCTGATCCGGGCCTCATTCGACCGGGTGACCCAGGTCACCGGGTTGCAGTTCGTCGACGGTGGCACGACGAACGAGGCGCCGTCACCCGAACGTGGCGCCTACCAACCCGAACGCTATGGCGAGCGCTGGGCCCCGGTGCTGGTCAGCTGGGCCACCGAGGCCGAGGCACCGGCCCTCACCGGATCAGTCGCCGGCGCTGCCGGCAGCGTGTCGGCGCAGGGGACCGGGCTACCCGCGGTCTATGTCACCGGCAGCGTCACCCTGGACGGGCCTCAGTTGTCGCAGGTGTGGGAGGACCTGGACACCCGGGCATCGGTTCGTGCCGTCGTCCTCCACGAAATCGCCCATCTGGTGGGCCTGGGTCACGTCCAGGACGGCACGCAGTTGATGAACCCCCAGTCCACGACCACCACCACGGTCGTGGACTACCAGGCCGGAGACCTCACTGGCCTGGCGCGCCTCGGTGACGGGGCATGCGTACCCGAGATCTGATCCCTCGCGAGGCGCCCACCGTGCCCACCTCTTACAGTCGAGGTATGGCAGTCACGCCCCTTCCCGATCAGAGCGGACGGACCGCAATCGTCACCGGAGCCAACTCCGGACTGGGGTTCGAGTCCGCGAAGGCGCTGGCTGCGGCCGGTGCCCACGTCATCATGGGCGTGCGCGACGCGGCCAGGGGCGACGCGGCCCGAGCCGCGATCCTTGCGACGGTGCCTGCGGCCAGGCTGACCGTCAGCGCCCTCGACCTCGCGTCTCTGGCGTCGGTCAGGGCGTTCGCTGCGCGTGTGGCCGATGCCGAGCCCCGGATCGACATCCTGATGAACAACGCCGGGGTGATGGCTACCCCCGAGCAGCGCACCGAGGACGGTTTCGAGATGCAGCTGGGAGTGGCTCTGTTCGGTCACTTCGCTCTCACCGCGCGGCTGTGGCCACTCATCGCACCGACCGGGGGTGCTCGCGTCGTCACTGTCAGCAGCTTCGTTCGCCACGGCGCGGTTCACGTCGACCCCGCCGATCCGCTTCTGCTGCCCTACGACCCGTGGAAGGCCTACGGCCGGTCCAAGCTGGCCACGGCGGTGTTCGGGCTGGAACTGCACCGGCGGGTCCGGGCACACGGCGCAACCGGCGGACCCGCCAGCCTCATCGCCCACCCGGGGTACAGCAACACCAACCTGCAGGCCCGAACGGCTGCCGAGCACGGCGACGTGGCGTCCAAGTTCTTCGCCTGGTCGGTCAAGGGGCTGGGGACCAGCGCTGCCACAGGTGCCCAGTCCCAGCTACGTGCCGCGACCGATCCCACGGCCACCTCCGGGCAGATGTACGCACCTCGCTTCGTCACGTTCGGCCCGGCCGGCGTCCGGAAGATCGACGGCCCGACCGCCAACGTGGCTGCTGGTCAGGTGCTGTGGCAGATGTGCGAGGACCAGACCGGCGAGGCGTTCGACGTCGGTGTGGGGCTCAGTCGCGGAGCAACGTGATCGCCCAGTCGGCCTCGTGTCGGGCCTGGGGGTCGAGGGTGACCAGGTCGATGCCGCTGTTGTAGGCGTTGGGTGGACACGACATCGGCTCGATGGCCACCGCACTGCGGTTGACCGCACTCGCGGGCTGATCGCACGAGAACACCTGTACCCACGGCGCCCAGGACCCCCACGACATGCGTGTCGTGCCCGATGCCGCCGCGCCGGCCCGCCTCAGGTCGACCTGAGCCCGGCCGGTCGCGCTGGTCTCGAGGTCACCGAAACAGTGGTCGATGCGCGTGTCACCGATCCGGCGCCCGCCGCGGAAATCGAGGTCGGTGCCCGCTACGGTCACCTGGCGCACGGGGTTGAGCTGCGCGTCGGTCATGACGACCGACGCGGCAGGTACGGTCAGCGTCCACCCGTCGACCTGCCCGCCCGCAGCCGGTGACGGCACCGGTGCCAGCAGGTACGGATGAGGGCAGTAGCCGTAGGGCAGTGGAACGGTTCCGATGTTCGTGGCCTGCATTCGGGCCGTGAGTCCCTGCTGATCGACGCCATACTCCAGGACCAGGGATATCGCGAAGGGCCAGCCGGTGGCATCGACGACCGTGCTGGTCAGACGGATCCGGTCGCCGGCGGCGGCAGCGATGCGCCACTCGGTCGCGGCGACCAACCCGTGCAGGGCGTGTCCTGGTTCGTCGGGCGTCGGCGTCAGACGGTGACGGTCACCGCCGAAGGCGTACTGCGCGCCGGCCACCCGATTCGGCCACGGTGCGCACGTCACCCCGGCATACATCCGAGTCGCCTCGGCATCGGGCCAGTAGGGGACGAGGTCGACGCCGTCGAACGACAGGCCGCGCAGGGCGGCACCGACCACGTCGATCACCGCGCGGTAGCCACCACCGCGCAGCGCGACCTCGTCAACCGGTCTGCCCTCCCCGAAAGTGCCACACGACGCCCTCTGCAGTGTCTCGAACCTCGATGCCGGCCGCGACCAGAGAGTCGCGAACCAGGTCGGACGTGGCGAAATCCTTGCCCGCTCGGGCACGCGTCCGGACGTCGAGGAGGGCGACCACCAAGGGGCCGACCGCCTCGCCCGGGCCGGCCATGCCGGTCTCCGCCAGGCGGCCCAGTTCGACGACCATGACCCGCAGTCGCTGGTGCGCGTGGTCGGCGTCATCACTCTGCAGACTGTCTCTCGACCACTCGACGATGGCGGTGTCCAGGTCGAGGACTGCGGTCACGGCGCCGTCCGCGTCAGCCGCCGCGACGGCCTCGTCGAATCGGGTGGCCATCAGGTCGGCCGTCGCCCGCAGCGACGTCCCGGTGCTCGCATCGGCACCTGAGTCGGCACGTGAGTCGCCGAGTGACCCGCTGAGTGAGCCGCCACTCGGGTCGGTGCTTGAGTCGCCCTCGACGGCAGGCGCGCCGGATCCGGCCGGAGCCGTCCGGGCCACCGCCGAGACGGTGACCAGCGGCGCAGCTGCTCCGCTCAGCAGTGACGCGAGGTCGGCGAAGGCCACGGTGGTCCCGGCCTCGAACTCGGTGGCACGGCCACCGGCCCGAATGGTCATGACGCCGTTGCCGGCCACCTCTGCGGTACGGGCCTGGAGGTCCAGGACGACTGCGGTGTGCTCGTCCACGCCCAGTACTCCGGCGCCGTCGCCCAGCATCGCCTCCATCCGGGTCAACCGCTCCGCGCCCAGGTAGCAGTAGCGGGTGTCGTACGTGCCGCCCTCGTGATTGTCGAAGTGCGGCACCACTGCCGCCCGGAGCCCGGTCAGCGAACCGAGCAGGTCCAGCCCCTCGTCCCAGTACAGATCGGCCCCCGCCTTGTAGATCTCGTAGACCGGGATCGAGTGGCTGCCGATCGTGCAGGCCGCCGCCGATCCGACGACGATCGCGCCACCCCGGGTCGCCACGTCGAGGATCGCCGGCACCAGCGCAGTGCCGTGCCACTGCCGCAACGCATAGGACGGGCTGCCTGGTCCCGCGAATGCCCACCGGGCGCGACGAAGCAGGGCGAGGGCTCGTTCGCGGTCCAACATGTCGCCGTCGGCGCGCCGCCACGACGCCACCTCGACGTCGCGCCCCACGGTGGCCTGGAAGTACGTCTGCGTCTTGGCGACCAGGTCGTCGGCGTTGTCCTGGAAGCCGAACGTGGTGTCCAACATGACGGCGGCGCCGGGTCCGGTGCGCTCCAGGATCCGACGGTGGGTGCGGGTCATCGTGGGCGCTGTCTCGCCCGACCCCATGATCGCGAGCAGGCTCACGCGGTCGCCTCGGCGGCGAAGGCCAGCAGGTCGGCCGCGACTCGTGACGGGTACTGCGCATGGAGGTCGTGGTGGGAGTCCTCGTAGCGGCGCAGTCGGGCGTCGCGCAGGCCGGTGAGTGCATCATCGACCCCCCTGCCCAGCGCTGACGTGGCGGGACCGGCCGGCATCAGTAGCGCCGGGACGTCGACGACCGGGTACAGCAGGTGAGGATCGGCGTTGAACATCGATTCGAGGATGCTGCGATGGTGCTCGCGCGACAGCCGATTGACGACCCGCCCCGACGCATCGACGGTGAGGTTGGCGATGGTTGCGGTGATCCCCGACTCCGGCCATGTCGGGTTGGATGCCCGAATCCGGTCGGTGACGTCGGCCAGGGTGACTCCGGCCGGAATCTGCGGTGGGGCCAGGACCGCCCAGCAGTCGTCGAAGCTGTCGAAACCGCCGCCCAGGTGGATCCAGCCGCCGTCCAACAGCGCGATCCCCGCCAGTCGGCCGGCACCGGATCGGGCCTCGTCCGCCGCCAGGGTGAGTACGACGTTGCCGCCCCAGGACTGCCCGGCCGCGATCACCGGCGAAGGCGCCCGATCGCCTGACCCGGAGCCGTCCGACCTCGAGCCGTCCACCCTCGAGCCGTCGACGATCGTGTCCAGCACGACAGCGAGGTCGCGGGCCGCCTGCTCGGTGCTGTATCCGTCGGCCGGCGCGGGAGATTCGCCGTGGCCGCGGGCGTCGACCGCCACGCAGCGCCACCCGGACGCGGCGAGATCCGCGGCGACCGCGTCCCACAGGCGAGCGTTGGAGGCGAGACCGTGCACCGCCAGGACGGTCCCCTGGACCGGTCCCTCGGGCAGGGTGGTGCGGACATTGAGTGCCACGCCACCTCCGACGTCCAGTGGCTGGTTGCGAGGTCGGGTCGAATCGATCGTGGTCACCGGTGTTCTCCCTCAGGTGCTGCGGCAGCGCGCACCGCGTCCGAGACGCGGGCGATGGCGAGTGAATCCTCCCGAGTGACGCAGAAGGTGTCCTCGCCGCGGATTCGGGCGGCGACCGCCTCGACCATCAGCCGGTAGGGATCGACCGCGGCGAACGTCTCGACGCTTCGACCGGCCTCACCCCTCGGATCGTCGAAGATCAGGTCACAGGCGCTGTGACGGGTGGTGAACGCCTTGCCTGCCAGGGTGACGACGGCGTCCTCGGACACGATGCGGGCCGACTCCTCCGACCCACCGGCGATGGCGCTGCGGATTCGGGCGGTGACGTCGGGCGAGACCCGGATCGTGGCGTCGGTGCGCAGGTCCACGGGGCCACTGCCGACCGGGGACAGCGACCCGGACCAGGTCACCTCGACCTGCTCGAGGATCGGGTCGGCGTCCCCGAAGCCGGGCAACGCCCAGCGGGCCACCGACAGCGGGTAGACCCCGACGTCGTACAGCGCGCCTCCACCCCGGCGGGAGTCGAGGCGGTAGTTGCCGACCGAGGCGCCTGCCCAGTCCGCGTCGTCGAAGCAGAACGCGGCATCGACGGTGTGCACCTGACCGAGCTCGCCGCTGCGCACCAGGTCCTCGACCCGGCGGGTCCGCGGATGCCATCGATAGAAGAACGCCTCGACCAGCAGTCGCCCGGCCGCATCCGCCGCATCGAAGGCCGCCGTGGCCTGGGCAGCGGTGAGGGCCAGAGGCTTCTCGCACAACACGTGCTTGCCGGCGGCGACAGCGGCGATCACCCACGGCACGTGGGCCTCGTTGCTCAGGCTGATGTACACCACGTCGACGTCCGGGTCGGCCAGCAGCTCGGCGTACGCCGTGTCGCCGGCGAACACCCGACCGGCCGGTTCGAGCGCGCGGGCCCGCTGCTCGTCTCGGGCGGCGACGGCCTGGAGGACCGCGCCGTCAGCGGCGTGGACGGCGGGCGCGAGGGCCTCGGTGGCGATCCACCCCGCCCCCACGAACCCGAACCGAACCGGTGGAGTCACTGCTTCGGAGGTCACCGCTTCGGAGGTCACTGCTTCGAGAGTCACTGCGGTACCACTGCCCGACCTCCGTCGGCCGCGGATTCGCTCGCCGCAGCCAACACCGACAGCACCCGACGACTCGTCGCTCCGGTGACGCTCATCGGCAGGCCCAGCAGCAGGGCGTCGGCCAGCTCGCGGTGGAACGAGTGGGGTGCGGGTGCCGGGGTGGCCAACCGGGTGACCGATCCGTCGGGTTCGTACAGGTCGAGAACGGGCGGGGAGTCGGCCGGGGCGAGGACGTCCTCGGCGAGCGTTCCGACGTCGTTGCGGCCGACGACTCGCTCGACCCGCCAGTTGCCCACGATGGCCCCGGTGGTGCCCAACACGTACCACCGTGGCTTGAGGGCGGCCGCCAGGTCGGAGTACACGAACTGGGCGTCGACACCGTTGTCGAACGTCGTGGTGACCCGGGCGTGGTCGGCGTTCGTCACGTCGAACCAGCGTCGCTTGTGCTCGACCGCGCTGACGGACACCACGGGGGCGGGCACGAGGTCGAGGACCTGGTCGAGAATATGAGCCCCCCAGTCGAAGAAGACCCCGCCCGAGATCGACGCGTCCGAGTGCCACAGGTTGCACGGGTGGCCGTAGCCGCCGACGAAGGTCTCGATGTGGAACACCTCACCGATTCGCCCCGAGCGAACTGCCCGACTGATCGCCAGGTGGTCGGGATCGAAGCGGCGGTTCTGGTACACCACGGCGAGTCGCGATGCCGCAGCCGCGGCGGCCAATACCTGGTCGGCGTCGCTGGTACGGATGGCGAACGGCTTCTCGACGATGACGTGCTTACCGGCGTCGAGCGCCCGCAGTGCCCACGACGCATGGGTATCGGGCGGGGTGGACACCACGATCAGGTCGGTGTCGTCGCCGTCGACCATCGCCGCGGCATCCGTGCTGGTGTGCACGCCCGCCACGATGGCGGACGCGGCGGCGAGCCGGCGAGGGTCCCGGTCGCACACCGTGGCCAGCGTCAACCCGGACACCTCGGCCACCGCGCGGGCGTGCTCGGCGCCGATCCCACCGAAACCCAACAGGCCGACGCGGACCGGCGGCGGTGTCGCGATCCCCAACAGTCGCCGCACCGCCAGGACGAACAGCCGAACGGCGGCAGGTGAGGAGATGGCCTCGGCGGTGGTGCCCAACGTCCACGCCAGCGTCCGGCCGTGAACCGCCGCCACCGGGTGCGTGATCAACCCCAGCTGTGCCGTGATCAGCACCTCGACGTCCTCGGCGATCTTCTCGACGCCGAGCACCCGATCGGTGATGTGGGTGTGCTCGCCCAGGTGAGCCCCACCGTCGTGGTCGTGGTCGGTCAACCGGTCGGCCAGTGATCCGGCGGCGGCGCCGGGTCGGAGCCGGACGTCGTGGATCGGGCTGGCACCGGCGGTCAGCAGGCCGGTGCGTTCGGTCCACTCGCCATGGGCGTCACCGTGCAGGGTCGACCCGGCGAGGATCAGTAGCGCCGGATCGGCGATCAGCGCCTCTCGATCCGCCCGCGACATCGGCACATCGGTCCACACCACGGTCGCCGCCGGACTGTCCGAACCGGCCCCGGGGGTGTAGGCGGCGAAGCCCGCAGCGGCGAGTTTCCCGCGTAGCAGCGTCACGGCGGCGTCGACGGTGGGATCGCTGAGCTGTTGGACCCAGCGCACGGTGCGAGGAGATTCGACCATGGGCGAAGGGTATGGGTGGTTCAGCCGACGCGCCCCGCAGGTACCGCCCCGGACGACAGTCGCAGCGCCCGTGGGTGGGTCCAGCCGTGAGCGGCGAAGCGCTCGGAGACCCGATCGAGTAGGTCGTCGGCCAGATCGCCGGCGCAGAGGGCGATCGCCGACCCACCGAAGCCACCGCCGGTCATTCGCGCCCCCAGGGCACCGGCCGCCAACGCCTCGTCGACCACGGTGTCGAGCTGGATCGAGGAGACCTGATAGTCGTCGCGCAACGAGACGTGGGAGGCCGTCATCAGCGGGCCCAGATCAGCGGGTCGGCCCTCGTCCAGTGACTGTGCGGCGTGGCGGGTCCGGGCGATCTCGGTGACGACGTGTCGAACGGCGGCGCGCTCGGCGAGGTCCGGTAGATCGGCCAGCGCGGCGTCGAGATCCGCGACCTCGAGATCGCGGAGTACCCGAAGCCCCAGGCGTGCCGCGGCCGTCACCGACAGTTCGCGACGTCGGCCGTACTGTCCGTCGACCAGGGCATGGTGGGCGCGCGTGTCGACGACGAGAACCTCGAGGCCGGCGTGGGCCAGCGGAGCGTCGAAGGGCAGCTGGCGGATCGAGAAGTCGCGGCAGTCCAGCAGCATCGCGTGACCGGCCTCGGCGCGCAGCGACACGCTCTGGTCCATGCCACCCGTGTGGGCTCCGGCGATCTCGTTCTCGGCACGGATACAGGCACCCGCCAGCGCGGCGCGGCCGACGTCGTCCTGCGTCGAGGCCCCGGGCAGGTCGTGCAGTTCGGCGAGCGCCACGGCCACCGCACATTCCAGAGCTGCCGAGCTGGACAGTCCGGCACCCAGCGGGACGGCCCCCTCGACCCAGACGTCGAACCCCGGCACCGCGTGACCGACCTGGCGCAATGCCCACGCCACACCTGCCACGTAGCCGGCCCAGTCCGGCACGGGATCGACCCCCACTCGACGCAGGTCGCCGGTCCAGGCCTGGTCTCGCTGACCCGAGCCGACCCGCACCACCGTGTCGCTGCGCACCCGCAGCGCGACGGCGGTGCCGATTTCCAGGGCGACGGGCAGGCACAGCCCCTCGTGGTAATCGACGTGCTCACCGATGAGGTTGACCCGCCCGGGCGCCCACCAGACGCCGTCCGGGGTGGCGTCGTAGGCGCGACGAAAGCCCTCCGCAGCCGAGCCGGCCAGGCCATTGCGCCCCGGTACGTCGATCGTGGCGATGCTCATCCGGCGACCTCGCGCAGCCGCCCGGCGATCCTTTCGGGTGTGGTGTCCGAGATCCAGGCACCCATCGCCGACTCCGAGCCGGCCAGGTACTTGAGCTTGTTCGGGGAGCGCAACACCGAGAACACCTGCACGTGCAGGCGGGGCAGATGGTGAGGCAGATCGCGGCCGGCCAGCGGCGCGGCGAACCACCCCGCGATGTAAGGCAGCGTGACGCCCTCGAAGAACCCGTCCAGGCTCCGCAGCAGCCTCGGGTAGGCCTCGGCCACCTCCTCGCGCTCGCCGTCGTCCAATTCGGCGATGTCCAGGACGTGCCGGTGAGGGACCAGATGCAGCTCGACCGGCCACCGGGCGGCTGCCGGGACGAAGGCCGTCCAGTGCTGGCCCGACCACACCACGCGACTCGCGGCTCGGCATTCGGCGTCCACGATGTCGCCCAGCAGATCCGTACCCGAACGTTGCGCGTGCACGCCCGCGTGCTGGACGTGCTGCGCCGTCCGTGGGGTCACGTAGGGGTAGGCGTAGATCTGGCCGTGTGGATGGGTAAGGGTCACGCCGATCTCGCGGCCGCGATTCTCGAAGCAGAACACCTGCTCGACGCCGGTGATGGCGGAGAGTTCGGTGGTGCGGTCGGCCCACGCCTCGATGACGGTGCGCACCCGCGTCGCGCTGAGGGTGGCGAAGGACGCCTCGTGATCGGCCGTGAAGCAGACCACCTCGCAGCGGCCACCGGCCGCGCGTTCGGGCCACAGAGCCTCGCCGTCGACCAACGAGTCCGGTGCGCCGTCACGGGCGCTGAGTGAGGGAAACCGGTTCTCGAAGACGACCACGTCGTAGTCGTCGGCCGGGATCTCCGACGCCGCGTCCAGGCGATCGGGTCGGGTGGGGCACAGCGGGCACGCGTCCCTGGGCGGCAGGAAGGTGCGGTCGTTGCGGTGGCTGGCCATCGGGATCCACTCACCGGTCAGCGGGTCGCGCCGCATCCGTGACCCACCTCGTGCCGGGTCGAGCGGTCGGGTGTCCACGCCGGGGCGGTCGACGCCGGACAGCCATGGTTCGGTGTCGTCGAAGTAGATGAGGTCGCGACCGTCGGCCAACGAGATGGCGTGGCGACGGAACAGGTGTGCCGTCATGTCGGCGAATCCTCGGTGTCGTCGCTGGGACCGGGCGGGACCTGGGGGATTCGCGGTGCCACCAGCAGGCGACCGACCAGCGTGGCCATCGCGGCGCGTTCGGTCTCGCCCAGGCCGTCGTCGGTGACGAAGACGTCGACCTCGTCCAGGCGGACGATGGTGGTCAGGCCGACGAGGCCGTACTTGCTGTGGTCCGCGACGACGACGGTCTGCCCGGCGGCGGCGATGAGGGCTTTGTTGGTCGCCGCCTCGACCATGTTGGGTGACGTGCAGCCGGTTCGAGGACCGAAGCCGTGCACCCCCAGAAACAGCACGTCGACGTGGAGGTCGCGCAACGCCGTCACGGCGATCGGTCCGACCAGGGCATCCGAGGGAGTGCGGGTACCGCCCGTCAGGACGACCATCCGGTCGCGTCGTTGTGGATCGTGCAGTTCCTCCGCAACCGCCAGCGAGTTGGTGACCACGGTGAGGTCGGGCACGTCTCGAAGTTCGCGCGCCACCTCCAACGTGGTCGTGCCACCGGACAACGCGACGCTGGAGCCCGCGGCGACCAGGCCCGCGGCGACCCGGGCGATTCCCAGCTTCTCCTCGCGCTGCGATTCGGCCTTGGTCCGGAACTGTGGTTCGTGACTGGAGTGCGGGGCGCCGGCCAGGGTGGCACCGCCGTGGACCCGGACCACCAGCCCCCGGTCGGCCAGGGCCGAGATGTCCCGGCGGACCGTCATGTCCGAGACACCCAGCTGGTCGACGATCTGACTGACCCGGACGCCGCCGGTGCGCCGGATCTCTTGGAGGATCTCCTCCTGCCGCTGTCGGGCGAGCACGGTCACGACCGCCGAACGACCGCCACAGCGCCTGGTGCCAGGTGTATCGAGCCACCGGCGTCGGTGGCGCCGCTGACCAGGTCGACACCCGATATGGGAAGGTCGCCGCCCAGTCCACCGTGATCGACGACGATCACGTACTCGCGACCGTCGTCGTGGCGGCGGACCACGACCTCGGCGCCGGGCGGTGCCGCGGCCAGCGCCGGCGAGACCTCGGCATCGGTGAGCAGTCGCTCGAGCACGGCGTCGATGCCGTCCGCCGACAGTCGGGTGCCGACGTACCACGCAGTGGCGCGCCGGGTCAGCGCGGCCATCCCGGCACTCGGTCCGGTGGTGAACGTGGCCAGGATCTCGGTGCCGTCCTCGACACGCCCGCGCTCGGTCCACACCGTGGCCGTGGTGGCGTCGACGGCCTCCCAGTGCGGCGCGCCGAGGGTGACCGTCTCGCCCTCGCGCAGTGGGGCGAACTCGTCGATCCTGATCCCCAGCAGGTCGCGTAGCGCGCCGGGATATCCACCGAGGATGACGTGGTCGCGGTCGTCGACGACGCCCGAGAAGTACGTGACCAGGACGTGGGTGCCCGCCCCGACGGCGGCTGTGAGGGCCGCCACCGCCTCGGGGGTGGCCACGTGGAGGCTGGGCACGATCACCGCGCTGTAGCGGGACAGGTCCGCACCGGCGGCGACGAAGTCCGTGGTCACGCCCGCCCGGCGCAGACCTGCACACCAGGCCAGGGTCTCGTCGGCGTAGCGATGGGCCTGCGAGGGCTTGCTGGGCGCATCGGTGGTCCACCGTGAATCCCAGTCCCAGACGACGGCGACGTCGGCGACGACCCGACTGCCCGCGATCTCGCCGATGGCCCGGAGGCTGGCCCCGAGGTCGACGACCTCGCGCCAGATCCGGCTGTCCGAGCCGGCGTGCGGGACCAGGGCCGAGTGGTACTTCTCCGAGCCTGCCTCGCTGGCTCGCCATTGGAAGAACCCCACGGCGTCAGCGCCCCGGGCGACGTGGGTCAGGCTGTTGCGGGCCAGCTGGCCGGGGGCCTTGGCCAGGTTGACCTGCTGCCAGTTGACCGCGCTGGTCGAGTGCTCCATCAGGATCCACGGCGCGCCGCCGGCCAGGCCACGCGTCAGGTCGCCGGAGAACGACAACTCGATGCTGGGGTCCTCGAAGCCGCCGAACAGGTAGTGGTCGGTGCTCACGATGTCCTGGTGCGGGGCCCACGACCAGTAGTCCATGTCGCGGATGCCGGCCATGGTCATGAAGTTGGTGGTGACGGGTACCCCGGGGGACAGCCGGTGCAGCAGGTCACGTTCAGCCAGGTAACCCTCCAGCAGGGCGTCGGAACAGAAGCGTTGCCAGTCCAGCACGGCACTCGGGTTGGGTCCGGCGGTCGTCGCGCGCGGGGGCACGACGTCGACGATGTCGCTGTATCGCTGCGACCAGAACGTCGTTCCCCACGCCTCGTTCAGGGTGTCCAGGTCGCCGTGGCGGGCGATCAACCACTGCCGGAAAGCTGCGGCAGAGGTCTCGCAGAAGCACTGACTGTTGTGACAGCCGATCTCGTTGTTGACGTGCCACATCGCCAGCGCTGGGTGTTCGTGATAGCGCTGGGCGAGGCGTTCGACCAGGGCGAGAGCGCGGCGGCGATAGTCCGGGCTGGACGGGCACCAGCTCTGCCGGCTGCCGTGGCTGAGGCGCACCCCGTCCGCCGTGACGGGGAGGGCGTCGGGGTGCAGTCGGGCGAACCAGGGTGGCGGCGACGCGGTCGCGGTGGCCAGATCGACGGCGACGCCTGCGTCACCCAGTCGGTCCATCACCCGGTCGAGCCAGTCGAATTCGTATCCGTCGGGCGTGGGCTCCAACAGGGCCCACGAGAAAATGCCCAGGCTGACGAAGCCCACGCCACATTCGGCCATCAGCGCGATGTCCTCGTCGAGGACGTGCTCGGGCCACTGCTCGGGGTTGTAATCACAACCGAGGACGACGGTGTCTCGGGGCCAGGGACGCATGCCAGCCATCTTTCCACCATGGACCTGACATTGGTCAACACATCTACACAAGATCACTCAGCCGTCCCTGGTGACGCACCTAACAGAACGGGCACCCACAACGGAGGTAACGGAACGGCAACGGTCGCGCAGGCAGTCTCGACGGGCCCTTGACACACTGCCGAAACATCGTCAAAGTGCATGTGAGTTTGTGTTCGGTCGATCACGTTTCACCATCTCAGGAGGCAAAGGTGCCCACTCGTCCTGGCTCGTCGACGCTCTTCACGCCGTCACGATCTCTCTTGCTCCCCTCGTCCCCTGTTTCGCGGCGCCGCGTCATCCAGGGCGCGGCCGGGGTGGGGGCCATCTCGGCGCTCGCCGCCTGCGGCTCGGATTCGGACACGTCCGGTGGTTCGGCGTCGGGTGGTTCCGTGGGTGAGGTCAGCCTCGGTTCTCGCGCAGGTGACGAGGCCCCCCGCTCGGCCGAGGACGCCGTCATCGCGGCCTTCGAGGCGGCCTCCGGTGGGACGGTCGTCGCCAACGTCTCCGACAACGAGACGTTCCAGGAGTCGATCAACAGCTACCTCCAGGGCAACCCCGACGACGTCTTCACCTGGTTCGCCGGGTACCGCGCCCGCTTCTTCGACGACCAGGGATTCATCGGCGACGTCACCGACGTCTGGGACACGATCGGCAGCGGCTACACCGAGGGGTTCAAGACGGCCTCGGCGAACGGTGACAAGCAGATCGTCATCCCGACCAGCAACTACCCGTGGGCGATGTTCTACCGGAAGAGCGTCTTCGAGGAGAACGGCTACGAGGTCCCCACCACCCTGGACGAGTTCGAGCAGTTGTGCCAGCAGATCCAGGGCGACGGCCTGATCCCGGTCGCGCTCGGCGACTCCGACGGCTGGCCCGCCATGGGCACGTTCGACATCCTCAACATGCGGATCAACGGTTACGACTTCCACATCAGCCTGATGGCCGGTGACGAGGCATGGGACGGACCCGAGGTCCGCGACGTGTTCGCCACCTGGGCGACGCTGCTGCCCTACCACCAGGCCGACCCGGTCGGGCGCACCTGGCAGGAGGCCGCCCAGACCCTGCAGTCGGGCGAGGCGGCGATGTACCTGCTGGGCTTGTTCGTGGGCGAGCAGTTCGAGGAGGCCGACCGCGCCGACCTCGACTTCTTCACCTTCCCCGAGATCACCCCCGAGATCGGATCGGGAGCCCTCGACGCGCCCATCGACGGCTACATGATGTCGGCCAACCCCGAGAACGAAGAGGGCGCGAAGGCGTTCCTGACCTTCCTCGGGTCGGCCGAGGCGCAGGACATCCTGATCGCGACCAGCCCGAACTCGCTCGCCGCGCACAACGACGCCGACACGTCGAACTACACCCCGCTGCAGCTCAAGGCGCAGGAGATCATCGCCAACGCCGACAACATCGCCCAGTTCCTGGACCGCGACACCATCCCCGACTTCGCGTCCACGATCGTCATCCCGGCAATCCAGGCCTTCCTGCAGAACCCGGATGACATCGACAGCGTCGTCGGGGACCTGCAGGCCGGCAAAGACCGCATCTTCACCGAGTGATCGCGGCCTGACCCGTGGCCACCGTTACGGCCCCAGCCCCCTCGACCACGTCGGGGGGGCCGGGTCGGCCCCGCCGTCGCCGGCGACTCCTCACCGCCAGGGACCGCATCGCCCTCGGCGTGATGATCGGTCTGCCGGCACTGTTCGTGCTGCTGATCGTCTGGCTGCCAGCGATCGGCACGGTGCTGTTCTCGTTCACCAACTGGAACGGCATCAGCCCGGTCGACACGATCGACGTCGTCGGTTTCACGAACTACGTCGACGTCGCCGGTGGTGACTATCCGCCCTTCTGGACGGCCGTGCGCAACAACGCGCTGTGGCTCGGCGTGTTCTTCGTGCTCGCCACACCGCTGGGGATGTTCATGGCGGTGCTGCTGGATCGCGACCTCAAGGGCACGGCGATCTACCGCAGCATCTTCTACATGCCGGTCGTGTTGAGCCTGGCATTGGTCGGCTTCATCTGGCAGCTCATCTACAGCCGCGACCAGGGCGTGCTCAATGCCGTTCTCGCGAACTTCGGGTACGCCCCGACGGACTGGTACGGCAACCGTGACGTCAATATCTGGGCGGTCCTGGTGGCGGCGTCGTGGCGGCACGTCGGGTACATCATGCTGCTGTACCTGGCGGGTCTCAAGGCGGTCGACCCCACCCTCAAGGAGGCGGCGGCCGTCGACGGCGCGTCCGAGACGCGCACCTTCTTCAGCGTTGTGTTCCCTGCCCTGGCACCGATCAACATCATCGTCTTCGTGATCACGGTCATCGAATCACTCCGCGCATTCGACCTGGTCTGGATCATCAACAAGGGTCGAAACGGCCTGGAGGTGATCGGCGCGCTGGTCACCGCCAACCTCATCGGCGAAGCCACGCTGGTCGGTTTCGGGTCGGCTATCGCGACGATCATGCTGGCCGTCAGCCTCGTCTTCATCATCATCTATCTCGTCACCATCACCAGGGAGGAGAGGCGATGACCACCGACCAGATGCCCCCTCCGGGGGCGATCGTCTCGGGTGCCGAGCCTGTTCGTCGGCCCGGCGGGCGCAAGCCCAAGCCGGTGACGCCGTGGCGGGTCGTGTTGTACGTGTTCGTCACCGTGATGGCGCTGGGCTGGCTGTTCCCGGTGGCGTGGGCGCTGTACAACTCGTTCCGCGACTACGCGTACACGGCAGTCAACGGGTACGTCTCCTTCGGTGGTTTCACGCTGAACAACTACATCGA
>JANNOG010000045.1:0-36439 GCA_031398915.1 Micrococcales bacterium | reverse complement strand
TCGAAGAAGACGGCGTTGGCCAGTGTCGAACCCAGCCAGGTCCACGCCAGCAGGATCGCCGGGATTCGATGGAGGCGCGGTTCGGCTGCCGGGCTCGGTGACACCTGGTCTTCGCCGACCAGGACGTGCAGCAGGGCGATGATCAGCACCGACACCAGGGCCCACCCGGCGTAGTTGGTGAGCGGGACCCCCGGTACGCCCGGCAGACCGGGATCGGGATTGGCAAAGGCCCAGTGCCCCGCGGCGGTCATCTGCGGGTCGAGGAACAGGTCCCACGACGCCAGAGCGAGGCCGCCGAGGCCGGCGACGGCAAGGGTGCGGGTACGGCCCACGGCCTGACCGGCCAGGCGGCGACCCAGCAGGAGCGCCGGCCACGCCATCATGGTCCAGGCCAGCCCGATGATGACGGGGACGCCACCCAGTTGCGGTCCCAGCGTGCCGGCGTAGCCGTAGGAGCCGAACGGAAATCCGGTGGCGACGCCGAGGAGTTCGGCACTCAGGCCACCACCGGCTGCGACGACGGCGACGACGGCCGCGGTCCGCCAACCGCCGATGTGCGCGGCCGAGGTGAGACTCGCAGTCGTGAACAGGACGACGACCGTGATGGTGAGCGCGGTCAGGGCGGACCCCTGCAGTAGGGGGTAGGCGATCTGTGCGCCGATGGTCAGCCCGGCGAAGACAGCCGGCACCACCTCGGGGGGGCGAGGCACAGCGGGCATGGCGTCAGTCGTCCCCGACGTCGGCGACGCGACCACCGCTGACTCGGACGAGTTCGTCGAACGTCGTGGGGAAGACCGCATTCGGATGCCCCGCCGCCGCCCACACCACGTCGTGCTCGCCTAACGCCCGGTCGACCAGGGTGGGGATCGGAGCAGGGTGACCCACCGGACTGACGCCGCCGATGGCGAATCCGGTGGCGCTGCGGACCAGGTCGGCATCGGCGCGGTGGACCCGCTCGACGCCCAGCACCCGGGCGACGCGATCGGTGTCCACGCGATGACGGCCCGAGGTGAGGACCAGCAGCGGTTGCGCATCCGCTGATGCACCGATCCGGAACACCAGCGAGTTGGCGATCTGTGCGACGTCCACGCCCAACTGATCCGCTGCGTGGGCCGCGGTCCGGCCGCTGCCACTGAGGATGCGAACGTCACCGGTCACGCCGTGGGCGGCCAGTGCGGCGCGTACCCGTCGGACACCGGGATGGTTCGACACGTGGGCGTCCTGGGTCGGATCGACCGAGTCGTCGAGCGTCATGGGGGCACGGTACGGCCCGTCACGGGTCCTAGCTGTCTTACCCCAGCTCGGCGGCGCCGAACGATACGGAGAATCGTTGACACCAGATGGACACGCTGCTGAGGGCGCTCACGTCGACGTCTGACGGAATCGGGTAGTTCTGGTCGCCGCGATTGCCCGCCAGCGGACCCAGATCGACGTATCGGCCGTCGTCGAAGACGAACCAACCGTCACGCCCGGGGATCACGGGGGCGTCGGTCAGCCACACCCGAAGATCCGGGCCGTCCGAGGTGTCCAACCCCTCCAGGCGGAGGACGAGGGATCCGTCGCTGAGCCGGAGCAGGCGGGCGGCGCCGGTCGTGGTGTGCTCGTGGCTGATCAGGTCGCCTCGAGCGAGCTCGACGAGGTCGGGGACGGGCGGTGGTGGGGTGGCGGCGTGGCTGGGAGAGGCGGGGAGAGGCTGGGCCGGGGTCGGTGGCGCCTGGCTGGGGGGCGGTGTGGTCGAGGTCGGTGCCTGCGGTGCCGATGAGGGTGGGGTCGGGGCCGGCTGGACGGCCGATCGAGTCGTCAGGAGTGTCTGGGTCTGGGGTGTCTGGGTCTGGGGTGTGCGGGTCTGTGGGGCGGAGGTCGCTACCTCGGGGCCAGGGGGTCGGGCAGCCACAGGGAGGGCTTCGACGACGGTGCGATTGGTGAAGACGCGCCACGGCTGGAACAGGTACAGCCCCACGACGAGTGCTGCGATCGCGGCCAGCGCCGTGGGGACGACGAGCCGGATGTTGCGACGCAGCAGGTGCATGAGTGCTCGGGGAGCAGGCATTCGGACTCCTTCCTGCGTCCAGTTCACCGCATCCCGACGAGGCGCCTCGCGGGATCGGGTGATCCGTCACGGGAGTGTCATGGATCTTCGGAAGGGGTGGACGGGAGGCACCCTCGCTCGTATGCTTCGAACATTCGTTCTATAGAACTGATGTTCGATGATCACCCTGGGAGGATGACATGCGTCGCTACGACGAGCTGGTTGAGGTGCGGGTGCAGCCCCTGGGCCCGGTGGCGTTCCTGTGGCGGCAACGGCTCTACGTCGTCCGTCGGGTACTCGATTGCTGGCGCGAGCGAGACGCATGGTGGGAGCGGCAGCAGCGCGCTGCCGACACTCGCGAACAGCGGATCTGGCGGGTCGAAGCCGGCCGGGGTCGGTTGGCCGGACTCGGGGTGTACGACCTGGCCGAATCCGTCTCGCTCGCAGTCGCCGAATCCGTACCCCCTCGGACCGGCGGTGACCCCACCGGCCCGGGCGAGGGATGGAGATTGCTGAGGGCAGTGGACTGAGTGCGCCCGATCACCCGCCGAATCCTCCGCCCACCGACCCGCCCACCGACCCGGCCATCGACCCGGCCATCGACCCGGCCAACCCAACCAATCCGATCCACCCATCTGAGGAGCTTGATGTGACTGTTGTCGTCGACCGACCCCCCGTATCCGGAGCTGCGATCTCACTGCTGGAGCGCGCTCGAACCGGGCTGCTCGAAGCCTGCGCCGACCGGGACCCCAGCACCCGCTATGTGGCCGCCCACCTCGCCGGATTGCGGGCCGCCGCGGCAGTACTCGCCGTCCGGGGTCGCGCCGACCGGCACCGCACCCAGCGACTGCGCAGCGTGTGGGAGGTGCTGCCCACCGTGGCCCCTGAACTCACCGAGTGGGCGACGTTCTTCTCCGCCGGGGCCCCGGTGCGGGCCGCCGTCGAGGCCGGCCGGACATCCCTGGTCGACCCCCGCGCCGCTGACGACCTGCTGCGCGACGCTGAGACGTTCACCCGGATCGCAACCGAGTTGTTGGGCCTGCCGTGGCAGCCGGTTCTGCCACCGGCGCTGCCCGCTTCGGGGTGAACGGCACCCGGCCCTTTCCGCACCTGCACGTCGCTTCTGGGTACTCGCTGCGCTACGGCGCCTCGTCGCCCACTGCCCTCGTCGCCCGAGCGGTCGAGCACGGTATGGACACGTTGGCCCTGACCGATCGCGACGGGCTGTACGGCGCCGTCAAGTTCGCGACCGCCTGTTCGTCGGCCGGTATCGACCCGATGATCGGCATCGACCTGGCTGTCGAGGCCGGTCAGCCGGTCACGGGCGTCAGGCCGCACCGCCGTCCGGTCAGGGGCGGTGCGTCGGTCGACCCGCGACATCCTCGGGTCACGGTGTTGGCCCTGGCGGGTGATCCGTCGACGGGCCTGACCTCGGCGGCGGGCTGGGCCCGACTGTGCCGGTTGGTGTCCTCTGCTCATCTGCGGGGCGAACGCAGCGAGTGCGTCTCGACACTCGACGACGTCAGTGCCCATGCCGTCGACCCGACGACCGGTGCCCCCGCGCTGGCCGTGCTGCTCGGTCCGGAGTCGCCGGCCGGGCGGGCGATGTCGGCCCGACGCCCCGACGTCGCCGCTGCCCTGGTTCGCGAATGGACCCACGTCCTGCCCTCCGGCAGCGTGGCCGTCGAGGTGGTCTGTCATTTCGGACCACCGGATTCCACGACGGGCGTTGCCTACGCCAGACGAATGCTCGAGTTGGCCGAGGCCTGCGGGGTGCCCGCCGTCCTGACCAACGCCGTCCGATACGTCGACGCCGGCGAGGCGGTGACCGTCGACGTCCTCGACGCCGCTCGCCGCCTGGTGGCCCTCGATACCCGCCACGTCGACCGCTCGACCGCCACCGGCCACCTGTCCGCCAGTGCCGATATGGCGGCTCGAGCCCAGGCCATCGCCGGCGACGACGCGGACCGACTGCTACGAGCGACCGGACGACTGGCCGACCGGTGCCGGTTGGACCCGGCAGCGGACCTGTCGATCGGCACGATCCACCTACCCGAACCGGAAATCCTGGGATACGGCCCCGCCACCGACCTGCAGGCGATACTCACCGCTCGCTGCGGCGACGGCCTCGAGCGGCGATATGGCCATGGTGGCGTCGCCGGGCTCCACGGCCGGGTCACCCGGGATCAGATCGAGCGCCGCCTCGCCGCCGAGCTCGCCACGGTGGCGTCGCTGGGGTTCGCCGGATACTTCCTCGCCGTCACCCAGGTCTGTGATCTCATCCGCGATCTCGGCGTCCGGGTAGCGGCTCGGGGTTCGGGTGCCGGCAGCCTCGTCTGTCACGTGCTGGGCATCTCGGGGGTCGACCCGATCCGCCACGACCTGCTGATGGAACGGTTCTGCACCCCACTACGGGCGCAACTGCCCGACATCGACGTCGACGTCGAGGCTGCGCGACGGTTAGAGGTCTACGACGCCGTCCAGCACAGGTTCGGCGCCGACCGGGTGACATGCGTGTCGATGATGGACACCTACCGGGCACGACATGCCATCCGCGACGCCGGAGCCGCCCTCGGAATGAGCCCGGCCGAGATCGACACCATCGCCACGGCGTTTCCCCACATCCGGGCCCGTGACGTTCGGGCCGCCTGTGACGAGCTGCCCGAGCTACGCGCCGCGGGACTCACCGCCGGCAGCCTCGACCTGCTGTTCGACCTCGTCGAGCGACTGGACGGGTTACCCCGCCACGTTGCGCTGCATCCCTGCGGGGTCGTGCTGTCCGACAGCGGACTACTCGACCGCACCCCGGTTCAGGCCAGCTGGCGGGGGTATCAGATGACTCAGTTCGACAAGGACGACGTCGAGGTCGTCGGCCTGCTCAAGCTCGACATCCTCGGGGTACGGATGCAGTCGGCGTTGGCCTACGCCGTCGCCGAGGCCGCCCGGGTCGACGCCGCCGAGATCGATCTCGACGACGAGACCTGTGTTCCACACGACGACCCGGCGACATACCGGCTCATTCAGTCCACCCGCACCCTCGGCTGCTTTCAGATCGAGTCCCCGGGTCAGCGGGAACTGATCGGCAAGTTCGCCCCGTCGACGTTCAACGACATCGTCATCGATATCTCGCTGTTCCGGCCCGGACCGGTCAAGTCCGACATGATCGCCCCGTTCCTACGGGCCAGGCAGGGCTGGAGCGAACCGGAGTACCTGCACCCCGACCTCGCCCCGGTGCTTGCCGAGACATACGGCGTCGTCGTCTTCCACGAACAGGTCATCCGCATGATCTCGGTGATGACCGGATGCACCCTCGCCGAGGCTGACGAGGTACGCCGTGCGCTCGGCTCACGCGAGGGTCAACTGGCTGTGCACGAGTGGTTCGCCCCGGTTGCGGTGCGCAACGGGTACCACCACGACGTCGTCGGGCGGGTGTGGGAGGTGCTCAAGGCGTTCGCCTCGTTCGGGTTCTGCAAGGCCCACGCCGCAGCATTCGCCCTGCCCACCTATCAGTCCGCGTGGCTCAAGACCCATCACCCGGCGGCCTTCCTCGCCGGGGTCCTCACCCACGATCCGGGGATGTACCCGAAACGGCTCATCCTCGATGAGGCCCGCAACCTGGGCATCGCCATCCTCGGCTTGGACGTGAACGCCTCGGACGGCACCTACCGGGTGCAGCGGCTCGACCCCGAACCGGCTCGCGGGATCCGGTTGTCACTCGCCGACGTCAAGGGGATCAGTGGCGGCGAGGTCTCCCAGATCATCGCGGCCCGTCCCTATGCGTCCCTGCCGGATTTCGTCCACCGCAGCGGGGTGAGCAGGCCCATCACCGAACGCCTCGTCCTGGCCGGGGCCTTCGACGAGTTGTACGGACTGTCCGGTCGGCTCACCCCGGCCGGGTACATGGTGCCCGCCGCCTCCCGCCCGTCACAGCGACTCACCCGCCGCGACCTGCTTCTCCAGGTCGCCGATCTCGACCGGCGGCGTACCGGTCGCCGAGCCTCACGAACGGTCAGGGCGGTGCTGCCCGCCGAGGCGGCCAAACCGCAGTCGCAGGCCCCCCGAGCAGTCCTCACCCCGGCGCAGATCGCTACCCAGCTCACACTCGACCTGGGGGAGCGTCCCGAACAGATCCCGCTCAGCATGCTCGCCGACATGACCAGTGCCGAACGGGTAGCGGCCGAACTCGACATCCTCGGCCTCGACGCCTCTCGGCACGTCCTCGACTTCTACACCCCGCTGCTCGATGGTCTGGGGGTCACCCGCAGCCCCGACCTCGTCCATCAGCGCAGCCGCCGCGAGTTGCTCGTCGCCGGAGTCAAGGTCGCCACCCAGACGCCACCGATCCGGTCCGGCCGCCGAGTGGTCTTCCTCACCCTCGACGACGCGACGGGTGCCGTCGACGCGACCTTCTTCGAGGACGCCCAGGGCCCCTACGCGGCCACGGTCTTTCGTTCCTGGCTACTGCTGGTGCGAGGGGTGCTGCGTCGGACCGGGCCCCGTGGGGTGTCGCTGCGAGCCACCGGCGCATGGGAACTGCCCGTCCTGTGGGACGCCTGGCGCGATGGTGGGATGGACGAGGTCCACCGGATCATGAGCGAGGTACCTGCCACCGATACCGTCACCGGCGCTGACGCCGTGCCGGGCATGAGCGATCATCGACGGGTGCTGGTCCACGTCAGCGGCTACCACCAGTCGACCTTCACCGACATCAAGACCGCCGGGGTCGACAGTCGCGACACTCGACGTGCCGTCCCGGTACGGCGACTGTGGCACGCCAGCCCGGGCAGCTCGGGTAGGTGATCCGGGAGTGAGTCGAGAGCAGGTCACCCGGGCCGACGGCCGCTCGTTGCGGACCACCGACACCGCGGACGACACCGACTGCCCCATCCTCCACGTGGACATGGACGCCTTCTATGCCTCCGTCGAACTGCGCAGCCGACCCGAGCTACGTGGTACTCCGGTCATCGTCGGCGGCGGCGAACGCGGCGTCGTGCTGTCGGCCACCTATGAGGCTCGCCGATACGGCGTACGCGCCGCGATGCCGATGGGACGGGCGCGTCGACTGTGTCCGGACGCGACCATCATTCAGCCCGAACACACCCGCTACGCTGAGACCTCACGCGGGATCATGGAACTGTTCCGTTCCATCACCCCCCTCGTCGAGCCACTCAGCCTCGACGAGGCCTTTCTGGACGTCTCCGGTGCCCGTCGACGACTGGGTTCGCCGTCACGTATCGCCCAGCTCGTCCGCAACCAGGTTGCCGACGAACAGCGGATAACGTGCTCGGTGGGGGTGGCGTCGACGAAATTCGTCGCCAAGATGGCGTCCTCGGCCGCAAAGCCCGACGGGATGCTCGTCGTACCAGCCGGCTCCACCGTCGAGTTTCTCCACGCCTTGCCGGTCACCGCGCTCTGGGGGGTCGGTCCCCGCACCGCCGAGTCACTGTCTCGACTGGGTCTTGCCACGGTCGCTGATGTCGCCCACACTCCTCGCGCCACCCTGGTGCGGGCACTCGGTGCGGCCCAGGGCGCCTCACTGCACGATCTGGCGTGGGGGCGCGACCCACGCCCCGTCATCGCGCACGTCCCGGAGCGCAGCATGGGTTCGGAGGAGACGTTCACCCGCGATATCGACGACCCGGTGGTCGTACACCGCGAGATCCTGCGACTCTGCGACCGGGTGGGCGCTCGCTTGCGAGCTGCCGGAGCGGTCGGTCGCACGGTCGTCCTCAAGGTCCGCTTCGCCGACTTCACGACATTGACCCGGTCTCGATCTCTCGCCACGCCCACCGACCTCAGTCGAGACATCCACACCGTGGCCGCCGAACTGTTCGACGGACTCGGGCTGGACCGGGCTCGGATTCGCCTGGTGGGCGTCCGGGTCGAGGGTCTCGCCGACACGGCGACCACCCCGGTGCAGTTGGCACTTGACCCCACAAGCGATGATTGGCGCGAAGCAGAGCGGGCAGTGGACCGAGCAAGTGCGCGCTTCGGCGCGGGCATCGTGAGGCCAGCTACCCTATTGCCACCACCCGCACCACCACCCTGACCGAACACCTCGTTCCACCACACCAACGAAACTTCCGCTGCGATGGGGCGGTCCCAAGTTTCGTCTCCCATCCGCCACTCGTATCCTCGTCACACACGCGACGGGTAGGAGGTCGATGTGCCCCTCTCGGAACACGAGCAGAAGTTGCTCGCCCAGATGGAGCAAGCGATGTACGCCGAGGACCCCAAGTTCGCGACCGCACTGACGGGTCGCCGACGTGGGGCGCGATCGACGCTGCGCGTCACCATTGGTGTCGTGGCCATCGTCGTCGGACTGTTGGCAGTCATCGCTGCCATCGTCGCGGGCCGGTCGCTGGTCCTGCCCATCGCCATCTCGGGCTTCGTCGTCATGTTCGCCGGTGCCGTGTTCGCCGTCACCGGCGGCTCGTCGCGCCGCAAGCTGAACGTCGTCGGATCGCCCGCGAACTCTCGGCGCGCTCGGGCCCGGTCGTCGTTCGTGCAGCGGATGGAAGAGCGGTGGGAACGCCGTCGCGGCGACGGCTTCCAGTAGACGCTAGGTGACGGACGAGCGCGCCGGCCTCGGCTCACCGATGCGGGCCGCGACCCTTGGCCACGGCGTAGGCAACCATCGAGCGCGCATCCGCTGATTGCGGTCGGTGCCGTCCGCCAGCTCGGCCAGCACGGTCGCCACATCGTCGCGCAGACCCGTCGAGGGAAGCGGCCGGGCAGCGAATCGCGAACGCTCGGCGGCCTCGACGAGTCGCCAGAGGGCATCGCGCCCCGGAGGAGTCAGTTCCGCTCCGGCGACCAGACCTGAGGCCTCCCGCCGAACGGTGCCCTGACCCCAGTTCCACCCCAGATCGGCCGCCCGCTCGGCGAGCACCGCCCAGGCGACGTCCGCACTCGCCCGCGCATCGTCGACGTGGCGGCGCCACCGCCACACATCCCGTGCCCTGCGCCACCCGCGCGGCGCCAGCACTGCGCCGGCCGCCAGCGCGAGAAGAACCGGAAGGACCCACGCCCAGCCACTGCCGCCGGTCGAGGCCGCGCCTGCGGGCGCAGCCTCGGTCGCCGTCGGGGTGGGCGTCGGGGTGGGTGACGGTTGCGCGCTGGACTCGATGGATGCCGACGCCTCGGGACTCGGCTCGGCTTCGTCCGGTGCCGACCAGGTCGGGGGAGCACCCGTGCGGGTGGCCGGAGTGGGCTCGAACCGCACCCAGCCCACTCCCTCGAAATACAGCTCGGGCCACGCGTGGGCGTCCCTGATGCTCACGCTGTACACCCCTGCACCGAGGGGTTCCCCGGGCAGGAACCCGACGGCCACCCGGGCGGGAATCCCGAGCGAACGGGCCATCAACGCCATGCTCGACGAGAACTGGGCACAGAATCCGCGCCGTTCGAGCAGGAAGCTCTCCGTCGCGTCGATATCGCCCGAGTTCGCTACGTCCAAGTCGTAGACGAAGCCGCCCTCCGTCCGGAAGAACGCCTGGAGGGCGGACGCCTGGTCATAGGCGGTCGGAGCGCCGGCGGTCACCTCGGCGGCCAGTTGGGCGACGCTGGCCGGCAGATCGGGCAGCGTCGTGTACCTGTCGATCACGTCGCCCGGTGGCGGGGGCGCATCGCGAAGACGCTGCGCATCGGGGCTGATGTCATAGGAGGACACGCTGTAGGTCTTGCCCAGCGTGTTGTCCGTCCCCGAGAACACGTTCAGTGTCAGCGGGTCGTACAACCACGTGCCGTCGATGTCGATGGTCGATGCCGGGTAGGGCAACGGCAGGTACAGCTGCTCGAGTCCGGTCACCTGGATGTCGGTCAACACCCGGGGCGCCGCCGCCAATACGTCGTCACCTGCACCGGGCGGGCGCGGCAGCGGTGCCTCGACCGTCTGGTCGACCGGCACCTCCGGCGTCGACGGACCCCACCCCTGGCTGTCGACGACGTCGGTGGTGACGATTCGCAGCGGGGCAGGGGCGCCGACGTCCGTCACGTAGGTCAGCACCTCGACGTCGTCGGGCTGATTGAGGTCCGTGCCGAGGTTGACGAACGGGTTGACCGTCCGCACCCGCTGAACCCCGCCCTCGCCGAAGGTGTCCTGAACGACCTCGTTCAGATTGTTGCGTCCCAATCCGGGAACCACGGTCGGGAGGACGACTGCGACGACCAGTGCGACCACCCCAGCCAGCAGGGCCGGCGCGGCGAACGCGGATGCCGCCGGGTTGGTCGTGGTCGTCGCCCGTCGACGGAGCAGCGGACCCCACTGCCGGATCCGCTCGTCGGCATCGGTCAGGGTCAGGGCCAAGAACCCGAGGGCGGCGATGACGAAACCCTGAACGCCGATCCCCGCAGGGGCCAACGCGGCCGGCACGCACACCGTCAGCAGCAACGGCAGCCCGGCGACTCCCGGCAGGCGTGCCCACACCGCGAGCGCCTGCACGACGAAAGCGACGACGGTGGTCGCCACCGCTACGAGTGCCTGGATATCCGCGCCGTCCGGAGCCGGCACCACGACCCTGTTGCTGGTGTCGATGCCCGTCACCACCAGATCGGCGAGGGCCAGATAGGACGCCGGAGTGGGAACGAAGCCGCCGAACGTCGCGAAGGACGGGGCGAACAGGGCGTTGAGGATGACGAATCCGACGAGCGCCGTGACCGCCACCGCCAACACGGCGTGGGCCCGACCCAAGGCACAGAGGACGCCCCCGATCGTGACCCCCAGCACGGCGACGACAGTGGGGGCGAGCCAGGCACTGCCCTCGATCAGCGGGTCGATGGTCACCGCGACGGCCACCGTGGCGACACCTGCCAGCAGGCAGGCTCGCGCGTTCCCCAACGTGGTGCGTGCCCCGGCCATCACTGCCTCACCTCTGTACGCCCATCGTCTATGTGCCCATCGTCGCGAGCGACCACTGCTGCGCCAGATCGTCGCCTGCGCTGACGCTGACGGCCGACCACCCCGCGGTTCTCAGCGCGGTGATCGACGCGGCATGGCGTTCGTCGGCCGCCCGTCGCCGCGACGGTGCCCAGGACCCGCCGGCGCCCTCACTGCCCACCGCAGGTGCGAAAGTGCTGATGCGCAGGCACATCGCCACCCGAGTCGCCTCGTGACCGGCGATCAGCAGCGCCTGGACCTCGTGCTCCCCGACGTCGCCGAGAATCGCGACTATCGCCGACGCCTGGGTCGAGCCCACCTCGCCCAAGGCCGTCATCAGGCAGGTCTCGTTACCTGCCTCGAGCAGGGCCAGACGGTCCAGCGCCTCGTCGACGTCCGTGGCCTGACCGGCGGAGTCGACCCCGACCAGGGTGACCGGATGGCGTGTCCCGGCACCGGTCGCGGCGACGGACGCGGCCGCCGACACTGCCCATTCCAACGACTCCAGCACCGCGCCCGGGCCGCCGCCCGTACCGGTGTGGCCGACCCGACGCCGATCGAGGACGACGAGGACCCGGAGTTCTTGCGGCCGCTCGTCCCGACGCACCATCAGAGCGCCCCGGCGGGCCGTCGAGGGCCAGTGGACCCGGCGCAGGTCGTCACCCTGGCTGTACTCGCGCACGGTCATGTCGACCTCGCCGGCGCTGCTCACCCCGGCGTGGGCGGTCTCCGAATCACCCGAGCGTGACGTCGAGCGAAGGAGGGGATCCAACGCGACCACCGCGGGGCGGACGATGAGTTCGTCGGTGCCGGCCGCCCGCCAGGACCGCTCCACCATTCCGAACGGCTCGGTGACGAACACCCGCGCCGGTCCGAGCAGGAACCGACCCCGATGGCGGGGCAGCACGGTGTAGGAGACCCGGGCGGTGGCCTGAGCGGGCAGCGGGGGCGCCACGACCCGGGCGGTGACCGCCAGCGAGTCCGGCACCTGGTCTTCCATGAGCAGGGTGGGCGTGCGTCGCCCGCCGCGGTTCTCCAGTGCGATCGTCACGGTGACCGGGGCGCCGACACTGCCTCGCCGCGGCGACGCGTCCCGCCGGACTGTCACGTGGAGGCTGATCAACGCCATGTGAACGACCAGAACGAGGGGCAGCGCCAGCAGCAACAGGGCGATCCGCACCAGGTCCACCTGGCGCAACAGCAACGCGCAGGCAAGGGCGACCGCGCCGGCCGACAGGAAGGATCCGCCACGAGGGGTGAGGCCCGCCCATGAGGCACGGACGTCGACCCGGTGCTCGCGCTGGCCGGAGGTCGCCGGCGCCGCCGTCGTCACCGAGGTCAGCGCCGTGCGCCCGGCACCGGCACCGACCGCGCGATGTCCTCGACCACCTCGGCCGTTCCCCGACGTGCCAGTCGAGCCTCCGACGACACCATGACGCGGTGGGACAGGACGGCCGAACACAACGTCAACACGTCGTCCGGGAGGACATGGTCGCGACCTGCGAGCGCCGCCCGAGCGCGTGCCGCCTTGATCAGCTGGAGCCCCGCCCGCGGTGAGGCGCCGAGGCGCAGGTCGGGGTGCGCGCGGGTACGGGTGACGATGTCCAACACGAACCGGCGCAGTGCGTCGGCCACGTACACGGCCCGCACGGCGGCGATGGCTCGCCGGACGCCGTCCACGGTCGCCACCGGTCGCAGCAACTGGACGGGATCCAGTGCCGAGTGGGTGTCGAGCATCTTCAACTCCGCCTCGGGACTGGGATACCCCATCGCCACCCGGGCCATGAATCGGTCCCGTTGGGCCTCGGGGAGCGGGTAGGTCCCCTCCATCTCGATGGGGTTCTGTGTCGCGACGACGAGGAACGGGGGGGCGAGCGGGTACGTCACGCCGTCCACCGTGACCTGCCGCTCCTCCATCGACTCCAGCAAGGCCGACTGGGTCTTGGGTGAGGCCCGGTTGATCTCGTCACCGATCACCACGTTGGCGAACACCGCGCCGGCGCGGAACTCGAAGTCCTGCCGTTCCTGGTTCCACACGCTGACCCCGGTGATGTCGCTGGGCAGCAGGTCCGGAGTGAACTGGATGCGACGCACCGAGCAGTCGATGGACCGAGCCAGGGCCTTGGCGAGCAGGGTCTTGCCGACGCCGGGGACGTCCTCCAGGAGCAGGTGCCCCTCCGCGAAGAGGACGACGAGCGCGACCTCGATCACGTCCTCCTTGCCGACGATCACCGACGTCATCGCGGAGCGAACCGCGTGTGCCGTCGCAGCCGCGTCATCCAGCGACGGCGCCATGGCGTCGACCGCGGTCATGTGAGTCTCCCCTCGGTGAAACGCATCGCCGTGCCGTGGGCATCTTCACACACGACCACCCGGATGTGCCCCTGATGCGACCAGCTCGTCCTCCCCACACCGCACGTCGAGGAGGCGGGACGGTGTGCTCGGAGCCCTCCACTTCACTCCACTCACGACAGCTCCCGACCAGCGAATCCGCCGCTGTCGCCGTCGACCTGCAGGATGACTGCCCGGAATGATGGGTTCCCCGACCTGACGTCGCTGACATACCCACGGCAGTCACGCATCTGATCAGCGACGTCGGTATTTCGTCGGCTGATGACCTGCGCGGTGGAGGGAAGTGGAGTACCGTGGGGATCTCGGGAGGGCAGGGGTCCTCCACCACTGATGGTGGGCGTCTGGGCTGCGGAAGGGAGTGCGATGTTCCTTGGCACTTTCCCGATGCGCCTGGATGAGAAGCACCGCCTCATACTTCCCGCCAAGTACCGGCCCGAGCTGGCCGAGGGCCTGGTCATGACGCGCGGTCAAGAGCGGTGCGTCTACGTGTTCCCCGGCCCCACCTTCGAGCGGATCGTCGGGGACCTGTCGACGGCTCCACTGTCGAATCGGGCCGCCCGTGACTACGCCCGCATGTTGTTGTCCGGCGCACAGGACGAGGTGCCGGACAAGCAGGGCCGGGTGACCGTCTCGCCGCTACTACGCAGTTATGCGGGCCTGGCCCGTGAGGTGTCCGTGCTGGGCGTCGGCAGTCGCCTCGAGATCTGGGACGCCGACATGTGGGCCGAGCAGCAGGCGGGAGCTGAGCAGCCCTTCGCCGAACGCGACACCGAGATTCTGCCGGGGGTGCTGTGAGCGCCCACGGACAGCCACTCGCGGGGTACGGATTGAGGCCTCCCCCCGCCGGTCACCTGGCTCACCTTCCCCGGTGCCAGGCGGTCCGGCGGTGGGGGACCTCGATCCGTACCCGTGCCCGCTCGACCCGAGTTGCCCGCCCGACCCGAGTTGCCCGCCCGACCCGAGTTGCCCGCCCGACCCGAGTTGCCCGCTCGACCCGAGTTGCCCGCCCGACCCGAGTTGCCCGCTCGACCCGAGTTGCCCGCTCGACCCGAGTTGCCCGCCCGACCACCGACTGCGAAAGGGGCACCATCGTGACTCCGCCCTCGCATGTCCCTGTGCTGGCCGATCGCATCGGGCACGTTCTGGGCCCCGCTCTGGATCGCCCCGATGCGGTGTTCGTCGACACCACTCTCGGCCTGGGTGGGCACACCCTGGCATTCGCGCAGCCGCGGCCGACGGTGCACGTGATCGGCGTCGACCGGGACCCGGCCGCACTAGGCCTGGCACGCGAGCGGCTGGCCGCCGTCGGAATCGTCGGTCCCAGGGTGACCCTCGTCGAGACGACGTTCGACGACGTCAGCGCCGTGATGGAGGCCGCGGGTCGGTCCACCGGCACGGTCGACGCCGTCCTGATGGACCTCGGGGTGTCCTCGTTTCAACTCGACACCGACGACCGGGGTTTCGCGTACTCCCGCGACACCCCCCTCGACATGCGAATGGGTGCCGACGGCGACAGCGCTGCCGATGTCCTCAACACCTACGACGCCACGCGTCTCGCGTCGGTGTTCCGCGATCACGCCCAGGAACGCTTCGCGTCCCGGCTCGCAGACGCCATCGTCCGCGAGCGCGCGAACGAGCCCTTCGTCACCAGCGGACGCCTCGTCGAGTTGATCTACCGGGTGATCCCGGCGCCGGCCCGACGGACAGGCGGACATCCCGCCAAGCGGGTCTTCCAGGCGTTGCGAATGGAAGTGAACGACGAGCTGGGCAGCCTGTCACGGGCGTTGCCGCAATGGTTGGCCGCACTGAATATCGGGGGACGGATGGCTGTACTGACGTACCACTCAGGTGAGGATCGCCTGGTCAAGCGGGCGTTCACGCGATTGACCAGCACGGACGCCCCCCACGGGCTCCCCGTCGAACCCGAGCCCGCCCCGTACCGGTCGCTGACCCGTGGCGGCGAGACCGCCGACGCCGGCGAGATCGAGGCCAACCCGCGCGCCGCATCTGCGCGGCTGCGTGCTGTCGAGCGGATGATCTGATGAGCGCCCTGGTGAACCCGTTCCCCTCGACCGGCCAGCCCGCGCCGCACCCTCCGGTGCCCCGCAGGTTCCCGCGGGGGGTGCCGACACCCGCCCGCAGGGTCGGACCGACCGGCTGGGGTTTTGTCGTGGCATGTGCCGGCATGCTGGCAACTGCCCTGCTCGGACTCCTCGGCCTCAACGTGGCGATCTCGTCACAGTCGTTCACCGTGGACTCGCTGGAGTCCCGGCGCACCCTCGTCGCAGAACAGCGTGACGCCCTCCGAGTCGAGGTCGCCAGGCTGGGGGCGCCACAGTTGCTGGACACCCGGGCGCGAGCCCTCGGCATGGTTCCCGGCGACGTCCGCGTCCCCTTGCCGACGCCCACCCCGACTCCGGCACCGGCACAGTCACCGCCGGCGGGTCCGACCGCCACCGCTGAGACGGCGCCCGGTACCCCATGACTCGCACGTCCTCTGGTCGGCGTGGGCCGCGCCGTGGACCGCAGGCTCGGCGAGTGGCCATGACGGGACTCGCGCTGGTGGTGATCTTCGGCCTCTACGGCGCCAAACTCGTGCAGATCCAGGCGATCGACGCCGACGCCCTTGCGGCCGACGCCCTCGCCGAGCGGTTGGTGGAGTACGACTCACCCGCGGTTCGGGGGGACATCCTGGACCGCGAGGGCGACGTGCTGGCCACCACGGCCACGAGCGTCACCGTGACCGCCGACCCCAGCATGGTCGCCACGTTCGTGGATCGCGACGACCCGCGCCGGGCCGGTCCGCGGGCAGCCGCGGCGCTGCTGGCCCCGCTGCTGAACGTGGATGCCGCCACGATCACGACCGCCTTGAGCGGAGAGGGCAGATTCGCCGTCGTCGCCAAGGACGTCGCCCCGGACGTCTGGCGGGAGATCGACGCCATGCAGATCCAGGGCATCTTCCACACCTCGGACGGGGAGCGGGACTACCCGGCAGGACGGGTCGGTGCGGGTGTGATCGGCTTCGTCGGTTCCGACGGCGGCGGTCTGGCCGGCCTCGAGCTGGCCCACGACGCAGAACTCACCGGGGTCGACGGCTGGACGTCCTACGAGCGCAGCGGCGAGAACCGGAACTTCCGCGAGATTCCGGGGGGCGCTGCCGACGAGCAGGCGCCGGTGCACGGGGACGACATCACCCTCACCCTCGATCGGGATCTGCAGTGGCAGGCAGAACAGGCGATCCTGCGTGTCGTGGCCAACTCCGGGGCACAGAACGCGAGTGTGATCGCTATCGACGCGGTCGACGGAACCGTCCTCGCGATGGCGAACGCGCCGGGCTTCGACCCCAACGACGTCGACGGCACGCCGGCTGAGCGGCTGGGCAACCGCGCCGTCAACGAGGTGTTCGAGCCGGGCTCCACCAGCAAGGTGATCACCGTCGCGGCGGCCATGGAGGCCGGCCTGGTGGTTCCGACCACACCCTTCTCGGTCCCCGACTCGATCCAGCGGGGCGGACAGACGTTCAACGACTCGCATTCGCACGCGGTGCTTTCGCTGACGCTGAGCGGGATCCTGGCCGAGTCCAGCAACACTGGGACGATCATGGCGTCGGACGGTCTCAGTGCCGCTCAGCTGCACGACTGGTTCGGGCGGTTCGGGTACGGCCGAGTCAGTGGGGTCGGGTTGCCCGGTGAGTCGGCGGGTCTGTTGCCGCCCGCCGAGCAGTGGTCCGCGTCGCAGCGCTACACCGTCGTCTTCGGCCAGGGGATCAGCGTGACCGCGCTGCAGATGGCCTCGGTCTTCCAGACCATCGCCAATGACGGAGTACGGATCCCGCCGAGGATCGTCGCCGGCCGGACGACCGCCGACGCGACCTGGGTGCCCGCTGCCACGGCACCCGCCGAGCAGGTGCTGTCGGTGGACACCGCGGTCAAATTGCAGCGCATGCTCGAATCCGTGGTGAGCGAGGACGGCACCGGAGCCGCGGCGGCGGTCGAGGGCTATCGAGTGGCGGGCAAGACCGGTACCGCCGAGCGTTACGACGAGCGATGCGGTGGCTACTGCGGGTACACCGCCTCGTTCGTGGGCTTCGCCCCGGCGGGCAACCCCCGCATCGTCGTTGCCGTCGCGATCCAAGACCCGGTCCGCGGAATCTATGGCGGCACGACGGCCGCTCCGGTGTTCGCCGACGTCATGACCGCCGCTCTCGCCGAGCTGCGGGTGCCGGCCGATGCCGAGCCCGCCGAGCTGTACCCGCTGACCTGGTGACGCGCCCTGTGCCGGAGCAGGCGACGTCGGATGCCCAGAGCAACGAGTAGCCTCCAGCGCGTGTCGTCCAAGGGTCGTCCCCACACCATGGCGGAGGTCGCCGAAATCGTCGGGGTGCCTGCCGCCTCCGGCTTCGGCGAGATGTCAGTGACGGGAGTGAACGAGGACTCGCGCCGCGTCGAGCAGGGAGACCTGTACGCGGCATTGCCCGGTGCGCGCACCCACGGTGCCCGCTTCGCAGCCGACGCCGTCCGGGCCGGCGCGGTGGCGATCCTCACCGATGCCGAGGGAGACGGATTGGTCGCCTCGACCGTGCGCGACCTGGTCCCGGTCCTGGTGGTCGACACCCCACGTCTCGTCCTCGGCGCGTTGAGCGCGTCCCTCAACGACGATCCCACCAGTGCCGTCGCCGTACTGGGGGTGACCGGGACGAACGGCAAGACCACAGTCACCTCGATGGCGCATCACCTGATGCGAGGTCTCGGCGTGGGCGCCGGAATGATCGGCACGATCACGGTGCGCACCAACGACGACGAGGTGCCCGCGACGTCGACCACGCCGGAGGCGCCACAACTGCAACGACTACTGCGCCAGATGCGCGAGGCAGGCGTCGACGCGGTCGCCCTCGAGGTGTCCAGCCACGCTGTCGCCCTCCACCGGATCGACGGAGCCCGATTCGCCGTTCTCGCGTTCACCAACCTGTCCCGCGACCACCTCGACTTCCACCACGACATGACCGACTATTTCGAGGCCAAGGCGCGGTTGTTCACCGCCGGGTACGGCGACGACGCGGTCATCTGCGTGGACGACGATGCGGGCCGGCAGATGGCACAGCGGGCCCGCGATGCCGGGATGAGCGTGCTGACGGTGTCGGGTCGGGCGGGCTCGGCGCTGGACGCTGACGTGAGCGTGTCCCGAGTCGACGCGGCCGCGGACGGCAGCCAGCGGTTCCAGCTGCGGGGTCCCTTCGGCGCCGGCAGCGCGGCCGAGGCGTATCCCGTGGCGTTGTCCATGCCCGGTTCGTACAACGCGATCAACGCTGCGGTAGCCCTCACCTGCGTGTACCGGTTGCTGACCCGTCACCTGCCGGTCCGGGCACAGCAGCTCGACACCGCGCCCCAGCGGGTGGGGATGTCCAGCCTGATCGAGCTGATGGGTCACTTCCCCGGGGTGGCCGGGCGAATGGAGCGGATCGTCGACCCGTTGGCACAGGGGCGGACCCCGCTGGTGGTGGTCGACTACGCCCATACCCCGGAGGCACTGGCAACGGTGCTCACGGCACTGCGCCCGCCCACCGCCGGCCGCCTGGTCGTCGTCTTCGGTGCCGGCGGGGAACGCGACATCGGCAAGCGTGGCCCGATGGGAGCCTCCGCCGCCACCCACGCCGACATCGTGGTGGTCACGGACGACAATCCGCGCAGCGAGTCGGCGGCCGGGATCAGGGCCGCTGTCATGGCCGGTGCCATGACGGCCGCCGGGCGCCGAGCCGGCGACATCGTCGAGGTGGCCGATCGCGCCGGTGCCGTCGCCCGTGCCCTCGCCGCCTGCACCGGACCCGCAGACACCGTCCTGATCTCAGGAAAGGGCCACGAGACCGGGCAGGACTACGGAGCCGGTGATCCGGTGGACTTCGACGACCGGGTGGTGGCCGCCGCCGCGTTGCGGGCCTGGGCCGTCGAGGCGGGCGTCGTCGACCGGCCGCCGAGTGTCGCCGACCCGATCAGCGCGCCCGTCCTGGTCGCCGGGCCGGGTGGTGGCGAGGTCGTCGCGTCATGGCGCTAGGGGTCTCGGCGCCGGCGGTCACGGCGGGACGGCCGGTCACCGTGGCGGATGTCGCGTTCGCCTGCTCGGGCGTGATCGTCCCGGCAGAGGCTGGGTCCGAGGTCGTACGCGGCCTCGAGATCGACTCGCGTACCACTGCGCCCGGTGATCTCTTCGTCGCCCTACCGGGCGAACGGGTGGACGGTCACGCGTACGTCGAGAGCGCACTTCGGGCAGGGGCGTGCGCGGCGCTCGTCGCTGCCGACCGCGACCCGGCGTCGTGGCCGGGCCCGGTCGTCGTCGTCGCTGATCCGGGTGCTGCGCTGGCGGACCTTGCCAGGGACATGCACGGCCGGCTGCGCGAGGGCGGGACTCGCACGATCGCCATCACGGGCAGCAACGGCAAGACGACGACCAAGGACCTGCTGGCCCACGTTCTGACCGAACACCCGCAGGCGCCGGATTCGGTGTCAGCCGCCCCCGGGTCCTACAACAACGACCTCGGCCTGCCCATCACGGTCGTCCGGGCCGGGCTCCGCACGCCTGCGCCCGCGTTCCTGGTCCTCGAGATGGGCGCTCGCGGGATCGGCCACATCCGCCGACTGTGCGCCATCGCGCCACCCGATCTGGCCGTGGTCCTCATGGTGGCCAGCGCCCACCTCGCCGAGTTCGGCAGCCGGGCGGCGTTGGCTGCCGCCAAGGCCGAACTTGTCGAATCCCTGACCGAGGCCGGAGTGGCAGTCCTCAACGCCGATGACCCGCTGGTCTCGGCGATGAGCGGGCGAGTGCGTGGTCGGGTGCTGACCTTCGGCACCGGCGTCGATGCCGACGTTCGAGCACTCGACGTCGACGAGGACGCGGCTGCCCGCGCTACCTTTCGGCTGACCGTGGCGGGTGCCTCGGCCGATGTCCACCTGGGCGTCGCCGGTATCCACCACGTCACGAACGCCCTGGCAGTGGCCGCCGTGGCGATCACCGAAGGGATGGACGTGGTCACCATCGCTCGTCGGTTGTCGATGCCGGTCGCGATCAGCCCTCACCGGATGGCCGTCACCCATCGACCGGACGGCGTCACCGTCATCGACGACGCGTACAACGCCAACCCCGAGGCGATGGCAGCCGCGCTGCGGTCATTGGCGGTGATGGGGCGCGGCCGCCGCACCTGGGCAGTGCTGGGCGAGATGCTCGAACTCGGGGACGAGGCGACCGAGCAGCACGATCGACTCGGGCGACTGGCGGTGCGGCTCAACGTCGACCGGTTGATCGCCGTGGGCGAGGGTGCCCGCACGGTTCACCTCGCAGCGGCGCACGAGGGGAGCTGGGGTGGTGAGTCCCAATGGGTGAGTGACGCCGAGGCCGCCGCCGACGTGTTGTCCGCCGACCTCGAACCCGGTGACGTCGTCCTGGTGAAGGCGAGCAACTCGGTCGGCCTGTGGCGCCTCGCCGGGGCGCTGGCCGCCCAGCCGACGCCGACCCCGCCCGGTGGGTCCGCGTGATCATCGTCCTCGCTGCGGCCGGGGTGTCCCTGATCGCCGCGTTGCTACTCACCCCGTCGTTCATCAAGCTGCTGGTACGGCGCGGTTACGGGCAGTTCATCCGCGACGACGGCCCCACCAGCCACCACGCCAAGCGGGGCACGCCGACGATGGGTGGCGCCGTGATCATCGGCGCGGTCGTCCTCGGCTACGCGGTGGCCCACCTCGTCACATGGCAACCGCCGACCTGGTCGGCGCTGCTCGTGCTGTTCCTGATGTGTGGCCTGGGGTTCATCGGATTCCTCGACGACTGGACCAAGATCCGTAAGCAGCGCAGCCTGGGTCTGCGCGGCTGGCAGAAGCTGCTCGGCCAGTCCCTGGTAGCCGTGGCCTTCGCCGTCCTGGCACTACAGCGCCCCAACGACACGGGAAGGACCCCGGCCTCGACAGCCGTGTCGTTCATCCGGGACACCCCGTTCGACTTCGCCATCGCCGGCTCGGTGGTCGGCACGATCGGGTTCATCGTGTGGGCGTATCTGCTGATCGCCGCCGCCGGGAACGCGGTCAACCTGACCGACGGACTGGACGGACTGGCAACGGGCGCCTGCCTGTTCGTGTTCTCGGCCTACACCCTGATCGGCATCTGGCAGTCCGGGCAGTCGTGCGCGATCAACCCGGGCGCCCAGTGCTACGACGTTCGAGATCCGCGTGACCTGGCCGTCGTGGCCGCGGCGCTGCTCGGGTCATGCTTCGGCTTCCTGTGGTGGAACGCGTCACCCGCCAAGATCTTCATGGGCGATACCGGGTCCCTGGCCCTGGGCGGCGCCATCGCCGGCCTTGCCATCACCACTCGGACCGAGCTGCTGCTGCCGGTTCTGGGCGGTCTCCTGGTCATCATCACCCTGTCGGTGATCATCCAGGTGGCCTCGTTCAAGCTGACGGGTAAGCGCGTGTTCCGGATGGCGCCGTTGCAACACCACTTCGAGCTCAAGGGGTGGGGCGAGGTCACCATCGTGATCCGGTTCTGGATCATCGCCGGGCTGTTCGTCGCAGCCGGTCTCGGGATCTTCTACGCCGAGTGGGTCGCCGGATTCGAGACATGAGCCGGACCCCGGCGCCCGGTGTCGAGCGGCTGCTGGGACCGGACAGTGACGCCAACGGGTTACGGGTCGTGGTGGCCGGCCTGGGTGTGTCCGGGTCGGCCGCAGTAGAGGGCCTCCTGGCCGTCGGAGCCACTGTCGTCGGGATCGATGCAGCGGCCACGCCGCCGCCCCGACTGGCGGAGTCGTCGGGTGCCGCGCTCACCCTCCGACTGGGGGTGGGCAGCGACGACTCGGCGATCCTCGACGGCACGGATCTGGTGATCGCCTCACCCGGCTGGCGACCCACGCACCCACTGCTCGGTGCTGCCCGTGCAGCGAGCATTCCCATCTGGTCCGAAGCCGAACTGGCGTGGCGACTGCGCGACCCGCACGGACCCCCGTGGATCTGTGTCACCGGCACGAACGGCAAGACGACCACCGTCGGGTTGCTCGCTGCCATCCTCGACGCAGCCGGCCTGGGCGCCCGCGAGGTCGGAAACATCGGGCCGCCCATCATGGACGCGGTGCGCGACCCGGGCCCGGCCCGGATGTTCGCCGTCGAACTGTCCAGTTTCCAACTGCATCACACGTACTCCACCGAACCGCTCGCCGCCGCCTGCCTCAATGTCGCTGCCGACCATCTCGACTGGCACGGCGGTTACGACGCCTACCGGGCGGCCAAGGCGCGGGTGTACGCCCGGACTCGGCAGGCGTGCGTGTACACGGTTGCCGATCCGCAGACCGCCGAGATGGTGGCCGCCGCCGATGTTCGACCCGGGTGTCGGGCGGTGGGCGTGAGCCTGGGCGTTCCCGGCCCGGGAATGATCGGCATCGTCGAGGGCATCGTCGTCGACCGCGCATTCGTCCCCGATCCACAGGCCACGGCCGTCGAGCTGGCGACCCTCGGTGATCTCGCCGACGTCGCCGGGCAGGCGGGTCCCACCCCCCACATCGTGTCGAACGCACTGGTGGCCGCCGCGCTGGCTCGGGCGGCCGGGGTGGCGCCCGCGGCCGTGCGCGACGGCCTGCGAGCGGGGCGCCTCAGCGGGCACCGTGGCCAGGTCGTCGGCGTGATCGGGGGAGTCGCGTTCGTGGACGATTCCAAGGCCACCAACCCTCATGCCGCAGCGGCGGCCCTGTCCGGCGCGGGCGACCACGTGGTCTGGGTCGCCGGTGGCCAGGCCAAGGGTGCCCGCTTCGACGAGGTGATCGCCGCCCACGCCCGACGGCTGCGCGCCGTGATCCTGGTCGGTGTCGACCGCGACGTCGTGTCGGCCGCGCGCGACCGACACGCCCCGCAGGTCCATCAGGTCAGGGTGGACCCGTCCGACACTGGCGACGTGGATGACTTCCTGGATCGCGTGGTGGCTGCGGCCGTTCGTCTGGCACGCCCCGGTGACACCGTCCTCCTCGCTCCGGGCGGGGCGTCCCTGGACCAGTTCACGTCCTACGCCGCCCGAGGCGACGCCTTCACCCGGGCAGTCCACCGCATCTCCGTGGTCGCCTGAGAGTCCGGACGACCGCCCGATGACGTCAGCTCGGACAACCACGGCGCCACCTCGCGTGGCCTCACCCCGCGCCGCTCCGTCACGCGCTGCTGCGGCACGCGTGGCGCCACCCCGCGCCGCTCCGTCACGCGCTGCTCCCGCACGCGTGGTGCCACCCCGCGCCGCTGCGGCACGGACCGACGCCGGAGCAGCTTCACCGATGTGGTGGGTGTGGCTACGTCAGGCCTGGTCGCCTGCCCAGACCAGCCGATTGTCGCCGGCGGTGCTGGTCGGAACCAGCGCGTCGTTCCTGCTGATCCTGGGGCTCGTCATGGTGTTGAGTGCCAGCAGCGTCGAGTCCTTCGCCGAGACGGGATCGCCGTTCGCCACCGTGCTCAAGCAGGCCACCTTCGCTGCCGTCGGAGTGCCGCTGGCATTCCTGGCGTACCGAACCCCGCTCCGGTGGTGGCGGCGGATGGCCTGGCCCGGCCTGCTGGCGGCACTGGTGTTTCAGGCGTTGGTGTTCACGACCTACGGCATCGAGGTGAACGGCAACCGGAACTGGGTCAAGATCGGCCCGATCACCGCCCAGCCCGCCGAGGCGATGAAGTTGGCCCTGGTCGTGTGGGGCGCCCACATCCTGGCCCGCAAGCACCACCTGGTCCATCGGCTCGGGCACCTGCTGTTGCCGTTGGCACCGGTCGCCGTCGCCGGGCTGGCGCTCATTCTGATCGGGCGTGACGTCGGTTCGGCAGTGGTGGTGGTGGCTCTGTTGGCCGGAATGCTGGTCGCCGCCGGCGTCCGATGGCGATACCTCGTCGGCGCAGGCCTGGCAGCCCTGGTGACGCTGGTCATCCTGGTGTGGTCCGCCGACCACCGCCGCGAGCGGGTTCAGTTGTGGTTGTCCGGCGAGTGCGAGGCCTACTACGGGGCGTGCTGGCAACTGACCCACGGGCAATGGGCGCTGGCCTCAGGGGGTTGGTGGGGCTTGGGTCTGGGCGCCAGTAACGAGAAGTGGGCGTGGTTGCCCGAGGCCCACAACGACTTCATTTTTGCGATCATCGGCGAAGAACTGGGGTTGCCTGGCACCCTGACAGTGCTGGCGTTGTTCTCCGTTCTGGTGATCGGTGCGGCGCGCATCGCCACCCAGGCGCGCGATCCGTTCGTCACGATCGCCGCGTCCGGGGTGATCGCGTGGCTCGGTGGCCAGGCATTGCTCAACATCGGCGTCGTCCTCGGGTTGCTCCCCGTCGCCGGTGTCCCGCTTCCGCTCGTATCCAGCGGAGGTTCCTCCCTCGTCACTGCTCTCGTCGCCATTGGAATGCTGATGTCCTTGTCTCGCGCCCGAACCATCGCCCCGACCAGCCGACGCCCTCGTACCGCCCAGCCGGCGGCGAGGCAGTCGTGACCGACCACCCACGCTTCGCCGTGCTGCTGGCCGGAGGTGGCACGGCCGGCCACGTCGCTCCGTTGTTGGCGACAGCCGACGCGCTGCGTGAACGCTTCCCCGGCCTGCGGGTGGTCGCCCTCGGAACCGCCGAGGGCTTGGAAGCCACATTGGTGCCCCCCAGCGGCATCGACCTACGGATCATTCCGAGAGTCCCGCTGCCGAGGCGGCTGAGCACCGACCTGTTCCGCCTGCCAGCCAGACTGCACACCGCCGTCGACATCGCTCGCGAGGTCATCGACGACCTGGATGAGACCCCGGACGTCGACGGGGTCGTCGTCGTGGGCTTCGGTGGCTACGTCGCGGTCCCGGCGTACCTGGCGGCCCGGCGAGCCGGCGCCCGCATCGTCGTCCACGAGGGGAACAGTCGCCCCGGCCTGGCCAACCGCCTCGGTGCGCGATTGACCACGTACGTCGCCACCGCCTTCGCCGGTACCCCGCTGCCGCACGCCACGCACCTCGGCATGCCCCTGCGTAGGTCCCTCACCACTCTCGACCGGCTCGGTACCCGCGAGGAGGCGCTGCGCCACTTCGGCCTCTCGGCTCGGCGGCGCACGATCCTGGTGACCGGTGGGTCGCTGGGCGCCCAACGGCTCAACAGCACGTTCGCCGGTGCCGCGCCGGACCTGCTCGATGCTGGGGTCCAGGTCGTTCACGTCACCGGCAGGGGAAAGTCCCTGGACCCGGCGCCGCCCCTGCCCACCGAGCGTGGCGGAGCCGCGTACGTAGTGGTCGAGTACCTCGATCGGATGGACCTCGCCTACGCCGCCGCCGACGTCGTCGTGTGCCGAGCCGGGGCGGGAACGGTGAGCGAACTGACGGCGCTCGGCCTGCCGGGGGCATACGTGCCGCTACCGGTGGGCAACGGCGAGCAGCGGCTGAATGCCGCACCGGTGGTCCAGGCGGGAGGTGGGTTGCTGGTCGAGGACGCCGCCTGCACCCCCGCCTGGGTCCGCAATGAACTGCTGCCGCTGGTGGCGGACCAGAATCGGCTGGCCGGCATGGCGGAGTCCGCAGCCCGCTTCGGGATACGCGACGGAGCCGACCGGCTCTGCGATCTCGTGGCAACGGCGGCCGTCGGCCGAACCGGGACATCTCAGGAGGGACGGGCCGCGTGACGAGTCGACACTGGAGTCTGGAGGAGTCGTCTCCTGCAGACCTCGCCGCCCTATTCGACCGTGGCGTCCACCTGATCGGTGTCGCCGGCGCAGGCATGTCGGGCATCGCCCGACTCCTGCTCGATCGGGGCGTCGCCGTGACAGGCTCCGATTCCCATCCCGGAGCTGCCCTGGATGGGCTGCGCGAGCGAGGGGCTGATGTCGGCGTCGGGCACTCCGGTGATCACTTCGGCGCACCGGGTGTGGTCGTGGTGTCCAGCGCGGTACGGGCGGACAATGGCGAGGTAGCCCTGGCGCGCTCCGCCGGAGTGCCGATCGTCCACCGCTCGGCCGCGCTGGCAGCACTGATGACCGGAGATGCCGTCGTCACAGTGGCCGGGACGCACGGCAAGACGACGACCACCTCGATGATCACTGTCGCGGCCCGGCGGGGTGGCCTGGACGTCTCGTATGCCATCGGCGGGGACCTCGCCCTCGACGGCGTCAATGCCCGGATCGGCACGGCCAACGTGTTCATCGCCGAGGCCGACGAGAGCGATGGCTCGTTCGTGGCCTACCAGTCGGACGTGTGCGTGGTGGGCAATGTCGAGGCCGACCATCTCGATCACTACGGCAGCCTCGCCGCCGTGGAGGAATCCTTCCTCGCTCTGGCCGGCCGGATGTCACCGGGTGGTCTGGCGATCGCCGGAGTCGACGACCCCGGAGCGCGCCGCTGGGCGGACGCGGTAGCGCGACAGCGCCCGGACGTACGCGTCGTTCGGGTCGGCCGCAGCCACGACTGCGACATCGTGGTCGTCGATTCGGCCGTCGAGTTGTTGCCGGGATCGGTCGCCGCCACCCCCGTCACCGGGGCGGTGCTGACCCTCATGGGTCCGGGTGGGCGACGCTGGCCGGTGACGTTGCGGGTACCGGGTCGTCACAACGCCACGAATGCCGCCCTGGCCTGGGCGGCGTGTGTGGAGGGACTTGGTGTGGCACCAGCAGCAGCGGCCGCCGGCCTCGAGTCGTTCACCGGTGCCCGGCGGCGCTTCGAGCGGCGAGGGCGTGCCGGCGGCGTCCTGGTCGTCGACGATTACGCCCATCATCCGACCGAGGTTCGAGCCGCCATCGCGGCGGGCCGGGACGTCGCCGGCGCGGGGCGTGTCCACGTTGTGTTCCAGCCACACCTCTACAGTCGAACCCGCTCGTTCGCTGCAGAGTTCGCCGCCGCCCTGGCCACGGCGGACACCGTCGTCGCACTGGACGTGTACGCGGCGCGAGAGGATCCCGAGCCGGGGGTGAGCGGCGCGCTCGTCATCCAGGGCGTCAGCGGGGCCCGGTTCCTCGCCGATCGGTCTCGAGCGGTCGCCGCCGTCACCGAGTCCGCGACTGCCGGGGACATCATCTTGACCCTCGGCGCCGGTGACGTGACAGAACTCGGTCCGCAGATACTCGACGCCCTCGGCGGTGCCGAACCCGATCCGGAACCAGAGATCAGCGAGCCTGAGGCGACCGAGCCTGAGGTCACCGAGCCTGAGGTCACCGAGCCTGAGATCGCCGAGCCTGAGATCACCGAGCCCGGCGCGTCGCGAGTCGTGGACGGTGCCCGGCTCACGGGAGATGCGGCTGCCCGCGAAGGCGCGTCAGGACCCGTCGAGAGTGCGCCCGTCGGCAAGGCGGCGCGGGCGGCCGCCAGGCGATCCGGTGCCGGTGCCGCGAGGCAGGCTCCCCGGACGGTCATCAACCTCGGTACCGGGCGTCGTCGCGGCGGATCATGACAGTCGTCGACCTTCGTCGGCGCCACCATCGGCAGCTGCGGAGCGCGGCGAAGGCCGGGCTGGTCGTCGTGGTCGCGCTCGGTCTGGTCGCGGGCACCGGGGCTGCGGCCTGGTTGACCGGCTGGTTCGACCTCGACGAGATCGCCGTCCGAGGGGTGCAGCGGACTGCCGAGGCGGACGTGGAGCAGGTGGTGGCCCCGCAGGTGGGCAGGCCCCTGCCGACCGTCGACGTGGTCGCTCTGGAGGTGGCCATCGAGCAACTGCCACTGGTGGCCGACGCCAGCGTTCGGCGGGCATGGCCCAGCGGGGTGGACGTCGTGGTCCGCGAGCGGGTGCCGGTCGCCGCGGTTCCGACGGCCGGCGGCTTCGACCTCAGCGATGACCAGGGGGTCGTGGTCGAGACGGTGGTGACCGCGCCGGCAGACCTTCCGGTCGTGACCACCGACCTGGCAGCGGGTCCCGCTGGTCTCACCGCCGCCCTCACCGTGCTGTCCGGATTACCACCGGAACTGGCCGACACCCTTACGGCGACGTCGGCGAACTCGGCGGCGGACGTTCGACTGGTCATCTCCGGGCGCGACGTGCGATGGGGCACGCCGGACGAGTCCTCGGCCAAGGCAAGGGTCGTCATCGCCCTGTTGGGCGTCCCGGATGTGGGCCTTATCGACGTCAGCGCCCCCGCGGCGCCCGTTACTCGGCCATAGTCCACGACCGACACGCAGGCCTAGATGATTGCCGCCGACCGATAGGGCACCTACCGTCAGGGTGAAAGGTACGAACTCAACAGTAACCCTCTAGTTGAGCGTTGTGTTTGATCGAGGCTCGGTGTGTCGCAACTGGCACCGAGCCGATGCGAGGAGAGGCGGCCACGTGGCGGCACCGCAGAATTATCTGGCGGTCATCAAAGTCGTCGGCATCGGCGGGGGCGGGGTCAACGCGGTCAACCGCATGATCGAGGTCGGCCTTCGCGGCGTCGAGTTCATCGCCATCAATACCGATGCCCAGGCCCTGTTGATGAGCGACGCCGACATCAAGCTCGACGTCGGTCGTGAGTTGACCCGGGGATTGGGCGCCGGGGCAGATCCGGATGTCGGACGCAAGGCTGCCGAGGACCACGGCGAGGAGATCGAAGAGGTCCTTCGCGGCGCCGACATGGTCTTCGTCACCGCAGGCGAGGGCGGTGGCACCGGGACCGGCGGGGCGCCCGTCGTGGCGCGGATCGCTCGCTCGCTGGGGGCTCTCACCATCGGCGTCGTGACCCGGCCGTTCACGTTCGAGGGTCGCCGTCGCGCGGCCTCGGCGGACACCGGCATCGCCGCCCTGCGTGACGAGGTCGACACGCTCATCGTCATTCCCAACGACCGGTTGCTGTCGATCAGCGACCGGGGGATCAGCGTCCTCGATGCCTTCCGCACTGCTGATCAGGTTCTGCTGTCCGGCGTCCAGGGAATCACCGATCTCATCACCACGCCTGGGCTGATCAATCTCGACTTCGCGGACGTCAAGAGCGTCATGCAGGGTGCCGGATCGGCACTCATGGGAATCGGGTCGGCACGCGGCGAGGACCGGGCCGTATGTGCTGCCGAAATGGCTATCTCGTCGCCGTTGCTGGAAGCCAGCGTCGACGGTGCTCACGGAGTCCTGTTGTCCATCCAGGGCGGCTCCGACCTCGGCCTGTTCGAGATCAACGAAGCGGCGAGGCTGGTGCAGGAAGCCGCACACCCCGACGCGAACATCATCTTCGGTGCGGTGATCGACGATGCGCTGGGCGACGAGGTGAGGGTGACTGTGATCGCCGCCGGCTTCGACCCCCCCGGCGAGGCGGCGGTTCGTACCGAAGGCAGTGATCGACACGCCGGTGATCGACACGCCGGTGATCGACACGGCGGTGATCGACACGGGAGTGACCGGTACGACCCCTCTCGTCTGGGGTCTGGTGCCACGACCACCCTGCCGACCGAACCACCCTCCTTCGGGAGCGACTTCGACTCGGCGTCACCGGCATTCCCGCCACGTACGTCCGGCTCGTCGGCCATCCCTGCCGGCGCAGGCGCTGCGGGCGGATCAGGGCATGCACCGGACGTCTCGAGGTCGTCCACACCGGATTCCACCTCATCGGGCGCAGCACACGCGTCGGTGGACGCCGGGCGCCAGAGCGATGGCCCCAGTGACGGGGCCGGAAACGACACCCCCCGGCAACGCCGCCCCGGGTTTCTCGACGATGACGACTTGGACGTGCCGGACTTCGTCAAGCCTCGGTGATGTCGCGACGCGTCGAACCGTATTTCGCGGAACGGGTCGGCCCCCTGACCCTGGCCATAACGAGCCGGATCGGCGGGGTGAGCAAGCCGCCCTTCGACTCGGCCAATCTCAGCCTGAACGTTGGCGACGACCTGGCAGCCGTCGTGCGCAACCGTGCAGCCGCGGCCGAGTCCGTGGGTGTCGCGGAGGGCCGGTTGCTGTTCCTGCGCCAGGTGCACGGCACGCGGGTGCTGGACGCGACAGAGGTCGGGGCCGCGCTGGTCGGTGGCGACGTCTCGGTCCCCGCCGATGCCGCAGTCGTCAGCGAGGCGGGTACGGCCGTGGCGGTGCTGGCCGCGGACTGTCTGCCCGTGCTGTTCGCCGACCCCCTGACGGGCCTCGGCGGGGCCGCTCACGTCGGCCGACGCGGTCTGGCCCTCGGCATGATCGCCGCGGTGACCGATCGACTCGAGGCCCTGGGTTGCCGGGCCCCCGTGGCCGTGCTCGGTCCGGCGATCGGAGCGTGTTGCTACGAGGTGGACTCGGCGTTGCGGGACGAGGTCGGTGACCTGGCCGACGGTGCGGCGGCGACCACGACCTGGGGCACACCGTCGCTGGACATCCGACGTGCCGTGGGCCGCCAACTCGATCGTCTGGGCATCGCGATCGTGCACGACGTCGACGTCTGCACGGTGGAGAGTCCCGAGCTGTACTCCTATCGGCGTGAGGGTGTCACCGGGCGGTTCGCGGGCGTGGTGGCCAGACGATGACCACCGAGGGACGGCCCACTGCACCGGATCGCGTCGAGGCGCTGCGTGACGGACTTCGGCGCGCCCGGGATCGGATCTCGCGGGCCGAGCAGGCTGCCGGTCGCCCGGCGGGGTCGGTGACGCTGATCGCGGTCACGAAGGATCACCCGAGTGCGGATATCTCGAGGCTGGTCGATCTCGGGTGTACCGACGTCGGCGAGTCCAAGGAACAACAGCTGCGGGTCAAGCGTGGCGAACTCCACGAGGCCCAGCTGAGCTGGCACTTCGTCGGTCGGCTGCAGCGCAACAAGGCAGTCTCCGTGTCGCAGCTCTGCGACGTCGTCCACTCGGTGGACGATCCCCGGTTGCCGCCGTTGCTGGCACGGCAGGCGGAGGATCGTCCGACGCCGCTGAGATGCCTGGTTCAGGTCAACATCGACGGTGCACCGCAACGCGGGGGAGTCCCGGCCGGTGAGGTGATGGGGTTGTGCGACGTCGTGTCCAGCCTCGGCGGGTTGACCCTGGGCGGAGTGATGGCCGTCGCTCCGCCGGAATGGCAGGCGGAGGCCGCCTTCGAGGCGTTGGCAGGGATTGCCGCGCTGGTGCAGGCGCAACATCCCGCCGCGTCCTGGATCTCGGCCGGAATGAGTAGTGACATGGAGTCGGCTGTCCAGTTCGGGGCGACTCACGTGCGTGTCGGAACGGCGATCCTCGGTTCTCGACCTTCCGCGGGATAACGTGCATACCTGATGGCTCGCCGGTAACGGCCCGGAGTATCGACTTCGTGAGCCGGGGAAGGAGGTTCCGATGGGCGCTCTGCGAAAGACCCTCGTGTACCTCGGACTTGCCGAGGACGAGTACGACGACATCGATGCCGCCGGCGACGATGGCGCCGGTGTGCGCACCGCGGAGGACTCGCCGGCGCGTGCGTCCGAGCGTCCGACGCTCGATCAGGCTGCCCACCAGCGACAGGGCGGCGAACGGATCGTCGAGAGGGCCGGTGGACGTGGCATGGACAGATTCTCGGAGTCTCCTCAGGGCGGTCGCCGGGCAACCGTGACGGCCTTGCCGCACGTGGTCGGCGCCCAGGGTCCGATGCAGCGAATCACCGCCGTCCACCCTCGCTCGTACAACGATGCCAAGATCATTGGTGAGCACTTCCGCGACGGCGTCCCCGTGATCATGAATCTCACCGAGATGGGCGACGCCGACGCCAAGCGGCTGGTCGATTTCGCCGCGGGCCTGGTCTTCGGCCTGCAAGGCGTCGTCGAGCGAGTGACCACCAAGGTGTTCCTCCTGTCGCCGGCCACCATCGAGGTCATGAACGAGGTTCAAGACCCGGCCCCGTCGACGACGTTCTTCAACCAGTCCTGAGTTCGCGCACCTGGCGGGTCGGGGTGGCCATCTACCCTGTGTAGGTGTCCATCGTCTTCCAGCTCCTCGCGATCGTGGTGTTCTGCTTCCTGGTACTGCTGTGCGCCCGCATCGTCGTCGGCCTCATCACCATGCTGGCTCGTGACTGGCGTCCCACCGGACCCATCGTCGTGGCGCTCGAAGGAGTGTTCACCCTGACGGACCCACCGTTGCGGACCGTCCGTCGCGTGGTGCCGCCGTTGACCCTCGGGTCGATCCGCCTGGACCTCGCCTTCATGATCGTCTTCTTCGTGACCTACATCCTTTTCACCGTCTTCAGCACGCTGGCATGAATTGCGTCCCAGGTCATGGAGCCGGCCCCAGGTCATGGGGGCGGGCACCAGGATCGAACCGAAGATCGTCGGCGCGGCGCGTCGTGGAGCCCCGGAGTCGCGCTACGCTCCTGCAGATGTCTGAACGTGGAAGGGTTAGCACGCGTGGCGGATCGGGCACGGTTACGATCGCCACTGGCTACCGTGGGAGGGCACCCCAGCCCGCAGCCACAGACGAGGTGACGAGATGCCATTAAGCGCAGATGACGTCGTAAACAAGCGGTTCAACCAGACGAAGTTCCGCGAAGGTTACGACCAAGACGAAGTGGACGACTTCCTGGACGAGGTCGTGGCAGAACTGCGGCGCCTCACCGAAGAGGGTGACGAGCTGCGCCGGCAGCTGTCCCAGTGCGAGGGACGTGTCGCGGAACTGTCGCGAGGCGGCGGCGTTCAATCGAACGGCCAGATACCCTCGCCGGTCCTCGACCCGATCCTCCCCAAGCCGCCGTCCCTCATTCCTGCCGCCGCGCCCGAACCCGCTCTCGCGATGGCTCCGCCGTCGGTGAGTGTGTCCAGCGCGTCGTCGAGTGACGTTGCCGGGATGCTCGCACTTGCGCAGCGACTGCACGACGAGCACGTCCGCAACGGTCAGCAGGAGCGCGACAAGATTCTGACCGAGGCTCAGGAGACGGCCGGTCGCTTGGTGCGCGAGGCCGAGGACAAGCAGCGCCAGACTCTCGGCTCGCTCGAACAGGAACGGTCTCTGCTCGAGCGCAAGATCGACGAACTGCGCTCGTTCGAGCGTGAGTATCGCAGCCGGCTCAAGAGTTATCTCGAGAATCAGCTACGTGACCTGGACAATAAGGGCCAGGTGGTCCCGAGTCGGACTCCGGTACCCGCCGGTGCCGCAGTGGCCGGTCCTTCGCCGATCCGCAACTCGTTCCAGCCGGAGGAAGCCAACGTAGGCGGTTTCCCCTTCGGTGGTCAGGGCTGATCACCACCACCGGTCGTGACCTGAGTGAGTAGCACGACACCGGGACCGGTGGCCGCGAAGCGGCTGTCGCCCGTGATTCGAGTCAGTGGCCTGGTGATCGGTGTCGCCGTGATCACCATCGACCAACTGACCAAACAGGCCGCAGTCGACGGGTTGACCGGTCGGGATCCCGTCGTCCTCATCGAGGGCGTTCTGCAGCTTCGTCTCGCTTTCAACCGCGGCGCCGCGTTCAGCACAGCGACCTCCATGACCGAGCTGCTGACCGTCCTGGCCACGGTCGTCTCGATCGCTCTGGTCTTCGCCATTGTGCGGACCACGTCGACCACGTGGGCGTTGTCACTGGGCCTGCTCCTGGGTGGCGCAGCGGGCAACCTTGTCGACAGGTTGACTCGCGAGCCGGGTTTCGGACGCGGGGCCGTCGTCGACTTTCTCGAATTTCCCGGCTTTCCGGTGTTCAACATCGCTGACTCGGCAATCGTCGTGGCCGCCGTCGCCATCGTGGTCATCAACTTCCGAGGGGTGCCGTTTCGGCCCCCGCGCACTCCGGGAGCGTCACCCGCCAGCGACGCCCCGTGACGGTGCCACGCCTGCTGCCGGTTCCCGAAGGTCTCGAGGGCGAACGTGTGGACAGTGGGCTGGCCCGGCTGTTGGGATTGTCGCGGGTAAAGGCCGCTGCCCTCGTGACGGACGGCAAGGTGGCGGTCGACGGGGTCGTGGTGGGCAAGTCCGAGCGGCTGCGGGCGGGTGCCCTGCTGGCGGTCGACCTCGTGGATCCCGTGGCCGCGACCACCGGCCCACCGACCGCAGTCCCCGACATGGCCATCCTGTACGACGACGACGACGTGGTCGTCGTGGACAAGCCGGTCGGAGTGGCCGCCCACCCCAGCCCTGGCTGGACCGGACCCACGGTCATCGGCGCCCTGGCGGCCATCGGGTTCAGGATTTCCACGAGTGGTGCCGAGGAGCGACAGGGCATCGTCCACCGCCTCGACGTCGGCACCACCGGGGTGATGGCGGTCGCCAAGAGCGAACGGGCATACAGCGACCTGAAAGATCAATTCCGGGAGCGCGTCGTGGCCAAGACGTATCACTGCCTGGTTCAGGGCCATCCGGATCCGACCCGGGGCACTGTCGACGCGCCCATCGGGCGCCACCCGACGCAGCCTCACAGATGGGCGGTCGTCTCCGACGGCAAGTCCTCGATCACCCATTACGACACGCTGGAGGCATTTCCGGCGGCGACCCTGCTGGAGGTGCACCTCGAAACGGGTCGGACGCACCAGATCCGAGTCCACATGTCGGCGTTACGACACCCCTGTGCCGGCGACGTGATGTACGGCGCCGATCCCACGCTGGCTGCATCGTTGCAGCTCACCCGGCAATGGCTGCACGCGGTTGAGTTGGGTTTCCGTCACCCTGGATCAGGTGTGTGGACCGTCGTCAGGTCGCAGTACCCGGCAGACCTCAGCGAGGCGCTTCGGCGGTTGTGACATCCCCGGCGCCTAGACTCCGGCCATGGTTGCCACCCGACGATCGGCGCCGGACAGCTTCGCTCACCTCCACGTCCACACCGAGTACTCGATGCTGGACGGGGCGGCGCGAATCGGTGAGCTGATGGCCGAGACGTCGCGTTTGGGCATGCCCGCCATCGCGATGACGGACCACGGCAACGTCTTCGGCGCATACGAGTTCTACACCGCCGCCCGCAAGCACGGGGTGAAGCCGATCATCGGTATGGAGGCCTACGTCACCCCGGGCACCAGCCGGTTCGATCGCACCCGGGTTCGCTGGGGAGACGCGACCGCCACTGCGGGCGACGACGTGTCGGGCTCGGGCGCCTACACCCACATGACGCTGATGGCCGAGACCACAGCAGGCCTTCACAACCTGTTCCGCCTCGCCAGCCTCGCCAGCCTCGAAGGGTTCTTCTACAAACCCCGGATCGATCGCGAACTGCTCGCTCGACACGGCGGCGGGTTGATCGGCACGACCGGATGTCCTGGTGGCGAGGTGCAGACCCGACTCCGGCTGGGCCAGTACGACCAGGCCCGCACCGCTGCGGCCGAACTGCGCGACATCCTGGGCGCGGGCAACCTGTACTGCGAAGTGATGGATCATGGTCTCGGCGTCGAGCAGCGGGTGCGCGAGGACCTGTTGCGCCTCGCGCGGGACCTGGACCTACCGCTGCTCGCCACGAACGACCTGCACTACACGAAGGCAGTCGACGCTCGGGCGCACGAGGTGCTGCTCTGCGTGCAATCGGGGTCCCGCCTCGACGACCCGAAGCGGTTCAAGTTCGAATCTGACGACTTCTATCTCAAGACGCCCCAGGAGATGCGGGCCCTGTGGGCCGAACTGCCCGAGGCCTGCGACAACACCTTGGCCGTGGCCGAGCGTTGCGACGTGAGATTCACCGAGGATGCCGATCTGCGCCCACAGTTTCCTGTTCCCGAGGGCGAGTCCGAAACCTCGTGGTTCATCTCCGAGGTCGAGGCGGGACTGAAGCGACGTTTCGGCGCGACCATTCCCGACGCCGCCCGCACCCAGGCAGACCATGAAGTCTCCGTCATCACGCAGATGGGCTTCCCCGGTTACTTCCTCGTCGTGGCCGACTTCATCGGATGGGCCAAGCGCCAGGGGATCCGCGTGGGGCCGGGTCGCGGTTCCGGGCCGGGATCGTTGGTCGCCTACGCCCTCGGCATCACGGACCTGGACCCGCAACGCCATGGCCTCATCTTCGAGCGGTTCCTCAATCCCGAGCGTGTCTCCATGCCCGACTTCGACATCGACTTCGACGAGCGCCGCCGCGGTGAGGTCATCGACTACTGCACCCGCCGCTACGGCAGTGATCGTGTCGCCTACATCGTCACCTACGGCACGATCAAGGCCAAGCAGGCACTGAAGGATGCCGCCCGCGTCATGGGGCACCCGTTCTCGATGGGTGAACGCCTGACCAAGGCCATGCCGCCCGCCGTGATGGGCAAGGACATCCCGCTGGCCGGGATCTTCGAGCCCACCCACCCGCGCTACGGCGAGGCCGGTGACTTCCGGACGCTGTACGACACCGACGTCGATGTTCGGGGTGTGGTCGACCGGGCCCGCGGACTGGAGAACCTCA
>JANNOG010000126.1:0-21588 GCA_031398915.1 Micrococcales bacterium | reverse complement strand
TCACGGTCGACGTCGATGGTCAGGACGTCGTCCAAGGCCGCGTCCAGCACGGCGGTGGCGTGGCCGTCGACGACGGACGGTTGACCCACGGGCGATGCTGGCGCTGTCGGCGACCCCCCCGGCGCTCGTGGCGCTGCCGGGGCGGTTGTCCCGACGGCGCCGACCCGCCTCGCCGCAGCCGCCAGGACGGGGTGGCCGGCAACCAGGTGCGCCACCCGCTCCAGGCCCGCCACGGCGTGATCACTGTCCAGCGTGAGCGGAGCCAGCACCAGGCGACGGCGGACCGTGAGCCGTAGCCCCGACAGCACCGCCCCCACCTCATCGAGGATCGTGTCCGGCTCGCCCGGCCACGTCGAGCCGTTCGCCTGCAACGAGGACTGGACCACGGACTCCAGGTCGAGGGCCGAGCGGGACAACCCCCGAACCGCGTCGCGCAGTACCGGATTGAGCCGCCACCCACCGTCCAGCGTGATCGTCGCGTCTGTGCCACCCACGGTTCGCAACGAGCATCGCTTGAGGAGCACGGGAACGTGCGCTTCGTCGATGTCAACGACACCCGCCACCAGGTATCCGGCGCGCAGTCCACGATCGTCCAGGTCGGCCACCATCAGCCGGAACCGCCGTACGCGCAGGATGTAGCCGCCGCGGCTCTCGCCGTCTCGCAGGATGGCCGACAGGCGCTGGCTGCCGGTCTCGAACAGGTCACTCAGCCCGAGCGCCTGGCCTGCCGTCAGGTCCAGTGACGCGTCGGCGGCGGCGGCGAGGTCGGCAGCGCCGCTCGGCTCACGCTTGAGGGCGGTACGGACCCACGACACCAGCGGATCCGCAGCGGCGCTCGCGCTGGGCAGCTGGGCAGGCACCGGGCCACGGTATCCGCGCCACCCGGCCATGCACCGTCTGCGCGGTCGTGTCTCGTGACGAATCGGGTGGGAGGCCGCGGATCAGCCGCTATCGCGGCTTCGCCTGGAGCGGCGGGTCACCAGTGGTGGCTCGGAGTCGTCGCGTAAGTCGACGATCGGGACGGCGGCCGTATCCGCCGACGCCGAGAACTGATGGTCGACGGCGACCGCCAGCCCGTTCGAGGGCGCCGACGCCGACGCGCTGGGGATCTCGGCCACGTCGGTGGCGACCGGTTGCGCCGGAGGATCCTGACGTTGCGTCACCCACGTGGCCCCCCGCCGCCACGCCCCCACCACGTGGCGACCCTGGGGATCGCCCGGCGACAACGGGTCGGCCACGGCACAACCGATGAGGAAGAGCAGGACGAACAGGTTGCGAGAGACCGTCGTGGGATGGTCGATGAGGGATGCGATCGACACTGCCGCGATACCCGCCACGGCGCCGGCCGCCACCACCGAACCCGCCGCGGCACGCCGCAGCCCGGCCAGGACCGCCACAGCGAGCAACGCAGTGATCAACAGCGGCCCGAGGGGGCCGACGTCGACCAGCCAGTTGAGCCAGATGTTGTGGGCGTGGGCGTAGGCACCACCGCCGTCCTGGGTCGACAGTGCCGTCATCACGTCACCGGCCCGGCCGTAGCCCACCCCGGTCGCGCCACCCTGACCGGCGGCCGCGAGCGCGGCGTCCCAGAGTTCACCGCGGCCACTGAGCCGCGCGATCAGGCCTGTCGCCAGGGCGATGAGGAGTCCGACGGCGGCGACGGACACGAGGACGGGCCCGATCGAGGTGACACGCGCCCACGCCGCGTCCCGCTTCCGCGCGGCGATCAGCACCAGGGAGACCAGACCCACGACGACGGCCGCGAAGATCGGGCCGCGCGAGAACGTCACCACCAGTCCCGCGGCGATGACAGCGCACCCGACGGCCCAGCCGACCCGGAAGCGACCCAGCGACGGGCTACGCAGCAACACGACGACGAGTGGAATCACCATGAGCAGGAATCCGGCGAGCAGATTCGGGTTGGTGAATGTTCCGGTCGCCCGGATGAGGTCACCGACGATGCCGGCGTCGGCACCGTCGGCGTTGGTCAATCCGGACCGGGAGAACGTCGTCTCTTCGCCCTGTGCGAACTGTTGTACCGCCACGGTCGAGGCAACGAAGGCCGTCGAGGTGACACAGACGAGAAGAACGGGAACAGCATCTGCGCGAACGCGCAGAACACCGACTGTCAAATACAGCACAGCGGCCGCCGTGGCGAGCGCCCGCCAGTCACTCAACGGCTGGTCGACCCGAATCAGCGACAGTCCCGCCAACGCCAGGAGACCGACGATCGGAATGTCCACCGGGGTCGCGAACGTGCTGAGCCGGGGCGCGGCGATCACCAGGCAGAGCAATCCCACAATGATGAGGACCCGTTGCACCGTGAGGACGGACAGTACGGGCACCGTGGTCGACAGGGGATCGCCCGGCAGGATCTGCACCCCGGTGTTGATCATGATCAGACACAGCGTGACCAGGGCGATCAGCGTCAACGTCCCTGCGATCGGCGATACTGCGGCACGGGGCTGTACCGGGTCTGCGCCGACTACGTCCGCTTCGACTGCCACACCGACCCCCCACCCATCAGCTTCCCGGCCCTCGTGGCCATACCGCAGGTTACGCCGGTGGGCACGGTTGCGCACTCACCCGTTCGGCACCCACCATTGCGGACCAATAGCCGAGGATGACGGTCCGTAATCAGGCGATTAACCCATCTAAGTGGCATAAGCGCCCTCGTTTGCCTTAGTCGCAGACCCCTGTCTACGGTGCCGAAATGACGTCAGGTGGCAACCTTCTCCATATGCGTCTCGACCGCCACGGTGATCTGGCCGCGCAGGCGAGAGATTGTGAGGCCTCCGCGCTGGACGCCCATTTCGGGCTGAATCGGGAGATTCTGGACGCCGAGTTCGTCGACTACGAGGACGCATCCGTCTTCCTCACCATCAGCGACGACGGTGGCACGGTCCACGCGGCAGCACGGTTCATATTGCCGAATCCCAAGGGGCTCAAGTCACTGAGCGAGATGTCGCGCGAGCCCTGGTCGCTGGACGGCCACGCGGTGGCACGTGACGCGGGCCTGGACCTGACGACGACGTGGGACGTCGCCAGTTTCAGCCGTCGACCCGGCCTCGCCGGCGGTAACCGATTGGCCCTCGCCCTGTCGCACGGCCTGATTCTCGCCTCGCGCGCCAACGGCGTGACGTCGGTGGTGGCGATCCTCAACGAGACCGTGCGGTCCTACCTGGCGATGTTCGGGCTGATCTACATCCCCCTGCCCGGCGCAGCCACACTGCCCTTCGACGGCAGTCCGGCCAGCACACCGGTCTACGCCTCGTATGGCCAGTTCCTCGACACCGCCCGCCGGTTGAATCCCGAGGGTTACCGCCTGGTGGCCCAGGGCATCGGCCTCGACGGGATCACTGTGCCGCCGCTGTCGCATTTCGAACTCCAGCACGAGACGCGCATGATCGACCTGGTGGCTGCCGAGGCAGCAGTCGACGCGGGCGCCGAGCGTGACTCGGACTCGCTACGCAGCACCTCGTGACAGCGAACACCGGCGATCAGGCAGCCCCCCGAGACGCATCGAGGTCGACGCTCGCGTTGTCGATCTTCCATTTCGCCAACCACGCGACGACGTCCGTCGCGGGCATCGGCGGCGAGATGTGGTAGCCCTGCAGCACGTCGACGTCCAGAATGGCCAGTTCCTCGACGGTGGCGAGGTCCTCGACGCCCTCGGCGACCAGTCGCAGACCCATCGCGTGGGCCATCTGCCGGGTCGAGTCGACGATCACGCGACTGAACGGGTCTCCCAGAATGGTCGAGACGAAGGTGCGGTCGATCTTGAGCTCGTGCACCGGGAGATCGCGCAGGTAGGCCAGGGACGAGAAGCCGGTGCCGTAGTCGTCGATGGCCGTCTGGACGTCGTGGTCCCGCAGCCGCTGCAGGATCCTCCTCGCCAGTTCGGGATCGCCCACCAGCGAGTCCTCGGTGACCTCGACCAGCAGGGTGTTCGGCGGCAGGTTGGCGCTCTTCAGCACCTCGAACAGTTGCGGCAGGAAGGTGGTGCCCAGCAGTTCGGGCGGTGCGCAGTTGAACGACACCCGTAGGTCCAGGCCCGCGTCGAACCAGCGCCTCGCATCGGCCACCACGTCGGTCACGACGACTTCGGTCAAGGCCGCCATCAGGCCCGATCGCCGGGCGACGGGCAAGAACTCGATGGGCGAGATGATCCCCATCTCGGGGTGGCGCCAGCGAACCAGTGCCTCGACCCCCGTCACCTGACGACTGTGGGTGTCGACCTGTGGTTGGTAGAACATGGTCAACTGACCGGCGGCGATACCGTTGCGCAGTTGCTCGGCCAGCTGCAGCCGCTCACGCGTGTAGAGGTCCCTCGCCGTGTCGTACACCAGGGCACCGGCCCGGCTGGCTTTCGCCTCGTACATCGCGACGTCTGCCCGGCGTAGCAGGTCGGCAGCGCGGGTGTCGTCCCGGCGGCGCGCCGTGACGCCGACGCTGGCGTTGACTGTCAGGTTGAGTCCGTCCACGGTGACCGGTGCCATCAGCGATCGGCGCGCCGTGTCCGCCAGCGCGAGCAGGATGCCGGGATCGTCACGCCGCAGGACGACCGCGAACTCGTCGCCGCCCAGTCGGGCGACCAGCGACGACGCGGGGACACACTCGGGCAGGCGGTCCGCGACCTCACGCAGTACGGCGTCGCCGGCGCTGTGGCCGAGGCTGTCGTTGACCTCTTTGAATCCGTCCAGGTCGAACAGCAGGAGGCCGAGGGGCTCGTCGCGGCCCAGCCCCTCCTGGATGTCGGCGAGCACCGCCCGGCGGTTGGGCAAACCGGTGAGGTCGTCGGTCAACGACAGGCGGCGCGCCTCGGTGGCATTACGGGCCTCGCGCAGCGCCAGGACCAGCCGTACCCCGGCGGCGACCAGGGTGATGACTGCCGGTGCGGTGACGTACCAGAGGCCCGACGAGGCGGGGCGTGCCACCAGGACGACCATCGCCACAGCGGCGGCGACGGCGACCACGAGGCCGTTGCCGGCACTGGCCGTGCGGGTGGGCGCCCGGGACCGGGTGCACGCCGCGCCGACGATCAGCGCGAATCCAATGCCGTAGAGCAGCTCGGTGAACGTATTCGACGCGTATCTGAGGTCTGCGAGGCTGATCACCAACAACATGTCGGCCATGAGTAGGGCGACGAACCCACCGACCAGACTGGCCGAGCGACGTGACCACGGCCTGCGGTGCAGGGCGATCTGGCTCACCACGAGGCTGGCCAGCACGATGTCCAGCATGGGATAGAAGAGGGCGAGGACCAGGGGCAGTCCACTGGCTCCGAAGTAGCCGGCCAGTGGCGTGAACAGGACGAACGCGAGCAGGCAGGCGCCGCCACTCACCACGATCGCCGACTCCAGGCTCAACGAGACCGCAGACGGGTCTCCCGCGCCCGCGCGCGGCTGGTCGACCAGCAGAAACGCGACGAAGAGGGCATAGGCGGGGATGAAGAACACCTCGGCCACCGAGGGGAAGGCGATCGACGTCAACTCGCCGCCGGTATTGAGCGATGCCGAACCGACCGCCCACAACACGACCCCGCCCAGCATGACCAGCCGGGGAATCTTTCGTCGCGGCGAGACGGCAGCGGCCACCACCAGGCGCACGATGACGGCGAGGAAGAAGGTGCTCAGTCCGGCCAACAGCAGCCACTGCGGCGTCGTCGCGCCGCTCAGCCCGTCGATCACCAGATAGCAACCAGCGGACAGCGCCATGATGGCCCAGGGCGCGCCCGCCCCAACGGCGCGCCAGCTACCACTGTCCACCTCCGAGAAGTCGGATGCCGGGCGCCCAAACTTGAGGAGGCTGTATGAGCAACTACGACAAGAAGGAGCAGTACGACCAAGTGGTCGAGGGCCTGCTGCCGGATGAGGTCGTCCTGGCGGTCTTCGACTGTCAGGGCCTGGGCGCCGGTTTCGTGGGGGTGACCGACCGTCGGATCGTGTATCAGGACAAGGCCGCCATCGGTGGCGAGTCGGCGGTGACGTCTGTCCCCTATCGCGCAGTCAGCTCGGTGTCCTTCGCCGCCGACCGCAACGTCATCAAGACGAGCACGTCCACGGTGATCGTCAGCTACTCGGGTGGGGTGCTGCAGGCGACCTTCCGCGGTGCCGACAAGGCCCGGTACATCCACGACACCGTCCTCATCCACGCCCTCTGACCACCTAGGATGAGCCGTCCGGGTCCGCCTGTGACGGCGCTTCGCCTTCGTAGCTCAGGGGATAGAGCATCGGTTTCCTAAACCGTGTGTCGCCAGTTCGAATCTGGCCGAGGGCACCCCGCTCGGATGTGCACCTTCGCCTCGTGCCTGACGTTCAGCGTTTGGGTGACGAATCGGTCACGATGAGGCGTACTCGGCCGGCTGGGTGTCAGTTGCGTGCGAAGCGTTGACGCGCTGCTTGACGCTGTCAGCGGCATCCGCGATAGAGCCAAGGTCCGTGGTGCCGCCGGCCTTGGTGGCCGCGGGGTCGAGGGCGTCCATCCAGTCCTCGACTTCGCCGGTGGCCTGCTTCAACTGTTCGGGGTCACGACACCCGCTCACCGAGTAGCAGACCGGCGAAGGCCGCCACGATGCCCAACATCACGGACGCAAGGACGTAGCCGGCCGCCAACACCGGCCGCCCCTCGTGGACCAGGGCAACGGTCTCGACGCTGAAGGTGGAGAAGGTCGTGAAGGCTCCCAGGAACCCCGTGCCCACGGCGACCCTGAGCACGCCGTCCGGAACGGGAGCGAAGGCGTAGAGCAGCCCCAGCATGAACGAACCAGCCACGTTGACGCCCAGCGTCGCCCACGGGAACGCAAGCGGGCCGATCAGGACAGCGATGGCATACCGGCAGAGAGCACCGAGAGCCCCAGCGAGGGCAACGGCGAGAACTGTCACCCCTCGAGCCTGCCCGAACCAATCAACCCGAAGTGACAGGCCTGAGTCGCGGAATCGCGTGGGTGCCGGCGCTGTTCCACCGATCGTGACCGACATCGGCTTCCTGTCCTTCGGGTGGTGGAGCGAGGCGCCCGGCTCCCGAGTCCGCACGCCACGCCAGATGCTGCTCGACACCGTCGAGACCGCTGTCGCGGCGGAAGCCGCGGGCCTGGACGCCGCCTTCATCCGGGTGCACCACTACGACGCGAACCTCTCGTCGCCGTTCCCCGTACTAGCGGCGATGGCCACCCGGACGTCGCGGATCGAGCTGGGCACCGGCGTCATCAACATGCGCTACGAAAACCCGATGTACCTGGCCGAGCTCGCCGCCACGACGGACCTGATGTCCGGCGGTCGGCTGCAGCTCGGCCTGTCGCGCGGTGCGGACATGGCTCCGATGGACGGCCCGGCCACCTTCGGCCATGTGCTGCCCGAGGGCCTGAGCGCCGCCGAGGACACCGCGCAGCGGGTGGCGCGCTTCCGCGAAGCGATCTCCGGAGCCGGGCTGGCCGAGGCGAACGGCGCCCGTCCCGGGGACCCGCCACTGCCCCTGACCCCCTACGCGCCGGGCCTGTCGGAGCGGATCTGGTACGGCGCCGGGGGCATCGAGAGCGCCCGCCGGGTCGGCACCCTCGGCATGAATCTCATGTCCTCGACGCTCATCCTCGAGGCGACCGGTGAGCCGCTCGGCGTTATCCAGGCCCGCCAGATCGCAGCCTTCCGCTCGGCATGGGCAGCAGCCGGTCACCCGGGTACGCCGAGGGTGTCGGTCAGCCGGTCGATCATGCCCATCGTCGACGACGAGACGTACCGCTACTTCGGTGGGCTGCTCGCCCAGGACCGGCGCGGCCGCAACACCGATCAGGTCGGGGTCATCGACAACATGCACGCGACGTTCGGCCGCACGTACGTCGGTGAGCCGGACCGCATCGTGTCCGAGCTGATGGCGGACGAGGGCGTCGCAGCGGCCGACACACTGCTGGTGACCAACCCCAACACGCTGGGCGCGGAGTTCAACGCCAAGCTCTTCGACGTGCTCGCGAGCCAGATCAAGCCAGCGCTCGGGCACCCGGTGCTCGCCGCCTGACAGAGCAGCAACAGGCCGGTCCGCTTTCCCTTACGTGCGGGAACGTGCCGCACGTAAGGGGGGCCCAAACCGGCGGACCTTCTCTACCGCGGCCACGGCCTGCTCTACGACGAACAGCCCCTGCCGTGACCACGGCAGGGGCTGTTCGCTTAGGACTTACGGGTTGTACTGGAAGATGTACAGACCGAAGTCGCGGTCGCTGGCGAGGATGTAGTGCTCACCATGTTCGTCCTCCCAGGTCTCGACGCCCCAGAAATTGTTGCCACCTTCGTCGATGAACGAGCCCACCTCCTCCATACCCTTCTTGCCGTACTCGACAACCCGGAGGCCGCCGGCGTAGTACGCCAGGTACGCGAGGTTCTCGTGTGGGTCCATGGCCACCTCGTGCACCGACAGGTCACCGAACCCGGTTGCGAAGGCGGGATCCTGTGACTCGTCGATGGCGTAGGTGTCGATCTGCCTGATGCTCCCGGCTTCGCCACGCTGCCGTGGGATGTCGGTGCCGAAAAGCCGGACGTATCCCCAGCCGTCGAAGATGGCCTGGATGGTGGTGGCGGATGCCGGGCCGGGCAAGGGCGCCGGCGTGGTGCACGCGTTCTCCGCCGTGGCGCTTGCGACACCGAGCAGTTGCAGGCCCGTGAGTCGGTTGACAAACACGTACGGGATCGCGCCCGAGGCCAGCATGGTCACACTGCTGAGGCAGTCAGCTCGAACGTTGTTGACGACGATGCCCGCGGTGTATCCGGCGGCCGTGATGGTGTCCAGCTTGATCTGGAACGAACACGTGCCCCGCTCGACTACCGCGGTGCCGGTGCCGGGCGGAACCAGGGCCGGGTCACAGCCGTCGCCGACGAATGTCGTACCACCCGAAATGGTGGTGTCCGCGTCGACCTGGGGTACGTCACTGGCTTGTGCGGCCTCGTACTCGGTTCCGGCAAACACGCCGGAATCGATGGTGGCGACCACCCGGAACGGGTTGAAGTCCTCATCGGTGCCGATCAAGAACTTGCGGTTCGGCGACAGTTCGGCCTGGTGAGCGTTGCCCTCGGGTGAGATCTCCTGACCGCGCTCGAGGCGCTCCTCGTCCAGCTCGGCATAGTCGGACTCGGCGATGAGCTCGATTTGGCCTGGGTTCGGGTCGGTGACGTCGAGCAACACGTAGCCCCCGTCCCAATAGTTGAGGGTCATCACGTAGCGCTTGCCGATCCGGTCGACCACCATGTCGTGGCTGAATACGCTGGTGAGATTGACCGGGCTTTCCTGGTCGACAGCGAACAACTCGACGAGGTCGAGGGTGTCGTTGATCAGGACTGGCTCGAAGGGGTTCGTGATGTCGAGGATGTCGACATCTGTCGCCTCCTCGTCGTCCACCAACGCCACGTATGTGTGACCGTCGAAGCGGTTCTTCCAGACGCGGAAGCTGTGGGTCTGGTTGGGCGATACGTCAACCGTGCCCGCTGGGTTGGTGAAGTCACCGGTGTGCAGGAGGATTGGCTCCGGATCGGTCGGATCGGTGACGTCCCACAATGAGATGCCTCCAGCCTGCGTTGGGTCGGTCGGCGGCCCGCACGTCTCGTTCTGGTGCACCAACAGGTCGCCATGGAAGAAGTCGTTGTTCATCGGGACGACCTGGAGGCCCTCGCCGGCGTACGAGCCGGGGCTGGTGGGGATGAACGCCTCGGTGATCTCGGCCGGTGCCGTGGGGTCGGAGATGTCCATGACGTGGACGCCGCCGGCCTCACACGTCGGCTCGCGGAATGCGTTGAGGTAGGCGTAGTCGCCGTAGGCGAAGACGTCAGCGACGCGACCGTTGTTGCCGGCACCGGACGGGTTGGTGACTTCACCCTTGCCGATCAGAGTGACGTTCTCCTGCTGAGACGACAGGTGGCCATTGTCGCCGTCGTCCTGCTTGGCGAAGCCGTAGAGGACGCCCTCGCCCTCGAAGTCCTCCTGACCGCCGCCGCCACCACCGTGGTCGGGGTGGGCTGCAGCAGGGGCGGCGACCGCCACGGAGGTCGCGATGACTGCCGTCGCCGCCACCGCCAATGTTCGACGCCAGACTGTCCTAGTGATGACCATTGCGCCTCCGATGAATTGACCGATAGGTCCCAGGCGCGAATTAAACCGCGTCTGACGCCGGAGTGGAAGGGCCCGATCACGTGGGGCGACGAGGATGACTGCCCCATGTGTCCCAGGCCTAGGGGCGCGCGTCCCAGAGGCTCAGCAGCAGGTCGCGGACACTGACGGAACGCCTGATCTGTGCGGGTCTGGTCGCCCGGCCACCACCCATTCCTGTCCCAGCCCGCAATCGGATTCACTGTGAACATCGGCCGCAATCAGCGGCTCGACTTGCGCTCGGCAGTCGATCAGGCTGAGCCGGGTTACGTCGGGATCGGCTGCAGGGGTCGCGACGTATGGGCCGCGTACGATGACGACGTGACATTCACCGTGCATGTCCCGAACGACTTGGCAGGCCAACTAGCTGCCGAAGCCGCTCGGCGTGGCAGGCCGGTCGACGAACTCGACGTGGCGCTGCCCGGACAGCAGGTCGCCGCGATGGACCCGACAGCCCCGACCCCGCCAGTCCCGGTCGCCGGCCGCACGGCCGCCGAGGCGTGATCGTCTTCGACACCGGCGTCCTCATCGCTGCAGCCAACCGTCGAGACGGCAATCACACGCGGTGCGTCGCCTTCTTCGACCAGCACGCCACCGCCGACGCCTCGGTGGTGGCGTGCGCTGAACGGATCGGCGCCCACAGGGTCGCGACCCTCAACCACCGCGACTTCACCGTCGTCCGCCCCACCCACACGGATGCACTCACCCTGGTCTCCTGACCAGGTCACCGTGGCCCCACTGGGACAACCGGATGAAGACAATGACAGAGGGTTCGACATGAGTTACGGCAGAAGCACTGCAGCAGCAGAAGTCTCGCCACCCACCGATCCCGAGATCGGGCAGAGCGTCGAGGTCGAGGGCGTTGTCACCAACTTTCACGACGTCGGTGAGGGTCCGGTCGTCCTCCTCGTCCACGGGTCCGGGCCCGGGGTGTCGGCCTGGGCCAATTGGCGAGGAACCATTCCTGCCCTGTCCAAGACGTTCCGGGTCCTTGCCCCGGACATTCTGGGTTTCGGCTACACCCCGGCTCCACCGGACACGGATTTTGGCATCGAGCGGTGGCTCGCGCATCTGACCGGCTTCCTCGATGTCCTCGCGATCGATCGGCTGTCCGTGGTGGGCAACAGCTTCGGCGGGGCGCTCGCGTTGCATCTGGCGGCCACACAGCCCGACCGGGTGGACCGGCTGGTGCTGATGGGCAGCGCCGGCGTTGCCGGGCAGCTGACCCCCGCTCTCGATCAGGTGTGGGGATTCGTGCCATCCGTGGCGAACATGCGGAGCATGCTCGACCTCTTCGCCTACGACCGGAGCAGGGTGACCGACGAACTTGCGGTGATCCGGTTGGCTGCTGCCAGCAGGCCGGGCGTCCACGAGGCTTTCTCGTCGATGTTCCCACCGCCGCGACAACTCGCGCTCGATGCCCTGAACCTGCCGGAGTCAGACATCTCTGCCCTCGCTCAGCAGACCCTCGTCGTGCACGGGCGTGACGATCGAGTGATCCCGCTCGCCAACTCACTGCGCCTGCATCAACTCATCCCACGGTCTCAATTGCACGTATTCGGGCAGTGTGGTCATTGGGTGCAGATCGAGCAGAGCGAACGGTTCAATGCACTGGTGCACGGATTCCTCACCGAGTGACCGCCTGAATCGATTCATTTGGTGAGGAGAAGTCGGTAGGCGCGTTCGAGACGGTCGATCCACCACTGCGTGCGAACGGTATTCGGTTGGAGGGTCGCTACCTTCTCCAAGTCCGGCGAGGGCCGTACGGACGGAACACTCAGACAGCCATCCTTGGGGCGGAGGCTCGCGCCGACATCGACGACGTCGTCGGTCAACAGTGACAAGGTGCCGAGGCCACAGGCGTACGTCAACTCAGGCAGGGCGGCGGCCAAGGCGAGTTGCGAGGCCAGCCCGACGCTCGTTTCGACAGCCGAGGACACCACGCACGGCAACCCCGATGCGTCGGCGACCTCTAACGAGCGGAGCACTCCCCCCAGAGGGCTGCACTTGATGATCGCGATATCCGCCGCGCCGGCCAGGGCCACCCTCATCGGATCCTCGGCTCCGCGAATCGATTCGTCGGCGGCGACAGGCACATCGACCCGCCGACGCACTGCCACGAGTTCGTCGAGTGCGTGACAGGGCTGCTCGACATATTCCAGACCACCAGCCGCCCGGTCGAGCGCGCGGATATTCGCCACCGCCGAATCGACGTCCCAGGACCCGTTGGCGTCGATTCGTAGATTGCCGTCCGGTCCCAGCGCGTCACGGACCGCCTCTACTCGCGCGATGTCATCCGCCAGGGAATCAGCCCCGTCGGCAACCTTGACCTTGGCGGTGGCGCATCCCGCCTCGCGGACGATCTGATGAGCACGTTCGGCACCGACGGCAGGAACGATGGCGTTGACCGGAACTCGATCTCGCACCGGGGAAGGCCACCCCTCGGTCGCCGCCTCGACGGCAGTGGCCAGCCACTGCACTGCCGTCTGGTCGTCGTATTCGACGAATGGGCAGAAGTCACCCCAGCCGACGGAGCCCTGCACGAGAACACCCTCGCGTGCGGTGATCCCCCGAAACGGGGTCGTCATGGGGATCGAATAGACGCGAGCGCTGGACAGGTCCAAGGTTGCAGCCGCCGCACTCGTGCCCCAGCTCGCGCTCACAGCTCGAAGCGTGCCAGCCCGGCAACATCGGCACGACACCCCCGGCCAATAGGCCGACAAGACCCCTACAAACGGCTCAGGTCAACGGCAGGAACGGCTGCCACCAGGGCGGCGCGGCAGTCAATTCGATCCGGTCGACCCACTTGACCCAGCGGTATCCGCGCGAACCCACGGCAACGAGGCGGGCGGGCGCACCATGGCCCGCCCGTAACTCCTCGCCGTCATAGCCATGAGCCAGCAGCAGATCGTCGATGTCGTCGATACCGAAGCGAATCCAGTATCCGGTCAGTGAGGTTACCGTGACGCTGCGGGCCGTTCCGGGATCGCGGATCAGGTCTCGCAACGGAATGCCCTCCCAGTCGTGCCACGAATACCAGCCACCGGTGCAGTCGAGGGCTTCGCGCACTCGGGTGACGGGCAGGTCGCGCAACTGCACGGTCGACATCTCATACGTTCCCGAACCATCCGTCACCGACAGCCGCCACGCGTCGGTGTCGATCGGCGGCCGTCGATCATCCAGCCAGACGACCCTGGGCATCGCGGCAGCGTCGAACGAGCCGACTTCGACCGAACCCGTGAACCGGCGGTCGGTACCCGGCACACCGGTGACTGCCAGGGCGCCCTCGTTTGCCGCCCACACCCCGGCCCCGACGGCGGCCGCGCCACCGAGGCGCAGGAGGTTGCGGCGGCGCAGGTCGGTCAGTCGGGGAACGGTGCGGCGCGAGACGAGATGCCACAGGATCGGCGGGACCGCGACCAGGGCCGCCGCGACGTGCCACCACAGCACCTCGTTGCCTCCCAGCCGTCCGACCAGGCCCGTCGTATGGAGTAGGCCGAGCACGATGGTCGCCACGACGAGCACCGCGAGCAGCAGCGAGACCCACCGATCACGGCGCGGTTTGGCCAGGCCCCGGGCGGCGACCCGGGTCTTCCATGGGACGAGCGCCACGATCGCCAGACCCGCAATGCCGTGAGCGATCACGACCCACCGGTCATCGGCCTCCCCGGCCGTCAGCGCCGCCGTCCCGGTCGCGAACACCACCAGCAGCATGGCCAGCAACGCGAGGTTGGTGACCCTGGCCGTGGGGTGAGCCAGCAGGCGGTTTCGGGCGGGCATGCCTGAAGTCTGCCTACCTGCCCGCTCGATGCTCACCGGTCGGCGCGAACCGTCACGCAACTGTCATGAGAGATGGGCCAGGTCTCGCCGCCTCAACCCTCCCAGTACTTCTTCGCCAGCGAGAACGCGGCCTCGCCGCACTTCTTGCCGAGGTCACGCGACGGGACGTCGTCGATTGACCAGTGAATGCCGCCGTACTGTCGCGAGATGCCGGCCTCGTCGGCCGCATCCTCGAAGGTCGCCCAGGTGAGGACGACGTCGCGCGCCGGGACCCCTGCTTCGAATGTCGAACTGCCGGCCTCGATGGTGACGGACGCGCCGAACCGGCTGCCGTCACGACCCTGAACCGCCCCGAAGTCCTTGAGGAAAGCCGCAGCAGCCGCACTGAACGTGCTGTGGCCCGACGTATAGGCGGGGAATGGTGGGGTGGGGAAGGTCGACGCCTGATACGGCTGCCAATTCTCGCCGAGTATCCACTGCGTCCCTCGACCAGGACCTGCCCATGCCTGAATGAGCTGGCCGCGCCGCAACTCCCGAACGGCGCTGATCGGACGAGCGAAGTCGTAGCGGTATTTCAGACTCCAGGCGGCGATGGCGGCATCGTGCAGCGCACCATTGAGCCCGAAGAACATTTTCGCGTCAGCTGCCAGGGATTGATTGTGGCGGCGCGAGGTCCATTGCGCGAACAGGTTCCAGTGGCCAGGAGGCAACTCCGAACTGGGCCCATCGGCCCAATACTCGGCCACTGCCTTGGTTCGGTCGTCCAATTCGGCGCTGTAGGAGACGACCTCGTCGACGAGTTGCTCCCGCTCGGTCTGGCTCATCTCGTTCGGGTCTGGCACCTGAGCGACTTCGTCCAGTAATCCAGGGACGAATGGCCGCACGGTTCCCCACTGGGGGGTCAACGCCCGCTGGATCGTGGTTGTGGTCCCCACCGTGACGGTGAGCGGTTGCCACCGCCACGGGTCGGTGACCGACGTCGCGGTGTTGACCGGGGCATAGCCGGTGGTGTCGGAGTAGCGGACGCCCACCGACCCCCGAGGATCCGTGCCGTTCTGGTTCGCACCATCGTTGACGCGCGACGAGATGACCGCGGCCGCCGCCCGGCGACCCTCGACGGCATCAGAGTTGACGGCTCCGATCGTGTATCCCAGAGCCGTTAATCGGGCATCGAACCCTGCCGTGCACCGCGAATCGGGAAACACGTTGCTCAGCATGTGATGGGCGCCGTGACTGACGGCTATCGAGGCCCGTGACGTCGTCCGTTGTGCCGACGGTCGCCGAACCCAGCCCGATCGCAACGTGGGGACCGCCTTCGAGTCGTACCCGCTCCACGCGTCGTACGTCGCGGTGTGCAGCAAGAACAACGACCGGGCGACCACGGTGGGCCCGGGTTTGGATACCCGGATGCACTCGAGCGCCTCCTCGTTCCATTGCAGGACGACATTGTCGCGAGTGGACGGCGGATACGTATCGAGCGGGTACACCGGCTCGTCACCGGCAACCGCCGGCGTCACCGCAATGATTCCACTGGCAAGGACACCTGCCAGTACGCACCCGACGATCGTCTTGGTAGACCTCATCGGGCCGGAAGGATCTCGACGCGACGGTTGGTGGCGCGATCACCCTCGCTCACCTCCGGATTGACCAGTGGCTCGCTTTCGCCCACGCCCACGATGGCCAATCGGGCTTCGGGCACGCCATGACCGAGCAGCCCGTCGCAGATGACCCCCGCACGTTTCTCGCTGAGCCACTGGTTGTACGCGGCATCGCCGACCGTGTCGGTGTGTGTCCGGATGACGAACTGGCGGCCCGTCGTGTCGGCCTTGATGAAATCAGCGAGCACCGACAAAGCAGGCAGGCTGTCGTCAGTCAGCTCCGCCGAGCCGACGACAAAGCTGAGACCTGCCATCTCGGGTGCACCGAGGCCCGCGACGAGCAGGCGCGATCCCTCGTCCGCCGAGGCAGGCGGTTTCTCGGGCGTGACGACGTCTCCCGCCGGGTCAGCGGTATCCACCGCCACGCGCGGCGCACCGACCAGCGTCGAGTCCGTCGGCTCCGCGGGCGCGGCAGGCGACGTCGTCCTCACCTCGATCTGGCGAACACCGGCGACTCCCGCCAGGACCGTCTCGACGTCGCCCTCCCGCTGCGCGCGGGACAGCGATCCGGTGATCACGGCGTTGCGGCCCTGCATGGACACCTCCACGTCCATCAAGCCTGCCTCTCGAAGAGCCCCCGTGGCCCGAGCCGCCAGTTGCTCCTCGATGGCCGGCCGGACGACGAGCAACTGGACGGCCACCAGCAGGACCGCGGCGACGGTCAGTGCGGCGACCACGGGCGTGACCCGCAACGACCGGCCGCGGGCGGCGTGTCCGGCGGTGGTGCTGGGACTACTACTCACCGAGGGGCCTCCACGACCGGTCGAATGCGTTCGATGAGCTCGTTGGTTTCGGTCTGGGAGCGACGAAGGGCAGCACGTACGGCGTCCAGCTCCTTGGCGCGCATCGACAGTTCACCGAAGCACGCCACCAGCTCCTCCCGGCTCGCCGAGACGTCGGCGGCCAACTGACGCGAGTGGTCCCAGGCGTCGCTTGCCGACGATCTGAGAGTTTCGACCTCAGAGCGGAGCGCATCGCGCTCGTCGACACCATCGGTAGGCGCCGTCCGACGCGCGAACGCCAGGGCACCGATACCGAAGCCGATCAACAGGGCGACGGCAACGACCACCAGCGATTCGACGACGAACCACTCCATGGTCTCCCCCAGATTCTGCGCGGACGGACATACTTCGCAAACCCTTTTGTAGGTTCCCCCCGGAAGTCCCGCAACTCGAGGAGCTACCTCACCGGCGTGTCTCGTCAGGCAACAACGCCAGCGCCTCGTCCGCCCAGGCGATTCGCGCCGCAGCCGAGTGTCGACCGGCCGCGACGGTTACGAGGGTGAACGGCAGGTCAGGTGATCCGGCTTCGGTCACCGTGAGGGTCCGGGCCAGTTCCTCGTATTCGGCCAGTGCGACCTGCGCCTGTGCCCGTGTGGTGACCAGCAGGTCGCGGCAATAGGCGACACCGAGCGAGCGGCCGAAGAACAACCGCAGCAGCAACCCGTCACGAGGGGGCGCGGCATCGAACGGCTCGCGCAACAACTCGTGCAGCCGCTGCCTGCCCGCGGAAGTGATCTCGAAGACCGACGAACTGGGCCGCGATCCCGGGCGCGCAACGATCAGCCCCTGCTCGGTGAGCGCGCTCAGCGTCGGATAGATCTGACCGAAGCTTTCGCTCCAGAAGTGGCCGAGGACGTCGCGGATGGCCTCGCGCAGCGCGTAGCCGGTCATCGACTGGATGCTGAGACCGCCGAGCACCGCGATCTCAGTCTGGCTGCGCCGGCCAGCACGCGGCATCTCAGGCATGCGGCATCTCAGGCATCGGCATCTCAGGCACGGTCGCCGCGGGTCGGCGGTGGCGATGGACCGCCAATCCGATCCCGGCGAAGATCAGCGCGATGGCGACCGACCCGGGAACCACACCGATCAGTGCATCGGCGCCGCCGCGGTACACCACGTGCCCGTTCAGTAGCAGCGGTGTCGCCAGCGCCCCACCGACGGTGTGCAGCACCACACCGGGCCAGATCGACCGGGTCTGCAGCCGCATCTCACCCAGCAGGACGCCCAACGCCACGACACCGATCCCGAACAACGCCAGATAGCCGGCCATGGGTACCGACGTGACAAGGTCGAGGTCTGCCGCCGACGTCCACGCCAGGTAGAGCGGCAGGTGCCAGAGCGCCCACGCGACTCCGACGACGACGTGCCCGGTCAACCTGGGCAGGCCCGCGGCTGCTGCCGTGCGCGTCCCGTAGCCGCGGAAGATGAACTCCTCGATGGCGTTCTTGACGGTGAGGGCCGCGAGGACGCCGGCGACGGCCACCCAGAATGCCGGTTCACCCGCCCGAGGCATGACGGACACCTCGGCCAGGCCGGTCACCGACCCGACACCCAGCAGGACGACGATGATCACCAGATAGAGCAGGACGGCGAGGCCGTACCAGTGCCAGGGGCGGCGGACTTGGAAACTGAGGCCGAGTGGACCGCCGACGTCCCGGCTCAGCAGGTAGAGCCCCGTCGCCACCAATGCCGGGACGATGATCCACAGACCCTGGCCGATGGTCGACGAGGGCGGCGCCGAACCCGGCGAATCCAGTGCGCCGGTAGCCAGGTCGAGCGCGACGAACACCCATCCGCCGCCCACAACGACGGCGCCGAATGCGACGAGGTTGAGCCGGGCACGACGGCGACCCACGGGTGGTGCCGACACGGTGTCGATCATGGCGGCACACTAGCTGGTAGATATATCTGCCAGCAAGCTAAGACTTGAGCAGCGGCGCCACCTGGAGTTCACTGGTCGCATGCCACTGACTGGTGAGTACGGACCCAGCCCGCGCGATTGGGTCCGCCAACAGGCCGATCAGCTCGAATCCTCAGGCGGGACGGCAGGCACCCACCTGCGCGGAATGCCGGTGGTCCTGGTGACCATGCGAGGCGCCAAGAGCGGCCTGCTGCGCAAGGTGCCTCTGATGCGCGTGGCGCACGAGGGGCAGTACGCCCTCGTCGCGTCGCTGGGCGGAGCCCCCGAGAACCCGGTCTGGTACGCCAACCTCGTGGCCGACCCACACATCGAGCTGCGCGACGGGACCCACACCAGCGACATGATCGTCCGCGAGATATCCGGTGACGAGTACGCGGTGTGGTGGGAGCGGGCAGTCGCCGCCTATCCCGACTACGCGGACTACCAGGCAAAGACAGAACGGACCATCCCGATCTTCGTCGCCGAACCACTACCCGGCGGGGGTGCCGATCAGCAGGGGTGAGTCCGGGTGGACCGACCCTGGTGTCATCACGTCCAGAACGCGGCCCATCAGGACCGAGTCCCACAGCTCCCCGCTCCGGCGGCGCCAATGTCGGCGCAGCCGTCCCTCGATGACGAACCCGCGGGTCAGGTACAACCGAATGGCCGCGGTGTTGTGCGGCCACACCTGCAGAGTGACCTTGCTCAGGCCCAGATCGGTCGCCCACTCGACAGCGACGTCCACCAGGCGGCCGCCGAGGCCTTGACCCCGCGAGCCGTCCCGGATCGCCATCCCGAAGTCGGCGTGCCCGACCCGGTCGCGTTGCAGGCCGATCCAGCCGACCAGGTCGTCGTCGACCACTGCGACGAACCCGGCTCCGGTCCGGTCGTCAGCGGACAGCTGCTCGTGCCATGCGTCGATGCGCTCCGGAGGCCATTCCACAGGCACCTCCCCGCCGATCCACAGCCCCTCGGCGGCGACCGATTCATAGACGCCGATGATCGCGTCGAGATCGTCCACCTCGCCCCGGCGAATCACCACCCCAGTCATGGCGACGCACCTTGCCACAGTCAGGTGTCGCCACGTCCATGGGCCCGGAGTTCCTCGAGGGTGTCGACGTCGCCGTCGTCGCCCAGGCCATCGCAGGGCACCAGGGCGACCTGTGCTGCGTTGTCTGCCAGCCACTCCTTGGCACCGACATCCCCCGTCGCCGAGCGTGAAGCCTCGGCCCAGACCGTCCGCGCGAACACCACCGGATGACCGGGGCGAGCGCCGTACGTGGCCCGCGCCGCCACCGCCCCCGCCGCGACCGCTGCGACCGTGCGGGTGACCGCCGCCGGATCCAGGCGCGGTTGGTCGACCAGGACGACGACAGCCGCGTCCACATCGCCCACCGCGCCCAGCCCGACCCCCAGTGACGACCCCATCCCCTCGGCCCAGCGCTGGTTGACGACCACCTCGGCATCCGGGACATCGAGGACGGCGGCACCGAGGACCACGACGACGACGTCACAGCCCGCGCGTCGCAGCAAGGCGACCTGACGATCGACCAACCGCTGCCCGCCCAGCAGAACGCCGGCCTTGGGTTGGCCCATCCGGCGGCCTGCACCTGCCGCGAGGACGACACCGGCGACCCGCACGGGCACATGGTCCTCATCCCAGCGCCGTGGCGCCACCTGCCAGCCCCCGTGGGTCGCCCCCACCGCAGCACTGCACTCGACGAGGGCGCGGGCCAGGATGTGGCGCATGGTCGAATCGCTCGCCGCCGCTCGCACCGCCCGTGTCGTCACCGCGTCCACCCGCGCGTCGGCCGGGGTCTGGCAGGACACCGGCGGACCACCGCTGGCCGACGCGTTGCGGGCGATGGGCTACGGGGTCGATCACGTCGTCGTCGTGGCCGACGGTGACCCGGTCGAAGCCGCCCTGCGCGAGGCAGTCGCCGACGGCGTCGACCTGGTGCTCACCACCGGTGGCACAGGGTGCAGCCCGACCGATCTCACTCCCGAGATGACCCGTCGAGTGGTCGACCGCGAGATCCCCGGCATCGGCGAACTGCTGCGCGCCGACGGGCTGCGACGCGGCGTCACCACGGCAGCCTTGTCGCGTGGAACGGCCGGTATCGCGGGGGCGACGGCCATCGTCAACCTGCCCGGCTCGCCGCGTGGTGCGAGCGAGGGACTGGAGGCCTTGTCGGGCCTCCTGGGTCATCTGATGGACCAGGTTGCGGGCGTCGATCACCGCCGTTGACCACCACGCCCATCACTCGTCAGATGGCCTCGAGCGCGGCGCCGTTCGTGCTGGTGACGGTGATCGAGTCGCCTGCTGTCACCCTGCCCGGGGTCAGCACCACACCGAACACTCCGACCGGTCCGCTGGGAACGCCGGTCGGCAGCAGACTGAGTGCGGTCGGGGCCTCGCCGGTCGCGGGGCGGGGGTGGCGCTTGCCGGTGATCCTCACCGTGGCAGCCGGGCCGATCGACAGCACGTCATCGGTCCGCAATGACAGCAGGTCCAACCCCGATGTCGTGATGTTGTCGCCGAGCGACCCGGGGCCCGCTTCGAATCCGGCCGCCCGCAACCCCGCGTAGGTCTCAGTCGCGATCAGGTGGACCTGCCGATCGTTGGGCCTGGTCGGGTCGTCCGCCGCGGCCGGTCGGTGTCGAACGGTGGGCCCGGCGTGCACGTCCCCGCGAACTCCCCGATCGACGTCCAGGTCGATCAGCACCGCCGGAGCCTTGGACATCGACCACGCTGCGCTGGTGTGGACGGCGATCACCACTGCGTTCGTCGGTGCCGGGGAGGCAGGCGTCATGACGCCAAGGATGGTGGGATGGCGACCATGTCAGCTGCACGACACACACCCGACCCCTTCGACCTTTCGGGCCGTCGTGCCGTCGTCACCGGGGTGTCCCGAGGGATTGGGGCAGCCATTGCCGTGACATTGGCTCGCCAGGGTGCCGATGTGGCCGGCAACTACCTCGATGGTGAGGACGAGGCGGCCCGGGTTGCCGAAGCGGTTCGCGCCCACGGCCGGCGGGCAGTATTCGTCCAGGGCGACACCGGTGACCAGGCGGCGGTCGAAGCCTTGGCCCGCGCCGCGACCGATGCGTTCGGTGGCATCGACATCTGGGTGAACAACGCCGCCGCCCTGCTGGTTCGCCCCTTCCTCGAGACCACCCCCGACGACTGGCACGGGTTGATGCGCGCCAACCTGCACGGCTACTACTACGGGTGTCGCGCAGCAGCCCAGGTGATGACAGCCACTGGGTGGGGTCGAATCATCAACATCTCGTCGGCGTCCGACATCCTCGTCGTGTCCAACCTGTCCGCGTACGTGGCCGC
>JANNOG010000099.1:0-3171 GCA_031398915.1 Micrococcales bacterium | reverse complement strand
GCTCGTCGGGATCGTCACCCAGCTCGAGGCCGCCGAGTGCGACGCTGACTGGGCGGGCCGCGGCCTGCGGGCCAGGGAGCTCGCCCGGGCGAGCCTGGTCCAGGCGCGCCGGGCGATCGCCGCGCTGAGCGACCCGGTCCTGGCCCATGGTCTTCCGCAGGCGCTGGACGAGACCTGCCGGCAGTGGACGGCGATCACGCAGATCCCCGTCCGGGTGGCGACCGCGGGCCGGGAGAGGTCGGTCGACTGCGCCGACCAGCTGCTGCGCATCTGCCAGGAATCGCTCTCCAACGCCGCACGGCACGCCGAGCCGAGCGAGGTGCACGTGGCCCTCGATTTCCGCCTGGATGGGGTGTCGCTCACCGTCGCCGACGACGGCGCCGGTTTCGAACCGGGGACGGTGCGGTGGGGCTTCGGCGTGGCCGGGATGCGGCAGCGGGCGTCCGACTGCGGGGGCACGTTCGCACTGTCCAGTGCACCGGGTGCCGGGACCACCGTCGAGGTCACCGTTCCGACCGGTCTCCAGGACGCCACCACGTGATCAGGTTGCTGATCGTCGACGACCACCCGGTGGTCCGCGATGGGCTCCGCGGCATGCTCGACGACGACGAGGGGCTGGAGGTCGTCGGGGAAGCCGCCTCCGGACCGGAAGCGGTGGCGCTGGTCGCGAAGATCGATCCCGACGTCGTGCTCATGGATCTGCGGATGCCGGGTGGCGGTGGGGTGGAGGCGATCACTGCGCTGCGTGCGGCCGACGCCCGGGCGAAGGTCCTCGTGCTCACAACCTTCGACACCGATCGCGACGTCGCCCTGGCCCTGGAGGCCGGAGCGACCGGCTACGTCCTGAAGGACGTGGCCCGCTCGGAGCTCGTCGCCGCCGTGCTGGCCACCGCCCGCGGGGAAATCACGGTGTCGCCGGCCGCCATGAAGGGCCTGCTCGGCTTTATGCGCGGGGAGTCGCCTGCCGTGCTCACCTCACGCGAGACCGAGGCGCTCCGGTTGGTCGCCGCGGGTGGGACCAACCGCGACGTGGCGGGCAGGATGCGGGTCAGCGAGGCCACCGTGAAGACCCACCTCATGAACGCCTACGGGAAGCTCGGCGTCCGGGACCGGGCCGCGGCCGTCCGGGTGGCGCTGGAGCGCGGCATCATCTGATCTTCCTCCTGGCCCGAGCGGTACCCGGACGCGTGCTGGCACCGGCTGGCGGCCGTCCCACCGCCACCCCGTGGTGTCCGGCAGCGGCGCGAACGCGGCGATCTCACCGACCTTGCCCACCGGCTCCACTCCTGAGCCGATGGGAGGCGAGCCGACGACATCGCGTTGGCCGATCACCACCTCGGCTGTCATGATCGATCGCCGCGAGCAGATGCCGCGGCTGCCCCGTGTCCTCGCGGGTACCGTGTAGAACCTTTCCGTCCACCGCTACCGCCCTGCGCCGAACGGTACTCGGCGATCCTGCACTCCGACCACGGCTCGCAACTCACGTCCTGGGCGTGAGCCAGCCGTAGAACGTCGAGGGGCGACGTCGAAGACTGCTGGACCGGGTCGACCCCGAATCGGTCACGGAGACGAGCACCTGCCTACTCCACCCCTATCGCCAGGGCCCGCGGTGCAACACTCTGCTGGACTCCACTTCGAGCTGGGGAGCAGCACCCGGGTTCAACGTACGCAAGTCGACGTCAACGGCTCCGAATGGGCCGGCGCTGGCCTCCAGAAGTCATGTTTCTGCAGGTCAGCGCACTCTGCTTGGCATAGTTCACACCGAAGAGGTCACTGGTTCGATCCCCATATCGCCCACCACCGAACGGCCTGGTCAGAGGCTCACCACGAGCCCGACGACCAGGCCGTTCGTCGTTGTCGGGCCGGTAGCCGGAGCGATTCCGGAGCATCCCCGCGCCTGAGCCTGACCGGATACGCCGTCCTCACCCGGTCTCGACCTCGGGTCGCCATCGAGCGCTTGAAGGATGCGCCGCCGCCTCGTCGGTCCGGCGCGTGTTGAGCTTCGGCGTCGGGGCGGGGCCACTGCACTTGAACGAAACCTGCGGCCATAGGTTCGACAAGCCGCGAGAGGGCAGTCTGCCCATGAGCGACGACACGCCGTCGGATCCGATCGAACGTCTACGCCGGGAGATCGACCGCGATGCTCGAATCCTGGGATCGCTCACGTCCGACACCGAGGCCCACCGCCGCATGGCGGCGAGCATCGAACAGCGCACCAACGAACTGATGGACAAGATCGACGCCAAGAACGAGAGCGACCGTCGTTTTCAGGATGGGGTACGTGCCGATCAAGCTCGACGGGCAGCGCGGAAACTCACGCCCGATCAAGAGACCCGCGCAGGGGGTGCCCTGTTCGTCGCGATCGGGTGCATGCCCCACCACCAGGTTGGCACAGGCTCAATGACCCCGGCACGTGTATTCGACATCGCCAAGCAACTGAGCCCGGAGGACCCACCGATGTATCACGCCATCGTGAAGCGGATCGCGACGAAGAACTTCGAGTACGTCAACGACAAGAACTACGACGCCCTCCTCAAGGGCTGTGCCCCGAACATTCATCACCGCTTCGGTGGCGACCATGCCCTGGGCGGTCAGCGACACGACAAGGAGACGTTGCGCCGCTGGTTCGAGCGCCTCGGCCGTGTCATGCCGGGCCTCAGACTGACGATAGGTGACGTGTGGGTGAAGGGCCTTCCCCACCACACCACGATCATCATCCGGTGGACCGCCGCACAGACCCTGCTCGACGGCTCCCACTACAAGAACCACGGTGTGCACGTCATTCGGATGCGCTGGGGGAAAGTCGTCAGCATCGACGCCAACGAGGATTCCCAGGTCGTCGCCGAAGCCTTGACGTTGCTCGCCGCGCATGGCGTGGCAGAGGCGATCGCTGAGCCCATCGTCAGCTGACCCGGCCGATCCTCACCGGTCAACCGGAGTGGTCCAGGTCCGCGTCGTGCACCAGCAGGGCGACCTGCACCCGGTTGTTCAGGTCGAGCTTGGTGAGGATCGCCGAGACGTGGGTCTTCACCGTGGCCAGGCTGATGTACTCGGTAGCGGCGATCTCGGCGTTGGACCGGCCGGTGCCGAGGGCGACCGCGACGGCGCGCTCACGGTCGGCGAGCACGCCGAGCCGGCGTCGGGCCGCGGCTCGACGCGTGTCCTGGCCGG
>JANNOG010000086.1:0-28709 GCA_031398915.1 Micrococcales bacterium | reverse complement strand
GGATAGGTCGTCATGCCCGCCTCGATCGGGTGGGAGAGGTCGACGATCCGGACGTCTGAAGCCGGACGGATCGGGTCGGTGGTCGGGTTTGCTGTCATGGGCACATCGTGGCGCCCTCGCCGGGTCACCGGAGAGCGTCGGTGGTCGCGGCCGCGCTGGTGCGAGTACTCGCCGACCTGAGGGACAATCGTGCCTCGTGACTGACACCGTGGCCTCGACCACTCCGCCGGCCGAATCCGACCTGCCCCGCCGGGCGGACCTGCGCAACGTGGCGATCGTCGCCCACGTCGACCACGGCAAGACCACCCTCGTCGACGCCATGCTGTGGCAGTCCGGTGCGTTCCGGGCCAACCAGGATGTCGCGGACCGGGTCATGGACTCGGGTGACCTCGAGCGCGAAAAGGGGATCACGATCCTCGCCAAGAACACCGCCGTGCACTACACGGGAGCGGCGGCCGCGCGATTCGGCGCCCCCGACGGGGTGACCGTCAACATCGTCGACACCCCCGGTCACGCCGACTTCGGCGGCGAGGTCGAACGGGCGTTGAGCATGGTCGACGGCGTGGTGCTGCTGGTCGACGCCTCCGAGGGTCCGCTGCCGCAGACCCGGTTCGTGCTGCGCAAGGCACTGACCGCGCATATGCCGATCATCGTCGTGGTCAACAAGGTCGACCGACCGGACGCCCGCATCGCCGAGGTGGTGGAGGAGACCTTCGACCTCATCCTCGACGTCGCCGACGGCACCGGAGCCGACGCCGAGGCCCTGCTGGACGCCCCGGTCGTCTACGCCTCGGCGCGCGCCGGTCGTGCCTCGCGCAATCGCCCCGTCGACGGCGGGATGCCGGACGAGGAGACGCTGGAGGCCCTGTTCGCCACCATCCTCGACGTCGTGCCCGCCCCCATCGACAATCGCGACGCGGTGCTCCAGGCGCACGTCACGAACCTCGACGCGTCACCCTTCCTGGGCCGCCTTGCCCTCTGCCGGGTGCGCTCCGGCACGATCCACCGCAACGACCAGCTGTCGTGGTGTCGCCGGGACGGGTCGGTGCAACGGATCAAGGTGTCCGAGTTGCTGATGACCCAGGTCCTCGACCGGGTCCAGGTCGACCAGGCCGGTCCGGGCGACCTCATAGCAGTCGCGGGCATCCCGGAGATCATGATCGGCGAGACGCTGTCCTCGGCCGACGACCCGCGGCCGCTACCGCTGATCCACGTCGACGAGCCCGCCATCTCAATGACCATCGGCACGAACACCTCACCGTTGACCGGCCGGGTGCGTGGCTCGAAGGTGACGGCACGCCTGGTCAAGGACCGGCTCGAGCGTGAGCTGATCGGCAACGTCTCGTTGCGCGTACTCCCGACCGAGCGTCCCGACACCTGGGAGGTGCAGGGCCGCGGTGAGCTGGCGCTGGCCATCCTGGTCGAGCAGATGCGTCGGGAGGGTTTCGAGCTGACCGTCGGCAAGCCCCAGGTCGTCACCCGCGACGTGGACGGGAAGGTCCACGAGCCGGTCGAACTGCTGACGATCGACGCCCCCGAGGAGTACCTGGGGGCAGTCACCCAGCTGCTCGCCCCACGCAAGGGGCGGATGGAGCAGATGAGCAACCACGGCACCGGCTGGGTGCGGATGGAGATCCGCGTGCCGGCCCGGGGCCTCATCGGATTCCGCACCGAGTTCCTCACCGAGACCCGCGGCACCGGAATCGCCCACCAGGTGTTCGACGGGTACGAACCGTGGGCAGGCGAGATGCGTGGTCGCCCCAACGGTTCGCTGGTCTCCGACCGCGCCGGGGTGGCGACCAGCTTCGCGATGTTCAACCTGCAGGAGCGCGGGTCGATGTTCATCGAGCCGACCACCGAGGTGTACGAGGGCATGATCATCGGCGAGAACAGCCGGGCCGACGACATGGACGTCAACATCACCAAGGAGAAGAAGCTCACCAACATGCGATCGGCCACCGGGGACGAATTGGAACGACTGGTTCCACCCCGGTTGCTCAGCCTGGAGCAGTCGCTGGAATTCTGCCGCGACGACGAGTGCGTCGAGATCACCCCGGAGGCGATCCGGATCCGTAAGGTCGAGCTGAGCCAGGTCGACCGCGGCCGGTCCAAGGGCCGGGCCAAGAAGCAGGGGTGAGACCCGGCCTGCGTCATGAGTCGATGAGGTAGGCGAGGATTGCCGCCGGCACTGCCCACGGGCCTGCGGTGTCATCGGTGTCGAGAACTGTCCTGGTGGCGAGCACGCCCAGGTGGGGCGAGGAAGCCACGGTTGCGGCCTGCGACCGCCAGTTCCCGGTGTCGGTGTATTTGCCTTCGACTGCTGCACCGGCCATGAACTCCGCGACGAAATCGATCTCTTTCCGTGCCGCCGTCCGGGTATGGAACAGCGGCGTGTCCGCGTCCCAACTGGCGCCGTCGGGTAGGAGTGCTCGCCGCAGGGCGACACCCAGTTGCATTTCAACGAGCACGGTCGGGTCGATATCCGGGCGGGCGACCGACCTCAGGTGTGTGAGGCGTGCTATCAGGGGGTCGATTGCGTAGATCTTGTCCTGAGCGCGCTGCCGGGCGGTCCAACTGTTCTCGGCCTTCTGGGGGCATCGCCACGCCAGGTATGACGCCTCGAGGTATTCGACGTGCCGGGCGGCCACCTCGTGACTCACGCCGACGTCGCGGCCGGCCGATGTGAGATTGAGGGGCGACGCCATGGAGGTCATGACTCGCGAGAACAGGCCGGCAGTGGCGGTTTCGGACAAGCTGCTCCTGGCGAACGCGTCCCGGAAGACCACGCTGAAGACGTCGTCGACGAACCACGCAGGCGTATCGATCCCGGTGCGCGCGGCAGCGACGGCCACGGGGAATCCACCGCACCCGACATATTGCTCCCACCTCTTCAGCAGCGGCGAGAGCCAGGGAAGGGCGGCGTCGTAGGCGTCGGCCCCGGTGCGGGTGTGCAGATCGGAGAGCCGGATCCGCGCCAGGTCCGGAGCAAGGTCATCGACTAGTTCGACGAAGGTGTGAAAGCCGACCGGTAGCAGGGCGCGATCCGTACGACGGCCATGTCCGCGGCGCCCCGCTAATACTCCAGAGGCGGCTGTGAGGGAGTGCGCATCCGATCCCGTGAGGACCACGGTTGCGTCGGCGAACCCGGCATCGTTGTCCCGCAGCCACTTGATCGCAGCCGCCCAGTCACCGGTGACCCCCGAGATCTCGTCGAAGAACCACCACCGATGCTGACCGTCGGGAAGGCGTGGCAGGGCCACGTTCTGGACGACCGTACGTATGTCGTTGACAGCCCAGCCGTCGGCGGCGACTCGCACCACGGATCGGGGGTCGACGCCGGTGGAGGTCAGATCGTGGATGGCCTGTTTGACGGCGACCGTCTTGCCGACCCGACGAGGACCACGCAACAGGTACAACGACCCGGATTCGAGACCATCGAGGACGCCCGAGCGATAGTCCAGACCGTGCTCTCGGGCGGCGCGCAGGTCGAGGTCGTAGCCCTTCCACGAACGATCACGCCACCACGAGTTCGTCGCGGACAGTTCTTCGGCACGAAGTCCGATGGAGGTGGCCACACGCAGGATTGTATACATTCCTGCCGGTGCCACACGCAGGAATGTATACATTCCTGCCGGAGGGATGCCGCCTAGAACCAGGTGTAGGTGGCGTGGGCCGGGCTGGGCGCCCACGCCAGGCGGTCCAGTGTGAGGACCGCGCCCGGGTGGTGCTCATCGATCCATCCTGCCGCGGCGAGCGCAGTCAACGACCCCTGACCTGCGAGAATCCTGGCGAGAGCATCGACGCCCATCGTCACGTCGGGGCTTACCGTCGTGGGTGTCACGTCCGCTTGACCGTTGGCGTCGACGTCCAACCGCCATCGCCCGCCCGCCAGGCCCATCGGGTCGACGACGTCCAACACGAGCGCGCCCGGCCCCGCCCACCATCGACCCGTCAGTGCCGCGGGTACGTCGAGAATCCGCCACCAGTACAGGTCGTTACGCGCGACCTGCTGGGCGGCCCGACGATCGCGCAGCAGTTCGGCGACCGGGTCGCCGACGGGTCGGTCGTAGGCGTCGACGGTCACGACGAGGTCGATACCGAGACAGGCTCGCCACAGGCACGCGATGGCCCGCGCGTCGACAGCCGAGAGGTCGAGGACATCGACGGTGTTCGCGGGAGCGCGATCGTGCCAGGCCTGGTTGACCGCGACGCGCGCGTACCCGTCGAGCGTGCCCTGGGCATCGCGGTGCCCGAACGTCCACCGCGGCCGCCGATCGTCAGCTTCGGGGTGGCGGATCTCGTCCCACGCATACGCGTCGCGCGGAGCCGCCCCTGGTTGCTGCAGCCGCGCCTGGTCGTAGACCCCCGGTCCGGCGGTGCGCAGCTTGTCGTCGTCGACGTCACTGATGCAGCCCTCGCCTGACTCGCACGGACGTTCGGGTGGGCGGAGCCCCGCGGGTGTGACGGTCGTCACCGACCAACGGACGGATTCCACGACGGGAGCGAATCCGTACCGGCCGTAGATGGCGGCCTCGCTGGCGACCAGCGCTGCCAACGGCACCCGGCGCTCGTGCGCCCAGCGCAGCTCAGCGGTGATCCACTGGTTGAGGAGTCCACGCCGGCGGTGGGTGGGCGCCACCGTGATGCCGCTGATGTTGTGGGTCTGGACCGCGGTGCCGGGGGCTCCGGGGGCGACCACGGTGGCTGCATCGGCGTCGAACGACTCGAACGTGCCCACCACCCGCCCGGCGTCCATGGCCGCGAACGTCCGGCCGCCCGCGCCGCGAGTGATCCGCCTGGCCGTGCGGCTGGCGGTCTGTTCGGCGCTCATCGGGCTCTGCAGGATCGTCCTGGCCATCGCTCGCAGCCAGTCACCGAACAGTTGATTGTCCCTGGGGTCGATCTGAGTGATCTCCACGTGCGCCACCCCACCACACCGTCGCGGGCGACGTCACGGCCCGGCGCCTCACACTGGGTTCATGTGCCGCAACATCACCGAACTGCGGGGCCTCGAACCGCCCGCCACCGACACCGAGGTGCATGCCGCCGCCCTGCAGTACATCCGCAAGGTGACCGGGGTCCGCACCGTTCCTGCCGCATCGGCGGAGGCCTACGACGCCGCCGTAGCCACCGTGGCGGCGGCGACCCTCACCCTGCTCGCCGGGTTGCCGCCCAGGCGCCAGCCGCCCAGCACCGTGCCACCGTTGCGCCGACCCGAGGTGATCGCCCGGCTCGCCGCCGGGTCACCCTGACCACCGTCACTCCCGCAACGCCGCGAGGATCTGGGCCTCGATCGCCGCGGCGTCGCGCCCAAGCACCATGTCCGGGGTACGGGGGCGATCCAAGTCGACCGTGACACACGCGGTCACCGCCATGGGCCTGGCGCTCATCACATAGACCCGATCCGACATCAGCACGGCCTCGCGGATGTCGTGCGTGATCAACAGGATCGTCCACCGGCGCTGCTCCCACAGCCGCAACAACCACATCTGTAGGTCCGTGCGGGTCAGGGCGTCCAGGGCCCCGAAGGGCTCGTCCAACAGCAACGTGTCCCGACCGAGAGCGACGGTGCGCGCGAAACCCACGCGTTGCCGCATCCCTCCCGACAGCTGGTGCGGGTGGGCACCGCCCACGTCTGCCAGGCCGAACTCGGCCAACAGTCGGCGGGCGTGCGTCCGGGCGGTCCGCGCGGACTGACCCGAGGCTTCGAGACCGAGGGCGACGTTGCGCTCGACCGTGCGCCATGGGACCAGGGTGTCGCCCTGCGGCAACCACCCGAACGGGCGGTCGCCGACGCCGACCGTGCCGTCGATCGACACGGTGCCCGAGGATGCGGTGAGGGCGCCCGTCAGGACCCCGAACATCGTCGACTTACCCGCCCCGCTCGCAGCGACGACCGACACGAACTCACCTGGCATCACGTCCACCGTGACCCCGTCCAGGACCAGGCGTGACCCGAAGGCGAAACGGAGGTCGCGGACTGCGACACGCGGCGGCGGCGTCACCGCTGCGACCTGCGCGAATCGGCGTACCACGGCATGACGCGCCGCTGGAGGAGGACGGTCGAGACGTACAGCGCGACGCTGACCACCGAGATGACGACGACTGCTGCCAGCACCAGGTCGGTCCGCCGGGAGCTCTGCGCGGCACGCAGATACACCGCCAATCCCGACTCGGCCCCCGCGTACTCGGCGAACACGGCCGCCACCACGGCGTAGGTGACCGACACTCGGACACCGGTGAAGAACACCGGCAGTGCCGACGGCAGCCGCAACAGCCGGAATCGCCGCCACCAGCCCGCCCCCACGGTCTCCAACAGCGTCGTGAGGGTCCGATCGGTGGTGGCGTACCCGTCGAGCAGGGCGACCACCACCGGGAAGAACGTCACCAGGGCGACGATGGCGACCTTGGGTCCGAGGCCGAACCCGAACCAGATGACCACCAGCGGCGCGAGCACGATGATCGGCACGGTCTGGCTGCCGATCAGCAGCGGCAGGACCGCTCGGCGCGCCGGTCGCCAGCGGTCCAGCAGCACCGAGACGACGAAGGCGGCCAGCACCGCGACACCGAAACCGAGGCCGACCTCGACCATCGTCGGCCAGATGTTGCGGGCCAACGATTCGCGGTCGGCCCACCCCGCCTCGGCGATGCGCGCGGGCGACGGAAGCACGTCGGGTTCCAGCGGCCCCAACACCGCGTACGCCTGCCAGGCGGCGACGAATACGGCCACTCCGGTACCTGCCACCAGGGCCTGGACGATGCGGGCGGCCCAAGTCGGTCGCTGATCCACGCGTGGAAGTATGCGGGCGATGCCTTCCACCCGAACCCCCGCCTGGTCGGTCCTCCTGGTGGCCGCCGTGTTTGCCCTCGCCTCGTGCGCCACCGGTGACGACTCCGGTGACGACCCCGGTGACGACCCCGGCGGCGACGCGTCCGGTGCCGCCGGCACCCTCACGACGGTCCGGGTCGCACTCGACTACGTCCCCAACACCAACCACATCGGGATGTACGTGGCCGACCAGCTGGGCTACTACGAGGCAGAGGGCATCGACATCGAGGTGCTGCCCTACGCCGAGACGTTTCCCGAGGTGTTGCTGGGCAGCGGCGACGCCGAGTTCGGGTTCTCGTACCAGGCCGGTATCGCGTACTCGCGGGCCGGTGGCAGCGACATCCAGCAGGTCTTCGCCAACATCGCGCGCTCGCAGTACGCGATCGGATACGTCGCCGACTCGGGCATTACTCGGCCACGCGACCTCGACGGGCTGACCTACGCCGGATTCGGCACCCCCGACGAGGGTCCGGCCCTGTCGTCGGTGATCCGAGCCGACGGCGGGACCGGCGAGTTCACCAGCATCGCGTTGGGCACCACGGCGTACGACGCGGTGTATGCCGGACAGGCCGATTTCACCTTCAGCGTGCGCACCTGGGACGGCGTGCAGGCCGTTCTGCTGGACAAGCCCATGTCGTACTTCGAGTTCACCGACTATGGCTTTCCCCGGCAGTACAGCTCGGCGATCGCCGCGTCGCAATCCTGGCTGACCGACAACGAGGACACCGCCCGCGGCTTCCTCGCCGCGACGCAGCGAGGCTACGAGTTCGCCCGCGACAACCCCGCCGACGCCGCGGCCGAGCTGTTGGCCGCCGAGCCGGACGCCTTCAAAGACCCCGAACTCGTCACCATCAGCGCGCAATTGCTGAGCGACGACGGCTACTACCAGGACCCCGATTCCACCCTCGGTGTCGTCGACCCCGAGGTGTGGCGCGCCTACGGGTCGTTCCTGTTCGACAACGGCCTGTTGACCGACGCGGCCGGCGACGCCGTGACGGACGAGCCCGACTGGTCGCAGTACTACAGCAACGACTACCTGCCGTGAGCTCGGTCGCCGGCACGACCCTGACGCGGGGTGGACGGGGCCTGACGGTCGCCCAGGCCGCCGCCGAGGTGGTGGCCGCCGCCGAGGTGGTGGCCGCGGGCGAGGTGGTGGGCGCCGCCGCGCGGGCCCGGCCGCCGGGTGGGCACGTGGTGGTGTCGATCGACGGCCGTGCCGGGGCGGGCAAGACCACGTTGGCGCACGCCGTGGCCGAGTCGAGTAGCGCCACCATCATCGCCATGGACGACATCTACCCAGGCTGGGACGGCCTGCGGGAGGCCTGCGACCACCTGGTCGCCGACATCCTGGAGCCGTTGGCGCGCGGTGGCGTGCCGACCCTCCACACGTGGGACTGGGTGCGCAACGAGCCTGGCCCCCGCCGCCCGATTCGTGTCGAGCCGGGTGCCCTGGTCGTGGTCGAGGGGGTCGGGGCGTCGTGTCGTGCCGCGCGGCGACAGCTGGACGTCCGGGTGTGGGTCGAGGCTCCCACCACGATCCGCCGGCAACGGGCCGTGGCCCGCGACGGCGCCCTGTTCGCCGCGCAGTGGGACCGGTGGGCCGCCCACGAACAGGCATATCTGGACTCGGACCAGCCGCACGTCGGCGTCGACCTGTGGTTCGACGAGCTCGCGCAGCCGGCCGAGACCGCTCGTCCGGTGCAGCTCTCGCGTCGAGGCGAGCCGAGACCGTGACCCGGCGGCTGCTGTTGGTCCACGCCCACCCGGACGACGAGACGATCAATCACGGTGTGACGATGGCGAGCGCCGTCGCGGCCGGTGTCGGCGTCACCCTGATCACCTGCACCCGGGGCGAACTGGGCGAGGTGGTGGCCGAGGACCTGGCCCACCTGCGGGGCGACCCGGTCGCTCTCGGTGCCCATCGTGAGGGCGAGCTGGCCGCCGCCATGACCGTCCTCGGGGTTGTCGACCATAGGTTCCTCGGTGCCGATGTCGGCGTCCGCTACCGCGATTCCGGCATGGTGACCCTGCCTGGCGGGCTGGCCGCCACCCCGACCGACCTGCATCCCGACGCCTTCGCCGGGGCGGAACTGGACACCGCCGCTCAGCACGTGGCGCGGGTGATCCGCGAGGTGCGCCCCCACGTGGTGCTCACGTACGAGTCCGGCGGCGGCTACGGCCACCCCGACCACGTGATGGCGCACCGGGTGACAATGCGGGCGGTCGAACTGGCGGCCGAGGCAGGCGCCGGAGGTGACTCGGGCCCCGCGTGGCAGGTGGCGAAGATCTACGGCGCCGTCATCCCCCGATCACTGGTGGAGGCGTTCCTGACCGACACGACGCCCCTGGCCAACGGTCTCTCGATCGACGGCCCGCTGCCGAGCATGATCGTCGATGACGAGCGGGTCGCCGCTGTGCTCGACCGACCCACCGCCCTGGACCGCAAGGTCGAGGCGCTCGCGATCCACCGCAGTCAGGTCGTCGTCGACCCCGTGGCCCGCACGGCCACCGCCGCCGACGGATTCACCCAACCGATCCTGGGCGTCGAGTGGGGTCTGCTGCTCGCCGGTGATCGCCATCCACCGTTCGACGACCAGGGACGTGAGCTCGACATCTTCGCGGGCACCCGCCAGCCCGGCATCGGTGACAGCGGGTGAGGGTGACGCAGCGACCGGGTGAGTGGCGCATGGCGTCCGGGTAGGTGACGTCACCACGGGCGACGACCCTCGCGCCGGGCTGGTGACGATGGCCTGACCCCGACGATCCGCCGGGACGAGGCGACGCAGGAGGACCCGTGACGGCACCCCAGCTTTCCCAGACCTCGATCGGTCGGCGAGACAGCGCCGACGTCGGCGTGGTGCGCGAGAAGGTACGGCTGCGCCGCCTGGCCTGGATCTCGGTGGCGCTGGCGCCCGTCCTGGCATGGTCGTGGGCGCGCGTGGTCACTGGTGAGGCGTTGCTGCCGACGGTGCCGACCATCGACCCGATCTACCTGATGACCGGGCTGTTCTTCGCCGTCCTGCTGATCGTCCTGGTCGGGTCCTCGCTGGTGACCGGGCGCAGTCCCCATGTCACCTACCGTCCCGAGCAGTTGAGTGTCGGCATCGACGACGTCCGTGGCCTGGGTCCGCTGACCGAGGACGTCACCCGGACGTTGGACCTGTTCCTGGCGGGGCGCAGCTTCCGTCGGGACATGGGCGGCACGCCTCGGCGCGGACTGCTGTTCGAGGGCCCCCCCGGTACCGGCAAGACGTTCCTGGCCAAGGCGATGGCTCGGGATGCCGGGGTGCCGTTCCTGTTCATCTCGGCCACGTCGTTGCAGTCCATGTACTACGGCGCGTCGTCACGCAAGATCCGCGCCTACTTCAGGGCGCTACGCCAGGCGGCACGGCGCGAGGGTGGTGCGATCGGCTTCATCGAGGAGATCGACGCCATCGCGACAGCGCGCGGCGGTGTCGCCACGCGGTCGCAGTCGCTGCAGACGAACCGGGCGGTCGTCAGTGAGGGGGTCGGCGGCGTCGTCAACGAACTGCTGATCCAGATGCAGTCCTTCGACACTCCGACCGGTTGGCAGCGGGCGTGGGGCGGTGTCGTCGACACGATCAACCTGGTGCTGCCCGTGCCCCGGCAGCTTCGCCGCCCGGCCGTGGAACCCGCCGAGATCCTCCTCATCGCGGCCACCAACCGGGCCGACTCGCTGGACCCGGCGTTGCTGCGCCCCGGGCGCTTCGATCGACGGATCACGTTCGATCCGCCGGACAAGGCAGGCCGTCGCGAGATCATCGACTACTACCTGGCACGCAAGTCGCACGATCACGAGGTCGCCACTGACGACCGCCGCGACCAGCTGGCGGGAGTCACGCAGGGGTACACCCCAGCCATGATCGAGAACTTGCTGGACGAGGGCCTGTTCCAGGCGTTGCGTCGGGGTGCGGGCGAGATGTCGTGGCCGGACATCGTCAACGCCCGACTGCTGGTCGAGGTCGGCCTCGGTCATCCCGTGGGATACACCGACCACGAGGCCCGGCTGATCGCGACGCACGAGGCCGGCCATGCTGTCCTCGCCTGGAAGCTCGCCCCGCAGCGCCGCCTGGAGGTGCTGACGATCGTCAAGCGGAGTTCGGCACTGGGCATGCTGGCGCACGGCGACGCCGAGGACGTCTACACCCGATCCAAGTCCGAGCTGACGGCACTCGTCACCATCGCTTTCGGCGGCTGGGCTGCCGAGGAGATCTTCTTCGGTGAGGCATCCACCGGGCCCAGCGGTGACCTCGCCTACGCCACCACCGTGGGAGCGCAGATGGTCGGGGCTGCCGGGATGAGCGGGTCGCCGATCTCGTTGGCAGCGGCGGACGGGCCGATCGGTGGCAGTCTGGTAACGCGGGTGCTCGCCGACCGCCCCTCCCGCGAGGCCCTGGACACCCTGCTCGTGGCGTGTCGGACCGAGGCCCGGCGGGTGCTGGATGCCCATCGTGTCCAGGTCGAGGCCCTGGTGGCGGCTCTGCTGGACCGTCACGAGCTGGTCGGCACCGAGATCACCGACATCCTCGACGCCAGCGTGAGCACCGGGTCGGGCTGGCGGGTGGGCGTCGACTCCTAGGCTCGCCTCGTGACCGCACCCCTCCCACGACCCACCCGGGTGGCTGCGCCGACGTTGCGGGTGGCCGGTTGCATCGGTGTCGGTCTGCTGGTCGGGTTCGTCAGCGGCGTGCTCGGAGCGGCCGCTCACCTGTGGGACGCCACCGTGGGCGGGCAGGTGCTGCCGCTGGGCCTGCTGTTGGCGATCGGGTTGACGTGCGTCGTCGACGCCACTCTGCTGGTGGCCCTGCCCAGCACGACGACGGCTCTGGCGGACGCAGCCGGTCGCGCCGTCGTCGTCGGCGTGGTGCTGGTGCGCGGGCCCGGCGGTGACGTCGGCGTCCTCGGTGGTCTGCCCAGCGAGATCTGGATCCTGCTGTCGGTCCTGCTTCCGGCATTCATCGGTCCACCGCTGGCCACCGTGGCAGCGGTGCGCCGGGCACGCCGAGCTGGCCCGGTTACCCTTCCCCCACCACCGTGAGCGGCGGGGGGGCAGCGCCGCTTCGGCGGCACCAGCGGACGAGGTGTGGATGAACGAGATCGACGACGCCGAAGGCACGGCGCCCCCCTCCTCGGATGTCGCCGACCCCGAGCCCCGACGTGTCACGGGCACCGCGACGTCGTCGCGTCAGACGCGAATGGGCGAGGACGCGTTGGCCGAGTTCGCCGTGCTCCGAGCCGGTATGCCCGACGACGCGTCGCCTGACGGCCGGCCCTACGACGACCCACAGAACGGCCGGCCACCCGTCCAGCGGGCGCCGCGTGACCGTGGCAGTGACCGTGACAGTGGCCCGACTCGGGGTGGCCGCCCCGGCTGGCTGACGGGCGCCCTCGTCGTCGTCGGCATCGTCGTCGTCGGGCTGGGGCTGTACGTCGGTGCCGCTTTCGCATTGGCCGGCCAGGTGCCCTTCAACACGACGATCGGTGGTGTCGCGGTCGGCGGATCGACCCGCGACACGGCGATCGCCCGGCTGGAGGACGAGTTCGCCGATCGGGCGGTCGCACCACTGGCCGTCGAAGCCGGTATCGCCACCGCAGAGCTGGACCCTGTCGCCGCGGGGTTGACCCTGGACGCGACCGGCAGTATCGACGAGGTCACCGGCTTCTCTCTCGCCCCGGCCCGGATGTGGCAGCACATCGTCGGAGCCGGCCGTCGCCCGATCGGGGCACAGATCGACGGTCCGGCACTGGACGCCGCCGTAGCCGAACTGGCGGCCACGGTCGACACACCCCCCGTCGAGGGCGGCGTGATCTTCGTCGGTGGGATCGCGCAGGGCGTCACCCCGGCCACCGGTACCGGAGTGGACGTCCCGGCCGCCACCGCGCTGCTGCGTGAGCAGTGGTTGACCGGCGAACTCCCGATCGACCTGCCGATGACCGAGACGGAACCGACGGCGGACGCCGCCGACGTCGAGGCCGCACTTGCCGCGGCGCAGCAGGTGGTGGCCGGCCCGGTGGTCGTCTCGGCCGGGGCCCGCCAGGTGAGCGTGCCGGCGGGGCTGTTCGGCGACACGCTCAGCTACGGCCCCGACGGTTCGGGTGGCTTGGCGTTGAGTGCTGACGGCGCCCGGCTCCGCGAGATCGTGCTGTCGCTGGACCCCGCGGTCGAGAGCCCACCCGTCGACGCCCGGGTGGCGATCGAGAACGGTGCCCCGGTCGTCGTGCCCGGCGTCAACGGCGTCGTGATCGACCCGGCCGCGCTGGCCACGGCCGTCACGTCGGCGCTGACGGCCGCCGGCGGCGATCGGGTGGCGACCGTCGAAGCCGTCGGTCGCGAGCCAGAGTTCACCACGGCAGACGCCGAGGCTCTGGGCATCACCGAGGTGGTCTCGACATTCTCGACGCAGTACCCGGACAACGCCGCGAGGACCGAGAACCTGCGGATCGCCGCGGCGACCATCAACGGGGTCATCGTCGCCCCCGGCGAGACGTTCAGTCTCAACGACGTCCTGGGCGAGCGCACCGTCGCCAAGGGCTACCGGGCGGCGGGGGCGATCCTCAACGGTCGGTTCACCACGGACGTCGGCGGTGGCGTGTCCCAGGTCTCCACCACGCTGTACAACGCGACGTTCTTCGCCGGGCTGGAGGACGTCACCCACAAGGCACACAGCTTCTACATCTCACGCTATCCCGAGGGCCGCGAGGCGACGCTGAACTGGGACCCCCGGGTCGAGAACCAGTTCCGCAACGACGGTGACCACGCCATCCTCATCGAGGCATCCGTCGGGGGCGGCCAGATCACGGTCACCTACTGGGGCACCAAGGTCTACGACGTCGAGTCGGTGACGTCGGACCGCTTCAACTTCCGCTCGCCCGAGACGATCTACGACCCGTCGGCCGAATGCGAGGCGGCCGACTCGTCGCAGGGTTTCGACGTCACGGTCACCCGGATCTGGAAGGTCGACGGGGCCGAGGTACGGCGGGAGAGCCAGACGACGGTGTACGCGGCTGCGCCCAAGGTCATCTGCGGCCCTCGTCCCTGACGGTTCTCACGGTCCTCACCGCCCGGGGCGGAACCGCCTTGGCGGCCACGATGTGCGCGACGTGGATCCGGACGAGTGCAGCGTCCCGGTCTCGCCGCACGACGATCACCGGTGCCGGGTCGAACGGTTCGGCCGGGTCGAGTGGTTCGGCCCCCTCGTCGGCGGCGCCGTGGTCGACGGTGACGCCGTCGTCGACGGTGACGAGCATCCCCAGCACGTCCAGCAGGTCACTCCCCGACCGGTGGCGCACCACGACCCGCTGTCCCACGAGTGGGCGCAGCCGCTCGCCGGGGCCCGCGTCGTCACCCTGGTTGTCCGACGACTGGGCCATGGGCCCCAGTCAACCCCGCGGCAGCCAACCCCGCGGCAGTGACCCCTCGCTGAGTCGGGCATGCTGTCCCTGCCCGACCAGGTGGGATCGAAGGAGGTCACAGTGACGTACGTCATCGCACAACCCTGTGTAGACATCAAGGACAAGGCGTGCATCGAGGAATGCCCTGTCGACTGCATCTACGAGGGCAAGCGCGCGTTGTACATCCATCCGGACGAGTGTGTCGACTGCGGCGCCTGCGAGCCGGTCTGCCCCGTCGAGGCGATCTACTACGAGGACGACGTGCCCGATCAGTGGAAGCAGTTCTACGCGGCCAACGTCGAGTTCTTCGCCGACCTCGGCTCACCGGGTGGCGCCGCCAAACTGGGTCCGATCGATGCCGACCACCCGACCGTGGCGGCCGTCGCTTCTCAGGCGGAGTGAGCCCCTCCAGCGCGACGCTGGCCGCACAGCTGCCCGAATTCCCGTGGGATGCGCTCGTTCCGTACGCGGAGCGTGCCGCCCGCCACCCGGACGGCACCGTCGACCTGTCGATCGGCACTCCGGTCGACCCGACTCCGGCCCTCATCCGCGCGGCACTCTCCGGCGCGGCTGACGCGGCCGGCTACCCCACGGCGCGCGGCACGATGGAGCTTCGACGGGCGGTAGCTGCATGGTTCGACCGCCGTCGCGGGGTGGACATCGCCCCAGCCGCGGTACTGCCGACGATCGGCTCCAAGGAGGCGGTTGCCTGGCTGCCGACCATGCTGGGCCTCGGGCCCGGTGACGTGGTCGCCCACCCGGCGATCGCCTACCCCACGTACGACATCGGTGCTCGCCTGGCGCGGGCCACACCGCTGCCCTACGGCTCGGTCGACCCGGTGTCCGACCTGAACACCGTCGCGGGATCGATCCGACTGGTGTGGGTGAACAGTCCGGCCAACCCCACCGGTCGGGTGGCTGACGTGGCCGAACTCCGCCGCATCGTGGTGTGGGCGCGCGAGGCGGGCGCGATCGTCGTCTCGGACGAGTGCTACGCCGAGTTGAGCTGGGACACCGACGACGTGCCGAGCCTGTTGGATCCGAGGGTGTGCGACGGCGGACACGACGGGCTGCTGGTGCTGGCGTCGTTGAGCAAGAGATCCAACCTCGCCGGTTACCGCGCCGGAATCGTGGCCGGTGACCCCGCGCTGGTCGAGGTGGTCCACCAGGTTCGCCGCCACAGCGGTCTGATGGTCTCGACCCCGGTCCAGGCGGCCATGATGGCGGCCCTGACCGATGACGCCCACGTCGAGGCGCAGCGGGAGCGGTACAGGTCCAGGCGCGAGGTGTTGCGTGGCGCACTCGGGACTGCCGGTTGGACGATCGAGGAGTCTGCTGCCGGGCTCTACCTCTGGGTCGTTGCCCCGGACGGTGATTGCTGGGCAACCGTCAGGCAGTTCGCTGAGCTGGGCATCCTGGTCGCGCCGGGGGCGTTCTACGGGCCTGACGGCAGCGGCCACGTTCGTCTCGCCCTCACCGCGACCGACGAACGGATCGGCTCGGCAGTGGCCCGTCTCACAACTGCACGACTGGGATCCACAGCGCCAGCAGGTACCGTCAGGTGACCCGTTAGCCAGCCTCGGCCGCACACCCCGCGCCGCGTAATTCCCGGGAGCGACGATGACCCCGCTTGCCGCTGATTCGGATCAGTACACCCTGGCGGGACCGGCGGGGACACTCACCCTGCCGGTCGCCCACGCCACCGACGGGGCCGACGGTCTCGAAGCCGGCAAGCTGTTGTCGACCCTGGGACATGTGACCCTCGACATCGGGTTCATGAACACGGCGTCGTGCACCTCGACGGTCACGTACATCGACGGCGATGCCGGCATCCTCCGCTACCGCGGGTATCCGATCGAGCAGTTGGCGCAGCACAGCACGTTCGTCGAGACGTCGTACCTGCTGATCTACGGTCACCTGCCCACGGCCACCGAACTCGAGGATTTCACCGAGTCGGTGAGGAGACACACCATGCTTCACGAGGACCTCCGCCGATTCTTCGAGGGGTTCCCGGCGGATGCCCACCCCATGCCGGTGTTGTCGTCCGCGGTCAGTGCACTGTCGACGTTCTACCAGGACAGCCTCGACCCGTTCGATCCCGAGCAGGTCGAGATCTCGACCGTCCGACTGTTGGCCAAGCTGCCCACCATCGCTGCCTACGCCTACAAGAAGAGCATCGGTCAGCCTTTCCTGTATCCCGACAACTCCCTCGGCCTGGTCGACAATTTCCTGCGGTTGACGTTCGGCCTCCCTGCGGAGCCCTACGAGGTGGACCCGGTGCGCTCGCGGGCTCTCGACCAGCTCTTCATCCTGCACGCCGACCACGAGCAGAACTGTTCGACGTCGACTGTCCGGCTGGTCGGCTCGGCCCAGGCCAACCTGTTCGCCAGCGTGTCCGCCGGTATCCACGCACTGTCGGGACCATTGCACGGCGGTGCGAACCAGGCGGTGCTGGAGATGCTGCTGCGGATCCAGGACTCGGACGACACCGTCGAGGGATTCGTCAACCGGGTCAAGAATCGTGAGCCGGGGGTGCGCCTCATGGGATTCGGGCATCGGGTCTACAAGAACTACGACCCCCGGGCCGCCATCGTCAAGGAGACCGCCGCCGAGGTTCTCGCCGCGCTGGGCACATCGGACCAACTGCTGGACATCGCCCAGCGGCTGGAAGAGATCGCGCTGGCCGACGACTACTTCATCGAGCGCAAGCTCTACCCGAACGTCGACTTCTACACCGGCCTGATCTATCGCGCGATGGGCTTCCCGGCCAAGATGTTCACCGTGCTGTTCGCGCTGGGTCGACTGCCGGGATGGATCGCGCAGTGGCGCGAGATGATCAACGACCCGGCGACCAAGATCGGCCGCCCCCGGCAGGTGTACACCGGCGAGGTCGAGCGCGACTACCTGGCGCTCTCCGACCGCTAGTCCGCCGCAGCGCCGCAACGGTCCGGCAGCACCGCAGTCCCGTCGGCGTCACACGGCGCCGGCGTGCAGCGCCGGGTTCAACCGGACGCCGAACCCGCTGCGCGGCACCGCCTCCACCCGCCCGGTGGTCGAATGCCGACGAAACAGCAGGCCGGAGACTCCGGAGAGGTCACGCGCCTTGACCTCACGTGGTTCGACCGGCTCGTCCAGCACGGTGACTCGCGTGCCCCCCGTCACGTACAGCCCCGCCTCGACCACGCAGTCGTCACCCAGGCTGATCCCGACCCCGGAGTTGGCTCCCAACAGGCACCGTCGCCCGATGCTGATCACCTCCGTTCCACCGCCCGACAGCGTGCCCATGATGGATGCGCCGCCCCCGACGTCGGTTCCGTCGCCGACGACGACACCTGCCGAGATCCTGCCCTCGACCATCGACGCGCCCACCGTGCCCGCATTGAAATTGACGAAACCCTCGTGCATCACGGTCGTGCCCACGGCAAGGTGAGCGCCGAGGCGGACACGATCGGCATCGGCGACCCGGACCCCACCGGGAATCACGTAGTCGACCATCCGGGGGAACTTGTCGACGCCGTACACCGTCACGCGCCAGCGCCCGGCCGCCAGCAGTCGCATCCGCGTCGCCTCGAAGTCGTCGACCGGGCACGGCCCCGCGTCGGTCCACACCACGTTCGACAGGACACCGAACACCCCACCGAGGGCAAGGGTGTTCGGTCGGACCAGGCGGTGCGACAGCAGGTGCAACCGCAGGTAGGCGTCGACCGCATCGACCGGGTCGGTGTCCAGGTCGATGACCGAGTGACGGAGGTCGCGGCGCACCCCACGGTCGGCATCCGGCGTGGCCAACGCCGCCAGTCCCGCCGGCTCGGCGGCGTCAGGGCCCAGACCGGGCGCGGGGAACCAGGCGTCCAGCACCTGGCCCGGAGCGCCGCTGTCGACTGTCGATGTGACCAGGGCGTACCCGGACGCTGTTCGAGACATGGCCGCAAGGGTAGGCGGCGCCTCGTACGGTGACGTGGTGACCGATCAGCTCGCCACGTCCGGCCGCCGACTGCCGGCGACCCGCCTGCCCGTCGCAGATCCCGGCCAACTGGCGGCAGCCCTCCTGCGCATCGGCTCGGTGTCGGGCGACGAGGGCGACATCGCCGACGCCGTTGTCGACACTCTGCAGCAACTGCCCCATCTAGAGGTGCTGCGGGACGGCAACTGCGTGCTGGCCCGCACCAACGGCACGAAGACCAGGCGGGTCCTGGTGGCCGGTCACCTGGACACGGTGCCGCAACCGTCGAGCGGGTCGATCGACGTCCACGTCGATGCAGCGGGGACGCTGTGGGGCCGGGGTGCCGTCGACATGCTGGGTGGCGTGGCGATGGCGCTGCACGTCGCAGCCACCGTCACCGACCCGGTAGTGGATGTGACATACGTCTTCTACGACTGCGAAGAGGTCGCCGCCGAACGAAACGGCCTGGGTCGCCTGGTGAGGACCAGGCCGGACTGGCTGGCAGCGGACCTGGCCATCCTGGGCGAACCGACCAGCACGGCCGTCGAGGGGGGCTGCCAAGGGTCGCTGACGATCGCGGTGACCGTGGGCGGTCGTGCCGGGCATGCGGCTCGTGCCTGGTTGGCGGACAACGCCATCCATGCCGCGGCCTCGATCGTCCAGCGAGTGACGGATCACCCGGCCCGGCGCCCGGTCGTGGACGGCCTGGAGTTTCGAGAGGGGCTGCAGGTGGTGGGGATCGGCGGTGGGGGTCCGGCGACCAATGTGGTGCCCGACCGCTGCCGGCTCGTGATCAACCATCGCTTCGCCCCGGACCGCGATGTCGCCGCCGCGTTGGCCACCGTGCAGGGACTGGTCGAGGAGGCGGTGTCACCCGATCGCGTGATCGACGTCGTCGTGCTGGACGCAGTGGGCGGCGCCCGACCCGGCCTGGGTCACGAATCCGTGACCAGCTTTGCCGCGGCAGTCACGGCCGCGACCGGCAAGCCACCTCGGGCCAAGTTGGGGTGGACCGATGTCGCCCGCTTCGCGGAACTGGGGATACCGGCGGTCAACTTCGGCCCTGGTGACCCCGGGCGCGCCCATGCCGACGACGAGCGGGTGGACGTCGCAGAGATCCACGCGGCCAGTGACATCCTCAGCGGGTGGATGACCGGCCGGTGAACCTGCGGCTGGCAGGGCACGACTTCGGCGCCACGGCCACCGTGGTGATGGCCGTGATCAACCGCACTCCCGACTCGTTCTATTCGGGGGCCCGGCAACTGGACGACTCGGTGGCGCTGGTCGCACTGGACGAGGCGGTCGCCGGGGGAGCCGAGATCATCGACGTGGGCGGGGTCAAGGCAGGTCCGGGCCGGACCATCGAGGTCGCCGACGAGATCGATCGGGTCGTCCCGTTCATCGCCGTCGTCCGTGCCCGCCACCCCGGGGTGGTGATCAGTGTCGACACCTGGCGCGCCGGCGTGGCGGACGTGGCATGCGCGGCCGGTGCCACGTTGGTCAACGACACCTGGTCCGGGCACGACCCCGAGCTGGTGCACGTCGCCGCTCAGCACGGAGCCGGTTTCGTGGTGTCGCACACGGGCGGCGCGACTCCCCGCACCCGGCCACACCGGGTCACCTACGGCGATCACCCCGAGGGCGTGGTCGACGACGTCCTCGACACCCTGCGACGAGGTGCGGCGGCCGCCGTGGACGCCGGCGTCGCCCCCGAATCGGTGCTGGTCGATCCGACACACGACTTCGGCAAGAACACCTGGCACTCCTTGGCTCTGGTCCGTCGAGTGGACCGGCTGGTCGACCTGGGCCACCCCGTCCTCATGGCGCTGTCGCGCAAGGACTTCATCGGCGAGGTGCTGGACGTCGGGCCGGACCAGCGATTGGCCGGCACGCTCGCCGCCACGAGCGTGGCCGCCTGGCTGGGGGCGCGGGTGTTCCGCTGTCACGACGCGCGCGACACCCGCCGTGCGCTCGACGTCGTGGCGGCGGTGCGCGGTGACCTCGCACCGCGGCGTGCCGTTCGTGGCCTGGCGTGAACCGGGCGCCTGAGCGGTCCACGTGAGCGCGGCCCTGCCGGATGCCTTCACTGCCGGTGCCTTCACTGCCGAGGTGGCGGCCTGGTTCGACCGGTCGACCTGGAACGATCCGCCGTGGACCGTCGACGACCTGGTGGCGATCAAGGGGCGCACCACGATCGCCGTCGTCCTGCCGGCGCTCAACGAGGCCGGCACCGTCGGCGATGTCGTACGGGCGTTCCTGTCCCTGACATCCGCCGGACGCGCACCCCATCTGGTCGACGAGATCCTCGTCATGGACTCGGGTTCCACGGATGCCACCGCCGAGCGTGCCCGAGCAGCGGGCGCCCGGGTCATCGCCCGGGAGGACGTCCTGCCGGATCTGGCCGTGCGTCCGGGCAAGGGCGAGGTGATGTGGCGGGCGTTGGCCGCAACCACGGCCGACCTGATCGTGTACGTCGACGCCGACCTGGTCGACGTGGACGCCTCGCTGGTCGTCGCCCTACTCGGACCGCTGCTCACCCAGGATCGGATCGGGTTCGTCAAGGCGTTCTACGAGCGGCCGCTGCGCCTGGGCGGGGTCGACGCCGCGGGTGGCCCACGGTCCGGCGGCGGCCGGGTCACCGAACTCCTGGCCCGCCCGGCGATCGCGGTCCTGGCACCCGAACTGGCGGGCATCGTGCAACCACTGGGGGGCGAGTACGCCGCGCGCCGTGAGGTGCTGACCGAGGTCCCCTTCGCCGGCGGCTACGCCGTCGAGATCGGCCTACTCGTCGATGTCGTCGATCGGTTCGGGCTGGATTGCCTCGCCCAGGTCGACGTCGGGGTGCGCAAGCATCGCCACCGAGACCTGTTGAGCCTGGGTGTCACCGCGACCGAGATCCTGCTGGCGCTGAGCCGTCGACGGCGACCGCCCGAGACCCGACAGGGACCCGAGGGCCTCACCCTCGTGCAGTTCGACCGGGACGATCTCGGGCGATACCGGCCCCTCGCGCACCGGATCGATGTCGCCGATCGCCCTGCCATGTCCGGCGTCCGCATCCCCGCCGCACCCCCGGGCGTGGGACCATCGTCGGCGTGACGACCATCGCCCTCGTCCTGCTCCTCATCGCTGTGGTGGGCCTCGCGGTCGCGACCACCGTGGGGTACGTGAAAGGTGGCCTCCCGGTGGCGACACCGGACGTTCCACCGCCGCTGGACGGACCCGTGACCGAGCCCGCCGACCTGGACCGGGCGCGGTTCGGCCTGGCCCTTCGCGGATACCGGATGGATCAGGTCGATATCGTCCTCGACGGCGCTCGCGACGCGATGGCCGAACGTGATGCCGAGATCGCGCGCCTGCGCAGGCTGCTGGGCACCCACACCGATGCGGCGCCCGCTGACGAGGTCGATCCGGACGGGGTGGAAGCCGACGTGGCACAGGCCGACGTGGCACAGGCCGACGAGGTCGTGGCTGACCGGGGCGTGTCGGAGGCTGACGTGGCAGAGGCTGACGAGGCCGAGTCCGACGTGGTCGAGGCACACCCGGTCGAAGCCGAGGTGACGGGCGACGACGACGCGGAGTCGGCCGACGATCAGCGCGCCGCCCGGGTATGACCCGCTTCGTTGCCTCGGTCGAGATCGCGGCTCCGGCGTCGGCTGTCTGGGATCGCCTCGTCGACTGGCCCGCTCACAGCAGGTGGGTCCCGTTGACCACGGTCACCGTGCACACGGTCCGTCCCGACGGGGTCGGGGCCCGTTTCGTGGGGCGAAGCCATGTCGGGCCGGTGGGCTTCGACGACCCGATGGAGGTGACCGAGTGGTCACCCCCCGGTCCTCACCGCCCGGGGCGATGCGCAGTACGCAAGCTCGGTCGTGTCGTCACGGGGTGGGCTGCGTTCGATGTCGCTGCGATCGACGATGCGCGTTCACTCGTCGTCTGGGAGGAAGAGATCGATATCGCTCCCCGATCACTCACCCGACCGTTCGGCCCCCTGATCCGGATCGCCGGCCGGATCGCCTTCACAGCCGTCCTGCGCACCATGGGTCGTGAGGTGGTCGCCGGACTGACGACACGTCCCACGCGAGCGTGATCCCGACCGGCCGGTGTACCTGGGCAGTCGGTGAGGAATACGTCACATATCACGATCAGGAGTGGGGCCGCCCGGTCCACGGCGAAACAGCGCTCTTCGAGAGAATCAGCCTGGAGGCGTTCCAGACCGGGTTGTCGTGGATCACGATCTTGCGAAAACGGGAGGGGTTCCGCGCCGCGTTCGCCGGATTCGACGTGGACGCCGTGGCCGCATTCGGTCCCGAGGAGGTAGCGCAGCTATCGGCCAACCCGCAGATCATCCGCAGTGCTGCGAAGATCGGGGCAACGATCGGGAATGCCCGGGCAGTGCAGCGACTGCGCGAACAGGGTGGGCTGGACTCCCTGGTCTGGTCGTTCGCCGATCGCGAGCCGTCCGCCGGACCCCGCAGCGAGCACGACGTGCCCACTCGGACCCCCGCGTCCGAGGCGTTGGCCCGCGCACTACGCGGTAGCGGGCTCAGTTATGTCGGGCCCGTCAACATGTATGCCGCCATGCAGGCCTGTGGCCTGGTGAACGACCACCTGGTCGGATGCCCCGCGCGATGAAGGCCCGCCGTTCTGCGGGGGATGGGATAGCAGGGATAATGTTCCAGCGATCACGAGAAAAGGAGTGGATCAATGGCGGCGATGAAGCCCCGCACAGGTGACGGGCCACTGGAGGTCACCAAGGAGGGACGCGGAATCGTCATGCGCGTGCCACTGGAAGGCGGCGGCCGGTTGGTCGTCGAGATGTCTCCGGACGAGGCGACCGAACTGGGCGATGCGCTCAAGTCGGCCGTTCCGCAGGGCTGACGCCCGGCGGGTTTGGGTCGGTTTCCGGTGGGTCGCCCGTTGCGGCGACTCAGCCGGGCCGCCGCACCGCCAACGCCACGCCGTCACCCGTCGGAACGAGGCTCAGATCGAATCCGTCGTCGTCGCCCAGAATCTGCAAGGTCTGCCGGGCGGCGACCGTGCCCGGGTCCCGACGCGCGGGATCGGGCACCCGATCGTGGTGCAACGCATCCACCACGACCAGCAGACCACCCGATCGCAGCAACGACTTGGCCACCCCGATGATTTCGACGGTCGACTCGGGCCGATCGAGGTCGATGACCACGAGGTCGTAGGTGGCCTCGGCGAGGCGGGGGAGTACCTCCCGTGCGTCGCCCATGATGACCCGTACCCGGCCCGGTCGGTGCGGGGAGTCCGCGAACGCCTGTCGAGCGGCCGCCTGGTGCTCGGCCTCGATATCGATGGTCGTCAGCACGGCCGACTCGGGTAAGCCCTCGAGCAGGTACAGCCCGGATACGCCGGCGCCGGTGCCGACCTCCACCGCGGTCCGGACCCCCACCGAACCGGCCAGCAATCTGATCAGCGCGCCCGTTCCGGGACTGACCGCCCGACACCCCAGTTCGGCTGCCAGTGTCCGAGCCGCGACCACGTCGTCGGACTCGTCGAGGAAGTCTTCGGCGAAGGACCAGCTGGAAGTCTTGGACACAACCGAACACTAGATGCGTGAGAACCGATTCTGCAGTGGCGGAACGAGAACGCGTCGCCCGACGTTCAGGTGAATGTCAGCGGAGGCGAGGATCGTGGTAGGTCGAGCGCCAAGGACAGGGAGGACGACGTGACTACGGACATCGCCACAGCGGCAGCGCCACCACAGGCATCGGCCGAGGTGGTCGGCGACGCGGCGGCATGGACACCGCCCTCCTGGGAGGAAATCGTCGAGCAGCATTCGGCGCGGGTGTTCCGCCTGGCATACCGCCTGACCGGCAATCGTCACGACGCCGAGGACCTCACTCAAGAGGTATTCGTTCGGGTGTTCCGATCGCTGTCGACGTATACGCCGGGCACATTCGAGGGCTGGTTGCACCGGATCACCGTCAACATGTTCCTGGACACCGCCCGACGCAAACAGCGTCAGCGCACCGACTCGTTGGCCGACGATGCCGCGGATCGGCTGCCAGGAGACGACCCGGGACCCGAGCGGTTGTACGAATTCCGCAATCTCACCGACGACGTCCAGGCCGCGCTCAGTGCCCTACCGCCCGAGTTCCGGGCCGCCGTGGTCCTCTGCGACATCGAAGGACTGTCCTACGAAGAGGTCGGCGAAGCCCTGGGCATCAAGCTGGGGACCGTCCGCAGTCGGATTCACCGCGCCCGTGCCCGGTTGCGCCGCTCACTGGCCCACCGTGAGCCGACTCGGACGTCATTGACCCGCCCCGCGCGGGCAACGGCGTCATGAGCGGCCTGCTCGAAGGTCATCTGCACGGCGCCCGGCTGAGCGCCTTCGTCGACGGCGAACTGGGCGTGTCCGATTCCGACCACTGGCGGGCCCATCTGGTGCGCTGCCCGGTCTGTGCGTCGGCCGTGGCGTCCGAGCGGAGCGTCCGCCAGCGCATGCGCGCGTCGTGTGTCCCCCTGCCGTCGCGCGACCTGGTCGCCTCCCTCAAGGTCGTGGCCATGTCGTCGACCCCCGACCGCTCCGCCTTCGCCGGGGCCGGCCATCACGGCGGCCCGGTGGGCGGACGTCGCGCCCGGCGGGTCAGCGTCGGAGTGTTCGTCACCACCACCAGCGTGGCCGCAGCGGCCATGGTGGGCCTCGCGGCAGTCACCGGTGCCGATGGCGCCACCGCCGACGTCCCGCCACCCGCCGCGCAGTTCGGCGTGGACCAGTTCACGACCGTGGCGCCGCTCGACGAGGCCACTCGCACCGCGTCTCCGGTCACGTCGGCACCGGGATTCGTTCGGGCGGGCCTCGCGTCGTCCTACGTCACCACGTGGTACGGATTCACTGGGTCAGCCGGTCGGTGACCCGCCAGTCGCACCTGCATCCGGAGTGTCGCTCATGACGTACGACCCATACGCGCGACCTGGGACGTCGCCCTATGCCCCGGCCGGGACGTCGCCTTACGCACCTGCCGGATACCCACAGTCACTCGACTATCAGTCATCGCCACCGCCGACGATGGTTCCGGCGTGGTCGCCACCCGTGGACGACCCGTGGGGATCCGGCGTCGACACTCTCGGTCGTCCGCAACGAGGACCCGGGTTGGAGCCTCGGTCGCGCCGCAGGTCGGGCGTGGGCGGGGCGGTGGTGGCCGGCCTGGTCGCGGGTTTGGTCGCGGGTGTCGCCGGAGGCGTCACGGTGGTTGCCGTCGACCGTTACACATCAGCGGGCGACGCGCCCGGATCCGTGAGCGGGTTCGGCGCCACCGACGACGAGGTGGCACCGCCGAATCCGCTACCACCCGAGGACGCCGGTGCGGTCGCGCGCATCGCGGCACAGGTGCTGCCGAGCGTGGTGTCCGTCGAGACCGTGTCGGCGACGTCACAGGGGTCCGGGTCGGGGTTCGTCATCGACTCCGAAGGACTGATCCTCACCAACAATCACGTGATCGCCGACGCGGCCGAGGGCGGCCAGATCACCGTCGTGTTCTCCGGCGGCGCCCAGGCCGAGGCCGAGGTGGTCGGCCGTGACGCCTCCTACGATCTGGCTGTCCTGCGGGTGGAGCGTACGGGTCTGCCCGAACTCGATCTCGGTGACTCCGATGCGGTCGTGGTCGGTCAACCGGTGGTGGCGATCGGCGCTCCGCTGGGACTGGCGTCGACCGTCACGAGTGGAATCGTCAGTGCCCTCAATCGCCCGGTGGCCGCAGGGGGCGACGAGGGCGAGGCGGCGTTCATCAACGCCATCCAGACCGACGCGGCGATCAACCCAGGAAACTCCGGGGGCCCACTGGTGGACCTGAACGGCCGGGTCATCGGCATCAACTCGGCGATCGCCCGGATCCCGGGGTCGGGAAACGGCAATGTCGGGCTGGGCTTCGCGATACCCAGCAACCAGGCCGAACGGACCGCCACGCAACTCATCGAGACCGGTGAGGCGACATACCCGATCGTCGGCGTGCTGCTCGACCAGACCTATACGGGTGAGGGCGTCAAGATCGCCGACGAATCGATCGACGGCACCCCGCCGATCACTCCCGGCGGTCCGGCCGACGTGGCGGGCATCGTGCCCGGGGACGTCATCCTGGCCATAGACGGCAGGCCGGTGACCCAGCCGGACGAGCTCATCGTCTCGATCCGGGCGCGAGAGCCGGGTGATGTCGTCGAGTTGACGGTCCGACGAGGTTCGTCGTCGATCGAGGTCTCGGTCAACCTGGTCGCGAGCGGAAACTAGGCGACCGGGAGGTACCCTGAGGCGGTGCCGTCGGTCAACGGGTTCGAGTGGGTCATCCTCATCGTGCTCGCGCTGGCCCTGCTCGGTCCGAGCCGATTGCCGGAGTACGCGGCCAGCTTGGCCCGCTTGGTCCGCCGAGCGCGCGACTTCGCCATGGGCGCCCGCGAGCAGGTCCGTGCCGAGTTGGGGCCCGAATTCGACGAGGTCGACTGGCAGAAGTACGACCCGCGCCGCTACCACCCGCGACAGATCGTGCGGAACGCGCTGTCCGAGGCGTGGGAGGGCGACGACGCTGCCGCCACCAAGCCGGTCAGCGCGACGATGGCGACCGGTACAGCGAGACGGAACAGCGGGACAGCCGCGAAGGCCACGCCCGGCACGTCGACTGCCGCGAAGTCGCCGGCCGCCGCGAGATCCACAGCGGCGAAGACGCCCGCCGCAACGAAGCCGACGGCTTCCAAGTCCACGGCTGCGCGGGCCGCTGTCCGGCCTGCCCGTACCCCCCGGCCGGCTGCGGTGGCAGCGACACATCGGCCCAGCCCACCGCCCTCTACCTGGGCCGAGGCAGCTACCCGGGCCGACGTCGTCGTCGACGCCACCTAGTGGCCCGCGTCTGAGGTTGTTGGGCGGTGGGCCTTCGCCAGGATCTGGTCGGCGGTCTTGGTCCAGGTGAACGGGTGGGCCTGTTCGTTGTTCCAGCCGTCGACGAATGCCCGGATCTTCGTAGTGAGGTCGCGGACGGAGCGGTAGGGGGAGTGTCCGATTTTCGGTGTAACTGGCTGGCGGTCAGTTGGTGGTGCTGGGGGTGATGCGGCCTTCGAAGGTGATCGCGAAAGCGTTGAGGGCGGCTTTCCAGCGGATGACCCAGCGTGCCCTGCCGCGGCGGTCGGGTCCAGTGATCGGGTCACCAGGTACAGGCATTTCAGGGCGGCCGCGTCTGTGGGGAAGTGACCGCGGGCTCGGACCGCTCGGCGGTAGCGGGCGTTGAGGGACTCGATCGCGTTGGTCGTGCAGATGATCTTGCGGATCTCGACGTCGTAGTCGAGGAACGGCACGAACTCCGCCCAGGCCGAGGTCCAGAGTTTGACCACAGCCGGGTAGCGGACGCCCCAGGTTTCGGTGAACTCCGTGAACCGGGCCGCCGCAGCGGGTTCGGTCGGGGCGGTGTAGACCGGTCGCAGGTCCTTCGCCATCTTCTCCCAGTCCTGGCGTGCGGCGTAGCGGAAGCTATTGCGCAGCAGGTGGATGACGCAGGTCTGCACCAGGGTCAGTGGCCAGGTCGCGGCCACGGCGTCGGGTAGTCCCTTGAGGCCGTCGCAGACCAGGATGCAGACGTCGTCGACGCCACGGTTCTTGATCTCGGTCAGGACTGACAGCCAGAACTTCGCTCCCTCCCCGCCGTCGCCGGCCCACAACCCGAGGATGTCGCGTTCCCCGTGGACGCTGACGCCGATAGCGACGTAAACGGGCCGGTTGACCACAGAGCCGTCGCGGACCTTCACCACGATCGCGTCCAGGAAGATCACCGGGTAGACACGGTCGAGGGGCCGGTTGACCCAGTCCGTCATCTCCTGGGTCACCGTGTCGGTGATCCGCGAGATCGTGTCCTTCGACACCGACGCCCCGTAGATGTCAGTGAAGTGGGCGCTGACCTCCCCGGTCGTCAGCCCGCGGGCGGTCAGCGACAGCACGATCTCATCAATGGAGTCCAGCCGGCGTTGCCGCTTGCGGACGATGACCGGGTCGAACGTGCCGTCACGGTCACGGGGCACGTCGAGCTCTACGGGCCCGAGCTCGGTGAGCACTGTCTTGGTCCGGGTGCCGTTGCGGAAGTTCGCCCCGTTCCGCCCGGCCGGGTCGTGCTTGTCATAGCCCAGGTGATCGGACAGTTCGGTCTCCAGCACCGTCTTCGTCAGCCCGGTCAGCAACCCACCCGGGCCGATCAACTCGATCCCGTCGGCTCGAGCGCGTTCCACCAGTTCTGTCGCCAGCTGCTGATGCTCCGACATCGTCGTCTTCGCCATGGGATCCATCGTTTCGGTCATGATCTTGTCCTCCCCGCCAAGCCCGCAGGCTCGGCGTGTCAGGCCAGATCAGTTACACCGTTCATCGGACACACCCGGTGTCGGCGTTGAAGTGTTCCCGGTTTCGTGGACACGGTTTAGGCTGCCAGTTGGTTGATGTGTCGATATCCTATCTCGTATTCGAGGGGTGTCAAGTACCCGAGGGTGGAATGCCGCCGGGTGGTGTTGTAGTAGTCGCGTATCCATGTT
>JANNOG010000061.1:0-30190 GCA_031398915.1 Micrococcales bacterium | reverse complement strand
TGATCGGCACCGTGCCACTCGCCGCAGTGAACGCCGTGTACGCACCAGTACCCAAGTACGCCGTCGTCGCCGGCGCATCCGTACTGATATCCGTCCCGACACCCGGGATCGGAACCGTCAACGGGAACTGCGCGAACTGCGCGGCACCCGTGCCCGGCACACCCTGAATGAAGGTCTGGTTCGTCTGACGACCCGGCGCGCACGGACCAGCAGTCGTCAACTGGAACCCCGTATCCACGTTACCGATCGGAGCGTTCACGGTCGTGGTCGTGAACGCGCTGAAACCAGGATTGACAACGGCGGCGGTGGCGGACATCGACAGGCCAAGGACAGTGATTGCGGCTGAGGCCGTGACTGCGGCGGCGACAGCCGCTACAGGGCGGCGCAGTCGCTGTGGGACGGACATTTTCATGATCGTTTGTTTCCCCTCAAGCGTGGCAGAACCGTGTGGAACATGCGCGCGTCACCCGTCACCCTGAGGATCGAGGACGCAGTTCCTCAGCCAAGGCGACCGACATGAACTTGGGGAAGTCATCAAGTGAACAGGAGATTAACGGAGACATCCGTAATCATCGTGATCAATACATTGTCACGAGAACATCAAAAAAGGTGCACGATCACTCGTTCGGCGGTATACCGTGCCAGGATCAGCTGCTGGTGACGATCGCTCGCATCAGTCGAGCGGTCTCCGACGGGGTGCGACCGACCGTGACCCCCACGGCCTCCATCGCCTCCTGCTTCGCGGCGGCCGTGCCAGCGGAGCCCGACACGATGGCGCCTGCGTGCCCCATCGTCTTGCCCTCGGGGGCGGTGAAGCCCGCCACGTACCCCACGACCGGCTTGGTGACGTACTCACCGATGAATGCCGCCGCCCGCTCCTCCGCGTCTCCGCCGATTTCGCCGATCATGACGATCGCGTCGGTCTCGGGGTCGTCCTGGAACGCCTGCAGGCAGTCGATATGCGTGGTGCCGATGATCGGGTCCCCGCCGATGCCGACTGCGGTCGAGAAGCCTAGATCTCTCAACTCGTACATCATCTGGTAGGTCAGGGTGCCCGACTTCGACACCAATCCGATGCGACCGCGCTTGGTGATGTCGGAGGGAATGATCCCGGCGTTCGATCGTCCGGGCGAGATCAGGCCGGGACAGTTGGGGCCGATGAGTCGCGTGGTCCCCGACTGTTGGGCGAGGGCGAAGAACTCGGCGGTGTCGCGGACCGGGACACCCTCGGTGATGACGACCACCAGCGGCACCTTGGCCTCGATCGCCTCGACCACCGCCCCCAGGGTGAACTTGGCCGGGACGAAGATGACCGAGACGTCGGCTCCGGTGTCCGCCACGGCGTCACCCACCGACGCGAACACGGGGACGTCGATGTTGCCGCTGTCGGGGTGTTCGAACCCGACAGCCTGCCCACCCTTACCGGGCGTGACCCCGCCCACGACGCTGGTGCCGGCGCGCAGCATCCGCTGGGTGTGTTTACGGCCTTCGGACCCGGTCATGCCTTGGACGATGACCCGGGAGTTCTCGGTGAGGAAGATGGCCATGACAGGCGCCTTTCGTCAATTCCGCGCTGGGGGGTGGTCAGGCCGCAGTGGCGGCGAGTTGAGCGGCACGGCGGGCCGCACCATCCATCGTGTCGACCTGTTCCAGGCCGGGCAGTGCTGCGTCGCTCAGGATCTGACGACCGATCTCCGCGTTGTTGCCGTCCAGTCGCACGACCAGCGGACGCGAGACCGCCTCACCACGATCGGCCAGCAGGGCGAACGCGGACACGATGCCGTTGGCGACCGCGTCACAGGCGGTGATCCCACCGAACACATTGACGAACACAGCGGTCACCTGGGGGTCCGACAGGATGATCTCCAGACCGTTGGCCATCACCTCGGCCGAGGCACCGCCGCCGATGTCCAGGAAGTTGGCCGGCCGCACGCCGCCGAACTCCTCCCCCGCCCCGGCGACCACGTCCAGGGTCGACATCACCAGTCCGGCACCGTTGCCGATGACCCCGACGCTGCCGTCGAGCTTGACGTAATTGAGGTCCTTGGCCTCGGCTGCGGCCTCGAGCGGGTCCGCTGCCGCGGTGTCGACCAGGGCCTCGTGAGCGGGGTGGCGGTAACCGGCGTTGTCGTCCAACGTCACCTTGCCGTCGAGGGCGAGTAGGCGACCGTCACCGGTGCGGACCAGCGGGTTGACCTCGACCAGCGTGGCGTCTTCGGCCACGAAGGCTCCCCACAGCTTCTGGAGGAGGTCGATCACCCCGTCCCGCACGTCACCGTCGAAACCGGCCGCGTCGGCGATCTCGGCTGCCTTGGTGGCGTCGATCCCGGTCAGCGGGTCGATCGGCACGCGGGCCAACGCCTCGGGGCGTTCGACGGCCAGCTGTTCGATGTCCATCCCGCCGTCGCGGCTGGCCATCGCCAGCCAGGTGCGGTTCGAGCGGTCGAGCAGGACCGACACGTAGTACTCGTCGACGATGTCGGCGCCGGGTGCCAGCATCACCCGTCGCACCAGGTGCCCCTTGATGTCCATCCCGAGAATCGCCCGGGCATGCTGCTCGGCCTCGTCCACCGAACGCGCCAACTTGACGCCGCCTGCCTTGCCCCTGCCACCGACCTTGACTTGGGCCTTGACGACCACAACGGGGGTGCCCAGGGCGACCGCGGCGTCGCGGGCCTGCGCCGGGGTCTCGGCGACGATGCCGGCCAGGACGGGCACGCCATGGGCCTCGAACAGGTCACGGGCCTGGTATTCGTACAGATCCACAGCCGTCACCCTAGCCACCGGGACGACGCCGGGTGACCGCCGCGGACCGCCTGCGCGGACCTCGGGCTGTGACGCTGACTACTCTGCTGCCGTGGCACAGTCGCCCCCGTCGACCCGACCGTTGCGGATCGTCATGGCCAAAGCCGGCCTGGACGGCCATGACCGCGGCGCCAAGGTCATCTCGCGAGCGCTGCGTGACGCGGGCATGGAGGTCGTCTACACCGGCGTCCGCCAGACCCCCGAGCAGGTCGTGGCCGCCGTGCTGGACGAGGACGCCGACGCGCTGGGGTTGTCCAGCCTGTCGGGCGCGCACCTGACGCTGTTCCCCCGAATCGTCGAGTTGCTGCGCGAGAACGACGCAGCCGACGTCGTGGTGTTCGGCGGCGGGATCATCCCCGACGCCGACGTCACGGTCCTCCTGGAGGCGGGTGTGGCCGCCGTGTTCGGCCCCGGCACCGCCATGGCAGACATCGTCGAGTGGGTTCGGGCGAACGTCACCGTCTGAGCCTCGGGTGCCTCAGAACGAGGGCCGCGCCAGGACTGCCCGCGACACCCCCGACAGCGACCATTCACCGGCGGCCCAGGGCACGACGACGACGTCTCCGGAGTCGACATCCAGCTCGCCACCTGAGTAGCGCAGTTTCCCGGCACCGTCCAACACGACGACGCCGGCGATCCCCGCCGACATGGTCACCGGGTTGGTCACCGCCGAGACGAGGGACCCCGCGAAGAACCCCTTCGCCGGCCCGAACAGGTCGACGGCACGCCCGTCGACCGGTCGGGGATGGGTGATCAGCGTGGCGACCTCGTCCGTGTCGAGCGGGTCCAGCCGGATCGCAGCCACGGCCGTCGCCCATGACACGCCCAGCCTGGCGTCGGCCTCGGCGACCGATATGACGCCGTCCCATTCCAGGAGGAGCGATTGATCCGTGGGCTCCTGCACCTCGACGACGAGGATTCCCGCGCCGATGGCGTGTGGCAGCCCGGCAGGCACGACGACCACGTCGCCGGCCGTCACCGTGAACCCTTGGCACAGGCCGACCAGGTCGCCACCACCTCGCGAGGCGTGATCCACGAGCGTGTCGACGGTCATCGGGGCCTCGAATCCCAGATGCACCACCCCACCTCCGGCCGGCGCGTCGGCGATGTACCAGGCCTCGGTCTTGCCGTACGGCGCACCCAGGTGCAGACCTGCCCACGCCCGCGACGGGTGGGCGTGTACCGGCAGCCGCTGCTCCGGATCCAGCAGTTTGACCAGCATCCCGATGTCACCGTCACCCTGTAGCGACGACTGTGCCGGGCCCAACCAGCCGCCCGGGTCGGCCGAGACTGCGTCGCGCAGCAACAGGCCGTCCCCGAGGCTGCTGAGGCCGGCGTACCGGTCCCCCGGCGGCTCGGTTCCCCACCTGGTGGTGGTGGACACGATCCACTCCTCAGGGCTTCGATCGGTGTACCCGGGTGGGCCCGCGACCCCGCGCAGGGCGGTGATCCGGGCCCCGCCCGAGTACATGTGGGCGAACCGGGTGGGCGCGACGAACAGCGGCCGCAGCTGACTCATGGCCCTCATCCTGCCGTCGCCGGCGGGTAGCGCCTCACGCCATGTGGCGTCCGCCCTGTCGACGAGCGGTCCACATCATGCCGAACCCCGCGGCCAGCAGCCCGACACCGGTGAGCACCAGGCCCGCGACGTCGGCACCGGTCAGTGGCAGACCGGGAACGGCCGCTCCCGCCGAGGTGGTCGACGCCGATCCGATGCTCGGTGTGGTCGCCGACCCCAATGAGGCGCCGGCCAGCGGAGTTCCTGGGGGTGGCCCAGATGCCGGGTCACCCGAGCCCGCGCCTGACGTCGACTCACCGGTCGCCACGCTGGGTGTCGACGAGGTCGAGCTGCTGGGCGACGTAGTGGGAACCACACCCGCCGACGAGGGCGCCGACGACGCACCGGGCGACTGCGACCCGCTGGTGACGGCACCGCTGGACGGTGTGGTCGAGGGCAGCGGACCGGAGGCGCCGGAGGTGGCCGTGGTGGACCCGCTGCTGCCGGACGTCGTGGCAACACCGGTCGTGCTGGGGGGACTGACGACCGTCCCGAGGGTCGGGATCGGCGTGGTCATCGGGAGCGTGAGAGTAGTCGGGATCAGCGTGGTCGGCGGAGTGACCGTGGTGGTCGGGATCACCGTGGTGGCCGGGACGGTCGTGGAGCTGGCCACCGGGACGCCCGGCGTCCCCGTGGTGACCACGCTCGCGGACGTCTGGGTGGCCGGGGTGGCCGGGGTGGGCCCTGATGTGCTCCCGGTGCCGGTCGACGACGAGCTCGATGTCGGAGTCGATGCACTGGATGTGCCCGCTGTCGAGGTCGTGCTCGTGACGCTGGTCGATGCAGAGCCCGAACCCGAGTCGGTGGCCGCAGAGGTCGAGGTGGCGGTCGAGTGGTCCGTGGTTGCCGGGCTGGAGGTCGACGTGGGCTCGGATGACGACGACGAGGTGGTCGAGGGCGTCGACACCACGGGGGGCACCGTGGACGCCGTGCTGACCCCGGTCGTCGAGGCGGTGGGCGACGGCTCCGCCGGCGGGCCGCACTCGACCGCTCCGATGAACCCGAAGTCCTTGATCAGGGCCCCGGCGCCCCGCGACTCGTCGTCGACGTAGCGGAAGGATCGCGTCACGACGTTGCCCTCGATGCCCTTGGGGTTGATCGAGGTGACGTCGAATCCCGGTGCGTAGAGCGTGCCGCGCATCGGCCACAGGCCGGTCAGCCGGATCGAGCCGGAACCGACGACGTTGTACAGCACATGGGCGGAGATCGCGTTCGTCATGCCCTTGGGGAAGCTGATGTCACCACGAGCGCGGGTCACGTTCACGATGAGTTTGGTGGTCTCGGACGGCGCCGGTACGAAGCGGATCGGACGGATCGCGTCGAGGGTGACCTCGTCGACGTTCCAGACGTTGGTCACGCCCTCTTCCAGGTACACCGTCTGGCCGTCGGCGTCCACCGTGACGGTGGCAGCGCACCCGGCGAGCGCGGTGGAGCGTGCCAGGTAGTCGACGAACCGGGCGTCCAGGTCCAGCGCCAGGTCTGCCGCGGCGACGTCGGCAGCGGCCTGGTCGAACCCACCCCGCACCACGGGAACCGTTTCCGGGTCCGCACCCGGGTCGAATCCCGCCGGGCGGAGCAGTAGCTCAGGACCGTCGTCGGTCACGTCGGTGCCACTCAGGTCCCCGATCGCGATGCCGCCGTCACCGTCCACTGCCAGTCGACCGGAGCTGTACCCGAACTCGACGGCGCCGGCGACGAACAACTGCACGTCGCGGCTGGAGCCACCGGTGGTCTCGGTGGCGACCGATCCGCCCGAGATCACCGACGGTCCCCGGAACGCCAGGTTGCCACCGACGGCGACCGGGCCCAGCGCACTCGTCCGGTCGAACACCGCGTCGTCACGAACCTGGACCAGCGCACCGCCCGCGTCCAGGGGCGAGATTCGAGCGGCTCGTGCACTCAACGGCACCCACGCGATGAAGGCGACCATGGCGAGGGCGATCACCGCGGCGGCGACCGCGACGGACGCCGGGCGAGAGATACCGGAACGCGTGAGGGAAGAATGAGGGAGCGGCGACACGGTTGACACGACGACCTCCAGCTTTGCCAAACGGCTATGCGAAAGGAGTGAAGCGCGTTACTTCCCGTGCCGTAACGGTAATGGAGGACCCGGTGTGACGAACCGTTCGAACTCCCTACGCCCGGCGGTCCGTTCGGCCGATCCGGTCAGACTTTCGTCAGTGGTGCATATCGCAGGAGAAGCCGTTTCTCGCCCAATTCACCGAAATCAACGGTTGCCACGGTGCGGTCACCGATACCGTCGACGACGACGACGACTCCCTCACCGAATGTCTCGTGCCGTACCCGCTCACCGGGGTTCACCTGGATCGCATCTCGATTTCCGGGGGTACGCGCCCCAGGTCGAGCAGCCACCCGAGCGATGGCGGGGGCGGATCGCCACGACCCGGTGACTCCGCCGACGGACACCGGTGGAGCCTCACGGCGCCACGAGATGAGAGCGCTCGGGATCTCGTCCAGGAATCGGCTGGCCGGGGCCGCGGTGGGCGTGCCCCAGGCACTGCGGACCATCGCCCGCGTGAGGTACAGCCGCTGCCGAGCCCGGGTGATCCCGACGTAGGCGAGACGTCGCTCCTCGGCGATCTCGACCGGGTCGTCCAACGACCGGATGTGGGGGAACGTGCCGTCCTCCATCCCGACGAGGAACACGACGGGAAACTCCAGACCCTTGGCGGTGTGCAAGGTCATCAACGTGACGGTGCCCTCGTCGCGTGTCCCCTCGCCCTCGGTCCCCGGTGCGTCGGGGATCGAGTCGCTGTCGGCGACCAGGGAGGTCCGCTCCAGGAACTCGGCCAGCGTGCCGTCCGGATTCGCGACCTCGAATTCCTGCGCGACGGAGACCAGTTCTGCCAGGTTCTCCAGCCGCGACTCGTCCTGCGGATCGGTGCTCGATCGCAACTCGTCCACGTACCCGGTCCGGTCCAGCATCGCCTGCAGCAGGGTGGCGACCGAGGCGCCCGCCTCGACCAGGGTCCGCAGCTCCTCCATCAGCTCGGCGAAGCGGCGCAGCGCTGCCAGTGATCGACCCGCGACGGCGCCGTCAAGATCGTCGAGTCGGGTCAACGCCTCCCCGAACGAGATGCGCCGGCTGTCCGCGAACGACGAGACGGCCTGCTCGGTGGTGTCTCCGATACCCCGCTTGGGCACGTTGATGATTCGACGCAGGTTGACCGTGTCGTCGGGATTGGCCACCGCCCGCAGGTAGGCGAGAGCGTCCTTGATCTCACGCCGCTCGTAGAACCTGGTTCCCCCGACGAGGACGTAGGGCATCCCGGTCCGGAACAACACCTCCTCCAGCGCCCGCGACTGGGCATTGGTCCGGTAGAACACGGCGATATCGCCGTACGAGGCCCCGGCCGTGTCGCGCAGCCGGTCGATCTCCTCGACGATGAAGGCGGCCTCGTCGTGTTCGGAGTCGGCGACGTATCCGACTATCGGTTCGCCGGCACCGGCGTCGGTCCACAACCGCTTGGGCTTGCGGTCCGGATTGCGCGCGATGACCGCGTTGGCGGCGTCCAGGACCGTCTGGGTCGATCGGTAGTTCTGTTCGAGCATGACCACGTGGGCATTGGGATAGTCCGCCTCGAATTCCGTGATATTGCGGATGGTGGCACCACGGAAGGCGTAGATCGATTGATCGGCATCGCCGACCACCGTCAATTCGCTGGGTCCGATGGGCACTGCCGGTAACCGCTCGCCTGCCACCATCGCGTCGTCCACGTCACGAACCCGCTGGTCGACGCTCGGCAGTTCGAATCCGCCGGCTCCGACGAGTTCGCGGATGAGCACGTACTGCGCGTGGTTGGTGTCCTGGTACTCGTCGACCAGGACATGGCGGAAACGGCGCCGGTAATGCTCGGCCGTCTCGGGGAATCCCTGGAACAGGTGGACCGTGGTCATGATCAGGTCGTCGAAGTCCAGCGCGTTCGCCTGACGCAACCGCCGCATATAGCCGCCGTACACCTCGGCCAACACCTGCTCGGTCGGCGTCGCGTCCACCACCCGTGACGAGAAGGTCTCGTGATCCACCAACTCGTTCTTGAGCGTCGAGATCTGCGATGCCATCGACCGGGCGGGGTAGCGCTTGGGGTCGAGGTCGAGGTCGCGGACAACCAGGGCGATCAGCCGCTGGCTGTCGGCCGAGTCGTAGATCGAGAATGCCGAACGCAGGCCCAGGCGATGTGCCTCGCGGCGCAGGATCCGGACACAGGCCGCGTGGAACGTCGACACCCACATTCGCTCGGCCGCGGGCCCCACCAGATCGATGACCCGGGAACGCATCTCGGCCGCAGCCTTGTTGGTGAAGGTGATCGCCAGCATTTCGCCGGGGCGAGCGCCGCGCACTGCCAGGGCATAGGCGATGCGGTATGTCAGTACCCGGGTCTTGCCGGACCCGGCGCCGGCGACGACCAGCAGCGGGGAACCGGCATGGGTCACCGCCTCGCGCTGCGCCGGATTGAGGGCGGCCAGCAGATCGTCGACTCGCGCAGCCGCAGCCCGCGACGCCACGGCGACGGTGGGGGCATCCGGTGTGGCGCGCACGGTGGTGCTGAGCGTGGGCACGTCGTCGAAAAGGGTGCCCATGGTGGGTCAAGGGTACGTCGCCGCCATATGCTCCGGCGGTGTCCGACACCGTGCCCGCACCCCTCGCCTCACCCGCCGCCGCCCGGTATCTCTACGACGACGAGGTCGAGCGGGCCCTGGCCATCGGGGCACACCCGGACGACATCGACTTCGGGTGTTCGGCCACCGTCGCACAGTGGGTCGACGTCGGTATCGAGGTGACGTACCTGCTGGTCACGCGGGGCGAGGCCGGCGGCTTCGACGACACCCCCCGTGAGCTGATCCCCGGAATCCGCGAGGCGGAGCAGCGAGCGGCGGCAGCCGCGGTCGGGGTGTCTGACGTGCGATTCCTCGACGGCTACGCCGACGGTGACGTCCAGGTGGACCACCGGCTGATCCGCGACATCTCGCGGGTGATCCGCGAGGTGCGTCCGCAGCGGGTGCTCATGCAGTCGCCGGAACGCAATTACCAGCGCCTACCGGCGTCACACCCCGACCACATGGCGACCGGCGAAGCAGCATTGCGGGCGATCTACCCGGCGGCTCGCAATGCCTTCGCCTACCCGGAGTTGTCGGCCGCGGGCCTGGAGCCGTGGACGGTTCACGACGTATGGCTGGTCGGGCACCCGGTCGTCGACCACTACGTCGACGTCGAGGCCGGATTCGACCGCAAACTCGCCTCGTTGCGGGCGCATGCCAGTCAGACGGCGCATATGGGTGAGGAGTTGGACTCGATGATCCGGGGGTGGCTGACCGACAACGCCACCCGCGCGGGCTGGGGCGACGATCGACTGGCCGAGGCGTACTTGCGAATCGCCGTGCCGTGACCGGCCGGATCGCCGCAGCCTGACCGGGCGAGATCGCCGCGGCCTGACCGGTGGGCTAGAGCGACCCGAAGGTCTGGACCCAGGTCCCGCCGCCGTAGCCGGGCAGGGCGCCCGGGTCGTAGCCGATGCCGACGACGGTGTACGAGCACGTCAGGATGTTGGCGCGATGCCCGTCGCTGTCCATCCAGGCAGCCATCACGGCGTCGGCCGTGGTGAAGCCGGTCGCGATGTTCTCGGCGACACCACCGGGATATCCGGCCGCGTTGCCACGCGTGGTGGGCGTCGACCCATCGGGGCCGGTGTGGTCGAAGTACTGGTTCGCCACCATGTCGACTGCATGCGCGTCGGCCGACGTCACCAACCGGGCGTCGACGGTCACGGCCGGACACCCGGCCCTGGCGCGTTCGACGTTCGTCAGGTCGACGACCTGTTGCTCGAGGTCGCTCAGGCCGCCGCCGGGTGGCGCTGCCGTGGTGGGCGAACCGGTGGGGGTGGGAGTCGGTGCGACGCTGGGCCCGGATGTCGTCGCCGTGGGCTGGGTCGTGGGCGAACCAGTGGCAGGCGCCGTCGTCTCGACCGCCGTCGAGGCGACCGGGTCGGCGGTGGCGGCCACCGTGGGGCTCGGACCGGCGGTCGTCGGGGCTGCGGCGACGTCGACGACGGGAAGTGCCTCACCGTTCCAGGTCGGCAGCGCGCTGCCCGAACCGTCCCGCCCCACCGCCGGGGCGGTTGGTTGGTCACCGTCTCGCGGTCGGGCAGCGGCCCGCGAGGTGTCGACGCCTGATCGTGCGCCGGCGACGACCTCGGCCATGCCGTCGGCCACGTCGATGCTGAGCCGCTGGGTCGGGGCGAAGCCGGCGGCCGCGCTGGCCATCACGGACACGCTCGACATCGCTACGACGCCCATGGTGACGACGGCCGCGACGTTCACCCGCCCGCGAACCCGAGCGTGACGGATCAGCTCGTCCCCGCCGCCTGAGGTGATCCGGTCCAGGTCGTCGCGAGGCATGTCTGTCACCACCCAGTACGTCGAGGTCGACCGTCCGCCACCGATGGGCCCACCAGTGCTCGGGTCACCGTACCGCCCCTGCCGCTCCGCTATTCCGCCACTCCCGAAATCGGCGGCCACTGCGAGAGGTCCGGACCACCCGGCACGATTCCGCTGGGGTTGATCATCGTGTGGGTGGCGTAGTAGTGGCGCTTGATGTGGTCGAAATCGACGGTGTCGCCGAACCCGGGCAGCGCGTACAGCTCGCGGGCGTAACGCCAGAGCGCGGGCAGCTCGGTGAGCTTCTGGCGATTGACCTTGAAGTGGCCGTGATAAACCGCGTCGAAGCGCACCAGCGTGGTGAAGAGCCGGACGTCGACCTCGGTGACGGTGTCACCCATGAGGAATCGGGACCCGGTCAAGCGCTCCTCCAGCACGTCCAGTCGTTGCCACAGCGCGTCGTAGGCCTGGTCGTAGGCGCGCTGGTCGACGGCGAACCCACACCGGTAGACGCCGTTGTTCACGTCGGCGTAGATCTGCCGGATGAGGACGTCCATGGCTTGCCGCAGTTCCTGCGGGTACAGATCGGGCGCACCGGCGCGATGGTGGGCGCCCCACTCGGTGGACAGGTCCAGCGTGATCTGCGGGTAGTCGTTGCTGACCACGGCGCCGCCGAGGGTGTCCACGAGGCACGGCACGGTCACCCGGCCGGTGAATTCGGGGTCGCCGGTGAGGTACGCCTGGGACAGGAATCCGATGCCCAGAACCGGGTCGACGCCACCCGGGTCCAGGGTGAACCGCCAGCCCTGCTCGTCCCGGATCGGATCGACGACGGCGAGGCTGATCGCGTCGGTCAGACCGAGCAGCTGACGCACGATGACGCTGCGGTGCGCCCAGGGGCACGCCTGCGACACGACCAGTCGGTAGCGGCCCGCCTCGACCGGCCAGCGACCGTCGGCGTCGGGTCCCTCGCCGGGATCCGAGAGCGAATCGGCGGTGATCCGGTCGGTGAAGTGGTTGGCCTGTCGGACCCAGGCCCCCGTTGCTGAGGTCTCGGCCGCGAACTGCGCGGGGGTCGGCTGGGCGGCGGACGTGGCTGACTCCATGAACCGAACGCTACGGTGCCGCCGAACCCAAGACCTCGGAGGCGAGACGACCCAGCGTCAGCCCGGCGAGGGCATCCAATCGAAACCACTGGGCGGCATCGGTCGTGCCGGCCACCTCCATGACAGCCGGGGTCGGACGCGAGCCGTCGGCGGCCGGGCTCACGACGACATCGAAGACGACAGCCACCGCATGGAAATCCTCGACCACGCCCGTGGGGGCGGTGCCGACGAATTGCATGGAGCAGACACTGCGCAGCGAGTCGCGTTCCAGGCGGACTCCGGACTCCTCCCAAATCTCGCGGGCCAGCGCCTCGCGAGCCGGCTCACCGTGATCGATCCCACCGCCCGGCAGGGTCCACAACCCCGGCGTGGGGGTCTCGCCCGACAGTCGGGTCAGCAGCACGAACCCCTGGTCGATGACCAGCCCGTAGACGCCCGGTCGCTGCCGCTGCAGCCGAGCCGGCGCCGAGGCGGGCCCTGCTGTCGCCGGCGGGTCGGGCCGCGGAGTGCTCGCGGGGGGTCGTGCCTGCGGACTGGCCGGGCGCGACAGTCCCAGGGCGCGAGCGGCGAACGGCATCAGGGGCAGGTCGTCGGCGTCGTCGAAGGTGACCACGAGCGCCGCGTCGGTGGTGCCGTCGACCTCGGCGCGAAGCGATCCGTCATCGGTGGTGCCGTCGCCGGCCATGACGTCCACCACGTCGTAGATCAGCCGGATGGTGTGAACCCGGGTGCCACGGTGCGGCAGCTCCGTGACGTCGTCCAGGATGTCGCGCAGACCGGTGTCGGTGACCGTCAGGCCGGTCTCCTCGACGAACTCGCGAATCACCGTCGCCTCGGGATGCTCGCCGTGGTCGACGCCCCCACCCGGCAGCGACCACAGCCCGGCCAGGTCGCTGGCAGGTGAGGACCGGACCAGGACGACGCCGCCACCATCGCGGCGGGTGCGACAGACCCCGTACGCGGTGACCCGCTGGGTGTCCCTCATGCCACAGGCGCCCCACGCACGTCGCGGACCACCGCACGCTCGGCGACGAACGACATGAACGGCACCGTCCCGGCGATCATGATCAGCACCGTTCGGACCAGACTCCACCGTCGACGTACCGCCAGATCCAGGCAGGCCGCGACGTACAACAGGTAGCCGAAGCCGTGGACCGGGCTGACGCTGCGCGACACCACATCGGTCGTGACCCCCAACCAATCGGTGTAGCGAAGCACCACGCCGATCGTCAGGACGATGAGGAACACCCCCGTGATCCACGCGATGACGCGAAATCTCAGCAGTGCCCCGCTCATGGTGTGATCCCCTTCGGTCGCCGGGTGGCTCCGGCATCTCGGTCCGGCCTCGGCCGCGCGGCCGTGCCGCTGTCCTGCAGCGTTCGCCACCATAGGACGACCGCGAACGCGGCGAAGACCCACCACTGCGCGGCGTAGGCCACATTGCGCCAGTCGCGATCGGCCCGAGCCGCCTCGACCGGACCGGGAAGGGCGACCTCGACGCCCGCAAGTGCCGCGACGTCACCGCCCCGGGCCTGCGCGCTGTCTGCGGTGCCCCGGCTGCCCGCGGTACCCCGGACCGAGGTGGCGTCGAGGATGACGAAGCCGTCGATCACGTCCTCCGGCCATCGGTTGACCAGGTCCGCAGCTGCCAGCAGGGACACCGTCCCCGGGGCGTTGATCACGTCCACCGGCACGTCCAATGCCTCCGACGCCTGGATCCACCCCTCGACCGTGGCCGAACCGCTCGGTGGGTCCCCGCCGACCTGGGCCGGTGTCAGGCCGCCACCACCGCCGGCCCACCCCCGAACCACCGGAAGCAGCCGCTCACCTGCCGGAGTGTCCACCTCGACGGCCGTCACCAGCCAGAATCCAGGAGTGGACCCGTCGACGGGGTTGCGCCGGTCGGCCACGAGGATGCTGCGCTCGGGACGCCACACGCCCTGGACGGACACTCGGCGACCCTGGTCCCGGGTGACCAGCCGATCCGCCTCGGGAAAGAGTCCGACTGCATCGACGGTGGCCAGGCCCGAGACGACGACATCGGGGCGGCTGCGTTCCCACTGCCAGGTGGCCAACCACCCGAGGCCCGCGACCACACCCGCCGCGAGCACGGTCACCACCACGTTTCGACCGGTGACCCACCTGCGCACCAGGCCAGCCTAAGAGGCGGCGTCAGGCCGCCAGCAGGAGCGCCAGGACAGCCGTGTCCGGATCTTGCGAGGGGTCGACGCCGCGGACACTCACCAGCCGGGTGACGGTGCCGTCAGCCTCGGCCTCCACCCACGCGGCGCGGTGGTCGAGGCCGAGATGCGGCACGCCGGGCAGCAGGACACAGCCGGAGGCGGGGTGCTCGGCGTCGGGGGTGCGGGTGGCCGTCTCGTCCGGCGGGTGCAGCAGGACCAGCGCCGCGGGCAACCCACCCAGTGGGCGCACCTGATCTGCGGGGTTCGTCGAGATCACCCGCCCCGCCAGCTCGACTATCCCCACCACGCCGCTCAGTTGAGAGGCATCGAGGTCGGGGTGATGGTCGGCGGACCGGTAGACCGACGTCGTGGGCACCATTCCGGGCACCGCCGCCAGCCGTACCGCCAGAGTGAGGAACTGCACCCACTCGCGGGTGCTGTCCGGCCACCGGCCGGTGAGGACGAACCCGGCCAGGCCTCGATCGGCCCGATGCAACGGGGACACCTCGACCGGCGGGCGGCGCGCGTTGTCGTCGTCGGTCCCGGACATCCGCATCGCCTCCCTTGTCTCAGGGTCGAGTGTCACCCCTTGGATCGGCCCCCGACCGACGCTGCGGCGTCCGGGGAGATTGCAGGGTGAGGGACGAAGCGGTCAGCAGGCAAGGACCGGTACGTACGGAGGGCAGCCAGCGCGGCCGACACACTCGGCTGAGGACTGGCCATAGCGAATCCCTGGACATGGTCGAAACCCAGGTCGCGAGCGAGTTCCAGCTGTTCGGCCGACTCGACCCCCTCGACCACGGTCTCCAATCCCCACTGTTGCGCCAGTTGCGCGATGATCGGCAGGAGGTCCCGTGGGGCCCGTCCGCCGTGACGGATGTCACGTCCCGCGGCGAGGAAGGACCGGTCGACCTTGAGGATGTCGAGCGGCAGTTGGGCCAGTCGGGACAACGACGACTGGCCGGTGCCGAAGTCGTCCATGGCGATGCGGACACCCAGCGCGCTCAGTGCGTCGAGCTGATCGATCGCTCGAGCCTGCGCGTCATGATCACCTGTGAAGACGGATTCGGTGACCTCGATGACCAGTCGGTGAGGGGCCAGCCCGGACTCGGCGAGGACAGCGGCGACGACGGGTGCCCAGCCACCGCCGAGCAGGTGCTGCGGTGACACGTTGACCGACACCCCGACGTCTGCCGCCGCCGCGTCGTGGGCGGCCCGGTGCAGGACGAAGTCGTCGATGGCGTCGACGATCCGCAACTCCTCGGCGATGGGGATGAAGATCGCCGGCGACACCGACCCGCTCCCAGGGTGTTCCCACCGGGCGAGCGCTTCGAGGTAGGCCAGATCTCCCGTGGTGGCATCGACGACGGGCTGGTAGGCGACCCACAGCTCGTTGCGCTCGACGGCGTGACGGACGTCGGCGCGCAGTGCGGTCCGCCGACCGGCCTTGGCAGCCAACTCGGGGGTGAAGACCCGAACTCCGCGTTTGCCGGATCGCTTCACCTCGTACATCGCCAGGTCCGCGGCGCCGATCGGGTCCTGCGACCCGCCCTCGGGATTGACGCCGACGCTGGCTGACGCCGTCACGGTCAGATCACCCAGGACGAAAGGCCGGCGGAACGCGGCGTCGATGCGCTCGGCCACAGCAAGGGGATCACGGCCCTCGGCGATCAGGATGGCGAATTCGTCACCGCCCAACCGGCCGGGGATGCCGTCGTCACCTACCACTCGTTCCAGCATCCGGGCGACCTCGATCAGCAGCGCATCGCCCGTGCGGTGGCCGTGGGTGTCGTTGACCTCCTTGAAATCGTCGAGGTCCAACAGAATCGAGGCCGGGCTGGGTCGTGCGGAGTTGCGGGTCATCCTGCGGTAGACCCGACGAAGTTCGGCTCGGTTGCGCAGCTTTGTGAGGGCGTCCTCGAATCCAGCCTTTCGCAGCCGTCGTAACGCCCGCCGCCACTCGGCGATGACGAGGGCCAGCGCCCCCAGCAGTACGGCACCCATGACAGCGCCCACCAGCGCCATGTCCGTGCGGGTATCGACCGCCTCGCCCCTGGTCGTGGCCACCTGATCGAGCAGGAGGTCGTTCAGGCTCTGTTGACTGCTCGTCGCCACGGTCTGGAACCACCACCGGACCCGGCCCTGCACCGGTGCGACCACAGCGCGGTCCTGGCGTTCACGGAACTGGTCGTATCCCGCGACGACACCGTCGTAGTCGGCGACATCGGTGTCGTCCGCCTCGTCGAGGTCACGGATGTGCGCGATCAACTCGTCCGATTCCGTTGCCACGGTCTCGAGTCGGTCGTCGGTGATGGCGCGGTTGGTGTCGACGTAGCGCCACTGCAGCGCGACCTCCTGGCTGCTGGCCAGGGCGAGGTAGACGAAGGTGACTGCGGCTTCTGACATCCGCTGCTGGCGGTTGTCGAGCCGGAGGAGGACGATGCCGAGTGAGGCGATGGCCAGGGCGACGGCGGTAGACACGGCGACCACCGCGGCGAACCGGGACACTCGCAGTGAGCCCCGCCGATGGGTGACTGCCGTCATGGAGGAGGGGTCGGCCCACTCCCTAGCAGACTTGACCTCCGAGGCGTCATTCCCACTCGATGGTGCCGGGCGGTTTGCTGGTGATGTCCAATACGACACGGGTTATCTCGGGGACCTCGTTGGTGATACGTGTCGAGATGCGCGCCAGGACGTCGTACGGCAACCGGGCCCAGTCAGCAGTCATGGCATCGGCAGACGTCACGGGTCGCAGCACGACCGGCATGCCGTACGTTCTGCCGTCTCCGGCGACGCCGACCGAGCGCACATCGGCCAGGAGGACGACGGGCACCTGCCACAGTGCGGCGGCGGCGCCCGACGAGGTCAATTCGTCGCCGACGATGGCGTCTGCTGCGCGCAACACGGCCAGACGCTCGGCGGTCACCTCGCCGATGATCCTGATGGCAAGTCCGGGCCCAGGAAACGGATGGCGCTCGACGATCGGCGCCGGCAGACCCAGTTCGCGACCGATGGCACGGACCTCGTCCTTGAACAGTGCGCGTAGTGGCTCGACCAGCTCGAACGACAGGTCGTCTGGCAGGCCGCCGACGTTGTGGTGGCTCTTGATGGTGGCCGTGACGTCGCTGCCACCCGACTCGACCACGTCGGGGTACAACGTGCCCTGCACCAGGAAGTCGGCACCCCTCCCCCCGACCACCGTGCTGGCCGCTCCTTCGAAGACCCGGATGAACTCGCGCCCGATGATCTTGCGCTTCTGCTCGGGGTCGGTGACGCCACGCAACTGACCGACGAATTGCTCGACAGCGTCGACGACCACCAGGTGCACCCCCGTGGCGGCGACGAAATCTCGTTCGACCTGTTCGGCTTCGCCCTGACGCAACAGGCCGTGATCGACGAACACGCAGGTCAGGCGATTACCGATGGCGCGTTGCACGATCGCGGCGGCGACCGCCGAATCCACCCCACCGGACAGACCGCAGATCGCGTGGCCGTCCTTGACCTGCTCGCGCACCGCCTCGACCAGTTCGTCCAGGACGTTCCCCGGGGTCCAGTCGGGAGCTATTGCAGCCCCCTCGTGCAGGAATCGCGCCAGGAGTCGTTGGCCGTGTGCGGTGTGGCTGACCTCGGGGTGCCACTGGACCCCGAACAGTCGCCGCCGGGTGTCCTCGAACGCGGCAACCCCGGCGCCGGCGGTGCGGGCGGTGACGGTGAACCCCTCTGGGGCGACGGTCACGGCATCGGCGTGGCTCATCCACACCGCCTGCGTGACCGGATCCCCGGCGAGCAGGGTCGGCTCGGCTTCGGTTCGGGTGGCAGTGGTGTCGCCGTACTCCGACGTGCCGGTCCGGGCCACCTCACCGCCCAGCGCACGAGCCATCAGCTGGAAGCCGTAACAGATCCCCAGTACCGGAACGCCGGCCTCGAACACCGCCGGATCGATCGATGGGGCACCGTCGGCGTACACGCTGGAGGGACCACCCGAGAGGATGATGGCGGCGGGGTCGCGGGCCAGCAGCTCGACGACACCGAGGGTGTGCGGCACGACTTCGGAGTACACGCTCGCCTCACGTACCCGCCGGGCGATCAGTTGGGCGTACTGCGCCCCGTAGTCGACGACCAGGACGGGGCGGTGCCGAGTCGAACTCACTGCGCGACAGTAGGGCGTTTTCGTTACGCCCGGGGCAGGTAGGCCACGATGTTCGACTCGTAGTGACCGGTCGCCCGGTCGAATTCGCCGCCACAGGTGATGAGCACCAAGCGTTCGGCGATGTCGAACACGAAGATCTCCTCGAAGGGCAGTGCCTGCTTGAGGTAGACGTTGACCGATTCGGTGACGTAGCGGACTTCCTGCCCGCCCGCACCGAAGAGGAAGGCCTCGTCACCGGGGGCCAGGTCAACGAGCGGTTTCAGGGCACCGGGAATACCTCGGTAGTCCACATGGCCGGTGAGGACGATGCTGCCCGTGCCATCGAACGGTCGGGCGCCGTCGCTCCACCTGCCCAGCTCGCGTGGGTCTTCGGGGACGCCGAGGACTCGGTCCTGCACCCCGACCTCGATGACCGGCGCGTCGACCTCGACAGCCGCCATCACCAGCCGGTTGGGCAGGAATGCCTCACCACCGATGCCGGTGGGTTCAGGTTCGGCGCTCGGCGAGCGCAGCGGCTGCCGGGGTGTCAACGACGGGGACTGGCTCGTGCTCGGTGGCGCTGTGGCCCCGACATCGCCTGTCCACTGCGGCAGCGGCTCGCCGCCTGGTGTACCGCAGCCGGACAGCAGGACCCCTGCCGATCCCGCGAACAACGTCAGGACGGACCGCCGTGACACACGCCTACCGGCGACCCCGAACGGGGCCGCCGGTAGGCGTGAGGGAGTGGAGCGAGTGCGAGGGTTCAGCGGCGGGTGCCGGTGACCGTGCGACGGTTCAGCGCGACTCCGGCACCGACCGCACCAGCTGCGGCGAGGGTCAGGGCCAGCAGGGCGGGCAGACCGAGCGGGCCGGTCCAACCAGCAGAGCCGTCACCGGCGGGGACAGCGGTGGGGATGGCCGGGGTGGTGCTGGCCGGGGCGGTCGTGGCAGGCGCGGTCGTGGCCGGAGGTGCGAGAGTGGTGTCCTCGTCGATCACGAAGGCGTAGAACGTGTCAGGGAACTCGTTCTCGTCGTCGACTTCCGACAGCTCGATGTCACTGAAGTCGTAGCCGGTCGCGTACACGGTGTAGATGGTTCCGGCCGCGACGGCGAAGTCATCGGCGCTCAGACCCGGGACGGGCACGTCGTCGACCGACACGACGATGTCGTAGCTACCGGCCGGCACGTCGAGGGGGGCGCTCTCACCGTTCGACGCCGTCGGGATCACCGTTGCGCCGTTGGCACTGACCGACACCGGAGGGGCGCCTGCAGCATGCCGGACGACGACGCGGCTCTGGCCGGCGGCCGGGGCGCTGAGGTCGTCCGCATAGGCGACGAGCTCTGGCTCGGAGAACTCGTCCACCTGCGCCACGATCGACACGTCACCTTCGACGTCGAAGGTGTCGACCAGCGCCGCATCCTCGATCGGGGCGTCGGGCAGGGTCACGTCGACGTCGTAGGTGCCGGCAGGCAGTTCGACCTCGACGACCGTGCCGTAGGTGAAGTCCTCGATCGTCAGATCGCCGTTGACGTAGACGTCGACGACCTCGAAGTCCGGAATGGCAATGCCGTGGACGACGCTGATCGTGAACGACGAGATGGCTGCCGTGGCAGTCGAAGCCAGGGCTAGTGGGGCGATGACCGCAGTGGCGGCTACCGCGACGAGTGAACGAACGCGCATGACGGTGAACTCCTACCTAGAAGGTGTGCAGGGGGAAGGTGCCGACTACCCGGCAAGCCGGGCGCTGGGGAGCTTGGGCCGATGCTCCCCAGCGGTGGTGTGAGGGCCGTGAGGGTCAGTGGCGGGTGCCGGTGACCGAGGTACGGCGAAGTGCGACGCCCGCTCCGAGGGCGGCGACGGCCGCCAGGCTGATCGCGATGAGCGCGGGGACGCCCAGTGGACCGGTCCAACCGGAGGTGCCATCACCGGCGGGGACAGCGGTGGGGATGGCGGGCTGAGAGGTGGTCGCTGATGACGACGGAGCCGTGGTCGGAGCAGCATCCGCTTCGCCGACCTCGTCGATGATGAGGATCGACTCGAAGCCGAACTCGCCGTCGCCGACTGCATAGAACGTGTAGAGCAGCCCAGCTTCCAGTTCCAGCTCGACGACGCTTTCCGGAACGACGACGCCGGCGATGGTGACGGCCAGTTCGTACGTGTCGGCCGGAACCGACAGGGTCGCACTCTCGGAGTTGTTCAGGTCGGAGATGACCTCGGTGCCGTTGGCCGTGACGGCGACGGCGGGGAAGTTGGCAGCGTGTCGGGCGACGATGGTGGCCGCACCGGCAGCGGTCGGTGAGTAGTCGTCGGCGTAGGCCACCAGGCCGGGCGCACCGGCGTCATCAAGTTGCGCCGCAATCGTCACATCGCCGTCGACGCTGAACGTCTCTTCGAGAATCGGCGCGCTGTCGTCCGCGTCGTCAGAATCGGTGACGGCGACCACGTACTCACCGTCGGGGACGGCGAGACCGTCGAAGTCGAGGTATTCGAAGTCGTCGAGCGTCAGGTCCCCGTTCACGTACACGTCGACCTCGGGAACCAGGGGGATCCCGTGAACGACGGTGACGAGGTTGTCGTCTTCTCCGACCTCGGTGGCGGAGGCCGAGGCGACGACCATGACGGGGAGGAGGGTCGCAGTGACGGCGACCGCAGCGAGGGCGCGCACGCGCATGAAGATGACTCCTTAGGTTGTGGGATGCGACATAGATCGCATCGCCGACGAACCTAGCGGGAACCAGCTGTTCGGACTTAGCCGATCATGTCACGATTTTGTAACGTCAGGAACCGATCCGACGGTCGGGCCATCCGGCGAAAACACGCTCCGCCTGCGCGGTAATCGTCAGCGACGGATTGACGCCGAGGTTGGCCGACACGGCCGATCCGTCCACGACGTGCAGGCCCGGGTGGTTCCACACCTCTTGACGGGCGTCCAACACGCTGGTGTCCGGGTCGGTGCCGATCGGACATCCACCAAGGAAATGCGCAGTCAGCGGGACGTCGACAGCATCACCGAGTGACCCGAAGACGTCGGTCGGCGTGCCCAATCCGTTACGCAACTGCTGACCCAACACCCTCACCGCCGCATAACCGGACGGAATCCAGGTCGGGTTGGGTTCGCCGTGGCCCTGGCGAGACGTCAGCCCCCATCGTCCCAGGCGCCGTTTCGCCGACACCGTCAGCGAGTTGTCCCGGGTCTGCATCACCAACCCGATGACGGTCCGCTCACTCCATCGACGGACCCACCGGGCCCTGACGACCTCGCCGGGCGAGCGGATGGCGTGGCCGAGCGTTCGGAGCCATCTCGGTAGCCGCCCCCCGCCCTCGACCAGCAGGCCGCTGAGCATCCCCATCGCATTCGACCCGGGACCGTATCGGCAGTTCTCGACGTGGGTGTCACCGTCTGGATGGAACGACGTCGTGATGGCGATTCCGTGGCTGAGATCGTGGCCGCGCGGCACCCGGGTGGTCACCGCGCCGATCAGGTTCTCGGAATTGGTGCGCGTCAGGGTGCCCAGCGCCGCCGGTAGGTCGGGCAGCACTCGCAGCGCCCGCATCCGGTGGAGCAGCTTCGCGGTCCCCCAGGCGCCGGCTGCCAGCACGACGTCTCGGGCGAGGACCGTCCGGGTGTCGGTACGTAGCGCACCGAGGCCGGGCGCCCCGGTGCGTTGATGGGTGACCCGCCAGCGACGTTCCCCGTCGTCGGTGTCGGGCAGTCGGTCCAGTCGGGTCACGGTTCGCAACGGTTCGATCCGGGCACCCAACCGCTCGGCCAGCCCGAGGTAGTTCTTGAGCAGGGTGTTCTTGGCCCCCACGCGACACCCGACCATGCAGTTGCCACATTGCGTACAGGCCGTCCGCGCCGGGCCCGCTCCGCCGAAGAACGGGTCCGCCACCGTTTGCCCGGGCTTCGCCTCCCCCTGGTCGGCGGCGGCCCCGAAGAACACCCCCACCCGGGCGAACTGGAAGGTGTGGCCGACGCCGAGCTGCTCGGCCGTGGCGCGCATCGCGTCCTCGACCGGACCTCGGCAGGGGTTGACGACGACGCCGAGCATCCGCTCTGCCGTGTCGTAGTGCGGTGCCAGTTCGGTCTCCCAGTCGGCTGCGCCCACCCACGACCCGGATCGGTAGAACGCCGCCGGTGGGCGGTACAGGGTGTTGGCGTAGTTGAGGGAGCCGCCGCCGACGCCGGCGCCTGCCAGGAGGACGACGTCCGGCAGCCGGTGGACCCGCTGTACGCCGTACCACCCCAACCGTGGCGCCCAGACGAAGCGGGGCAGGTCCCACGACGTTCGGGCGTGGTCGGTGTCGGCGAATCGACGGCCGGCCTCCAGCACGAGGACGCTGTAGCCCTTCTGCCGCAGCCGTAACGCTGCCACGGACCCGCCGAAGCCGCTGCCGACGACCACCACGTCCACGGTCTCCTCGGCGGCAGCCCGCCCGGCGTGCGCAGCGGCGGTCACGGGCGCCGCAGCACACGCATCAGGCCGGCCAGGGCGGCGACGACGTCTTCGCTCCGGGCGGCGGGCCGCTCGAAGATCTGTCTCACCAGACCACCGCGCGCGACGACGGTGACGTGGGTCCGAGTGACCGCGTGCAATCCGGCGACGCCGAACCGGCGACCCGATCCGGACTCGCCGACACCGCCCAGCGGCATGGCCGGGCTGCCCCACGCCACGTGGTAGGCCTCGTTCACGATCACCGTGCCGGCTCGCACCCGGGCTGCCAGTCGACGCCCGTGGGCGATGTCACGGGTCCATAAGGCGGCCATCAGCCCCCGATCGGAGTCGTTCATCCGGCGCAGTGCCTCGTCGTCGTCGCCGACGCGGTACACGACGACGACCGGACCGAACGTCTCCGTCGTGGTCACCTCGGCATCGGGCGGGACATCGGTGAGGATCGTGGGCTCGTACACCGCCGGACCCAACTCGGGGCGGGCAACGGCACCGGCGACCACGGTGGCCCCTCGCGACACGGCATCGCGCACCAGGTCATCGACACTGCGCAGATGAGCGGGGGTGGTCAGCCTGGAGATGTCCGCCTGCGAGCCGGCCTCCACGCCGTCGATGCGCAGTCTGCGGGTGCGCTCGGCGAACCGGCGGACGAAGTCGTCGTGAACCTCTCGGTGGACGTAGAGCCGCTCGGTGGCGGTACACGTCTGTCCCGATGCCCCGAAGCAGTCGCGCACCAGCGCCTCGGCGGCGGCGTCGAGGTCGGCGTCACGCGCCACGTACGCCGCATTCTTGCCGCCGAGTTCCAGGGTGACACCGGTGAGGGTGCGCGCCGCCCGCTCGGCCACCAACCGGCCGACCCGGGTCGAGCCGGTGAACAACACGTGGTCGGCGGCGTCGATCACCGCTCCGCTGACCTCGGGGTCGCCGCCGACGACGTACCCCACTAACCCTCGGGGCAGCCCTGCGGTCACCGTGAGATCGGCCACCGTCCGGGCGACCGCGACCGACCGCGGGTCCGGCACCAACGTGACGGCGTTGCCGGCGACCAGCGCCGCAACGGTGTCGCCCAGCATGAACACCAGCGGGTAGTTCCAGGCCGCGATGTTGGCCACCACACCCAGCGGCAGTCGCCTCTCGATCCCAGTGATCAACAGCGGCGCGAAGACGCCGTCGAGCCGGTGGCGCCGATCGCGCAGGAGGCGCGGACCACCGATGCCGTAGTACCTGGCGATGGTGAGGGCCGCGGCGACCTCGAGGAACGCGTCCCGTCGCGTCTTGCCGGTCGCCTGCTCGACCACCCCAGCCACCTCGCGGCGACGCTCCAGCACCAGGTCGTGCAACCGCAGCACCCGGCGCGCCCGCTCACCGGCGCCGAGGCGTGCCCATACCTGCTGGGCGGCGCGAGCCTCGGCGACGACGACCGTTGCCGCGGTGTCGGTGTCGGTGCGGGCCTCGGCCTCGCAGACATCAGGCAAGGGGCACGACCTCTGGTGCCCCGACCCGCACCGCGTCGGCCGTCTCGTCGTCGGGCTGTTCCTGGCTCGCACGCTCGGCGACGACCCGAGCCTCGTAGTGCTCGACCTCGCGGTCGACCTGCTCCTCCGACCAGCCCAACACCGACGCCATGAGGAGGGCACTGGGCCGGGCGGCGGCGATGCCCCGGTCCCAGGCCTCGATCGACACCCGGGTGCGCCGCGCCAGCACGTCGTCCAGGTGGCGAGCGCCCTCGTGGGTACACGCGTACACCACCTCGGCGCGCAGGTGGTCTTCGGCGCCCTCCAACGGGCGGCCCAGGTCGGGATCAGCCGCCACCAGAGCCAACACGTCGATGACGTCGTCGCCGAACCGGTTGAGCAGGTGTTCGATTCGGGCGACGTGCAACCCGGACTCGGCGGCCAGGCGTAACCGGGCATTCCACAACGCCTGGTAACCCTCGGCGCCGACCAGCGGTACCCGGTCGGTGATCGAGTCGGGCACCCGGAACGGCAGCGCTCGGGCCGCCTCGTCGACGGCGTCCGCGGCCATCACCCGGTACGTCGTGTACTTCCCGCCCGCCACGACCACCAATCCGGGTACCGGGTGCGCCACCACGTGCTCGCGGGACAGCTGGCTGGTCTGTTCCGATTCGCCGCTGAGCAGTGGCCGCAGGCCGGCATAGACGCCCTCGACGTCCTCACGGGTCAGCGGGGTCACGAGGACCTGGTTGATCTGGGCCAGCAGGTAGTCGATGTCACGCGACGAGGCGGCGGGGTGGGCCTTGTCGAGGGCCCAGTCGGTGTCGGTCGTCCCGATCACCCAGTGACGCCCCCACGGGATGACGAACAGGACGGACGTCGCGGTCCGCATGATCAGCCCGGTGGTCGACTGCACCCGGTCGCGCGGCACGACGACGTGGATGCCCTTGGATGCCCGGACCTTGAACTGGCCGCGCTCGCCGACCAGGGACTGCGTGTCGTCGGTCCACACACCGGTCGCGTTGATCACCTGTCGGGCGCGGATGTCGAGGTAGTCGCCACTTTCGAGGTCGCGCGCCCGGACCCCGACGACGCGCTCACCCTCGCGCAGGAACTGCGTCACCCGGACCCGGCTGGCACAGTGGGCGCCGTACAGGGCGGCGGTGCGCGCCAGCGCCATGGTGTGGCGGGCGTCGTCGATCTGCGCGTCGTAGTACTGGATGGCGCCGACCATCGCGTCGCGGCGCAATCCCGGAGTACGGGCCATCACCTGCTTGTGCGTGAGGTGACGGTGCAGTGGCAGGCCGCGAGCGTGCCCGCCGCCGAACGCCATCGCGTCGTACAGCGCGATGCCGGCGCCGATGTAGGCGCGTTCCCACACCCGTCGGGTGAGGGGGTAGAGGAACGGCACCGGGCGGCACAGGTGTGGCGCCAGTCGGGTGAGGATCAGGCCACGCTCTCGGAGCGCCTCTCGGACCAGCCCGAAGTCCAACATCTCCAGATACCGCAGACCACCGTGGATCAGCTTGCTGGAACGGCTGGACGTGCCGGACGCCCAGTCGCGTGCCTCCAGCAGGGCCACCGACAGACCACGTGTCGCGGCATCCAGGGCGGCACCGTTGCCGACGACGCCGCCACCGACGACCACCACGTCGTACTCGGTCGCAGCCATCTGAGCCAACGCCCGCTCGCGGTCGAGCGGACCGAGGCGACCTCGTGGAGACAGTTCTGCGGTGCCCATCGTGGATTCGGTCCCGTGCTGCTGATCCTGCGTCGTCGCCACGGTCACCAGGGTATGTCGTGACCGGTCGCAGGTCAGGGTTGGCCGTACACCGTGACCGCCCCCGGGATGCACGCCGGTGCCAGCGGGCCGGCCGTCGTGGCACCGAAGGCGTCGTATGCGCCACCGCCCAGCAGGTCCAGATAGTCGGGCCGATCGAGGGGCAGCGGGCTGGTCGTCGTGGGGCAGCCACTGACGGCGAAGGTGCCCGCCACGGCATCTCGTGGCACGACCACCAGATCGGGGATCTGCGCCGACAGCGCGGCGAGCAGTGGCGCGAACGTCGGGTCCGAGGCCAGCACCGACACCGGGCCGGTGCCACCGGGCGGCGTGAGTGTCAGACCGACGAGCACCGGGTCGTGGTCGCTGGAGCGGTACTGGTCAGGGGCGTAGAGCGCGGTCTGCTGCGCCACGGTCTTGAAGTCGGTCAGGTAGTCCAGCACCGAGGGCTCGTCGGCATTGACGTGATGGGCAACCGCACCAGTGACCTGGGGGACCAGGGACGTCGAAGCCATCGCATAGTCCAGATAGGCCCACTGACCGTCGAAGACGTACGAGTACGCCGACGGGCCGCCGAACTGCGCGAGCAGGTCCACGTACCCGGCCGCGACCAGGACCTCGATCGGGTCCTCGCGGGTGTACGAGTTGAGGTCACCGACGATGAGGACGTCCGGGTCACCGGACGCGGCAGGCACGACCGCGCCGCTGATGAACGTGGCGAGGGCCTCGGCCTGGGCGGTCCGCCGGCCGTTGAAGCAGCCCTGGCCGTCACCGGCGTCCGCGTCCGGGTCACCGGCCGCGGTCGGGCAGCCGCTGGTCGACTTGGACTTGAAGTGGTTGACGACCACGGACACGACGGCACCGTCGGCCGTGGTGAACGCCTGCGACACCGGGATCCGCTCGAACGTTGCCGCGGCGCCGGTGGCTGCCCGGGTGGTTCCGGGGACGGGCGTGACCACTGCGGGGCGGTAGAGCACGCCGACCTTGATGGCGTCGGTGCCGGCCGAGTTGAGGACACCGGTGGCGGCGTCGACGTCGATATAGGCCCAGGTCCCAGCACCGTCGACGGCGTTGAGTTCGTCGACCAGGGTGGCCAGCGCACTGGTCGGGCCGTAACCGTCGTTCTCGATCTCGACCACGCCGATGACATCGGCGTCGAGCGCGCTGAGGCCCGGGACGGTCTTGTCGATCTGCCGCTGGAACTCGGCGGCGTTGGAGGCCCCGCGACATTCGGCGCCGGCACCGCCGACACCGAAGCTGCACGCCGTCGTTCCGAAGGTGTTGAAGAAGTTGAGCACGTTGGCGCCGACGACCCTGACCGTGCCCCCCACCGGCGGGGGTGTCGTGGGGCGGGCATCGACTGCGGTGAAGGTGACCGTGCCGTTCAGCGCGTCCACCGGGCGAAGTCGGAACGCGTCACCACTGGCCGCGTTACCGGCCCAGGTGAAGGTCATGACACCGACCGGGTTCGTGACGGTGTCTCCGCCACGCAGCGTGTTGGCGGCACTCAGCGGGGCACCGCCACGGCCGAAGACGATGGGATCGGCGTTCTGGGCGTTGTCACCGTCGTCGATGATCAGCCGGTTGAGGGAGTTGGCGGTTTGCAGTGCCGCACGCTGTGGGTCGTCGGGCAGGAACAGTGACGTCGGCTGACGCAACCGGTCGCCTGAGGAGACGACCACCTGACCGAATCGGCCCAGCTGGAAGAACTCGGTGACGGTCGCGGTCTGCGCCAGGCGGACCAGCATTCCCTCGACGGGTTCGAGTGCGGTCGGCGACGCCAACGGCAGGGTGACGTCGGTGGGCGTCACCGCGGTGGTGCCGGCGCAGACGGTGATGGTCGATGCGTTGAGCTGCGTCTGGTCGAAGTTCTCGCCCGCCGTCCCGGTCACCTGGACGGTCTGACCCAGAGTCACCGTGTTGGGGCTGGTCCCGCCGATGTTGTTGAAGACGAAGATGCCGTCCGACGTGGTCGGAGTGCCGTCCCCGGCGTCCTGCACGTAGAAGCCGCGCAGTTCAGGGGCCGGTCCCTCGTAATCCCCGACCACGGTGCCCCTGACGGTGACGGTGGTACCCGCCACGGGGGTCGATGCCCCGGGGCCCTGTACCTGGCCGATGGGGGTGGGCGTCGCGGTACAGACGGCGGGCGGGGCGACGGTGACGGTCGCCGCCGCCGAATCGACGCTGCCGACCGAGTTGGTGACGCGGACCCAGTACGGCGTGGTCGTGGTCAGTGCCGGCGTGGTGAACGTCGGGCTGTCGGTGCCGACGGGGGTCGTGGTCGTGCCGGTCGGTCCCTGGTACCACTGATACGTGAGCGGTGCGGTGCCGGTCGCCGTGACACTCAACGTGGTGGTGGCACCGGTGACGATGGTGACGCTCTGCGGCTGGGCCGTGATCGTGGGCGCCGCGGTGACGGGCGCGCCCACGGGTGCGAACGCGACGCCACGGAAGGCGACGTTGGTCGCGGCGGCAGCCAACTGGGTCACGGTCGAGGTGATCGCCGCGATGGGGGCGTCGAACGCCGCGGCATCGGCGACTCGGACCAGTGCTCCGCCGCCGACGTTCGTCGTGACGACCAGGTCGGCCTGAGTGCCGGCCACGGTGCCGGCGATGCCGCGGGCGCCTGCGCCGTTGACACGCAGGTTGCCCCGCGCCGTCCAGGTGGTCCCGTCGAAGGAGAACTTGGCCACGCCACCGGCGGGTGACGCCGAGTTGTCGGCCACGTACAGGGTGTCCACGCCAGGGACCGCGGCGCCGCGGTCGAGGAAGACGAAGCCGTTGGGGTCCGCGGGTAGTCCGCTCGCCAGGCCGGGCAACAGGGTCGCGGCCTGGCCGGTGGTGGTCGGCAGGCCGGTGCCGATCCGGTTCACCCCGACGTTGCTGCCCGACTGCGAACTGGCGAACAGTTGACCATCCGCGATTCCCGGCACCCGGACATTGGTCGGTGCAGCGTTGAGCTGGGTGGACGTGGTGGCCCCGAATCCGGCAACCCTGACGCCGCCGCTGCCACCGGTGGTCCAGAACGACGTCCCGTCGGCGCTGACCGCCCCTCGTGGGCTGGCGCCGGTGTGTGCGTCACCCAGCGCGGTGCTGGTGTCGACACTGCCGTCCGCGGCCACGCGGGCCACCACGCGATTGATCGTGGCGGCCGAGGACGAGGTGACGCTCGCCGTACCCGGGGCCGTGTCGTATCCGATCAGGCTGAGATAGGCACCGTCCGCCGACAGTTGGAGAGCGCCCTCGGTGGTGGCGGTCCCACTGAGGGTGAGGGCCCGGTTGGCACCGGCAGCGGCGGTGGGCAGGGTGACTGTCTGGACCAGCACGCCACTGGTTGTGTACTCGTCCAAGAACACCGGCGTGGCGGTGGACGCCAGCGCCGCCGCACCCGTACCGACCCGGGCGACGACGATGTTGCCGCTCCCGAACGCCGCGGCTGACGCCTCGGGTGCGGACACCACCGACAGTCCGGCCAGAGTCGCGGCGGCCAGCACCAGGGCAGCCCCCCCGGCGATCCGGCGGCGCGGCGCAACGATCGTGGTGTGTGGACGTGCTGCGTACATCGCGACCCCTCAGCTGTGATGGTGGGGTCGACGGTAGGCAGCCAAGCTGGCCCACGAGCAGCGGTTGAACGGCGATCAGGTGAACCCACGGTGAACAGTCGGTGGCCGCCGAGTACGTTCGCCGGGCTTGCTGTGAGCTAGGTCTCAGTACAGTGGCTGTCGATCCAGTCCGGGTGCATCGTCACCACTCTGATCGCACGGACCGACCGTCGCGGCACCCCAACCGAAAAGGAACTGACATGGACTACATGATCCTCATCTACGGCGACGAGAACGCTCCCGGACCGACCCCCGGCACCCCGGAGTTCAACGAGTTCCTCGGCGGCTGGATGGGCTACAACTCGGCACTCCAGTCCGAGGGCGTGCTGGTGTCGGGCGCCGGCCTGCAGCCCACCGCGACGGCCACCACGCTGCGCAAGACCTTCGGTGTGGCCGAGCCGACCATCACCGACGGGCCGTTCGCCGAGACCAAGGAGCAGCTGGGCGGGTTCTACCTGGTCAGCGCCGAGAACCTCGACGAGGCGATCGGGTTGGCCAAGCGGCTTCCGGTGCCCGCCGGTTCGATCGAGGTGCGCCCGATCACCTTCCGCGCGGACCAGACCTGACGTCCCCGGCCCCGGCGGGGGCATCCGCCGACAGCTCGGTGGACGTCTCGGCGGAGCTGGACACAGCGGCGCGCGAGGGGGGCGGGCGGGTGCTCGCCCGCCGCGCGCGCCGCTACGGCGACCACGATCTGGCGGCCGACGCGCTGGCCGACGCCCAGG
>JANNOG010000050.1:0-13546 GCA_031398915.1 Micrococcales bacterium | reverse complement strand
GCCGCCAGCCCGGCCGGGATGCCCAGCGCCAGCGGAACGAGCACCGCATGGCCCCAGTACTCGCGGGGGCGCATCGACAGCATGCGCGCCGGAAGCCGCTGGATTACCCAGAACGTCGAGCACAGGTGCGCCCGCGGACTGGAGAACCTCAAGCGCCAGTGGGGTGTCCACGCGGCCGGCATCATCATCGGTCGCGACCCCTTGATGGATCACATTCCGGTGATGAAGCGCGAGGCCGACGGCGCCATCATCACTCAGTTCGATTACCCGACCTGTGAAAATCTCGGGCTGCTCAAGATGGATTTCCTCGGCCTGCGCAATCTCACCGTCATCGACGACGCGCTGGAGAACATCGTGCGCAACGGCAAAGCCGCCCTCGACCTCGATGCGCTCCAGCTCGACGACCCCGCAACCTACGACCTGCTGACGCGCGGGGACACGCTCGGGGTGTTCCAACTGGACGGTGGCCCCATGCGCTCGCTGTTGAGGCTCATGCGGCCCGACAACTTCGAGGACATCTCGGCCGTTCTCGCACTCTACCGACCAGGTCCGATGGGTGCCGACTCACACACCAACTACGCCCTGCGCAAGAACGGCAAGCAACGGATCGACCCGATCCACGCCGAACTGGCGGAGCCCCTCGCGGAGATCCTCGACACGACGTACGGCCTCATCGTCTATCAGGAACAGGTGATGGCGATCGCCCGGAAGGTCGCCGGATACTCCTTGGGAAAGGCAGACCTGCTGCGCCGGGCCATGGGCAAGAAGAAGAAGGACGTCCTCGACCGGGAATACACCGGATTCGAGGCCGGTATGTTGGCCAACGGGTATTCACCGGATGCGGTCAAGACCCTCTGGGAAATCCTCCTGCCGTTCAGTGACTATGCCTTCAACAAGGCCCATACCGCAGCATACGGATTGGTGTCGTACTGGACGGGCTACCTGAAGGCCAACTACCCGTGTGAATACATGGCGGCCCTGCTGACCAGCGTCCGCGACGACAAGGACAAATCCGCGATCTACCTCGCCGAGTGCCGTCGGCTGGGGATCGGGGTGTCACCGCCCGACGTCAACGCCTCGGCCCGCGACTTCACGCCGGTGGGCGACACCATCAGGTTCGGCTTGCAGGCGGTTCGCAACGTCGGTGCCCAGGTGGTCGACGCGATCGTTGCCACCCGTGACGACCAGGGGCAGTACGCCGACTTCTCCGACTTCCTCGCCAAAGTGCCGGCCGTGGTCTGCAACAAGCGCACCATCGAGTCCCTGGTCGCAGCCGGTGCCTTCGACTCGCTGGGACACACCCGCAGATCGTTGACCGCCTGCTTCGACGAGGCAGTGGATGCGGCGGTGACCCTGAAACGGGAACAGGCCAAGGGTCAGTTCGACCTCTTCGACAGCCTCGGGTCCGTCGATGGGGCAGGCGGGGCGTTCGACGGTTTGCTCGGTGTCGATGTGCCTGACCTTCCCGAGTGGGACAAGCGCGAGTTGCTGGCACGCGAACGCGACATGCTCGGCCTCTATGTCTCCGACCATCCCCTGCGTGGCGTCGAGGCCGCACTGGCCGCGCTGGCGGACCGGACGATCGGCGAGCTGATCGCCGACGATCCACGCCCGGACATCCGGAACGAACCGCGCCACGACGGTAGGCCCGAGCGCTCCCGGGTCACCGTTGCCGGCCTCATCACCAACATTCAACGCAAGGTGTCACGGCAGGGCCAACACTGGGCCGTCGTCACCGTCGAAGACCTCACCGGATCGATCGAGGTGCTGGTCTTCCCACAGCAGTACATCGTCTCGGGCCTGTTGCTCGCCGACGACACCATCATCGTCGTGACCGGCGAGGCCACCCGTTCCGACGACGGGGTGAGCGTGCGTGCCTCGGACATCACCGTGGCGGAGATCGCCACGACCCCGGAACGGGTCGCCGTGGTCATCGCGCTGCCGGTGGAGCGGTGCACCCCGCCCGTAGTCGAACGGCTCAAGGAGGTGCTCGGGACACACCCGGGGGCGACCGAGGTCCACATTCGCCTGACTCGTCCGGGCCATGCCACGGTGATGCGGCTGGACGAGTCCCTGCGGGTGGATGCCAGCGCGGCTCTGTTCGGTGACCTCAAGGCGCTGCTCGGTCCGGCCTGTCTTGTCTGACACGGTGCTCCAGCGACCGCGCCCGCGGCGCAGGCTCGCGGGCACGGCGCTGCGGTGGGTGCTGCCCCAGTTCGCCGCCGCCGCAGGTATCGGCATCGTCTGGTGGCTGCTGGCCCCGGGGGGGCGTGTCGGAACGAGTGAGGACTACATCGCGGTCGCCGAGGCGCCGGCGGCAACGGACGCCTGGTTCGCGGTCCTGTGCGCCGGCGCCGGTGCCGTGACGGCGATGGTCTGGGTCGCCACGCGCCACGACCCGCCTGATCGACGAAGTGTGGTCGCCCTGGTGTCCGTCCTGCTCGGCGGACTGCTGGCCGCGTCGTTGGCCGTGTTCGTCGGTGCCGTGCTCGACGGGTCGACCTCACCGCCCGCGACCGATGCGGGGGTCGACCGGATCCGGTTGGACTCCGTCGCCGGCGCCGTGCTGTGGCCCTTGGCCGCAGCCGTGGTGGTGTTGGCCGACACCGGACGTGACCTGCTGGCCGGTGCGCTGGCGGCGCAGTACCGCCACATCCGCGCCCGTCGGACGCGGACCTAGGGCCACGTCTCGAGGGCAACCCGCATGACGGCCTAGTTGAGGGTCGGCGGCATTCGAGCGGCATCGGTCCCGGGCACTGCCCCCAACTCGGCCAGCATCACTGCCTCGCGCCGCAGCAGTCGCAGTGCCAGACGCAACCGGTCAGTCGTCGTGGCGGCCTCCAACAGCTCCTGACGGTCTGATTGGTCGAGCAGCATGGCCGAGGACACGATGTACGACAGCAACCGTGCATCGAGGTCGTCGGTCCCGACGGGTGATACCCCCAGCGTCTCGCGGTATCGGGCGAACTCGGTTCCGACTGCCTTGGCCAGGACGGCCGGTGCCTCCCCGTCGTCCTCTGCGATCTCTTCGATCGTGGCCTGCAGGTACGGCGTGGCGTCGGGGCGTCTTGGCTCGGTGCGCAGGTCACGGCGGCGCCGTGCGGCGCGGGTGCCGTCCGCGCTGGGCGGTTCGCCGTCACCCCCGTGAACGGAGAGGACGCGAAACCGCGTCGTGCCCACGGCGGAGATGTCGAATCGGGTATCCGGCAACTCGGTCACGGTCTGCAGTCGCGCCATGCATCCGACCTCGCGCAGCGCCCGTGCTGCCCCAGAGCCGACCTCGTGACCGGCGCGGATCGCGACGACACCGAACTCGCGGGCGCCGCCCTCGTCGGCGACCAGGTCCTTGACCAGGCTCACGTATCGCGATTCGAAGATGTGAAGCGGGAGGACGAGGCCCGGAAAGAGGACGCTGCCCAGGGGGAACAGCGGCACCTCACGAGTCATGGCCCTCAGGGTAGGCGCCCGCCCTGACACGGTGGTCATCGCCCGCCTAGACTCCATCGGTGACATCCGCTTCGCTCGACCTCCAGGTGGCCCCGCCGCTGAGCAGCTCGGCCCCGCCTCACCTGCGGATTCTCGACCTGCGGGGGCGACACCTGGACCACCGGGCACTGCGTGGCACCGTCCCGCGCGCCGAGGTGGATGTCGAGGCCGTGTTGGCGACCGTTCGCCCCATCTGTGATGCCGTCAGAGACGGGGGGGTGGCTGCGCTGGTGGATCTGGGCCGTCGCTTCGACCGGGTCACCCGGACCGACATCCGGGTGGAACGCCAGGCCATGGTGCGAGCGCTGGACGCCCTCGACCCGGCGGTCAGGGCGGCACTGACCGAGTCGATCAGCCGGGTGCGACGGGTACACGCCGACCAGCGGCGCACGGATCACACCACGGTGGTCGTTCCGGGCGGCACGGTCACCCAGCGCTGGGTGCCGGTCGAGCGGGTGGGGCTGTACGTCCCGGGCGGGCGTGCCGTGTACCCGAGCAGTGTCGTGATGAACGTCGTCGCGGCGCAGGAGGCGGGTGTCGAGTCGATAGCCGTGGCCAGTCCACCTCAACCCGACCACGGTGGGGACCCCCACCCGACCATCCTGGCCGCATGCGCCCTGCTCGGTGTGGACGAGGTCTACGCGGTGGGCGGCGCCCAGGCCGTGGCCATGTTCGCCTACGGGGTAACCGCCACCGACGACAGTCAGGGCTGCCCCTCGGTGGACATGGTGACCGGTCCGGGCAACATCTACGTCACGGCGGCGAAGCGGTTGTTGAAGGGCCGTATCGGAATCGACTCCGAGGCGGGACCCACCGAGATCGCGATCCTCGCCGACGACTCCGCCGATCCGCGGCTGGTGGCCGCCGACCTGATCAGTCAGGCCGAGCACGACCCGATGGCTGCCGCAGTCCTCGTCACGGACTCCCCACGCCTCGCCGACGCCGTCCAGGAGCAGCTCGCACTCCAGGTGCCCGAGGCCAAGCACAGCGAGCGGATCGGTACCGCGCTGGCTGGACGGCAGTCCGCGATCGTCCTGGTGGACGACGCCGACGCGGGGATGGCCGTGGTGGACGCCTATGCCGCCGAGCACCTCGAAATTCACACCGTGGATGCGGCCGCCCGGGCGCGCCGGGTCCGCAACGCCGGCGCGATCTTCGTCGGCCCGTTCACCCCGGTCAGCCTGGGTGATTACGCCGCGGGCTCCAACCACGTCCTGCCGACCGGTGGGTGCGCGTGCCACTCGTCGGGCCTGAGCGTGGCGACCTTCCTGCGTGCCGTCCACGTCGTCGAGTACGACGAGGCCGCGTTGGCCGACGTCGCCGACACCGTGGTGGTGCTCGCCCACGCCGAGGACCTGCCCGCTCACGGTGCCGCCGTCACCGCTCGTGCCGCGCGCCGCTCACTACCCTGACCCGGTGGTCCTCTCCGATCTTCCGTTGCGCGCGGACCTCCGCGACCTCACGCCGTACGGCGCCCCACAACTGGACGTCGCCGTTCGGCTCAATACCAACGAGAACGCTCACGATGTGCCCCCACATGTCGCCGACGCGATCGTGGAGGCCGTCCGCGAGGTCGTGACCACGCTCAACCGCTACCCCGACCGCGAGGCGACGGCACTACGCGCTGCACTGGCGGCCTACACCACGCGGCAGAGCGGCGTGGCGGTCGGGGTCGATCAGGTCTGGCCGGCCAACGGGTCGAACGAGGTCCTGCAGCACCTGTTGCTCGCCTTCGGTGGGCCGGGGCGCCGAGCCCTGGGGTTCGTCCCCACCTACTCGATGCACCAGATCATCGCCACGGTCACGGCGACCACCTGGATATCGGGCCGCCGCGGACCAGGGTTCGACCTGAGCGCACCCGATGCGGTCGACCAGGTCCGAGAACATGCACCTGACCTGGTGTTCGTGTGTTCACCCAATAATCCGACGGGCACCGCGCTCGACGCCGACGTCGTGGCTGCGATCGTCGACGCAGCGCCCGGCGCCGTCGTCGTCGTCGACGAGGCCTACGCCGAGTTCGCCCGGCCGGGCACCCGTAGCGCCATCAGCTCACTCGCCGGGCAACCGCGACTGGTCGTCACGCGAACCATGAGCAAGGCCTTCGCCTTCGCCGGGGCGCGGCTGGGGTACCTGGTCGCCGGGACCGGCGTCGTCGACGCGATGCGCCTCGTCCGGTTGCCGTACCACTTGTCGACATTGACACAGGCCGCAGCCGTGGCTGCGCTCGACCACGCGGATGAGCTCCAAGCCGGGGTGGGCGAGATCATCGCGCAGCGGGACCGGATCGTCGTGGGCACCCGTGAGCGTGGCTTCCAGCCGGTGCCCTCCGACGCCAACTTCGTCCTCGTCGGTGGCTTCGCCGATGCCGGGACCGCGTGGCGCTCGCTGCTGGACGCCGGAGTGTTGGTCCGCGACGTCGGGTTGGCGGGCCACCTGCGGGTGACGGCGGGCACCGTCGCCGAAACCACCGCCTTCCTCGAGGCCCTCGATGCCATCGCGCCCGCTACTTCGCCCATCCACGCCGACCAGGCCCCCATCCACGCCGACCAGGCCCCATCCACGCCGACCAGGCCCAGGAGTTGACATGACCACTGTCCTCGGTACGAGTGACCCGCGGACCGCTCGGATCAACCGGGTGACCGGCGAGAGCCGGGTGACGGTGGCGCTCGACGTCGACGGTTCGGGTTCGGGATCCGTGACCACCGGAGTGCCGTTCTTCGATCACATGATGGGCAGTCTTGCCCGGCACGCGTTGTGGAACCTGACGATCACGGCGGACGGTGACACCGACGTCGACGCTCACCACACCGTCGAGGACGTCGCCATCGTCACCGGGCAGGCCCTTGCCGAGGCTCTGGGGGACAAGCGGGGGATCCGACGTTTCGGAGACGCGACCGTTCCCCTGGACGAGACGCTCGTCCACGCCGCGGTCGACCTGTCCGGGCGCCCCTACTGCGTCCATGACGAGCCCGCGGGGCAGGAGAACGTGATCATCGGGGGTCACTTCATCGGATCGCTGACGCGCCACGTCTTCGAGAGCCTGGCCTTCCACGCCAGGATCGCGCTACACGTCCGTGTCATATCGGGGCGCGACCCGCATCACATCGTCGAGGCGCAATTCAAGGCGCTCGCTCGTGCCCTGCGCAGTGCCGCCGAATTCGACCCGAGGGTCGTCGGGGTGCCGAGCGAGAAGGGCACCCTGTGACGGCAGCCACCGTCGTCGTCCTCGACCATGGCTTCGGCAACGTCAGGTCCGCGGCAGCCGCCCTGGCGCGGGTGGGGGCCGACGTCTCCATCACGTCCGACGGAGCGGTCGCCGAGGCCGCCGACGGCCTGTACGTACCCGGAGTCGGTGCCTTCGGTGCCGTCGTCCAGGGGATCAGGGCCATCCGCGGGGACCGGGTGATCGAACGCCGGACGGCGGGGGGTCGCCCGGTGCTGGCGGTGTGCGTCGGGTTGCAGGCCATGTTCGACACCTCCACCGAGCCAGGGACCGGTGATGGCGCTCCGGGGTTGGCCCAGTGGCCCGGCCTCGTCGAGCGACTGCCCAACAGTGCCGGGATTCGCGTGCCACACATGGGCTGGAACACCGTCGACGTCGCGCCGGGGTCTCGTCTCTTCGCAGGGGTCGAAGCCGAGCGCTTCTACTTCGTTCACTCGTACGCAGTCCGCACCCTGGGCCTCGACGGGCCCGAGTTCCAGGCCAGCAGTCCGATACGCCCACCGCTGGTCTCGCACACCACGCACGGCGTGTCGTTCGTCTCGGCCGTGGAACAGGGATCGCTGTCAGCCACGCAGTTCCATCCCGAGAAATCGGGCGCCGCCGGCCTGCACCTCCTCGAGACCTGGGTCCTCGCACTGCGATGAGCAAGCAGCGGGCACATCGGCGCGCCGAACGGGAAGCCGCAGCCGCCGCGGCGACCCGAGCGGCCGAGAGTCGACGAGTGGCAGCCGTCGCACGACGGCGCCGACGAGGAGTCGTCGCGGCCCGACTGCGGCGGGCGCTGGGGCGTCCGGCCATGACCGTGGACAGTGCCCAACGTCGCGCCCGAGCCCGCCGGTGGGCGCCCATCGCGGCAGCGGTACTGATCGTCAACGTCGTGAGTTGGGTGCTGTGGCCCTCGTGGACCGCCCACGTCCTGACGGCGGTCGTGTCGATCGCCGCCCTGCCGCTGGTCGGAATCTGGGTGACCGATGCGGCGCGGCGTGGACCGGGTCGCTACGGTCCCCGGCTGTGACCGACACCAGCCCGCCGCTGATCCTCCTCCCCGCCGTCGATGTCGCCGACGGTCGAGCCGTCCGCCTGGTCCAGGGGGCGGTAGGAACCGAGACGGCCTACGGCGACCCCATCGACGCGGCCATGCAGTGGCAGGCGCAGGGGGCGCGATGGCTGCATCTGGTCGACCTCGACGCGGCCTTCGGCCGGGGCACGAACGCGGACCTCATCGCGGCCGTGACCCGCTCGATGGCGGACCTGGGCGTCCAGGTCGAGGTGTCCGGTGGCGTCCGCGACGACGAGTCGTTGGCACGCGCCCTGGCCACCGGCTGCACCAGGGTGAACGTGGGGACCGCGGCACTGGAAGATCCCGACTGGACCCGACGAGTCATCGCCCGCCACGGCGACAAGATCGCCGTCGGCCTGGACGTACGCGGCACCGTCCTGTCAGCCAGGGGATGGACCCGCGATGGTGGTGACCTGTGGCAGACGCTGGCACGCCTGGACGAGGACGGGTGCGCCCGCTACGTCGTCACCGACGTCCATCGCGACGGCACGATGACCGGCCCCAACGTGGACCTGCTACGCCAGATCGTCGCTGCGACCCCGGCGCCCGTGGTCGCCTCGGGTGGCGTGAGCACCCTGGACGACGTCGCCGTTCTCCGCGCGCTCACTGTCGCCGGCGTCGAGGGGGCCATCATCGGCAAGGCCCTCTACGCCGGAGCGTTCACCCTGAGCGAGGCGCTGCTGGTGGCCGACGACCGAGGCTGAGCGGCTATCGGGGCGACGCGCGACGGCGGCGCAGGCCGGTCGCCGGTGGCGTCACGAGACCGGTCCCGTCCACGTCTCGCCGGGGCCCTGACCAGGCGCGTCCGGCACGATCGAGGCCTCACGGAAGGCCAGTTGGAGGCTGCGCAGACCGTCGCGCAGCGAGCGGGCGTGCACCGGCCCCAGCGCAGGAGCGGAAGCCGTAACCAAGCCGGCGAGGGCCGTGATGAGGGTGCGGGCCTCGTCCAGGTCACCGTGACTGACCCCGGTGTCGGAGGCGCCGTCGGCGTCCATCCCGTCGGCCAATCCCACCGCCACGGCGGCTGCGGACATCAGGTGCAGGGCAGCAGTCGTGATGATCTCCACTGCGCCCACGTCGGCGATGTCACGGACGGCTGCCGCAAGTCGGGCATCGGTGGGTGAATCTGATCGGAGGGGAGACGCACTCATACTGCTACCCTGACGGTGACCATACGGTTCGCACAACACGTGCCGACCGGAGCAAGCGGAGGAAACTCCCACCCTGCGGCACTTGTCGACCGGGTCGGTCCTGTGGGTCAACCACGGTGGCCCTCGGTGTTCCCAGGTGGGCTCGGCCTACGTCGGCGCGGTCACAGTGGCCCGCAATCGGCCACTGGCACCTGACACCCATCTGAGGAGCACACATCACCGAGACACGCATCAACGACCGTATCCGAGTCCCCGAGGTTCGCCTGGTCGGTCCGAACGGCGAACAGGTCGGGATCGTTCGAATCGAAGACGCCCTTCGACTCGCCCAAGAGGCTGAACTCGACCTGGTCGAGGTGGCTCCCGGTGCTCGCCCGCCGGTTGCCAAACTCATGGACTTCGGAAAATTCAAGTACGAGTCTGCGATCAAAGAGCGTGAAGCGCGCAAGAACCAGACCAACACCGTTCTCAAGGAGATTCGGCTTCGACTCAAGATCGACTCGCATGACTACGAGACCAAGAAGGGTCACGTCGAGCGGTTCCTGAAGGGCGGCGACAAGGTCAAAGTGATGATCATGTTCCGCGGACGCGAGCAGTCCAGGCCCGAGATGGGGCTACGCCTGCTGCAGCGGATGGCAGAGGACGTCATCGATCTGGGCGCCGTCGAATCCGCGCCCCGCGTCGACGGACGCAACATGGTCATGGTCATCGGGCCACATCGCAAGAAGGCCGATGCGAAAGCCGAATTGCGCCGCAAGCAAGCGGCTGACGCCGCGGTCACCGGGCGCCCGACACTCGACGCGGGCGCGACCGGCCAGGGCGGCTAGACGTCGACACGGCTGACTACGCGACCACCACCACATGATCCGCCTGCGTCATTCGACGCACACGAGAGGAGGCACCCAGTGCCCAAGCAGAAGACGCACAGCGGCGCCAAGAAGCGCTACAAGGTGACCGGCACAGGGAAGATCGTTCGCGAGCGCGCCAATCGCCGCCACCTGTTCGAGGCGAAGTCGTCGACGCGGACCCGCAGGCTCGCCGTCGACATCGAGATGGCCCCCAGCGATGTCCGCAAGGCCCGGCGGTTGCTCGGTCGCTGACGACCGCCGTCGACGGAGCCGACACCCCGATCGGCACCACCGGATCGTTCGTCACCAGGTCCGTGATCACCAGATCTTTCATCACCAGGTCCTTCACCAACAGGTCCTTCATCACCAGATCCTTCACCACCAGGTCCTTCACCAACAGAGGAGACACACGTGGCACGTGTGAAGCGCGCAGTCAACGCACAGAAGAAGCGCCGCGAGATCCTCGAGCAGGCCAGCGGTTACCGCGGTCAGCGCTCGAGGCTGTACCGCAAGGCGAAGGAACAGGTCACCCACTCGGGGGTATACGCCTACCGCGACCGCCGAGCCCGCAAGGGTGATTTCCGTCGACTGTGGATCCAGCGGATCAATGCCGCGGCGCGCTCGCACGGTATGACCTACAACCGGTTCATCCAGGGCCTCAAGGCCGCGGGCATCGAGGTCGATCGGCGCATGCTGTCGGAGTTGGCAGTCAGCGACGCCGCCGCCTTCGCCGTCCTGGTCCGATCCGCGGCCGACGCGCTGCCTGCCCCGGTCGACGGCGCTGCCGCAGCCTGAGGACCCGAGCCTGCTCGACAACCCTCGGGCTGAACGAGTTCGGCGAGTCGCCGGGCTGGCCACGGTTCGGGGCCGCAAGCGAACCGGACAGTTCCTGGTCGAGGGCCCTCACGCCGTCATGGACCTGCTCCGGGCGGCCGCCGGTCCACCGTGGCAGAGCCGGGTGGTTGCCGTCTACGCAACCGTCGAGGCGTTGCATCGGGATGCGGAACTGGCGCCGTTGGCCGAGCGTGCGGCAGTGGCTCTGACCCTCACCAGCGACGACGTCATCGCAGCCATGTCCGACGCGGCGTCGCCCCAGGCGGTGGTGGCGGTGGCCAGCCGGCCGGGACCGGATGCGCTGCACCTGCCCACCGTCGGATTCGGCGTCCTGCTGGTCGAGGTTCGAGACCCCGGCAACGTCGGTACCGTCATCCGAGCGGCCGACGCCGCCGGTGCGGCGTTCGTCGCACTCAGCCCGGCCAGCGCGGATCCGTTCGCGCCCAAGGCCGTACGAGCCAGCGCCGGCAGCCTCTTCCACGTCCCGGTGTCGACGGACGTGTCGCCCGAGGTCGTCGCGGAACGAGCCCATCGCGCCGGCTGGCGGGTACTGGCCACCGCAGCGGACGGCGCACACTCCCTCGACCACGTCGGCCCTGCCGAATCCCCGATCCCGCTCACCGAGGGACACGTGTGGGTCCTGGGCAACGAGGCTCACGGCCTGACGGACGCGGTCACCTCGATCGCCGATGGCGAGGTGGCCATCGAGATTCGTGGCCGGGCAGAGTCCCTCAACCTGGCGATGGCCGCCACGGTGTTGCTGTTCACCTCCGCCCGCCACCAAGCCCGCCCCGGCTGAGTGCCGCCTCAGGTACGAACGGCGTTGTCCTTGGTGATGCTGTCGCGCCCGCCCGCGCTGATGTCGACGACGGTCTTGCCCCCCGGTCCTCCAGCGCCTCCGGCCGGCACGGCCGAATCGTCCTGTGGACCGCTGACGCCGGTCGAGGGCGTGGCAGTCGATGCCGACACCGGCTCGGCGTCCGCCGCCGCCGAGACCTCGTCGTCGAGGCTGGGCCGCGAGGACTCCTCGCCGAGGACACCGACCAGGGCGTCGCGGATGTCGGACAGCCGCCGCACCGTCTCGGTGTGCCGCTCGTTCATCATGGCCAGACGGCGGTTCGCCACGTCGTTCACCGCGACCGCCCGCCGCTCCGCCGCGGAGACCAACCGGTGGGCGTGGTCCTGAGCGGCGGACACTGCCCGCTCCGCCTCGTCGCGCGAGGAGGACTTCAGGTTCTGCGCTTCTTCCTGGGCACTCTTGATCTCGGACTCGGACCTCTCGCGGGCCGCCTTCAGGGTCTGGTCGACCTCGGCCGTCGCGTCGTCACGCAGTCGCTGGACTTCCGTTGCGGCCTCGGCCCTCATCTCGGCGATCGCCGCCTCGGCCGCGGTTCGTTCCTGGTCGGCTTCTTCGGCGGCGAGGCGGAGAATCTGAGAGAGCCGTTCGCTGACTGCCGCATGAGCCGGCTTGGCCTCGATGCGCTGCGCGTCCAGTTCGCGCTGTGCTGCCGCCAGATCCTTACGGAATCGCTCGGTCTCGCGGCGGGCGACCGCCAGGCGTTGTTCCAGGTCGCTGAGCTCGGAGCGGGTCCGGGCGGCAAAGTCCTCGACCTGGTGGCGGCTGTAGCCGCGCATGACCACGTCGAATTGGTCCTCGCCCGTTACCGGGTCGTCGTGAAGAGCATCCATGAAGGCCTCGTAGTCCTCGTCGGCAAGCAGTTCGGCAGGTGGGCGCCCAGATGCTATCGGCGGATGATGCAGATGGGGGCAGAGACCATCATGTCCTGTCGCAACCACCAAGTTGGGCACTTGGGCGAGGTCGGCTAGGTCCGACCCGTCGCACCGGGTGGGCGGCGTCGTCGAGCCGTAGACTCAAGGACCGTGTCAGGACCCAATACGGCGTACGACCCGGTGCAGGTGGCGACACTCGACCCGGAGGCCGTCGAGCAGGCCAGCAGCGACGCGCTGGCGGCGATCGCGGCGGCGACCGACCTCGATCACCTCAAAGCGGTACGACTCGCCCACGACGGTGATCGCAGCCCTCTGGCTCTGGCCAATCGTGAGATCGGTGCCCTGCCGCCGGCCGCGCGGGCGGCGGCGGGTGCTCGACTGGGGTCGGCACGCAATGCTGTTCGGGCAGCCGTTGTCGCGCGAACAGCCGAGTTGCAGCAGGCGACCGAGGCCCGATTGCTCGTCGAAGAGGCAGTGGACGTCACCCTGCCCGCCGATCGCCAGGGTCGCGGCGCTCGACACCCGCTCAGCATGATCGCCGATTCGATGGTCGATGTCTTCGTGGCGATGGGCTGGGAGGTAGCGGAGGGACCCGAGGTCGAGGCTGAATGGTTCAACTTCGATGCGCTGAACTTCGATCCCGATCACCCGGCCAGGCAGATGCAGGACACGTTCTACGTCGACCCCCCCGACTCGGGACTCGTATTGCGCACGCACACCTCACCGGTCCAGGCGCGGACCCTGTTGACCCGGGGGGCGCCCGTCTACGTCGTCGTACCCGGCCGGGTCTTTCGGACCGACGAGTTGGACGCCACGCACACCCCGGTCTTCCATCAGATCGAAGGCCTGGCCGTCGACCGTCATCTGACGATGGGTCACCTGAAGGGCACGCTGGACCACCTCGCCGCGTCGATGTTCGGTCCGCAGGCGGTCACGCGGCTGCGCCCGGCGTTCTTCCCGTTCACCGAGCCGAGCGCAGAGATGGATCTCCGGTGCTTCGTCTGCAGCGGCAGTGACAGCTCCTGCCGCACCTGCAAGGGCACGGGCTGGATCGAGTGGGGTGGCTGCGGCATGGTCAATCCCCGGGTCCTCGTCGCCTGTGGTGTGGACCCGGAGGAATACCGCGGATTCGCATTCGGGATGGGCCTCGAGCGCACCCTGATGTTCCGAAACGGCGTGGGTGACATGCGCGACATGGTCGAGGGCGACGTCCGGT
>JANNOG010000118.1:0-12935 GCA_031398915.1 Micrococcales bacterium | reverse complement strand
GGTCCCACGGCCGTCCACGACCGTGATCAACCCGCGAACCGCCGCCGACGCCCGTCCGGAACCGGAATCCTCAGCCGCGCTGACGGCCTCTCACGACCCGAACCGGGTCTCTCCGGCAACCGTTTAACACCAGCCACCTAGTTGGGGATGGCGAAGCCGCACAGGTCTCTGGTGGTCAACTGCGAGGTCAGGCTGATCGGGATGTCCGCCTCGGCTGTCGACACCCGAGCGAAGGCGTCCTGTCCGCCGGCGATCCAGCTCTTCGGGTGCGTGAGAACGTCGCGCACCATCCGGTCGAATCCATCAGGTCCTCCTGGGACGTCCACACCGGACTCGACCTCGACGGTGTACGTCAACGACCGCACCGATGGCTCGACGGGATCTCCTTGTCCGTTACGGGACACGAACAGCGGAGACGTTCGGCGTACGGCACCGGGGCGGGTCGCCACAGGCCGGCGGGTCGTCGCTGGGACGTCAGGCGGTGTGCATGGCGATGACGGCCTGGATGAGGAAGTAGACGCCGAGGCCCCCGGCGATAACCAGTGCCGTGATCACAGCGGCCTTGATCGCGACGCGTCGCCGGCGGTTCGTGAGGGCGATACGGGACATGGTTTCTCCGGTCGGACGGTGAGGTGTGGTTCGGACGGGGCCGCGACGGATTGCTGGCCGACCGGGGCTACTCGTAGGCGAGGGTGCTGCTGACGGTCATCGCCGCGGCGCGTCGGGCCGGCACGATGCTGGCGACGGCGCAGAAGACGGTCACGATGGCGAGCCAGGCAGCGATCATCCAGCCATTGACGGCGAAGGCGATGGGCGCGTTCAACAGGAGGTTGCCGAAGAGTTGATCGAACAGCACCGTCGCCGGGCCGGCCAGGATCAGCGCGAGCACCCAGCTGACCGCGCCAGTCACGGCCGCCTCCACGCCGACGAGGGTGAGGAGCTTCGCTGTGGTGGAGCCGATGGCGCGCAGGATGCCGATCTCGCGTGTGCGTTCGACGACGGACACAGTGAGGGTGATGGCCAGTCCTATCCCGCCGACGATGACGCTGAGCAGGGCCATCAGGTCGAGCAGGACGTTGAAGATTACTTTGTGTTCCTCCAGGATCTGCCTGGTGTCGAACAGGGTGCTGCGGCCGACGACAGTCACTGCGGAGCTGGCGAGGGCCTGGTCGAGGGCGTCCTGCGTGGTCTTGACGGTGGACAGATCGTGGTTGGTGGTGACGACCCGCACCGTGTTGGCGGTGCCGGGGACGCCGAGCGCGCCAGCGAGGTCGTCGCGGGGTACCCAGCCGATCCCGCCGCGGACCGTCCTGGCGACGCCGACGATGCGCCACGTGGTTGCCTTGCCCGCGATCTGGAGGGTTAGCTCGGTGCCGACGCGGGCTCCGGGGATGTCCCCGGCGAGGCCCTGGCTGATGACGATCTCGTTCCGGCTGGCCGGGGTCAGGGAGCGGCCGTCGAGAATCGCCAGGTCCAGCACCGGGCTGGCGGTGTCGACGCCGGCGAGGCTGATGGTCTCGGCCGCGCCGGCGGTGGCGGGGGCGGTGAGCCAACCCTCCACCCGGGTCACGCCAGGCACGGTGCCGGCTGCGGCGGTGATTCGGTCGACGGGGTACGGCCGGTCGGTGCGGGCGGTGACGTCATACGGTTCGGAGTTGATTTCGCTGTCGACGAACGTCTCCTCCAGACCGGTGGTGAGGTTGCCCGCGGCCATGAAGATGCCGCCGGCGATGGCGAGAGCGCTGGCCGCCAGGATCAGCCGGCCCCGCCGCCGGAAGGCGTTGCGGACGCCCATCAGCGGTAGCCGAGGCAGCCGGCGGGCCGAGAGCGCGGCGGCGACGCCGGCGGCGGGGCGGGCGGCGCGGACCGCGCCGTGGTCGTGCATCGCCTGTGCGGCGGTGATCCGGGTCGCGCGCAGGAGTACGGCGCCCATGGTGAGGACCGGTACGGCGAGCCCGGTGAGGAGTTGGGCGGCGATCAGCCACACCGGCATCCCGGTGTCGGCGACCTCGAAGTTCATGAACGTGGCGACGAAGTCGGCGTAGGCCAGGCCTGCGAGCCGGCCGAGGGTCCAGCCGACGGCGCAGGCAACACCGCCGAGCAGGACGACCATCGCGGCGTAGCCGCCGACGATCTGCCCGGTGCGGGCGCCGACCGCCTTGAGGGTGCCGATCTGGCGTACCTGACCGGACAGCAGCGCGGAGACCACAGTGACGGTCAGCAGCGCGCTGAGCGCCAGCGCGAGCCCGCCGAACAGCAGTTCCAGCCCGAGCATTCCCTTCATGATGTCCTGGTGCGGGTGGGCGCCGGGGTCGGGCACGTCGATGCTGGCGACCTGGGCCCCGGCCATCGTGAGGCGGGCGGTGACCGCAGCGGTGACCGCCTCGACCTGGCTCCGGTCGAGCCTGTTGCCGCCGACGAGGAGGCGGAGCTCGCGCGGCGCCGCCGTGACGCCGAGCCGGGCCATGGTGTCGGTGGTGACGAAGCCGTACGCGGCGCCCTCGACCCAGCCGGGTGCGAGACTGGGGTCGCTGGCGGTCCCGGCGACCGTCAGCGACTGCGTCGCCGAACCGGGCGTCTCCACCTCGACGGTGTCGCCCGCCTTGACGGAGCGGATACCGCCGTCCGACGAGGCCTCGATGACGATCTGGCCGGACGGCGGTGGCCAGGCGCCGGTCCGTGGGGTGGGCCGCGCGATCGTGGTGGTCTCGTAGTCGGCCCGCGCCGACAGGTCCACGGGTATCCACTCACCATCGGGTAGGCGGATCCTGGCGCCGGGGCTTTCGATGATGGTTTCTGCGGTGTCGACGCCTGGCACTGCGCGCGCCGCCGCTAGTGCCTGCGGGGTGAGGCCGTCGACGATGAGCGTCGCTGAGACGGGGTGGGAGCCGAGGAACGCGTCGCGCTGCTCGCGTTTGGCGACGTAGTAGCTCGTCGAGATCGCGGTGGTGCCGACTACTCCGAGCGCCATTGCCACGACCACCATGACGGCCCGGCCCCACTGGAGGCGCAGATCGCGAAGGACCTTGCGGGAACGCACGTTCAGCACGGCACGGCCTCCGTGTCCCGGACGATCCGCCCGTCTGCGAGGGTGACGGTGCGCGATACCCGCTCGGCGATATCGCGCTCGTGGGTGACCATCAGCACGCAGGTACCGTCGGCGGCGAGCGTGGCGAGCAGTTCCAGCACGGCGTCGCCGGTGGTGGCGTCGAGGTTGCCGGTGGGCTCGTCTGCCACGAGCACGGGTGGGTCGTTGGCCAGGGCTCGGGCGATTGCGGCGCGCTGCTGCTCGCCGCCGGACATCATGGACGGAAGTTTGTCCGCGAGCCCGGAGATCCCGACCCGGTCGAGCAGTTCCATCGCCAGGGGGCGGCGTTTGCCCGCCGGTACGCCGCCGGACAGCTCCATCGGCAGCATGACGTTCTCCGCCACGGTCAGCGTGGGCAGTAGTTGGAAGAACTGGAACACCACCCCGACGGTGCGCCCGCGCCACGCGGCGAGCCGGTTCTCGCTCAGCTCCCCGAGATCGGTACCGGCAACCTCGACCCGCCCGGCGGTCGGTTGGTCGATACCGGCGATCAGGTTCAGCAAGGTCGACTTGCCCGATCCGGATCGGCCCACGATGGCCACGAACTCGCCTGCCTGGGCGGTCACGTCGACGCCGCTCAGCGCCTCGAACACCGCCGTGCCGACGCGGTACGTCCTCGTCGCCCCGCTGACCCGCACCATCGGTCCGCAGACCTGGTCGGACGGCGGCGGTGGTGGTGGATGCGCGACAAACCTGGCCATATCCGCTCCTCGCTACGTGCCGGTTCCCGGTCTTGGACGACCGTTGGTTAATAGACGCTTGTCTTGTAAAGGAGTATTGTTCCGCTGCGTCGATCCCCGTCAAGCCACAGAACGCCGGCTCCGTCCACTACGGGACATCAGCGCCGAACTGTCCGGGAAGGAGGCGTCGGATGCGCCAGGTCAAGACCGACCGCCGGTCACTGCGGACCCGGCAGATGCTCATGGGGGCCATGGTCGAACTGATGCGGCAGAAGCGCTACGACAGCATCACCGTGCAGGAGATCGCAGACCGGGCCAACATCGGCCGATCCACCTTCTACGCCCACTTCACCGATAAGGACGACCTGCTCGTCGACGGAGTACAGCGCATGCTCGCCGCATTCACCGCCGACACCGCGGGACCCGCCACCCCCGCCGGCGGGCCCGCGCGGCTGCTGCCCAGCCTCGCGCTGCTTCGCCACATCGGCGCCCAGGTCGAGCTGTACCAGGTCCTTGCCCGTGGCCGTGGCCTGAACCTGTTCATGACCGCGCTGCAGGACGAACTCACCACCATGCTCACCGAACGCCTCACCGGCCGGCTCGCTACGGACACCAGCCCGGCGGTCCCACCCCCACTGCTTGCCGCCATGGTCGCCGGGATGCTCACCACCGCCATCCGCGCCTGGGTCTTCGGCGGGTTCACCGAACCCGCCGAAGACATCGACCGGATGTTCCAGACCGTCGCCGCCGCAGCCGTTCGCGCCGGACTGCGCCACACCCCGCCAGCCGAGCCTCGCACCCCACCACCGACGCGAAAGCCCGACGTACGGAGCGGTCAACTTCCACAGGCTTGACAGCCACAACCGGCACGCTTTAACAACTTGACGTTTCGCAGTTTTGCGGCGGGGGTCTATCCCGTAATCGGTGTCCGGCGTCAGATCTGGGACACGCTGCTGTTCTCCGCGTCCCTGATGGTCGCGATGCTCGTCTACGACCCGTCGCTCGGAGTGGTCGCGCTCGCCCCTGTGCCGGTCGCGCTCGTCCTGGCTCGACAGGCGCCACCGTCCTGTTGTGCTCCACCAGGCTGGCCTCGTTCCGCCACGCCGACCACGTGATCGTCCCCGGCCGAGGGCGCGTGGTGGAACGCGGCACGCACACCGAACTCCTCGACAACCGCGGCCTCTACGCCCGCATGTTCGTCGCCCAACGCCACCACGTCCGCGACCCGGCGACCCGTCCGTGAAAACGACCTCGATAGGGCCAGAGTTGTGGGACCTGGCGCGCCCATGGCGGATCCGGCTCGTCGTCGTCGTCGTCGCGGTGGCAGTGGTGGGCGCAGCGATCGTGGAACTGTTGCCAGCACTGGTGGTTCGACACTTCATCGACCCGGCGCGGGGCTCGCGGGCTCCCGACCGTCCGCCGTGGGAGGTGTGTCCCAGTTGGCCACCTTCCCGTCGTCGTAGGTCTGCGTCGCCGAGATGACGAGGCGGTCGGTGGTGTCGGGCAGACCGGAGAGCATGAGGTGGAAGAGCCCGAACTGCTCCGGCCCGATGCGCGTGCCCGGTTCGGCGGTCCACGTCACCGTGCGCACCGCTTCGGTGAGCTGGACGTTGTTCACGGTCACGGGCTTGTCGAGCTTCGCGCGGGCGATCTGTGCGGTCCAGCCCGGCTTCGGCTCGGTGCGCACCGAGGACACCGGGAACTCGGCGGGCAGGGTCAGTTCGAGCTTGACCGTGCCCGCCGTCGCGGACTCGGTCGGAACCTTGAACTGCACGATGCTGGAGCCCGACCGGCTGATCTCGCCGGGCTCGATGCTCACGTGCGCGGTGGCCGACCCGGCCGTAGCGAGGACGCACACGCGACACGGTTTCCTGGAACGCCGCCGAGCTACCGACTCGGAGGACTTCGAAGCGCGGTGACCACGTCAGCTTGTCGAGGCCGGGTCGATGAGAAAGCTGAGCGTGCCGTCGACGAGCTTGACCTCCAGCCCCGCCGGTTCGGCGGCCGTGCCGTGCCGGAACTTCTGCGACGCCACCAGCGACAGCAGCCACCAGGCCGCGACTTCGGTGTCGAGGTCTTGTCGCAACTCGCCGTCGGTCTGGCCGCGGTCGAGCAGCGCGGTGACCGACGTGGCGAAGCGCCGTGTCGCCTTCCTCGCGGCGGCTTCGATCTCCGGTTCGCCGGTGATGGTGGAGGCGTCGGCGAAGATCGCGCCGACGGTGCCCGCGCTGTGCACCTGGCGCAAGTGGCCTGGGTCCAGCATCGTGCGGAGCGCGCTCGTGACTGGGATGGTGCTCGCGGTGACCCGGTCGAGCATGTCGCAGACGTGGTCGGCGGCCCGGTCGACGACCGCGGCGAACAGTGCGGCCTTGGTGGTGAAGTTGCGGAACACCACCGGTTCCGTCACGCCGACCCGGTTGGCCACGGCGGAGGTCTTGCCGCGCAGGTAGCCGGCTTCGGCGAAGACCTCGGAGGCCGCGGCGAGGATCGACTCGCGGCGCTCCGGTGCCCGCATCCGGGTTCGCCGGACAGCTTCGTCGCTCACCGGTCCATCGTAGTGCCCTTGCCTCTTAAGTTAGTGATGACTAGCATCGGCCGCGCCGCTTTGTTAGTCGTCACTAGCTTAGGAGTGTGGTCATGAACTTAGGGCAATTGCTGCACGGCAGGTCGCAGGAGGGTGCGCCGGGTGCGATCAGGCACGCGCTGGCCTACGAGGTGTTCTCGGTGGTGGTGTTCGCCGGACGTCGACAGCGGACGTTCGGGCGACTGGTCGAACTCGCGGGTGTCCGTCCTGGCGACCGGGTGCTGGACCTCGGCTGCGGGCCTGGTTACCTGACCGCGCTGGCCGCCGCGGCCGCGCTGCCGGACGGGCGCGCACTGGGGATCGACCCGTCCGTGCCGATGGTCGAGCAGGCGCGCGGAACGCGAGGAGGCGCGAACTGCTCGTTCGAGGTGGGCAGGGCCGAGGCGCTCGACGCTGCTGACGCCTCGTTCGACGTGGTGGTGTCGAGCCTGGCGGTGCACCACATCTCGGAGGGCGCACGTGGAGCGGCCTTCGCGGAGGCGTTCCGGGTGCTGCGGCCGGGCGGGCGGGCGATGATCGCCGACTTCAGGCCTCCGCGCGGTCATCTGGGCAGGCACCTGGTCGGCGCGACGGCCGGTGAGGGGATGCGGGACAACCCGGTGGAGCGGATCGCGCCCATGCTGGCCGACGCCGGGTTCGATTCTGTGGCGGTGAGCCGGGTCGGAGGGTTCCTGCACTGCGTGCTCGCGGTGAAGCCGGGTGCCGAGTGAGTCGCCACGTCGTGCGCGTGCTGCTCGCGTTGGTGGTCGTCGCCGGGCTGGCTGTCCACATCGGACTGGGATATCGGTTGGGACTCGTCATCGCGGGAGCGGGCCTGGTCGGGCATCTCGCGTTGGGCGCAGTGGCGCGGATGTTGCTGCGGCGAAAGGGTGAAGGGGCTCGCGGAGTGAGTTGAGGACGAGGTCGATGGGATGCGCGACCGTCATCCGGCTGATCGGTCGCGCACCCCGCCATCGTCCACACAATGGACGTCATTGGGTATTCGAATAGTCGATGTGCCGAACAGTCTATATGGGGAGTATGGGTGTCGAACTGTGTCGACTCCTTGATTGGAAATCCAGTGAAGTGGTTCCGGGTGGCATGTCGGACGACTTCCGGTTTGCGGGTGCGGATTTAGTCGCCCGGTCACCGTTGGCGCAGGTCGTATAGTTCCTGACCTGCTGACCAGGTGAGGCTTGGTTAGTTCCGGCGAGGATTCGGCGGTACGGCGTTGAGCCGGATGGGCCTTATGCCTGCGCACGATGCGTAGCTAACTTCTGCCTTGTTCTGACCGTCGTAACCGTGGTTGCACCTACATTTTCCGGACCCTGGCCTGGTCTCTTTGGGGTGCCCGAAAAGCGTGAAAGGGAACCAGCATGTCCCAAGGAGTGGAATCCGCTTCTCTCGGCGGCGGCGTCAGTCGTCGCCGACTGCTTGTCACAGCGGGGTTGGCCGGTGCGGCGATGGGCGTCGGGCTACCGGGTGTCGCGAGCGCCGATCCCTCGTCCGCGTCGATCGTCACCGGCCACCCGGACACGTGGCGTCGCCTGTTCGTGCTCGACCGGGATCCGCTGTTCATGAACGTGGGCACGGTCGGCTCAACACCCCGCGAGGTGTTGCAGGCCGAGACCAGACAGCTCGAGACCGTGGCCAGACAGGCGTTGAGCAACTACCACGGGGTCTTCGCCACGGAACGAGCACAGGTCGCAGCGGGCCTCGGGTGTGATGTCGACGAGCTGTTCCTGTCTGGCAACACGACCGACGGGATCGGGACGGTGCTCGCCGGTCTGGCGCTGGGCGCGGGCGACGAGGTGTTGACCACGAACCACGAGCACCCGGCGGTGAACACCCCGCTGGCGATCCTGCGCAACAGGCGGGGCGTGGTGGTCAAGCGGGTGGCGCTGCCCGTCGGCAACCGGCAACGCGCCGAGGACTACGTCGCGTTGTTCGAGGCCGCGATCACGGCTCGTACCAAGGTGTTGCTGTTCTCCGCGCCGGTGTTCCGGACCGGGACCATGCTGCCGGTGCGCATGATCGCCGAGATGGCGCAGCGGCACGGCTTGACCACCGTCCTGGACGGTGCGCACATCCCTGGAATGTTCGATTACCGCTACCGCGAGCTGGGCGTGGACTTCCTGGCAGGCTCGGGTGGCAAGTGGCAGTGCGGTCCGGCCCGCACCGGGGTGCTGTACCTGCGCAACAAGGTGCTCAACGCCTACAACCCCAACCCGTTGCCCGAGTTCTGGCCCACCATCACCTCGACCCAGGCCTACCCCGACGCCGGGCTCCCGCCGCGCACGAGCACGGCGACCGCCTCCTACGACGTCGCGGCACTCCTGCAGGACGTGGGCAACCCCAGCCTGGCGCAGATCACCGGGTTCGTGAAGGCCTGCGAGGTGTGGGATCGCCTGGGGCGCAAGGACATCGAGCACCACTCGCTCGGCTTGGCCGCACGGTTGAAGGACAAGATCGCCGAACGGTGGGGGATAGGCGCCCTCTACAGCCCCAAGGACGACCCCAGATTGGTCAGCGCCATCACCGCATTCAACCCGTTCGTACACCCCGCCGACGCGCACAGCCTGGACAAGGCGAACGCCTTCGTCACCCGCATGCACGACGAACACAAGATCACCATCCGCACCACGATCGTCCCGATCGCGGGCGCACCCGCACCGAGCAACGCCATCCGGGTCTCCACCCACCTGTTCCACAACAAGCACGACGTGGACCGGTTCGTGGACGCGGCGTGGCGGCTCTCGCGCGCGATGGGCTGAGGAGCACCGATGACCGACGTCGAACTCACCCGCGGCCACGGGCTGCGCCACCTTCTGATCATCTTCGGCATCGCGGCCTTGGTGTTCGCCACGGTCGGGGCGCTCAACAGCAAGCTCAACCCCTACGTCTACGACCAGCAGGCGATCGACCTGGCCGCCCAGGGCTTGGTCGAGGGCAAGAACCTCGCCAACTACGACCCGAACATCGACCTGCGTGCCCTGCGTGCCTCACAGATCGAGCACATGACCGCGACGCCGGACGTGGTGCTCTTCGGTGGCAGCCGGTGGCAGGAGGCCCGCTCGGAGATCATCCCCGGCGGCCACAAGGTCTACAACGCCTTCGTCAGCAACGACCAGGTCGAGGACATGCTGGCGATCACCTACCTGCTGGACAAGGCCGGGCGGTTGCCCAAGACGATGGTCTTCAGTCTGCGGTTCGTGTCCTTGCAACCCGTCGCCGACCGCACCACCTACGACTGGAAGCAGTGGGGCACGGAGTACGCGGCCATGGCGGAGCGACTGGGCATCACACCGACGTCCTACTTCAGCCGTGCGCCGATCCAGCAGTGGTCGGGCACCTTCAACATGGCAGGCCTGTTCAGCCGTGTCCAGCAGATCGACGCGGCCAAGGACTCCCCGAAACTGACGACGGAGGCGCAGACCGACCACCTCGACATCATCGCGGCCGATGGTTCGCTGCACTGGTCCAAGGCGAGCGAGAAGAAGTTCACGAAGAAGTTCGTCGACAAGTTCGTGGACAACGAGATCCTGCGTGCCGGCCCCACCAGGCCCGCCATCGACCGCGATCTCGTCGGCGTCGCGGGCAAGCTGATCGACTGGTTGCGCGACAAGGGAGTGCGCGTCGTCGTGGCACAAACCCCGTACCACCCCGACTACTGGACCAGGATCCAGAACTACCCGTTCGGCGAGACCCTGCACGGCCTCGAAGCGGTGGCCACCGAACTGGCCGCCAAGCACGGCGCCATCGCGGAGAACCACTTCGACCCGGCAGGATTTCCGCACTGTGCGCCGGAGCAATTCGTCGACCACATCCATGCACGTCCGCCGTGCCTGGAGGACATGTTCAAGCGGATGCCGGACCTGGTGTCGGGAGCGCGTTCATGACGTTCACCTCGTTCACGTTCCTGTTCATCTTCTTGCCGGTCGTCGTCCTCGGCTACCACCTCCTCCGTCGCGTGCTGCCCTCACCGGTCGCGGTGGCCTGGTTGGTGGTGGCGTCCCTGGTGTTCTACGCGTCCCAGGGGCCGAGCTACGTCGTCGTGCTCGTCGCCTCGGTGCTCGGCAACTTCCTCATCGCCCGGCTGATGCTCAGCCGCCCGGTCGACAGCGGGGCGCGCCGAGCCCTGCTCGGTGTCGGAATACTGGCCAACCTGGTGCTGCTCGGCTTCTACAAGTACACCGGGTTCATCGCCGATAACATCAATGCCCTGTTCGGCACGCACTTCTCCGGCGTGGCCGCGAAAACCCCGATCGGGTTGTCGTTCTACACCTTCATCCAGATCGGGTTCCTGCTCTACGTCTACGTCGGGCAGAGCGAGCGGCCGACGTTGCTGCGCTACGCGCTGTTCGGGACGTTCTTCCCGTACGTCACCGCCGGTCCGATCGTGCGGCCGGACGAGGTGTTCGGGCAACTGGAGAACCCGGATCGCGACCGCACCACCAGCACCCGCCTCGTCGTCGGCGCGACCATGTTCACGATGGGCCTGTTCAAGAAGGCGGTGCTCGCCGACAACATCGCGCCGTACGCGGGGACCTTGTTCACCACGGCGTCCGGACACGAGGCGATCGGCGCGGGCAACGCCTGGCTGGGCATGCTCGCCTTCACCCTGCAGCTGTACTTCGACTTCTCCGGCTACACCGACATGGCGCTGGGCATCGGCTACATGCTCGGCATCCGGCTGCCACCGAACTTCAACTCGCCGTTGCGGGCCACCAACATCATCGACTTCTGGCGCCGTTGGCACATCACGATGACCAGGTTCTTCACCGACTACGTCTACACGCCGCTGGCCGCGAAGCTCATGCGGCGCAGCATGAAGCGCGGCTACTCGGCCGCGATGCGGGCGCTCGTGGTGCTGTGCGTGCCGGTCGTGGTCACCTTCCTGCTTGTCGGGTTGTGGCACGGCGCGGGCTGGGGATTCGTGATCTGGGGTGCGATCCAGGGCATCGCGATGGCGGTGAACCTGATCTGGCGGGAGCTGGCCACCGCCTACCACCGCCTGCCGCGCATTCCGAGCCCGGTCGGCTGGGTCCTGACGATGGTGACGTTCGTGTCGTCGCTGACCTTCTTCCAGGCGCCCAACACCAGTACGGCGTGGACCCTGCTGCGGGCGATGTACGGCCTCGGCCCGGCCGGTGTGCCGATCGGCGACTTCTACGGCAGGACCAACCTGTTCGACATCGTGACCATCGTCCCGGCCGTGCTCTGGGTGGTGTTGTTGCTGGCCATCGCGCTGGTGTTTCCGCGCAACAGCCAGCAGATGCTCGAACGGTACGAGGTGGCGTTGCCGTCCCTCGCGGAAGCGGCGCAGGGCAAGGTGTGGCTCGCGTTGACCTGGCGCCCCTCGGTGCGCTGGGCACTGGTCATGGGGGCCGCCGCGGCGACCGCCCTGGTCTTCGCCGGTGGGCCGTCACCGTTCTTGTACTACCGCTTCTGATCACGGGGAGAAGACATGTTGCTGACAGAGGTGTTCGCTCGCGCACTCGATGCGCAGCCGGAGGAATTCACCGACGAGTCCAGCCGGGAGACCGTGATGGGCTGGACGAGTCTGCGCCACGTCAAACTGCTCGTCGAGGTCGAGACCGCGTACGGCATCCGGTTCTCCAACGCCGAGATGGCGGCCATGCACACCCTCGGAGACGTTCGCGCCGCGCTGACGAGACGGGGAGCTGAGGTGTTATGAACGCCCCACAGTTGCCGGTGGTTCGCGATGCGGCCGGTGTCGACCCGTGCTCGTCGATCCGCCGCACACACAGGATGCGGACCGAGGCTTGGCAGGCGATCGTCGACCAGGCCGAGCGTGCTGGCATCATGCCCTCGGCCGTCCTCGCGTGCGCCTACGGACGCACGCTGGGCGGTTGGTGTCGCGATCAAAGATTCTCCATCTGGCTGGAGGGTTCGCGGCTGTCCCTCGACTTCGACGTCGATCCGCGGCGGAGCTTCACCGACTGCGTCAAGGACATCCGAGTCCGGGACGGCGAGGTGTTGCCGATCGTGTTCTGCTCGCGGTTGACCGACGACTGGGGTACGCCCGGTGTCTCGCCGAAATCTGCCGCCTGGCTTCGGCACGACGTGGTCGAGGACGGCACGGAACTGGTGTTGACCTGGGACGCGGCGGGGGTGTTCTCACACGGGGTGGTGGAGGACTTGGTGGCCGCCCACATCTGGTTGCTCGACCGGCTGGCCGTCGAGCCAGAGGCGTGGACCGACCCGGCGTCGGACGTCCTGCCCCTGCGGCAGTTGCTGGTCCGGGAACGGGTCAACGACACCGAAGCGCCCCTGGAACCGGTGCTCCTGCACGAGCTGTTCTGGCGTCAAGCGGCCCGTACTCCCGACGTGCCCGCCGTGATCACGGTCGACCGCACGGTGAGCTATCGGGAGCTGCGTGCCGTCGCGACCCGTATCGCGGAACGCCTCGCCGCATTGGGTGCTCGCCCCAACCACATGGTCGCCGTGGCGATGGGCAAGGGCTGGGAACAGGTGGCCGCGGTCCTCGGGATCCTGGCCGCAGGCGCCGCCTACGTGCCGATCGACCCCGAGTCGCCGAGGGAACGGTTGCACCACCTGTTGCGGCATGCCGAGGTCGATG